>JANQJF010000094.1 GCA_028281765.1 Planctomycetota bacterium | reverse complement strand
TAGCGAGGAGGCGACGTACGCGGGCGCGATGGAGATTCTCGGCGAAAACCATGCGCCAGTCTTGGACGGGATTGCGTGGTACGGGGGCAACAGCGGGGTGGGCTTCGATCTCGAGGACGGGGAGGACTCGAGCAATTGGGACGAGAAGCAGTACGACCACGACCGAGCGGGAACCCGGATCGTGGGGCAGACGGCACCCAATGGGCTGGGCCTGTACGACATGCTGGGCAACGTGTGGGAGTGGTGCGGGGACCACAAGCGCGAGTACACGGAGGATGCAGTGATCGACCCGGTCGAGTCGGTGGGCGCGGTTCGCGTGTTCCGCGGCGGCTCCTGGGGCATCGACGCCAGGGACGTGCGGGCGGCCTGTCGCGACTGGAACCTCCCGGGCGATGCGGACTCCGGCCTTGGTTTCCGTCTTTCCCGAGGTCAGGAGTCTGCGCTCGGCGCTCCCGGCGGAGCCGGGAGCGAGGGCACGTAGGAAGCCCCCGCCGGCGGGACGCCGGCGGGGCGCGCGCGATCACGCGCGCGTCGAGACATGACCGGTGGCTATCGTTGGCCTATCCTCCGCCCCATGAAGCTGACCCTTCTCGCGCTCCTCTGCGCTTCCCCGTTCGCGATTGCCCAAGACGCGAAGGAAGCCGCGCCGAAGGACGACTCCCGCCTGAAGTCGTCGTCCCTCTCGGCCCTGAAGTTCCGCAACATCGGCCCGGCCATGTGCTCGGGCCGCATCACCGACATCGCGGTCGACCCGGCGCTCACGTCGCGTTGGTTCGTCGCGACCGCGTCCGGCGGAGTCTGGCGCACCGAGAACCACGGCACGACGTTCGAGCCGGTCTTCGACGGTGAGAAGTCGTACTCGATCGGCTGCGTCACGATCGATCCGAACAACCGCCACTGCATCTGGGTCGGCACCGGCGAGAACAACTCGCAGCGGAGCGTGTCCTGGGGCGACGGCGTCTACAAGTCGCTCGACGGCGGCAAGAGCTGGAGGAATGTCGGCCTCGCGAAGAGCGAGCACATCGGCAAGATCGTCGTCGATCCGCGCGACTCGAACGTCGTCTGGGTCGCGGCGCAGGGTCCGCTGTGGGCGGACGGCGGTGACCGCGGTCTCTACAAAACGACCGATGGCGGCGCGACGTGGAACAAGGTGCTCGAGATCAGCGACCAGACCGGCGTCAATGAAGTGCACCTCGATCCGAGGGATCCGGACGTCGCGTACGCGAGCGCGTATCAGCGCCGCCGTCACGTTTGGACGTTGATCAACGGCGGGCCCGAGTCGGAGATCTACAAGACGACCGACGGCGGTGCGAACTGGCGCAAGCTGACGAGCGGCATCCCCAGTGTCGACAAGGGCAAGATCGGCCTCGCGCTCTCACCGGCGAACCCCGACGTGCTCTACGCGATCATCGAGGCGCAGCGCGGCAAAGGTGGTACGTTCCGCTCGGTCGACCGCGGTGAGAGCTGGTCGAAGCAGAGCAGCAAGGTCTCGCGAAGCCCGCAGTACTACAACGAGCTGTTTTGCGATCCGCACGACGAGCACACGGTCTACTGCCTCGACACGTGGACGTCGGTGTCGCGCGACGGCGGCAAGACGTGGAAGAACATCGGCAACAAGCACCGCCACGTCGATGACCACGCGCTCTGGATCGATCGGCGCAACACGCGTCACCTGATCATCGGTGGCGACGGCGGCATCTACGAGACGCACGACGCCGGCGCGAACTGGGACTTCTGCGAGAATCTGCCGCTCGCGCAGTTCTACCGCGTGAGCGCGGACCAGGCGCTGCCGTTCTACAATGTGTACGGTGGCACGCAGGACAACAACTCGATGGGTGGCCCGTCGCGCACGACGAGCCGCGCCGGCATCACCAACGACGACTGGTTCGTGACGGTCGGCGGTGACGGCTACGAAGCGCAGGTCGACCCGATGGACGAGAACATCGTCTACACGCAGTGGCAGTACGGCGGCCTCGTGCGTCACGACCGGCGCAGCGGTGAGATCACCGACATCAAGCCGCGGCAGGCGCCGGGCGAACCGCCGATCGTGTGGAACTGGGACTCGCCGCTGCTGATCAGTAGCCACCTCCACACGCGGCTCTACTTCGCGGGTGACCGCCTCTTCCGTTCGAACGACCGTGGCGACTCTTGGGAAGACATCAGCGGTGACCTGACGCGCGGTATCGATCGCGACAAGCTGGAAGTCATGGGGCGCGTTCAGGAGGTCGACTCCGTCGCGAAGAACGCGTCGACTTCGGTTTACGGCAACTGCGTGTCGCTCGCCGAGTCGCCGATCGACGGCAACGTCCTCTGGGTCGGAACCGATGACGGTCTCGTCCACTCGACATCGGACGGCGGCAAGAGCTGGACGAAGCTCGCGACCTTCCCGGGTGTGCCCGAGCAGACGTACGTCAGTCGACTCGAGTCTTCGCGCCACTCCGAAAACCGAATCTTCGCCGCGTTCAACAACCACAAGAAAGGCGACTTCAAGCCGTATCTCCTGGTCAGCGAAGACCGCGGCGCGTCGTGGACGTCGATCGCGAGCGATCTGCCGGATCACGGTCCGGTTTGGTCGCTCGTCGAGGACCACGTCAACGAGAACCTGCTGTTCTGCGGGACCGAGTACGGCTGCTACGTGTCGTTCGACCGCGGGCAGAAGTGGCACGAGCTCGGCCATGGCCTGCCGACGATCGCGGTGCGCGACATCGAGATCCAGCGTCGTGAGAACGACCTGATCCTCGGCACGTTCGGCCGCGGCTTCTACGTGCTCGACGACTACTCGGCGCTGCGTACGATGTCCGAGGAGCTGCTCGGGCAGGAGGCGCACATGTTCGCGACGCGCGCCGCGCCGCTCTACATCGAGCGCAGCCGGCTCGGTTCGCGCAGCGGTCTCGGCTCACAAGGGTCGACCTACTTCGCCGCGAAGAACCCGCCGTTTGGTGCGGTCTTCACGTTCTGGATGCGCGACGGGCTGAAGACGCCGAAGGAGATCCGGGAGGAGGCCCAGAAGAAGGCGCGTAAGGACGAGACGACGCATCCGTTCCCGACCGACGCGGAGATGCGTGCGGAAGGGCGCGCCAACGAGCCGGCCGTGTTCGTGACGATCCGCGACCAGAAGGGCGAGGTCGTCAGTCGCGTCGACGCGCCGCGCAAGCAGGGGTTGCACCGCGTCGCGTGGAACCTGCGCTACCCGCCGGCGACGAAGATCACGCTCAGTAGCGGCGACGACGCGCCGCCGTGGGCGAGCGCGACCGTCGGCCCGCTCGTGCTCGCCGGCAAGTTCTCGGCGACGCTCGAAAAGGAAGTCGACGGCGTGCTGTCGAAGCTCGCGGGCCCGATCGACTTCGACGTCGAGGCGCTCAATCTCGCGACGTTGCCTGCACAGGACAAGGCTGCCGTGCTCGCGTTCCAGAGCAAGGTCGTCGACCTGCGCCGCGCCGTGCGGCAGGCGAACCGCGTGCTCGGCGAGATGCAGGACCGCGTCGACCACGTGCGCGTCGCCGTCCGCCGCGCCGGCCGCGCCGACACCGCGCTGCTCGAGCGCATCGAGGTCCTCGACGGCGTCCTCGCCGACTTCCGCGTCGCGCTCAATGGCGACCGTTCGCTGTCGAGCCGCAACAAGCCGGCCTCGATGTCGATCAGCAGCCGGATCGAGACGATCGCGAGTGCGCAGCTGTACACAAGTTCGGCGCCGACGAAGACGGAGCGGGATGGGTACGGGTACGCGGCGGACGCGTTCGAGGACGTGCTCGGAAAGCTGAAGGTCGTCGCGACGCAGACTCTGCCGGAGATCGAGCGGGAGCTCGAGGCGGCGGGGGCTGCGGATACGCCGGGGCGGCTGCCGGAGTGGCGAAAGAGGTGATGTCGGCGGGGTGAGGCGGCTGGACGATCGGGCGAGCTCGTTCGAGTGTCCTACCCCGTCCCCGCCACGGGCCCCAGCCAGTGCATCGCGAATCCGATCAACCCGAACGACACCAGCTTGTCGAACGTCGAGGTCATCGTGAATCGCCACGGCAGCTTGGCCCAGTTCGCCAACACGAAGTAGCCCGATAGAGAGATCAGGAGCCCGACGCCGAGGCAGAAGCCGAGCGTCGCGCCGAGCCCGCTCACGCCGGACAGCGCGAACAGGATCCCGCAGCCGATGCCTTCGGCCAGGTTGAGCGCGAAGCCCCGGCCGAAGGTCGCGCCGGTCATCGGCGGGCCGGGCTCGAGCATGATCACGATCGCGTTCGGGCCGGCGCGGTGGCGTGCGAGAAGTTCGGGGTCGGTGATGCCCTTCTCGTATTCCTCGTCGTGCGGGATCACGTACCAGTGGTTGCCCGGCGGGACGTCGGCGAGCGCGGCTTCGAGCTTGTCGCGGGATGCCTCACCGACCGGTCGGTAGTCGGGCTTGTGGTGCTTGAGCGCGAGCCAGGCGACGGCGTTCCAGATGTAGGCGGCAACGGCGCCGACAGCGCCGGCGGTGAGAATCGTGGTCCAGTCCATGGGGAGCCTCCACCCGGCGATTGTCCCGATTCAGCTGCCGGGGATCCAGCAGATCACGTGGCTTCGGCTCACGCGCCGCAGACCTCGCAGTCCGCGCGCTTCTGGATGGCCGCACGGTGAAACGATACGTCGCGCAGGTCGAAACGAAGCATCGTGCCGAACAGCGGTTCGCCGAAGCGTGCGGCAACCTTGATCGCTTCCATCGCGGCGATCGAGCCGACGGTGGCGGAGACGGCGCCGAACACCGGAAAGCGGCGCTTCCACGCCGGAGGCGTTTCGGGGTAGAGGCACCGCAGGCACGGCGTCACGCCGGGGCGGATCGTCGTCAGCTGCGCCTGCAGCTCGAACATCGCGGCTTCGACGAGCACCTTGTTCTGCCGAACGCACGCGTCGTTGAGCGCGAAGCGTTCTTCGAACAGGGGCGCGCAGTCGACGACGAGGTCGGTCTGCTCGACGAGGCGGTCGACGTTTTCGGTCGAGGCGTTGGCGGGTTCGGCCACGATCTCGAGGCGCGGGTTGAGGTCGTGGAGGCGCGCGGCGATCGATTCGATGCGCGGCTTGCCGAGGTGGTCGTAGGTCTGCAGCAGCTGCCGATTGAGATCGCTCGGCTTCGTGTTGCCACCGTGCGCGAGCACCAGCTTGCCGACGCCGGCGGCGGCGAGCTCGAGCGCGACGACGCTGCCGAGGCCGCCGACGCGTGAGACGAGGATCGAGGTCGAGGCGAGTCTCTCTTGCCCCGCCTCGCCGAAGTCGGGCACGTCGATTTGCCAGGCGTAGATGTCGCGCTGTTCGTCGTCGAGGCTCATGGCTCAGCCGCCGGCGATCGGTGGGGCGAGCACGACGCGCGCACGGTCGTGCAGGGGTCCGGGCTCGTCCCACACGACCTGTTGGTCGCCGACGAAGAGCAGCATGCTCGGGTGCAGCCGCTCGCCGGTCGCATCGAGGACGAGCTTCGCGAAGTCGCCACCGCGTTCGCGCGCGAGATCGAGGACGGCCTGCTGCACGGTGGTGGAGGCGTCGACGTCCCGCGATTCGTTCGCAGTGCCGGCGAGCGTGCGGAGCTGGGCGAGGAACTCGAAGGTGACCTGCATGGGTGGGCGGAGTTATACGCGCGCGATACCGTCCGCCCGCATCTCGAATCGGATGTCCGCGAGCCGTTTGGCCTCCGCCCGGCTGTGCGTCACGTGGAGCACCGTCGCCGCGCTGTGCTCCCGAGCCGTCTCGATCGCGGCATACATCTCTTCGCGTACGGCGTCGTCGATCGCCGACAGGGGCTCGTCGAGGCAGAGCACGCTCGGGCGGAACGCGAGCGCGCGGCCGAGCGCGGTGCGCTGGCGCTCGCCGCCGCTGAGGGTCGTCGGGTAGCGGTCGAGGAGTGATTCGAGGTCGAGCAGCGCGGCGAGTTCGGCGACGCGGGCGTCGATCTCGGCGCGAGGGGCTCTTCGCATGCGGAGCGCGAAGCCGAGGTTGCCGCGCACTGTCGACTTTCGGAACAGCGCGCCGTCCTGCGGGACGTAGCCGATGCCGCGCGCGGCGGGCGGGGCGGTTGTGACGTCCGCGCCGTTGATCTGGATGCGACCGCGGGCGGGCGCTCGCAGGCCGCAGACCGTCTCGAGGAGCGTCGATTTACCGCAGCCCGTGCGCCCCATGAGCACCGCGTGCTTGCCGTGGGGGATGTCGAGATCGATGCCGTCGAATGCGAACTCGCCGGCGCGCAGTGAGAGTGCCTCACAGCGAATCACGCGATCCCCCCTTGGGAACTCCGCATCCCGATCGCCCGGCTGAGGCCGAGCACCAGCGCGGCGGCCGTGACCATGATCAGGGACACCGCGACGGCCGCGTCGATGTTGCCGATCGACAGCTCGAGGAACACGCTCGACGGCAGCACCTCGGTGCGCATCCGCGTCGCGCCCGAGAACACGAGGATCGGACCGAACTCGCCGAGCGCACGCGCCCACGCGAGGAGGCCCGCACTCAACGCGCCGCGACCGGCCTCGGGCACCGCGACGTGCCAAAACGCCTGCCGCTCGTTGCACCCCAGCGTTAGCGCGACGCGTTCGCAGCGCGCGTCGTTTTGCTCGAACGTTACGACCATCGTCCGGATCGCAAATGCGCACGCGATCGTGAACTGCGCGAGCACGATCGAAGGCACGCGGTAGGTCACGGGGATCACTGCCTCGACCGCGCGGCCGAACGGCGTCTGGAACAGGATCAGCAGCGACAGCCCCACGACCATCGGCGGCAGCACGATCGGGATGTCGAGGACCGTCTCGAGCCACACCTTCCCGGGAAAGCGGTGACGCGCGAGCAGGTAGCCGATCGGCACCGCGAACCACACGGACACGATCGCGGTGATCGTGGACGTCAGGAAGCTCAGCGCGGTCGCGTGTCGGATCTCCGGGGAGGCGAGTGCGGCGCCGAGATCGTCCCAG
>JANQJF010000028.1 GCA_028281765.1 Planctomycetota bacterium | reverse complement strand
GATCGGGATCGGCAGCGGCGGGAACGTCAGCGTCGTCGTGCCGTTGCCCACCGCGTCGATGACGCCGAGCGAGCCCCCCAGCGGGAACGTGTTCGGCGCGCTCGCGGTCTGGATCGTCCAGCCGTCGGCGTTCAGCGGGATGTTGACGCCATTCGCGTCGAAACCCGGCGCCGTGCCGCTCGTCGTGCCGAGCGTGATGTACTGAAGGCCAGTGTTCGCCGTGCCGGCCGAGAGCGTCATCGTCTGGACGCCGCCGGTCGTGAGCGAAATCGTGTCGACGTCTTCCGCGAACGAGCGGTCTTCGGCGACGACGTTGCCGACGATCGTCAGCGTTCCTGTCGCGCCGGAAGCGGCATCCGCGAACGAGAAGGTCGTGTTGATCGGCACCAGGAGGTCCATGCCGTTCCCGCTCGGCGTCAGCGTGCCGGCGACCGCGGTCTGGTTGCTCACCTGCCCGGCGAGCGGCACCGTCACGTTGACCAGGCCGGTCACGTTGACGGAGCCGCTGAGGATCATCGCTGAGACGGTCGCGTTGAAGTTGCCGCCTGGGCCGACCGCGAAGGGCGCCGTCGAAGTGAAGACCACCTCGCTCGCGGTCACGTTGATCGTCGCAAGCGCCGGCAAGAACGGAATGGGGTTCGGCAGCTCCGCGGACAACGCCGGCACGTCGACGATCGCGCCGTTGCCATCGACGAGGTTGCCCTGCGTGATCGCGCCGCCCGCCACCGTGACGTCGACGGCCGCGTCACCCGACACGTTGAAGTTGTTCGGCGTCCCGACGATCGGACCGGTCACGCCGGCGAGCGTCACCGAGCCCGAGAACGTGAATGCCGACCCGGCCTGGTTGAGTTCGAAGACGTGACGGCCTTGGGCGAGCGTGCTGCCCGCGAGCGCGCAGGCAAAGAGGGCGGTGTGAGCGAGACGGGACATGTGGCTGAACTCCGGTGTCGTGTGTGGTGGAACGGATCCGCGATGAGAACCGTACCCGGAATTCTAGCCGGGAACCGGCCGGCGTCGGTAGACACCGCCCGGCCCCGAGCCGAAACGCCCGCGCCATCGGACGCTCGACAGTATTGCGTTCGCTACGCGCCGACGACGATGTTCAGCACTTCGGACGTGCCGAACGGCAGGCCAACGCCCAAGGACGCGTCGAAGTCGATCCACTGCATCGAAAGCGTGAGGCCACAGAGACCGATGTCGGCTCCGACGTTGAACTGCAGAGTCGTGTTGACCGACCCGCTGCACGGCGCGGTCGCGATCGGGGCGATGCAGAGATTCGAGCCCACCGGCCCACCGACCAAGCTCAAGTCAATGGGCGGCGTCTCCGTGCCGATCAACAGACCACAGAGCGGGCTGGCGAGCAGGTTGTCACCCGTGACGAAGAAGCTGCCGCCGAGCTGGGGCGTGCCGGACACGCCCATCAGCGGGCCGCCACCGGAGTGCGGTCCCGCCGGGCACGCGGCGGAGATCGACGCATCCCCTGCCGGGCAGTTCAGACCGGCCATCCAGAACGTGATGATGCTGTTGTCGTCGAAACGGATCAGCGGGTTGCCGAGCTGCTGCGTCGTGCGGAACGACGTCAGGCGACACCATCGGTCGGCCGCGTTGTCGACGAACTCCATGTCCGCTCGCATCGAGCCGGTCCCGTTGAGCGCGAACGCGTTGGTGGCGCCCGAGACGCCGCTGAGCATGTTGCCCGCGGTCGAACCGGAGAACGGTGCCTCTTGGAACATCACCTCTTGCCCGTCGGCAAAGCCCTCGAACGTCGCGAAAACGTTCGAACCGCCGCTGGCCGTGATGTTCTCGACGTCGTCGATCCACAGCGTGATCGGTCCGTCGACGC
The DNA here is from genome assembly GCA_028281765.1 of Planctomycetota bacterium. Lineage (GTDB taxonomy): Bacteria > Planctomycetota > UBA1135 > UBA1135 > UBA2386 > JANQJF01. Next base: position 6,763 of record JANQJF010000028.1, on the reverse strand, counting down.
CGGATCCCATGAGGTTCTGGATCCGGATGTGCTCGAGAACGCCGAAGTCGCCTTCGAGCGTGCTGTTCGCGGAGCCTCCCGCGAAACCCGTGATCGGATCGGACCCGAGCACGAACACGAACTGCTGCCAGGTGCCATCCAAGACGAGCTGTTGACCGTCCAGGTTGACCCACTCGATACCGCCGGACGTGCCGCCGTTGTCACCGACGAACGTGAACGCGCCACCGGCAAAGCCGGTCTCGCGAACGCCGATCGAGATGTCGAGTTGAGCCACGCCGGTTGATGCGAGCAGCACGGCTACGGGGGCGTAGTGAAACTTCATGGTGCGAGTTCTCCTGAATCGCTGGGGTAGGAAACGCTCGCGATTCTACTTCGCCCGTGACGAAGCCGCACTCTGCCACGCGCCTTCGACTTACTGCGACACGGTCTCGATACCTCGACACACGCTTTAACGAAAGCGAGCCGACAACGTGCGCGCTGCCGGCTCGTTTCATGGCCTGGTCTGTCAGGCCGACTCTGTGCGTCAGGCTACCACTGTTCGTCGCGTCCGCGTCCGCGGTCACCACGATCGCGGCCACGGCCACCGCCGCCTCCGCCACGGCCTCCGCCGCCACCGCCGCCGTAGCCACCGCCACGACCGCCGCCGCCGCCGCCACCACCGCCACCGCGGTAGCCGCCGCCGCCGCCACCGCCGCCGCTACGCGGCCGACGCTCTTCGGCTTCGTTGACACGCAGGGGTCGACCGTCGACCTCCGCTCCATCCATCGCTTGGATCGCTGCCTGCGCGTCTTCTTCGGTCGCCATCTCCACGAAGGCGAAGCCACGCGGCCGGCCGGTGTCTCGATCCGTCATGATGCGGGCACTGGTGACGCTGCGGCCGTCTTGTTCAAAGGCGGCGATCAGGTCATCCTCCTGGGTGTCCCAGGAGAGGTTGCCCACGAAAAGTCGCTTGGTCATCTCGTGACTCTAGTCAGATAAGGGCGGGGTCTTCCCGCTCAATAGGAAACCGCGCTGCCATTCTCCCTAGCGCGCGGAGCAGAACGGCGACAAACGTAGCAGGCCGGGCCGACTGAACGGACCGGAGATCCAGAATTGTGCCCTAACGAGCGCGAATCTCTGCCGCGCGGGCGCGGGCCCCGGCCGCCGCGGCCGGGGCCCGCCACAGCTCCGGAACCGCGGGATCTTCACAATGGTCGGCGAGCGCGTCCCAGGCGTCCGGGTCGTCCGGACGCTGCCGGACCCACCGATCCAGCTCGGCGCGGAGCCCGCCGTGGTCGCCCTCGCGCCCGAGGAGGCCAACCAAGAGCTCATGGGACGGCTGATCGTCGGGACGGAGGTCGACGAGCAGGCCGGCGAGCGCCCGCGCGGTCTCTCGGGCGTAGTCGCGCCGAGCCAGACGACGCGTCTGCTCCTGGAGCTGCCGCACGTGGGCCGGGAATCGCACGATGGAGCGCCGAAATGCCCCCACGGCCTCCTCGGTGTGCCCGGCGGCCGAAAGCGCGGTCGCCAGGGTGATCGCGGCCTTCGCGTGCTTGGGTTCCAGCGCGATGGCCCGACGCAGCGGCGCGATCGCATCCTCGAACCGCTCCGACCAGACCAGCGAGTTGCCGAAGTTGAACCACATCGAAGCGTGGTGTGGCTTCCATTCGAGGCAGCGCTCGAAGACCTCGCTCGCTTCGTCGTACCGCTCGAGCCGGAAGAGGGTCGAACCGAGCACGGCGTCGCTGCGATCGACCTCGCCACGCGCCGCGCAGGCACGGCGCAGGATCTCGACCGCCCGCTCGAGGTCGTCCGCCTGGTAGAGCCCGACGCCGTAGGCGAGCAGCAGGAGATAGTGGTCCGGGAAGGCGTCGACTCCCCGCGCGTAGACCTTGCAGGCCTCGTCCTGTCGGTTGCGGCGCATCAGGGTCGCGCCGTGGTTGATCGCGAACTGCGCGCGGGGCGCGATTTCCCACGCTCGCTCGTACGCGGCGAGCGCATCGTCGACGCGCCCCACCGTTGCGAGATGCCCCGCGTACTTGTCGTAGATCCGCGCGGGCACCGCATCGGGATCGGCGCCATTCAGCGCGTCCTCGAACAGCGCGGTGGCTTCGTCGGGTCGACCGAGCTTGCGGAGTACGATCGCCTTGTTGATGACCGTCGGAGGATGCCCAGGCTCGTATTTCAGCGCCCGATCGAACGCATCCAGCGCGCGCTCTAGGTCGTGGAACGAGAACACGTAGCCAATCGTCCCCCACATCACGTCGAGGTCGGGCCAGATCTCCAGCATCGCATTGGCCGTGGCGAGCGCGAGATCCATCTGCTTCGCGCTCGAAGCCGTGCGCGCGAGCACGGCGTGATAGACCGGACGCGCGACGGGCGCGGCCATGACCGCATGCTTGGCATGCCGGAGGGCACGATTCCGCGCCGCCTCGTCGTTCGGATTGCCAATCGAGTAGGAACGCCAGCTCAGGGCTTCGAGGAACGAGCCGAGCGCGTCTTCCGGCTCGACGCGTTCCATCGCCAGCGCACGATCCCGCTCCCCGAGCCGCAGGAGACAGTCCTCTCTCGCGCGGCGCAGCGCGGCGCTCCGATTCACGAGGTCGGGAAGTTCGTCGAGCGTCGCGAGCGCTTCGTCGGAAGCTCCGGTCTGCGCGAGAGCGTGCACGTACCCCCACACGGCCTCGACCGAGTCCGGCCGCACGAGTCGCGCCCGCGCGAAGCTCTCGCGCGCCCGCTCGTAGAAGTTCTCGGTGATCGCGACGAATCCCGCGGTCAGCTCCTCTTCGAGCCGCTTCGACTCCGCGACTTCGGCCCCGGCGGCGAACGTCTCGCGATTGATCAGCAGGTAGCCACCGAGGCCGCCGACCGTCGGCACGCCAACGGTGAGCGCGATCGCCAGCGCGGCCTTCGCCGGTTCCCGCCGTAGCCAACGACTGAAGCGCAGGCGCCGCGTCCATGCCCGCGCGTTGACCGGGAGGTGCCGGGCGAACCGACGCAGATCCTCGGCGAACTCGGCCGCGGACTGGTATCGATTGTCCGGACGCTTCTCGAGCGCCTTCATGACGATCGCGACGAGGTCGTTCGAGAGTCCGCGTCGATACCTGCGGGGGTCGGCCGGCTCACGACCGATGATGGCGGCCAAGACCTCCGGGCTGTTGTGTCCCTCGAAGGGGCGCCGCAGCGTCAGCATCTCGTAGAGGGTGACGCCGAGCGAGAAGAGGTCGGCGCGGTGGTCGACTTCTTCTCGCCGACCCTGCGCCTGCTCGGGCGCGACGTAGTACGGCGTGCCCGCGAACTCGCCGCTTCGCGTCATCGACGGCAGCGCCTCTTCGCGTGCCAACCCGAAGTCCGTCAAGACGACTCGACCGTCGACGCGCAGCAGGATGTTGGACGGCTTCACGTCACGATGGATCACGCCGCGGCTGCGCGCGTGCTCCAGCGCATCCGCGACACGCGCGACGACTTCCGTGACGGCTTCGATGTGGCCCTGCTCGTAGAGACCGGTATCGATGCGCAGCGACTCTTCGTTCGAGCGTCGGGCGGACTCAACCGCCTGCAGCAACGTCCGGCCGCGCAGTTCGCCCATCGGCACTTCGCGGCAGTGCGCGACGACCGCGTCGAGCGGCGCACCGTCCACGAGCTCCATCGCGAACCAGTGCACGTTGTCGTCGCTCCCGACCGCGTACACGTCGACGATCCCGTCGTGCTCGAGTCGCGCCGCGGTGGACGCCTCCTGCTTGAAGCGAGCCACCGCGTGCGGGCTCGAAGCGGATTCCGTGTGGAGCGTCTTCACGGCGACGCGACGGTCGAGCGAGATCTGCTGGGCTTCGAACACCCGCCCCATTCCACCGCGCCCGATCTCACGGCGGATGCGGAAGTCCCCACCGAGCGTGCGCTCTTCGCGGCCGGCGGATTCCGCCGGCTCGATCGGCGCCCCCACCAGCGGCTCGAGCAAGTCACGCAGCGACTCGTGCGCGGCGAGGAAGCCCTCGACGTCCGTGCCACCCGACGCCTGGAACTCCTCCCATGCGTCGAACGCTTGCTGCAAGCGACCGAATCCGGATCCACTACTCATGGCTACAAGAACGCCTCGTCACCCGCGCGACGCAAGGACTCGACTTTCTTCATCAGTCGGGGCAAGGCTCGCTGGAAGCGCATACGCGCGGTGTTCTCTTGGATGCCGAGCGCCTCGCCGACTTCGGCGAACGACAGACCTTCGTGCTCGCGCAGCAGGATCACCTTGCGGTCCTCCGGTTCGATCAGCTCCAGCGCGAGCCGGATCCAGGCTTCCCCCTCGGCCCGCATCGCGTGCTCGCTCGGCGGGGCGACGCGATGCCGACCCGAGTCGAGCCGGAGCACGCTGTCGGTGGGAATCGGCTGTTCCCTTCGCGGGTCGCGCCGCAGCGCCTTGTGCCGATCGACCTCGTCGCGCAGCACGTTCTCGACCATGCGCGCGAGCATGGCCCGGAAGCGCTGGCGATCCGACACCACGAAGCGCGGCGCGTACCGCAACACCTCGACCATGACCTCTTGGACGTAGTCGACCGTCTCGCCGCGCGCGCGAAGGAGACCGCCGAGCCGGTGCCGGACCCGGTTCTCGATCCAGTCCGCGTTCTCCTGGACCAGCTGATCCAGCGCGTCGCGATCGCCGCGGTGCCACTGGTTCAGCAGTCTGGCGGTCTGGGTTCGTTCGTCCTGCATGGCGCCCTACGCGAGGAACCTGGTAAGTTCCCCCGCCCACGATGCTGCAGATCCAACAGCTCCGCAAGGCGTATGGCACCCGCGTGCTGTTCGACGACGTCACGGTCGCATTGACACCGGGCGAACGGCTCGGCCTCGTCGGGCGGAACGGCAGCGGGAAGACCACACTATTTCGCCTGATCCTGGGTGATGAGACGTCCGACGGCGGACGGATCGAGACGCCGAAGCACTACACGATTGGTCACTTGTCCCAGCACCTCGACTTCCAGAAGCCGACGGTGCTCGAAGAGGCGTGCCTCGGACTCCCGGTGCAAGAGGGCGGCTGGGTCGAAGAGTATCGCGCCGAGGAAGCGCTGATGGGCCTCGGGTTCTCCGTCGAGGACTTCGGCCGGCCGCCGGGGGAGTTCTCCGGCGGCTTCCAGGTCCGCCTGCAGCTCGCGAAGGTCCTGGTCTCGCAGCCGAACCTGCTGTTGCTCGACGAACCGACCAACTACCTCGACATCGTGTCGATGCGCTGGCTGCAGCGCTACCTCCGCAACTGGCCAGGCGAGGTGATCCTGATCACCCACGACCGCGACTTCATGGACCGCGTCACAACACACACGATGGCGATCCATCGCGGCAAGGTTCGACGAGTGCCCGGCGGCACGGAGAAGCTTTACGAGATCCTGGCCGTCGAAGAGGAGATCCACGAGAAGACCCGGATCAACCAGGCCAAGGCGCGGCGCGACACCGAACGCTTCGTCGAACGCTTCCGCTACAAGGCCTCGAAGGCGCGTCAGGTGCAGTCGCGCATCAAGGCGCTCGAGAAGCAGGGCTCGCTCGACGAACTCGAAGAGATCTCGACGCTGTCGTTCCGCTTCAACGCGGCGCCGTTCCACGCCCATACCATGATCTCAGTCGAGGACCTCGAGTTCGGCTACGGCGAAGGCGCGTCGCTGATCGACGGCCTGTCGCTGACTCTCGAACCCGGCGAACGCATCGCGATCGTCGGCAAGAACGGCAAGGGCAAGAGCACGCTCCTCAACCTCATCGCGGGCGAACTGCGCCCACGACGCGGCACGTTCAAGCGCCACGACGCCGTGCAGATCGCGCACTTCGGCCAGACCAACATCGACCGCCTACACGCCGGAATGACCGTCGAGGAAGAGGTGATCGCGGCCGTCCCCGACCACAGCCGCGGAACGGCCCGCGCGATCTGCGGGCTGATGATGTTCTCGGGCGACGACGCACTGAAGCGCGTCGACGTCCTGTCCGGCGGCGAGCGCGCGCGCGTGCTGCTCGGCAAACTCCTCGTCGCGCCCGCGAACCTCGTGCTGCTCGACGAACCGACGAACCACCTCGACATGGAGTCGATCGAGTCGCTGATCGAAGCCGTCGAGGGTTACTCCGGCGGCGCGATCATCGTGACCCACAACGAGCGCGTGCTCCACGCGCTCGCGACGAAGCTGATCGTCTTCGACCGCGACACCGTCACCTGGTTCGACGGGACCTACCGCGACTTCCTCGACCGCGTCGGTTGGAGCGACGAAGACGACGCGGGCAAGCAGAAGCCGGCGAAGCAAGCCGCCGCACCGGCGACGAACGACGCACCGCGCCCGAAGGAAACCCCGAAGCGCAGCAGCAAGGAGACACGCAAGCTGCGCGCCGAGATCGTCAGCCAGAAGTCCCGCATCCTGCGCCCGCTGCAGAAGAAGGTGAAGGAGCTCGAGGACACGATCGTCGATCTGGAGCCCAAACTGCAAGCCGCGCACGAGCAGATCGAAGCGGCCTCACAGTCGGGCGACCACGAAGCGATCGGCCGCCTCTCGAAGGAAGCCGCCGACCTGCAGAAGGAGATCGAGATCCTGTTCGCCGAGCTCGAGAGCGCGACGATTGATCACGACGAGGCGGCGAAGGAGTTCGACGACAAGCTGGCGGCGTTGGAAAGCTGAGGCCGTAGAACAGTACCGGGATCGGTGGTAGAGCTCGCACTTTGCCCTCTAGAAGCTCGGCCGAGAAGGACCATTTCCAGGCGGCATGAATCGGCTCACCCGGTCGGCGACAGATTCCTCGGGAAATGCCATGATTCGGAGTGATT
>JANQJF010000080.1 GCA_028281765.1 Planctomycetota bacterium | reverse complement strand
AACAACGAAGTCCGGCGTATGCGAAGCATCTCGGCGAAGCAGCACGTCTTCTTGGGTTGCCGATCACGATTCGAGCCGAGAACTGCGGAGCGTGATCTTGCCCGAAAAGTCGGACACCCACGCAGAAGTGATCGCGGGCCCAGCGTTCGATGCCGTCCAGACCCATGTCCCGCGCGGGCATCGACCTCGCCAGCGGGACGTCCGCAGTTCGAGACTCGTGACAGCTTCACCAAGCGCGTACACCGCCTCGAACACGATCGGTTCATCCATGAGCTCATCGCTTTGACCGGAACTGCCCGTCCCAGCAGTGAGATCGCTCACCGCGCGAAGACGTTCCCTGCAAAAGCGCGAGAAGCTGACGGGCGCCTAGCTTCGGAGGAGCCTGGCGAAGCGCCTGTCGGTGACCCCAATAGCATCGACAGCGACACCCCGATGGAGGAGGACCACGAGGAATCGTCGTCTTGCTCCTCTCAAAGCTAGCTATCTGGGTTAGTTTCAAGCCCGAGATCAGACTCGGTGAACGCTCGTAGATCCCATTTCATAGTCTCGTGACGCGTTGGGAGCGGAAAGGGACGCGTGTGCCGGACTCAAGAACAAGAGCTACGCCAGTTGCACCGCTACTCGAAATACCGCATCAACTCAACTGGGATTGGCATGAGTGTCTGATGCACGTCCTCAACAAAGAGTGGTTCGGCGCCTTACCCGGGTGGATTCCGGGTCAGTCCCCCCCTTTGCCGACATCTCCTTGCTCTGGTCGGGACAACCAGCAGAACTCCCTGACCCAGTCCTCGCTGACGACTCGATGGAGTCAGCCTGTACCGCCGGAGTCACAAAAGAGCTTCGACCCCAGGGCTCACGGGCTAACTCTTGGGCTAACTTCTGGTGTGCGTTGACTACTCCAAACTTCCCTGATCATCAACCTGGCCAAGCAACTGGGCTCTTCGTAACCCAATACCTATGCGCTTCTTGTGGCTCATACCCCGCGCATGCACTCCGTGATGAGACAGCATTGAAAATGCTGGGGTCGGCGGTTCAAATCCGCCCCTGCCCACCACGCATAAGGCATGTCAAACCGCCAAGTTCGGGCGGTCATGCGCCGAGCCGGGCGCAGCGTGGCGCGAGCGCATCGACAGCGCCCACAGCCAAACGAGAGGCCGTGACCTCGTTCGAAATCACGGCCTCGAGGCGAGGGCATCCCCCCGCCACCTCGAAAGATCGTCCGGCTACTCGATGCCGAACGTCCAGTCGATCGTGTCGCCAGGCATGAGGACCGGGTTCAGCGGGTGAACCCACAGACCGCTGCCGGTGCCGTAGGTGCTCGCGGTGCCACCGATCACGAACTCGAGGCCCTGCGACATCTTCAACGGGTCGTTCGAGAACACGTCCGGATTGAACAACAGCGCCTGATAGAAAACGCTGAAGCCGAGCATCCCTGGATCGTTCGGCACCTGCAGGACCGGCACCTGGTTCTCCACGATCGGCGCCACGAACTCCGGCAGCACGTAGACCGTGACTCCGCCACCGAAGGGGAACGGGTAGTTCGTGCCGCCGGGCTCGACCAATGTGGGACGAGTCTGTGCGAACGCCAGCAATGACAGAACGCAGGCGCTGAACGCTACCTTACAAAGGTACATCTTCTTCTCCGTTGTTGTTGGGTGTGTGTTGGGCAACACGGCGGCCGAAGTCGGTGTGTGTGTCAACGACTCCGCGAACTCTCCGCCGAGGCCATTGCGGATGATTCCCGTACGACGGTGGATCTGCACCCACGCCTACGAGTCGCGCGCGGCGATCGTTGCGCACGTGCTCTGATTCCGCGACCGCTCGCCTTTCCCTATCGGCGAGAGCCTGCGCTCACTCCCCGCGCGTCCACTCGCTGTCCTTCGGCGTCGCATCCGGAAAGCGCCCACCCGGATCCAGCGTGATCTTCCGCACCTTCGCGCCCCCGAACCGCAGCCGCGCTTCGAAGCGACGCCGTCCGTCGAACCACACGTCGACCGGCCAGCGCACCGTCGCCGACCCGTCGGCCGCGAACGTCGCGTTCTCCATCGCCTGCGGCTTCGCTCCCCCCTTCTCGAACTCCACCTTGAGCACGACCGGCGACGGCATCTGGCCGTCCTGCCGCACGGTGACGATCGCGTCCTCGCCATCGAAGCGCACCGATTCCAGCGCGCTGTCGACCGACTCGGTCGTCCACAGCCAGTAGTACCAGAACCAACCGAGATCGCGGTCGAGCGCCTTGCTGACGAAGTGCGCGAAGTCCCACGGCGACGGATGCTTGAACGCCCACGCCTTCGTGTAGTCGGAGATCGCGCGCTGCACCTTTTCGTCGCTGCCGACGACGCCTCCGAGCATCGACAGCATCAGCGGCGCCTTGCCGTACGCCTGGAAGCCGTAGCCGCGGCCGCCGTAGTTCGAGCTCCACATCATCGACGGCTCGGTTTCGTCGCCGCTCATGCGGCCGTAGCTCCGACCACGGCCGTCGAGGTTCGCCGGCTTCCCGCGGCTGTGCGCGCGCGACAGGATGTTCATGTAGGTATTGAGCCCTTCGTCCATCCAGCCGTACCACGTCTCGTTCGTGCCGAGCATCATCGGCCACCACTGGTGGCCGACCTCGTGGTCCGCGGCGCCCTGGTTCGAGTTGATGACCATCGGGTACTCCATCCCCGCGCTCGGCCCGTCCTGCATCGTCAGCTGCGGGAACGGATATGGCGCCCAGAGCTCGGAGTAGAACTCGAGCGCGTGGCGCGAGATCCGGCCGGCGCGTTCGAAGCGTCGCGCGCGGTCGGGCACGTGCACCATGTGGATCGGGATCGGCCCCTTGCCGGGGATCGTCGCGCGCGTCGCCTTCCACACGTAGTCGTCGGCGGTGGCCCACGCGAAGTCGTTGACCTTGTCGGCGACGAAGTGCCACTCGAGACGGTCGCCGGGCTGCGTGGACTTGCCTGGTCCGACTTCATCCTCGCCGACGATCACGATCTCGTCGTCCGAGTCGAGCACGCGCGACAGTCGATCGCGTGCGGTCTCGGTCAACACCTGCTCGGGGTTCTGCAGCACGCCAGTCGCGGTCACGATCCAGCCGGCCGGCACGTCGATGCGCACGTCGAAGCGGCCGAAGTTGTTGTAGAACTCCGCCGGTCCGAGGTAGACGTTCGTGTCCCACCCGCGGAGGTCGTCGTACTTCGCGAGACGCGGGAACCACTGCGTCGGCTGGAACAGCGTGTCGTCCCAGCGTTGCGTCATGCGATGGCCACGGCCCCGTCCGCCGGGAAGCTTCGTGTGCCAGTCGATCTCGAGCCTCGCGGAGCCGCGCGGCGGGATCGGATTCGCGAGGCCGATGGTCGCGACCGTCGTCTGCAGGCCGCGGACGCGCAGCCCCTCGCCGCGACGGCGACTGCGCGAAAGATCGGCCTCCTCGCCGTCGACCGCGATGCGCGTGACGACCATGCCTTCGGTCGTCTCCGCCGGCACCGACGAACCGCGCGGCACCCGCGCGCGGAAGATGTTGTGGTCCAGCCGCAGCACGATGCGGTCGAGCTCATCCGGGCTGTAGTTGTGCACGACGATCGTCTCGGTCCCGTGCAGAGACTGCGTCGCTCGGTCCAGACGCACGCGGATCGTGAAGTCGGTCTCGAGCTGCCAGTAGTTCGACCCCGGTCTCCCGCTCGCATCGCGGGTCCCCGCCGCAAACGCGCGGCGAATCGCCTTGGTCATCGGCATGTCGCGGCGAATCGCGCGCGTCGTCGACACGAACGGGGGCAGCGGACGCATCGTGGCTTCGGCATCGGCCTGAGCCCGCACGTCGGACTCGGTGAATATCGCGACGCATACGCATGCGCCGGGGAAGAGCAGGAGCTTGTTCATCGGCGCGACCGAATGTAGCGCGACGCTCGTCACCAGATGTCACAATGCACGCATGACCGTGAAGATCGTCTACTGCGACCTCTGAGGCTACGGCAAGCACGCGGCGAGTTACGCCGCGGACATCCAAGCGCAGCTCGGCCTCGAATCCGAACTCGTGCACGGCAAACGCGGCCAGTTCTCCATCGCTGTCGACGGGCACACCGTGATCGAGCGCAAGGGCGGCCTGATCGCGAAATTGATCGGCAAGCCGTGGCCGAGTTCCGAGGTCGTCGTGGCGGCGGTGCAGGGCGCGACCGAATCCTCGACCGGCTGACGGACCGTTCGTTACGATCCTGGCGATGGAAGGAAACACGCTTCGGGTCGCCCTCGCCTGCCTGCTCTGCGTTGCCGCGCTCACGGCACAGAAGCCCGGCGACGTGCAGATCGAACAGTACTGGTCCGACGAATCGGGCAGCATCGGCCTCCCCGAGCCGAAGGGCTGGATCATCGAGAAGCGCACCCGTGAACCGATCCGCGACGACTGGATGATCGCGCAGGAAGTCCTCAGCTACGAAGCGAAGGTGCTCGGTCTCGGCGAAGTGAGAGTCACGGCGACGCTGCTGAACGGCTGCCGCCCGACGGACCGGCTGCAGGCGATCTTCGAGCGACGCATGAAGTCGCGCGACGGGCAAGCCGCACCCGGCACGTACAAGCTCTACGAGAAGCCCCTCGTCCACGGATCGTTCGCATACTCCGGCGAAACGAGCATGTCGGACGTCACGGTCTACCGACGCGCCGCGGGCCGCGCACTCGCGATCATCTTTCAGGTCGAGAGCGACAAGGTCGAAGAAGCCCGGCCTCGCTTCGTCAACATCGCGTCCCACACGCTCATCGACATCGACCCGTGGCCGAAGCGACCGGACGGGTTCGACTACGTAAGAGAGTCCGGGATCGTGCTCGCGTTCGCGCCGACGATTTCCGGCAAGGCGCGGAAGCAAATGCGCGCAATCGTGCGCACGCACCTCAAGGATTTCAAAAAGGTCCACGGGCCACCCGCGCTCTCGAAGGACGCACCCCTCGTCGTCTTCGTCAGCAACGACTCGGCCGAGCGCGGCCGTCTCGTCGGCAACCCCGACGCCAAGAGCTCGACCGTCACGCAGCTGTCCGCGCGCCGCATCGCAACCCAACCGATGCTCGGGACGAGTGACACCAACCGGGCGCGCTTCGACAGCCGCTTCTGGCGATACCTCCTCTTCACTCTCTACCCGCAACGCGGTCCATCCGGCTGGATCGGGTCCGGTGAAGAAGATCTCGCGTGGATGGCGGCGCACTGTGGCAAGCTGCTACCCACAATCCCGGAAGATTGGTACGGCGACGTGCGACGTGTGCGGCTGAGCCTGCACGACCTCATCGAGACCAAGAACACCGAGTTCGGCGACGAAGCCGCGTGGTGCGCGTTCTTCCGACTCGGGCCGAGCAAGTTCCGTCGGCCCTACGCAGCGTTGCGCCAGAAGCTCCGGACCGGCCTCGATCCGGACGCGGCGATGCGCGACTTCGTGGCAGGACTCGACAAGGACCAGCTGTGGGCCGAGGCGCGGAAGACCCTGCGGAAGAAGCTGAAGTCGGTCGAGTAGCTCTGACACTCAGTCGTCGACATCGACCTCGACGTGATACGCGAGGATGCCGCCCGAACCGTCGCCGATCCCGTAGAGCCGCACGTGGACGACCTGACCGGGCAACAGGTCTTCGTAGCGGAGAAAGAACGCTTCGATCGATTCGGCGCCACCTTCGACCTCCGCACCGCTGGCGAAGCGAGCGGTCACGGAATCCGGCACAGGATTCCCTCCGAACGGATCGTGACGCTCGATCGAACGGACGGTGAGCGCGCGCTGATCGGCCTCGACCGACGCGACGATGCCGTCGAATCGACCCGGACGCACGCGCACGTCTTCGGCCATGAATGCGACATCCGAACTCCGTTTGCCACGCACCCGCACCTTCAGTCCCGGCAGGAGCGCGAAGGGACCGATGCCCGGCTCGCTCGGTAGATGCAGCCACATCGGTTGCGTGCCGTCGAGGAGCACGACTACCTCGGAACCGGGACGATAGCCGGCGTCACGGTCATCGCTCTTGTCCTCGGAGTCTTCGATTTCGACACGCACGACGAAGTGCATCGGCAGATCGTCGACATCCGTGACCGTGCCCTCGAGTTCGACGAAGTCGGCCGAAAGGTCGGAATCGTCCCCTCGCGAGCCCGTCGAGTCGGGCGGGCCGCCCGAAGATCCCCCGGAGCCGCAGCCGACCAGCGGAATCCAAAGGGCGAATACGACGAAAGCCTGAGTGAGCAGAGACGTGCAGGATGTCAGCGTTTTCATGATGGATCTCTTTCCGAACGCCGACGGGGCAACCCGCGTGCCACCGGCTCACGACGAGGTACACGCCCGGATTGCCGACACAGCACGTGCGGAATCCGAACGCGCCCGGACCGGTATGGCCCTTAGCCGGCGAGCGTGACGCACACCGCGGTGATCACGACGGAGCCGATCAGGTTCAACCAAACACCGACTTTGACCATCGCGCGGATCGGCACTTCCCCCGTGCCGAAGACGACCGCATTCGGCGCGGTCGCGACCGGCATCATGAACGCGCAGCTCGCGCTCATCGCAGCCGGAACCATCAAGACCCGCGGGTCCATCCCGGCCGCCAAACCTCCCGCGCAGAGGATCGGCATCAGCAGCGCCGTGGTCGCCACGTTGCTCGTGAGCTCGGTCACGAATGTGACGGACAGGCAGATCACCCCTACGACGAGGATCTCCGGACCGCCGACGACGCTCCGCAACGCGCCGCCGATCGTGTCGGACAGTCCCGACTCCTTGAACGCCTCGGCGATCGCGAGTCCACCACCGAACAACAGCAGCAGCCCCCACGGGATCTCGGCGGCCTTCTCCCAAGTCAGCATCCGACTGCCCGCGCCATTCGGCAGCACGAACATCAGGCCGACCGCGGCGAGCGCAACCGTCTCGTCGCCCACGTCCGCGATGAATTTGCCGGCCGCGTTCTCTTCGCCCAGTCCGAGGAGCCCGGTCCAACCACCCAACGGGTTCGTGCGGAAGATCCACGCGATCGCCGTAATGCCGAACAAGATCAACACGCGCCGCTCCGGTGAGTGCCACTCGCCGAGTTCGGGGACGCGCGGAGACGCGCCACCCGCGACGCGACGCGTCAACAAAAGCCACGCGATCGGCACGAACACGAGCACGAACGGCACCCCCCACGACATCCACTCGAGGAACGACACGGTGTTGCCGGTCTGCTCTTCGTAGATCCCGCGGAACACGACGTTGGGCGGAGTGCCGATCGGCGTGCCGACACCACCGATGCTCGCGGAGTACGCGATGCCCAGCAGCAGCGGCAACCGCAGGTCCGCATCCTCTTCGGCCGTCAGCACCGCGTGCGCGATCGGCAGCATGACCAGCGCGGTCGCGGTGTTGGAGATCCACATCGAGCAGATCGCCGTCGCCGCCATGAAGCCCAGCACGAGCCCCCTGCGACCGAACCCGCCGAGCAGCCGCACCATCCCGAGCGCGAGCCGGCGGTGCGCGCCACTGTGTTCGACGGCCTTCGAGAGCATGAAGCCGCCGAGCAGCAGCAGGATCAGGTGGTGCCCGTACGACTTCGCGACCTGCTTGTGCGCGACGACACCGGCGAACGGCAGAGCGAAGAACGGGATCAGCGACGTGGCCGGGATCGGGATCGCCTCGGTCACCCAGTAGACCGCGCACAGCGTCGTGATCGCCGCGGTCCAACACGCATCGCGCGGCAGGTCCCCGAGCCATGCGGCGAGACCGGCGACGATGGCAGCCGCCAGACCTCCGAGGAGCTTCACGCTTTGCGACGTCATGCGAAGAGGTGGTTCACCGAGTCGCGATCAGAACGAGAATACGTGCGCATCCGTAGCGGTGAACGCCGGGTTCATCGCGCTCGGCGCGAACGCCACCGACTGGAACAGGAGGGAGTAGCCGCTGAGCTGGAACGGGATAATCACGGGCACGGTCTTGCCCGATCCACCGACGGAGGACACGGACGTGTAGATCAGCGCCCGCGACAGATCGAAGCGCAGCTCCGGGTAGGTCGCGTCGGGCCCCGGAGCGCCACCTTGGACGAACGCGTCGAGGAACACGAGCAGCGGCGCGGACGCGTAGACGCCGTTCGGCGACGACGTCTCGAGACTGATCCACGAGCCGAGCGAGATCGGCTTCTCCGGGGACGCGTCGACCGGTGCGTGGACGCCAGACTGCAACAGCAGGTCTTCACTCGATCCCGGCTGCGCGCGCAGAGACGGATCCGCGACTCGATCGGCGAGCCCGGCCATCTCGCGCCAGTCTTCGGCGTCGAGGCCGAGTGAAGTCAGGTGCAGCACGAGGTTGGAACTCCCACCGAAGTCGGGCTGCAGGTCGCAGACCCGCTCCTGGTACGCCGCCGTGAAGATCGCCATCGCCGTCAGCAGCGTCATCCGCGGTCCGGGATGCGTGAGGTCGGGCGCGTAGTTCGCCGCGGCGTGGCCGAGCAACGACACGCCGTCGCCGGGCCGCGCGTGCACCGCAGTGCCGTTCCCCCACACGTTGTTGATGTCCTGCGTCGCAAGCCCGTAGTTCGTCTCGATCTCGCCGCGCATGGCGTACGGCGTCGGATACGTCCCCGGGTAGAACGAGTGGCCCTCCGCGCGCGCCCACGTCTGGAACAGGATCGCCCGGGCGGCCGGGCTGTGGCCACGCACGTTCGCGACGATACCGACCGCGTTGTTGCGGAAGTTCACCGGGTTGCCGCTCGTGAACGTCGCCTCGAGCGACTGCCCCTGCATGACGACGAAATCCCACGTGTTATCCGGCGGCAGCGAGTTGTGAATGAACGCGACCTGCGACGCGTGGAAGCGGTGGGTCTGCAGCGTCGCACCGCCGATCAGCGCCTGCACGACGAACGGAATCGGGTGCCCCGCTTCTTCGGCGATCAGCCCGACGATCGCGCCGGCGGTGCCGTTCCACTGCGTGTAGCTGTTGCCGTAAAACAACAGGTTCTTGGACTGCGCGGCGAGAGGCCCGGCGCTGCAAGCGACCGCGAGGACGAGCGATGGGAAGATTCGCTGCATGGCGAGACGCACAGGCTACCGCGATCTGTCGGAGAGGTCGAACACGCCCCGTTCGAGGATCGATTGCGCTACGATCTCTGACGCGGCTCTGGAGATCCCTCATGCCCCCAAGACATCTTCTGCTCGCGTGCGGCCTCGCGTCGCTTCTCGCCTCCCCCGTCGCTTCGCAAACGGTCTGGAACGTCCAACTCGGCGACTTTGTGCAAGGCGCCATCGACCAAGCCTCGCCCGGCGACGTTCTCGTGTTCGAAGAGGGCATCCACGCCCGCTTCACGCTCGACAAGCCGCTCACGATCGTCGGCCCCGCGACGTTCGGTTTCCAGCCCGTCGTCCAGGACGTTGTCATCGATCTACCGCCCGGAGAGACCGCAAGGTTCGTCGACGTCACGTTCTTCCCGGACATCGCATTCCCCGGGTTCTCGGCACTCGGCAACGTGCGCGTCATCGGCGGCACGGCCGTATTCGAGAACTGTGACATCACCGGAGTCTCGGGAAGTGAGGGCGGACTCCACGTACAGCAGGCCAACGCGACGATTCACAACACGATCGTCAGCGGCAGTACCAGCAACCCGTCGATCACCGCGTTCGACGCGAACATCGTGATCACGAATTCCGAAATCCTGGGCAACAACGCCTTCTTGTGGGGCGAGTCCAGCGTCGCCATCGACGCGGCGGGCAACGGCTCGCTGCACATCGGCTCGAGCATGGTCACCGGCGGCAACGATGCCGATCCGACGATCCTCGGCAACGTGCTCGCGTCGACCGCGATCGTGACGACCGTCGATACCTGGATCACGGACTCGACGATCACGGGTGGGAGTTCGACGGATGAAGACGGCGCGCCGGCGATTCAGGCGACGAACGCCTTCGTCGCACGCTCGACGATTCTCGGTGGTAGCGGGGTGAATCCGGTGGCTCCGACGATCGGCAATGTGCAGAACGCGCCGGGGTTGCTCGGTGCGTCGTTCGATCCGGTAGCGCCAACGCCTGGCTCGGCCGCGACGATGACGTGGACGACGGCGGGCGCGGGCTCGTTCGTCGGCGCGTTCGTGTCGACGAGTGCGCCGACTGCGCCAGCGACGCTGACCCCGCTGGTGTTGCAGCCGCTGTGGGCGACGGCGCTCGATGCGGTGGGCGCGATCGCGGCGGATGCGAACGGGGACGCGGTGCTGTCGTTCGGGATTCCGAATGATTCGTCGCTGGTGTATCAGGGGTTCGGGTTGGTGGGGCTCAGCCTCGACGGGAGTGTGGTACAGGTGGCGCCGGTGATCGGGGTCGTGGTGCGGCCTGCGGGCTGAGCGGGCAGCGGGCGCGGGCACGAGGCCTTAAGACGAGGGCCGAGCGGCGACGCTATCGAGCGATCTCGGCCTGCGGAGCCCCTCCGACCGTGGACGCAACGCCAATACGCTAGCCAACGCCGCGGGGCGAACGGACGCCGTACAGCGGCCGGCGTCACTCTGGCGAACGGACGATTCGGGCGCGGGCGCGGGCGACGCGATGGCGGCCGAAGCAGATGGGGACAGGTCGGTGCAGCTGTGCACCGACCGCGATCGTATGACCATATTAGTCCTGTTTCGAAACATGATCGTGGAACCTTTCTTCACATGATAGTCACTTGCGAAGGCCAAGAACCGCTTCGGCTTTCGCCTGGTCCATTACTCCGTCATGGGCAACCATGTTCACGCGATCGTCGAGGCTGACGACCAGCGTGCGCTGACGCGTGGCATGACGGGGCTCCTGGTGCGCATGGCGAGGGCCCTCAACAAGCTTTGGTCTCGCCGCGGCCGAGTGTTCGATGACCACTACCATCAGAATCAGCTCACGACGCCTCGACTGGTCCGCTACGCGATTGCCTACGTCCTGAACAACGCTCGCCGCCATGGCTACAGCGTGGACGT
>JANQJF010000072.1 GCA_028281765.1 Planctomycetota bacterium | reverse complement strand
GAGTTCGAGACTCAGGGGGCAAATGGTGGCTCCCGGCAGGTCGCCGGACCAGTCAGAGCCTACGAGGTAGGACCTGGCTGGTCCTCAACAGGTACAGGGGCTTCACTGCCGCGACGGCCGAGGTCGAATAGAATGGCCAAGGGCGTAACTTGCCAACGGCCTTGGAGTGGAGTAGGCGTTGGAACGCCCGACTCACGTGGTGAGTCGCGGTCTCCTTGGGGTAGTGGTGGTCGCGTACGCGTTCCCATGTCTGCCGCTTACGACTTCTGCGCCACAACCCCCGCCCCGAACGTCACCGTCGACCCGACCAACACGAACCAGGGCCACGCGAGCGCCGCCCCTTCCCAGATCACGGGCACGACGAACTTGATCGTCGACATGACCACCAGCCCCGTCACGAGACCGACCAGCGCGGCTCTCGCGGTCACGCCCTTCGTCGCAATCCCGAGGAAGAACACGCCGAGGATGATCCCTGTCGTGAAGCCTTGGATCGCGAGGACGCTGCCGATCACGCTGTCATTCAGCCACTGGCCGCCGATGCCCACGACGATCTGGGCGACGCCGAACGCGATCGTGAGGCCCTTCACGAGGCGCAGTTTCTGCTCGTCGGACTCGACGCGCAGGATGTCGTTGGTCAGCGCTGTTGCCGTCGAGTTGAGCGAGCTCGACAGCGTCGACATCGCGGCCGAGAACACCGCGCCGAGCACGAGGCCGAGCACGCCGATCGGCATCTCGTCGACGATGAACGCGGCGAACACACGGTCGTTCTTCGCGAACGGAGCGTCCGGCGGATTCTGTAGGTAGAACGCGAACAGCGCCGTGCCGATCAGCATGAAGAACGCGAACTGTGCGAGCACGACCGGGCCGCTGAGGGCGAGGGCGAGGCCGGCCTGCCGCTCGTTGCGGGCGCACAGGTAGCGCTGCACCATGAGCTGGTCGACGCCGTGCGTGCCGATCGCGAATACGGCGCCACCGATCATGCCGGCCCAGAACTGGTAGCTCACCGTCAGGTCGAGGTCGAAGTCGAACACGCGGAGCTTGTCTTGCTCCGCGGCAAGCTCGGTGACGCGGTCCCAGCCACCGTCGATGTTGTCCAGCAGGATCCAGAACGCGACCGCCGCGCCGAGCATGTAGACGATGAACTGAACGAAGTCGGTCCAGACCACGGCGCGGATACCGCCGACGAAGGTGTAGACGATCGTCGCCGCACCGAGCAGGACGACCGCGAGGTTCATGTCGATCCGCGCGACTTCGGACAGGGCGAGAGCGCCGAGGAAGAGCCTGAGCCCATCGCCGAGGGTGCGGGTCACGATGAAGAGGCCGCTCGCGGCCTTCTTCACGGAGCCGCCGAAGCGCTCGTCGAGCACTTCGTAGGCGGTGAACATCTGTCCTCGGAAGTAGCGCGGCAGCAGCAGCGTCACGACCAACAGGCGGCCGACGATGTATCCGAGCGGCAACTGGAGAAACGTCAGGTCGCCGCCAAACGCGATGCCCGGCACGCTCAGGAACGTCACCGTGCTCGTCTCCGTCGCGACGATCGAGAACAGCACCGCGTACCACGGCAGGCTGCGCCCCCCGACCATGAAGTCGGCCGACGTCTTCGCGCCGCGGCCCATCCACACGCCGAACGCGACCATTGCGAGCATGTAGCCGCAGAGAACCAGGCCGTCGGTCCAGCTGATGTTCACGTGCGGGAAACTATCACTTCGGACGCCGGGGCCCGAACGATAGTTTGGGCTCCGTGACCACGACGACCGAAGGCCGCAATCCCGAGTCCGGACGCCTCGACCAGCTCAGCTCCCGCGAGATCGTCGACTTGATGAGTCGCGAGGACGAGCACGTGGTCGCAGGCGTGCGCCGCGCGGCGCCGCAGATCGCGGCGGTGGTCGACGCGATCGCGGAGCGATTGGAGCGTGGCGGCCGGCTGTTCTACTTCGGTGCTGGGACCTCGGGGCGACTCGGGGTCGTCGACGCGTCCGAGTGCCCGCCGACGTTCAGCACGGATCCGTCGATGGTCGTCGGCTTCATCGCCGGCGGCGATGGTGCGCTGCGCCACGCCGTCGAAGGCGCCGAGGACAGCGCCGAGGGTGGTGCGCAAGACCTCGCCGGCTACGACTTCGGCCCCGACGACGTCGCGGTCGGGATCACCGCGAGCGGCACGGCGCCGTACGTCATCGGCGCGGTCGAACACGCCAAGCAGAAGGGCGGCTTCACTGCGTGCATCGTCTGCAACGAGGGGTCCCCGCTTGCCGGTCTCGTCGACGTCGCGATCGAGGCCGTAGTAGGGCCGGAAGTCCTGAGCGGTTCGACCCGACTCAAGGCCGGCACCGCGACGAAGCTCGTGCTCAACATGCTGAGCACCGGCGCGATGGTGCGGCTCGGCAAGTGCTACGGCAACCTGATGGTCGATCTGCAGGCGTCGAACGCGAAGCTCAAGAAGCGCTCGGTGCGTATCGTGTCGATTGCGACCGGACTCGACGAAAACGAGGCGGCCGAGGTGCTCGCGCGGTGCGACGGTGAGGTCAAGACCGCGATCGTCGTCGGGGTGCACGGTATCGACGTGGCGGCCGCGCGCGCGCGGCTCGCGGCGAGCGGCGGACGTGTGCGGCAGGCACTCGGGGATCCGCAGTGAGCGCGCCGTCGCATCGCATCGTCGCGGTCGACGTCCTGCGCGGCGCGACGATCGCCGGGATGATCCTCGTCAACAACCCCGGCAGCTGGTCGAACGTCTATGCACCGCTGCGCCACGCGAAGTGGCACGGCTGGACGCCGACGGACCTCGTCTTCCCGTTCTTCCTGTTCCTCGTTGGCGTCTCGATCGTGTTCGCGCTGCAGAAGCGCATCGACGCGGGGCTGCCGCGTGGCGACCTCCTCAAGAAGGTCGGGATCCGGACGGCGGCGCTGTTCGGGATCGGACTGTTCCTGAACGCGTTCCCGATCCTCACGTTCGAGCCGGAGTTCGGCTTCCGCGACTTCTCGACGCTCCGCATCCCGGGCGTGCTCCAGCGCATCGCGATCTGCTACGGCATCACCGCGACGATGTTCGTGTTTTGGCAGAAGCGGGCGCTCGTGATCGCGTGTCTCGCGTGCTTGTTCGTCTATTGGGCATTGATGTCCTGGGTGCCGGTGCCCGAGCACGGCGCGGGCCAGATCGACGGCAAGGGCACGCACCTCTCGGCGTACGTCGACATGCTCGTCTTCGGCGAGGCGCACGTGTGGCGCTCGGCGAAGGTCTACGACCCGGAGGGTTTGCTGAGCACGATTCCGGCGGTCGGCACGACGCTGCTCGGCGTGTTCGTCGGGCTCGAACTGGTGCGCAAGATCGATCCGCTCGACAAGGTCGTGCGCCTGTTCGTGCGCGGCGCGCTGCTCGTGCTGGCCGGCTACGCGTGGAGCTGGGCGTTCCCGATCAACAAGCCGATCTGGACGAGTTCGTACGCCGTGTTCACGGCCGGACAGGCGACGTGCGCGCTCGCGCTGATCGCCTACTTCGCCGACGTTCGGGGCTACCGCGGCTGGACGGAGCCGTTCCGCATCTACGGCGTCAATGCGCTTACCGTGTTCGTGATGAGCGGCCTCGTCGCGAAGTCGATGTTCCTGATCCGAATCGGGGATCAGTCTTTGAAGGGCTGGGTCTATGAACACGTGTTCTTGTCCTGGGCCGACGGGAAGTTTGCTTCGCTCATGTTCGCGCTCACGTGGGTCGCTGGGTGGTATGTCGTCCTGCGGTTGATGTACCGGCGGGGTATCGTGATTCGCGTCTGACCCGGCGGGGTTGCGGCAGGTGCTATACTCCGCGTCCCGGCCGCAGCCGGAACTCCCATGATCCGATCCACCGCCATCGCCGTGCTCGCGACGCTCGCGAGTCTTCCCGCGCAGACGTCCCCGACGGTTTCGCTCGGACTGTTCCCGTTCCTCGAGGGGAATTGGGACGGTCAGGTCGCGACGATCGTCAACGACGCCGTGACGCGCAACATCGACACCCTCTACGTCAGCGTGTTCCGTGCGACCGGGAACCAGACGGGTAGCCTGTGGATCACCGACCGTGCGGGATGGAACCCCGCCTGGGGATCCGTGCGGCCGAGCGGTGCCGGCATCGACCTGCCGCCGCTGATCGCCGCGGCGCACGCGCAGAACATCAACGTCGTCGGCGTGATTCGCTGCTTCGATGAGGACGTGCAGCCGACGGACGCCGGGCACAAGCAGTACCTGCTCGACATCATCGACCACCTCGTGCACTCGTATGACCCCGGGGGGCAGCCGATCTACGACCTCGACGGGATCGCCCTCGACTACATCCGCTTCGTCGGCTCGAGCGGTGCGAACTCCTCGCTCGTGACCAACTTCGTCGGGCAGATTCGCGAGCAGGTCGGGGCGCTCACGCTGCACGCCTACGTGCTCGCGAACCGGTTCTCGTTCGACGGCCCGAACTACGACCTCAACTTCAACTCGTACACGACGACGATGTCGATCCTGCAGTCGAGTTGGGGGCAGGACTGGGCCGCGCTCTCGCAGTATCTCGACGTGCTGATGCCGATGTGCTACACGGCCAACGGCTCGATCTACAACACGTTCAACGAGCACCAGGCCTACGTGCAGACCGCGGCGAACTACGCCGGTATCGCGGTCAGCGTCGGGGGCTCTCCGGACACGCTGGTCGTGCCCGTCGTGAAGACCTACGTTGGGGAAGGAGAGACCACGACGTCCTCGACGATCGACGCGTCGATCAGCGGAGCGATGCTCGGTGGCGCGGATGGCTACCAGTCGTTCCGCTACGGCACGATGCGCAACAACACGAGCTGGTTCAACGCGTTCTCCGCCTACGCCGAGGCCGGCAACAACGCGCCGGTCGCGCGGTTCGGGGCCTCGATCGACGGGTTGACCGCGGACATCGATCCGGCCTCGTCGAGCGACGCGGATCAGCCGTCTTCGCAGCTGGACGTCCGGTTCGACTTCGACGACGATGGCACGCTCGACACGGCGTGGATGCCGCTCGCGGTGGGGCAGACCCTGATGCCGACCCAGAGTGGCCAGCGGGTCAGCCTTCGGGTGCGCGATGCCGACGGCAACATCGCGGCCACGTCACGTCGTCTGATCGGCGGCAACGCGCTGACGTGCGCGCCGCTGTATTCGGCCAGTCTCGGCGGGGACTTCCCGGTGCAGGTCGACGCCGGGTCGGCAGCCTCCGGACTGCTCTACCTGACGCTCGTGTCGCTGTCCGGCACGTCGCCGGGCTTCGACTGGCAGGGATTCCACGTGCCGTTGAACTTCGACGGAATGACCAACGGGTTCCTGACCTCGGTCAACACGCCGGTGCTCGTGAACGGACTCGGCTTCCTCGATGCGCAGGGGCGCGCGACCGCGACGTTCTGGTTGCCGCCGGGGATCCTGACCCCGTTCGTCTTCGAGACGATGACGTGGTGCGCGATCGCGGCCGACGGTACGACCAACGAAGGCATGCTCGTCACGAACCCGGCGGGCGCGGTGATCGTCCCGTAGTTCGGCGCAGACCCGCGGGCCGGTCTTCGCTAACGTGACGGCGATGACTGCGTCCACACCCGACCTCGCCACCCGCCTCGGCCAGCTGTTGATCGTCGGGTTCCGCGGCGCGCGCCCCGAGGAGTGCGCGACGATCCGGCGTGACGTGCACGAGCACGGCGTGGGTGGCGTGGTGCTGTTCGATCAGGAGATGGCGCAGCCCGAGCTCGGCAAGCGCAACGTCGAGTCGCCGGAGCAGCTGCGCGAGCTCGTCGAGTTCCTGCAGGGTTCGGCGGCGCAGCCGCTGCTCGTATCGATCGATCAGGAAGGGGGCGTCGTCAATCGACTGAAGAGGGACTACGGCTTCCCGGCGAGCGTGTCCCACGAGGAGCTAGGGCGGCGCGACGACCTCGACGAGACGCGACGGTCCGCGGCCGCGATGGCGGAGACGCTGACGAGCCTCGGCATCAATCTGAACCTCGCGCCGGTCGTCGATCTGGACGCGAACCCGGACAACCCGATCATCAAGGGCAAGCGGCGGAGCTTCTCCGCCGATCCGGAGGCCGTCGTGCGTCACGCCAGCGCGTTCGTCGAAGGGCATCGTGAGCGCGGCGTGCTCACGTGTCTGAAACACTTCCCGGGGCACGGCAGCGCCGCGGGTGACACGCACCTCGGGCTCGTCGACGTCACCGAGACGTGGGACGAGCGGGAGCTTTTCCCGTTCCAGCGCCTCGTCGAAGCTGGACTGTGCGACATGGTGATGAGCGCGCACGTCTTCCACGCGGGTCTCGACGCTGATCGGCCGGCCACGCTGTCCCGCGCGGTGATCACGGGGATCCTGCGCGAGAAGATCGGCTTCGACGGCGTCGTCGCGAGCGACGACCTCGAGATGAAGGCGATCGCGAGTCACTACGGGCTCGAGACCGCGGTGCCTGAAGCGATCGAGGCCGGCATCGACGTGCTCTGCTTCGGCAACAACCTGAGCCACGATCCCGACATCGCGCCTCGCGTGATCGACATCCTGATGCGCGCGGTCGAGTCCGGGCGGATCCCGGAGAGTCGCATCGACGAGTCGTTCGAACGCGTCGTCGCGCTCAAGCGTCGCGCCCGCCTGGAGATCTGACCATGGATGCAGCCGAGAAGTCCGGGCGCAGTCCGTGGGCGTGGATCCCGACGCTCTACTTTGCGCAAGGCATTCCCTACATCGTCGTGATGACGATGTCCGTGATGCTCTACAAGCGTCTCGGCGTCTCGAACACGGACATCGCGCTCTACACGAGCTGGCTCTATCTACCGTGGGTCATCAAGCCGCTGTGGAGCCCGATCGTCGAAGTGTTCGGCACGAAGCGCGTGTGGATCCTGGTGACGCAGCTGATCGTCGGTGCCGCCCTCGGTTGCGTCGCGCTGACGCTGCCGGGGCCGGCGTTCTTCCAGATCAGTCTCGCGTTCTTTTGGCTGCTCGCGTTCTCCTCCGCGACGCACGACATCGCGGCCGACGGTTTCTACATGCTCGCGCTGAACGAGCACGATCAGGCTTGGTTCGTCGGGGTGCGGAGCACGTTCTTTCGGCTCGCGATGATCGCGGGCCAGGGTCTGTTGATCATGCTGGCCGGGACGCTCGAGAGCGTGACGGGCTTGCCGGAGCTCGAGCTGCGCGTCGCGGCGCGGCCCGGAGTCGAGTCGACTGCAGTCGTCGATCCGGGATCAATTCCGCCGAGTTCCGCTCTGGACGGCGAACTGCGGCTGGTCGCGACGCCCGCGGAGCTGACGCTCGATACCGATCCGTGGGAGCCCGGACGTGCCGAGAATCTGATCGCGGGCGCGAAGTCGGCGAACCAGGCGGCGGGTTTCACACCCGAGCCGGTCACGGCATCGAGCGCGGGGACGACTTCCGCCGATCCGTCTTGGTGGGATCGCACCGTCACCGAGCCGTTGACGGAGTGGTTGCGCACCTCGTTTGGTTCCGATGGCGAAGGTGCCGAGGCTCCCGATGTCGTCGGGCGCATGGGCACGTACGCGATCTCGTTGTCGAAGCCGCCCGAGACCGACATCGTCGTCAACATCGGTCTCAGCAGTGGTGACAAGGGCGTCAAACTGCTCGAGGGCGATCGGCTGACCTTCGACGCGGACAACTGGAATCGGCATGCCCTCGTCGTGGTCCAGCTCGACCCGAAGAACCGTGACGGTGGCGAGGCGGTGTTCGTCGCGCGCTCCGGCGACATCCCGTTCGCGTGGGCGATCACGTTCACAGTTCTCGCCGGGATGTTCCTGTCGTTCTGTCTGTATCACCGATTCGCTCTGCCGCGACCCCGCGACGACGGCGCGGTGGACGAGGGCGAGTCGCAGGGGCGCGTCGGCAGCTTCTTCGGGACGTTCGTCGCGTTCTTCCGAAAGCCGCTGATCGTGCGGTCGCTCGTGTTCCTGCTGTTCTACCGCGTCGCGGAAGCGCAGCTGGCGAAGATCGCGTCGCTGTTCTTGCTCGACGCGCGCGAGGTTGGCGGGCTGGCGATGTCGACGACCGCGGTCGGGTTCGTCTACGGCACGGTCGGCGTCGCGGCGTTGACGGTCGGCGGCATCCTCGGCGGTTTCGCGGCTGCGAAGCACGGGTTGCGCGCGTGGCTGTTCTGGATGGCGTGTGCGATCAACCTGCCGAACCTCGTCTACGTCTACCTATCGTTCGCGACACCGGAGAGTCTGCTGTTGATCAACCTGTGCGTGGCGATCGAGCAGTTCGGCTACGGCTTCGGCTTCGCCGCGTACATGGTCTACATGCTCTACGTCGCGCAAGGCGAGCACAAGACGGCGCACTACGCGATCTGCACGGGCTTCATGGCGCTCGGGATGATGATCCCGGGAATGTTCAGCGGGTGGCTGCAGGAGACGATCGGGTATCGGAGCTACTTCGTTTGGATCATGGTGTGCACGGTGCCGGCGTTCTTGGCGACGCTGTGGGTGAAGCCGGATCCGGAGTTCGGGAAGAAGGTGGTGGAGTAGCGGGGGAGCGGGCGCGGGAATCGGGCGCGAGCTGCGAGAGCGAGATGCGGCCCCGGGCGCCCTCGCCAAGTACGCCCGCGCCCGGGCCGCACCTCGCGCCCGGCTCGCGCGCTGGCACCCGCCCCCGCTCAGTACAACAAGTACCGCCGCCGATTCTTCCGAAACCGCTCCTCGCCGTTCTTCCACCCCGCGACGATCGCCTTCGCCGACTTCCCGGCCTGCAACGCCTTCCGCGTCGCGTCTGTGCCGTTGACCTTGTCGAACATCGAGAAGCTCTTCTTCGCCTTCACCGCCTCGGCGAACACGTCGAGACCCGCGGTGTCGCGCAGCGCCTGCAGCAGGTAGTAGTTGATCGACGTCAGAGGCGCCTTCGCTGGATCCGTGAAGTGCAGTTGCACGCCGCCGATGACCTGGGCCTTGAAGGTCGCGTAGTACGGTTTAAACGTCACCGGCCGGAAGCGCACGCCGGTCAGTCGGTAGCTCTCGAGCGTCGCGGCGAGCGCGTGTGGCTTCACGCCCGGCGCGCCGATGCACTCGAACGGGAGCGTGTAGCCGACGCCGACGCTGACGCCACCGATCTCGCCGAGCATGCCGGTCGCGACCTGGAACAGCGGCGAGGAGCCGTGCGGGATGTGGGGTGACGTCGGGATCCACGGCAGGCCCGTGTCGCGCCAGACCATGTCGCGCCGCCAGCCGCGCATGCGCACGACGGTCAGGCGGCACTTCTTCTGGATCCAGCCGCTGTCGTTGATCATCTGCGCGAGCTCGCCGCACGTCATGCCGTAGACGTACGGGACGTCCCAGCGGCTGACGAACGAGCGCAGATTCTCTTGCTCGACGAGCGGGCCCTCGACGCGAAGGCCGCCGAGCGGGTTCGGGCGGTCGAGCACGACGAATTCGATGCCGGCTTCGCCGCACGCCTCCATCGCCTCACCCATCGTGCTGATGTAGGTGTACGAGCGCGCGCCGGTGTCCTGCAGGTCGTAGACGAGAACGTCGATGCCCTCGAGCATCTTCTTGGTCGGCTTGCGCGTCTTGCCGTAGAGCGAATGCACGGGCAGGCCGGTGCGCTCGTCCGTGCGCGACTGGATCTTGTCGCCTGCGGGCACGTCGCCGTAGACGCCGTGTTCGGGGCCGTAGAGCGCGACGAGGTCGACTCGCTTCGCGCGGCGCAGCACGTCGATCGTCGTCTCCAGCTTGCTGTTGACGCCGGAGGGGTTGGTGATCAGTCCGACGCGCTTGCCGGCGAGCTGGCGGAAGCCGTCGGTGAGGAGCGTCTCGTTGCCGAGCGTGACCGACGGAGACTGCGCGAGGCCGAGCGCCGACGTGGCGACGAGTGCGAGTGTGTGAAACTTCATCGGGATCCTTCGAGGCAACCCATGACGAGGTCGGCGAGTTCGCGGCGGACCGCGAAGATCTTCTTGTTCTCGCGCGTCGGGTGCACGCGGTTCGTCAGCAGCACGATGCACACGTCGGTCGCGGGATCGCTCCAGACCGAGGTGCCCGTGAACCCTGTGTGGCCGAACGCCGCGTCCGACATCGCGGTGCCGGCGCTGCGGCCCGATACGAAGGTGTCCCAGCCGAGCGCGCGCGAGCTGCCTTCGACGACGTTCGCGCGGGTGATCGCGCGACGGGTCAGCGGCGCGGGCAGCCAGCCGCGGCCGCCGCCGAGGAATGCGTTGGCGAGGGTCGCGACGTCGATCGCGTTCGCGAAGAGTCCGGCGTGGCCGGAGACGCCGCCCATCGCCCACGCGTTCTCGTCGTGCACCTCGCCCTGGACGACGCGTTTGCGGAACGGGTCGTCCTCGGTCGGTGGCGCCGCGACGGGTGCGTTCGGCTTCGCGAAACGAGCCGACGCCATGCCGAGTGGCTCGAAGACCTCGCGTTGAACGAGCGCGTCGAACTCGATGCCCGCGGCCTTCTCCGCGCAGGCCATCAGCAGGATCAGGCCGAGGTCGCTGTAGCGGTACTCGGCGCCCGGCACCGTTTTCAGCTCAGTCGTCGCCGCGGCTTCGACGATGTTCGCCTTGCCCTTCATGGTTTTGAAGAACCGGATGTAGGGCGGGAGCCCCGAGCTGTGGGTGAGCAGGTGGCGGATGGTGACCGTGTCCTTGTGTTCCCCACGGAACGACGGCACGAGATTCGCGACCTTCGCGTCGAGGTCGAGCACGCCTCGGGCCGCGAGGCGGAGCACAGTAGGCGTCGTCGCGCATACCTTGGTGAGAGATGCGAGATCGTAGACCGTGTTCGGCGTGACGATTTTCGAGTCGAGGTCATAGGTCTCGCGACCGGCGGCGACTCGGGCGACGACGTTGCCGCGCCTCGTGACGCACACCGAGGCTCCGGGGAACGCGCCGTCGCGAATCGCGCGCGTGCACAACCGGCGAATGCGGATCGGGAGGTCGTCGGGCAACCCCTGGTCGAACGGCTTCGCGTCGGCGAGAGGCCCGGGTGGAAGAACCGTGAGCCCCGCTCCCGCGTCACAAATCCGCGGGATTCGGACCGGGATGCGCCCGGTGATCGCGGCCTGTCCGGTCAGGCCCGCGACGACGGCGCGCTCTGTGTGCTCCGTCGCTTCGTACGCACAGAGATACGTCGAGACCTCGGGGAAGTCCCGAATCAGGTACGGATTGCCGAGCGAGATCGCGACCGCCTGGGGACGTACACGGAGCGCGGTCACGACCGGTGCGAGTTCCTCGGGGATACCTTGGCTGCTCTGGAACGGCACATCGATCCCGAACGCGACGATGCAGGAGCCGGAGTCGCGGATCATGGCCGCCGTCCGTTCGATGTCGGTCGGACCGGTGCCGGCGTGCACGCGGGAGGTCCGATAGCCGCGCTTCGTCAGGGCCGCGCCGATGCGCGCGCCGCGGCCGTCGTCCTCGGCGCCAGTGACGACGACGAAGACTCCGTCCTTCGGTTTCTCCGCGATCGGCACGAGGCCGTCGTGATCCCGCACGAGCGTCAGCCCTCGTGTCGCGATCTCGTCGGCGAGTGCGCGGTGCCGTTCGCTCGCCACGCGGCCGCGCCAGTCGGCTGCCGGGCCGAGGCGCCGGCCAGACAGCAGTCCCATGCGTTCCTTGGCGCGCAGGATGCGAAGCACGGCTTCGTCGAGCCGTTTCCGTGACACCTTGCCGTCCCTCACGGCCTCGGCGATCGCGTCGCGCGTCTTGATCGCGTCGGGCGGCATCAGCAGGACGTCGGCTCCGGCGTTCAACGCGAGGATCGCCGCGTCTTCGGGCGTGACCTGCGCGTGCACGCCGCCCATGTCGAGCGCGTCGGTGACGATCAGTCCGCGGAACCCGAGCTTCTTGCGCAGCAGGCCGGTCAGGATCGGATGGGAGAGAGTCGCGGGGATTCCGGGGTCCTCGCCGAGGCCGGGGACCGCGACGTGCGCCGTCATGATGCTCGAGACGCCCGCGCCGATCGCGGCGCGGAACGGCGGCAGCTCGACGCGTTCGAGGCGTTCGCGATTGCCGGGGACCGTCGGCATCGTCACGTGCGAGTCGGACGTGACGTCGCCGTGGCCCGGGAAGTGTTTTGCCGCGGCGAGCACGTCGCCGGCTTCGACGCCGCGCACGAACGCCGCGCCGAGTCGGCCGACCGCAGCGGGATCCTCGCCGAACGAGCGCACGTTGATGATCGGATTGGCCGGGTTGATGTTGACGTCGACGACCGGGGCGAAGCACCAGTGGTATCCAAGCGCGTGCGCTTCCTCGGCGGTTGCGCGTCCGGCGGCTTCGCTCAGTCGTGAAGAGCCGGTCGCACCGATCAGCATGTTCGTGCCGAAGTCGGTGGCCTCGCGAATCCAGTAGCCGACTCCGGCTTCGAGATCGCCGGCGCAGAGCAACGGGATCGAGCGGCCCTTTTGGATCGCGCCGATCACGCTCGCGACCTGCGCGGCCGTGCCCTTCGACAGGATCACGCCGCCGAGGCCGGCGCCGTCGATCGTCTCGATCAGCTTCGCGCGCTCCTTCGCGTCGATCGAAGACAGCGTCCACGACATCAGGAGCTGCCCGGCCTTCTCGCGCAGGCTCAGGCGCGCGAGCAGTTCGGAGGCTTTGCGTTGGGCTGGAAGAGACGCGCAGAGCGCGAGCAGCAACGCGATCGATGTGGCGATTCGCACGGGTTTTGTCCCTCGGGTATCCGGCACGGCCCTGCTAGGTTTACCGCATGACCGATCGAACCGTGATGCCGATCGCCGTGGGGTTCTACCTGCTCGCGGTGCCTCTGCTCGTGGCGATCGTGATCTCGGACAACGCGGCCGGCCGCTGGACGAATGCGATCGCGGCGGCGGTGATGATCGGTCTCGGTGTTGCCGTGCACCGGAGGTCCGGATCGTGATCGGTGCACTCGAACTCAGCGGATGGGACTGGGCGTTCATCGGTTGGTTCCTCGCCGTGACGCTCGGAATCGGTCTCTACTACAGCAAGCGCGCGTCAGCGGGGCTCTCTGAGTACTTCCTGTCGGGTCGCAAGCTACCGTGGTGGGCACTCGGCACGTCGATGGTCGCGACTACGTTCGCGGCAGACACACCGATTGCGGTCGCGGGTTTCGTCGTCGCCGCCGGTGTCGCGAAGAACTGGGTTTGGTGGAGCTTCCTGTTCGGCGGCACCCTGACGGTCTTCGTGTTCTCGCGCTGGTGGCGCCGCGCCGAGGTGGTCACCGAGATCGAGTTGATTGACCGACGCTACGACGGCGGCGCGGCTCGTGCGTTGCGTGGATTCAAGGCCATCTACCTGGGGCTCGTGCTGAACGCGATCACGTTCGGCTGGGTCACGAATGCGATGGTCAACGTGTGCGAGGTGGTGTTCGACATCCGGCCCGCGTTGGCGCTTGCGGTGCTGCTCGCTTTGACGTTCGTCTACACGATGTTGTCGGGGCTGTGGGGTGTGGTCGCGACGGACGTCCTGCAGTTCGCGATGGCGCTGCTCGGCGCGATCTTGCTCGCGGTGTTGAGCGTCGTCGAAGTGGGCGGCCTCGGCGAACTCGTGCGACGAGTGGGCGAGCTGGATCCTGCAACGCTCGAGATATTCCCGACCGGGTGGGGGACGCTCTCGATGACCGTCTCGATCCTGGTGCTCGTGAACTGGTGGGCAGTCTACTACCCGGGCGCCGAGCCCGGCGGTGGTGGCTACGTGACGCAGCGAATGTCTGCTGCGCTCGATGAAGACCACGCCCGCAAGGGCACCCTTTGGTTCATCTTCGCCCACTACGCCGTGCGCCCGTGGCCATGGATCATCGTCGGTTTGGCCGCCATCGCGCTCGAGCCGAGATTCTTCGAGTATGCGCGTCTCGGCGAAGGCGTCGCCCCGCCGGCGGATCTGGACGAGTTCCACCAGGACAAGGCGTATCCGTACATGTTCCAGTTCCTGCCTGTCGGGATCCTGGGGCTGGTCGTCGCCTCGTTCTTGGCGGCATTCATGAGCACGATCACGACCACGCTGAATCTGTCCGCGAGCTACCTGGTCAACGACTTCTACCTGCCGTTCGTCCGTCGTGGAGACGACGAACGTGGTCGTGTTCTCGTGGCGCGGGTCGCGGTCGCCGTTGTCGCGGCGGTTGGCTCGATCGTCGCATGGCAGATGACGAGCGTCGCTGCCGGATGGGGCGTCTTGATGCAACTGACCGCCGGTACCGGACCGGTGCTGATTCTGCGCTGGCTGTGGTGGCGGGTGAACGCGTGGAGTGAGATCTCGGCGATGATCGCGTCGGCGATTGCGTTCATCTTCGCGCGCGTGGGCGTCGGGGAATGGCTGGCGCAGACGACGGGCGGTCCCAAGGACGAGCTGCAGCTCGTGTTCATTGCAGCGACGTCGGTCGCGGTCTGGGTACCAGTCACGTTCGCAACCCAGCCGGCTTCGCGGGCCAAGCTGCGAGCCTTCTACGAGCGAGTGCGCCCAGGTGGCTGGTGGTCGAGCGTGCCTGACGAGTGTCAGCTGCCGCGGACATTACTCGGCCGTGAGCTACGCATGTGGATCGCGTCGACGGCCATGATCTTCGGTGCCCTGCTCGGTCTCGGGTCGCTTCTGCTGCTGGACACGATGTGGGGTGTGATCTGGGTGTGTATTGCCGTTGCCGGTGCCGTTGGCCTACGGATGGGATTCCAGTCAGAACGCGCGGAGCGCGAGGCGGCGCAATGAAGGTTCGAGTTCGATGTTTTGCGACTGTCCGAGAGCTGCTCGGCACCGATGAGTTGGATGTCGAGGTCGGCGACGGCGCGACTCTGCAGCAGCTCAAGGAGCAGCTCGCGGAAGGTGCGCCGGACCTGCTGCGCCTGCCGCTCGCGCACGCGGTGAATCAGGCCTACTGTCAGCCTGACCACGTGCTCGCCGATGGCGACGAGGTCGCGTTCATTCCGCCGATCTCAGGGGGGGAGCCCGTGTTCGAGTTGACCCCCGACGAGATCGATCCCCGCGAACTCGAGCGCGTGGTCCGCACGGATCACGATGGCGCAGTCGTGACGTTTTCGGGCGTCACGCGGGACCACAACGACGGTCAGCGCGTGCGCGGGCTCTCCTACGAGGCCTACGACGAGATGGCGTCCAAGGTCGTCGAATCCATCGTCGCGGACGCGCAGCGCGAGTTCGAGATCGGTCGGGTGCGGGTCGCGCACCGGACGGGCGAGGTCCCGATCGGCGAAGCTTCGATCGTCGTGGTCGTCGCCTCGGCCCACCGCGGCCCCGCGTTCGAGGCGTGCCGCTACGTCATGGATCGGATCAAGAAGGAGGCGCCGATCTTCAAGCGCGAGTTCCTCGACGGTCCCGACGGAGAGAGCCGGTGGATCGGCGATCTCCCCGACCTGCAGCAGCCGGGATAACTGCTGGAGTCCCGGGGCGCCGGCCGGGATACTCCGCGTCCCGATGAAGATCCAGAACAAGACCTTCCCGACGAAGATCCCGCGCAGCGATCTCGTCGTCGCTTTCGCCTACGACGGAGCGGCACCCGATCTCGGCGGTTCGCTGTCCGATGCCGTCAAGGACGCCAAGGCGACGGGTGACCTCTCGACCGGCACGCGCAAGACCAGCACGTTCTACCCGTCCGGTCGCGGCGCACCGAAGCGGCTCGGCTTCGTCGGTATGGGGGACCGCAAGAAGATCGACACGGAATCGCTGCGCCGCGGCGCCGCAGTCGCGCAAGGTCTCGCCGAGGCTCGGAGCGTCGCGTCGTTCCACCTGGTCGTCGACGAGAAGGACCACAAGGGCATCGATGCCGAGATTGCGGGTCGCGTCGTCGCCGAGGGACTGGTCCTCGGCTCGTACACCTACCAGCCCCCGCAGAAGGACAAGCCGAAACCGCGTTTCGGCCAGAAGTGCGAGGTGCTCTACCGAGGCAAGAAGGCCGCGGCGTTCAAGCGGGGCTTCGGGATCGGCACGAAGGGCGCGAACGCGACGAACTTCGCGCGCGACGTCGAGAATCGACCCGGCAACATCGTGACGCCGACCTACTTCGCGAAAGAGTCGCGCAAGCTCGCCGGCCCGCACGTGAAGGTGAAGATCCTCGGCGAAGCCGAGATGAAGAAGCTCGGCATGATGTCGTTCCTCGGCGTGTCGCGTGGTAGCGCCGAGCCGGCCAAGCTCTGCATCCTCGACCACAACCCGAAGGGCGCGAAGAAGACGGTTTGCATCGTCGGCAAGGGCCTGACGTTCGACACCGGCGGCATCTCGATCAAGCCGTCCGCGAAGATGGACGAGATGCGCTACGACATGTGCGGCGGTGGCGCGGTGCTCGGACTGTTTCACGCGATCGCGAACGGCGCGCTGGCCGGCAGCCCCGACAAGGTGCGCATCGTCGGCATGATCGCGGCCGCGGAGAACATGCCCGACGGCCTCGCGCAGAAGCCCGGCGACGTCGTGCGCGCGTGCGACGGCACGACGATCGAAGTGCTCAACACCGACGCGGAGGGCCGCCTGGTCCTCGCCGACGCCCTCGCCTACGCGAAGAAGGTCTACAAGCCGGTCAAGATGGTCGACCTCGCGACGCTGACCGGGGCGGTCGTCGTCGCGCTCGGCCACGAGATGGCCGGGATCATGGGCACCGACGAGGGGCTCCGCGACGAGCTCGTCGCGGCGGGCAAGGCGACGGACGAACCGCTCTGGCCACTGCCGCTGTGGGAGGTCCACCGCGACCAGACGCGCAGCAAGTTCGCCGACGTCGCGAACATCAACAGCCCCGGCCACGGCGCGGGCAGCACGAACGGTGGCGCGTTCCTGTCGTTCTTCGTCGGGGACACGCCCTGGGTGCACATGGACATCGCGGGCGCTGCGTGGGGCGGGATGCCCAAGGACTACTACAAGAGCGGGGCGTCGGGGACGGCGGTGCGAACGTTGTTGGAGTGGTGTCGCAGTCTGCGCTAGCAGACCCCGCGCCCGCGCCCCTGCCCGCCCGGTCACGGGACACGCCCGGGCACGGGCAGAAGGCACGGGCACCGGCACGACACGGGTTCGTGCGTATGGACCTGGGCCTACGTTCGCGCGATCTCCTCCGATAGTCTGCTCTCCTGGAGCAGACCATGAGCGAGACCTATCCTCCCAAGCCCGACCTCGTCGCCCGCGCCCACATTCGCTCCCTCGAGGACTACCAGCGGATGTACGACCAGTCGGTCGACGCTCCCGATGAGTTCTGGGCCGAGCACGCGAAGGCGATCGACTGGTTCCGTCCGTTCGATCGGGTGCGCCACGAAGACTTCGACACGCCGAACTTCTCGTGGTTCCAGGGTGCGAAGCTCAACGTCGCGTACAACTGCATCGATCGGCATCTGCCGGAGAAGGCCGACCGGACCGCAATCATCTGGGCTGCCGACGAGCCGGGCGAGTACACGTTCATCACCTACCAAGAGGTGCACGACGACGTATGTCGCATCGCGAACGTGCTGCGCGAACACGGCGTCAAGAAGGGGGATCGCGTCTGCCTCTACATGCCGATGATCCCGCAGCTGGCCTACGCGATGCTCGCTTGCGCGCGGATCGGTGCGATCCACTCGGTCGTGTTCGCCGGCTTCTCGGCCGACGCGCTGCGCGATCGCATCAACGACTGCGACTGCCGGATCGTGCTGACGGCCAACGAGGGACGCCGCGGCGGCAAGTCGATCCCGCTGAAGGACATCGTCGACAAGGCGTGCGAAGGGACGGACGTCGATACCGTGCTGGTCGCGAAGCGCACCGATCTCGAGGTGCCCATGCAGGACGGGCGGGACGTGTTCCTCTTCGACGAGATGGCCAAGCAGCGGCCCGAGTGTCCGGTCGAGGTCATGGACGCCGAGGATCCGCTGTTCATCCTCTATACCTCGGGATCGACCGGGAAGCCGAAAGGGCTGATGCACACGAGCGGCGGCTACCTGCTCTACGCCGCGATGACGCACCGCTACGTGTTCGACTACCACGACGGCGACATCTACT
The DNA here is from genome assembly GCA_028281765.1 of Planctomycetota bacterium. Taxonomy (GTDB): domain Bacteria; phylum Planctomycetota; class UBA1135; order UBA1135; family UBA2386; genus JANQJF01. Next base: position 60,328 of record JANQJF010000072.1, on the reverse strand, counting down.
GCTGCGCCGCGGACATCGGCTGGGTCACGGGGCACAGCTACATCGTCTACGGGCCGCTCGCGAACGCGGCGACGACGGTAATGTTCGAGTCGGTGCCGCTCTATCCCGACGCCGGGCGCTACTGGCAGCTCGTCGACGATCTCGGCATCAACATCTTCTACACCGCGCCGACCGCGCTGCGCGCGATCGCGCGCGAGGGTGACGCGTGGGTGACGAAGGCGTCTCGTCAGTCGTTGCGGGTCCTCGGCTCGGTCGGGGAGCCGATCAACCCGGAGATCTGGAAGTGGTACCACGACGTCGTCGGTGACGAGCGTTGCGCGATCGTCGACACCTGGTGGCAGACCGAGACCGGCGGCATCATGATCACGCCGTTGCCGGGCGTTACGCCGATGAAGCCGGGTTCGGCGACCCTGCCGTTCTTCGGTGTGAAGCTCGAGCTCATGGAGTCGAAGCCGGCCGAAGACGGCGACGGTGTCGAAGGCAACCTGTGCATCACCGGGTCGTGGCCGGGTCAGGCCCGCACGATCTGGGGTGACCACGCTCGGTTCCGCGAGGTCTACTTCTCGACTTACCCCGGCAACTACTTCACCGGCGACGGCTGCCGCTGTGACGAAGAGGGCTTCTACTGGATTACCGGTCGTGTCGACGACGTGCTCAACGTGTCCGGCCACCGGCTCGGCACCGCCGAGGTCGAGAGCGCACTCGTCGCGCACGCGGCGGTCGCCGAGGCCGCGGTCGTCGGCTGCCCGCACGAGATCAAGGGCACAGGGATCTACGCATACGTGATCACGAATCCGGATCACGGCTTCGCGAGCGACGAGGAGCTGATCGGCGCGTTGCGCACCCAGGTGCGTGAGGTCATCGGCCCGATCGCGACGCCGGACCATCTCCAGATTACGCCGGGTTTGCCGAAGACGCGGAGCGGCAAGATCATGCGCCGCATTCTGCGCAAGGTCGCGGAGAGCGAATACGAGGCGCTTGGGGACATCTCGACCCTGGCGGATCCGAGCGTGGTGGCGCACATCGTCGAAGGACACAAGAACCGCTGATGACGAAGAGTCGCAAAGTCGAGTTCGAAGGCGCCACCGGAGCGACGCTCGCAGCGCGTCTCGAGCTGCCGTCGAACGAGCCGGTCGCGTGGGCCGTGTTCGCCCACTGCTTCACGTGCTCCAAGGACGTGTTCGCAGCGGCGCGGATCAGCCGCGCGCTCGCCGAGTTCGACATCGCCGTGCTGCGCTTCGACTTCACGGGTCTGGGCGGGAGTGAGGGTGACTTCGCGAACACGAACTTCTCCTCGAACGTCGCGGACCTGCTGCGCGCGGTCGATCATCTGCGCCGAGAGCATCAGGCGCCGCAGCTGTTGATCGGGCACAGCCTCGGTGGAGCTGCCGTGCTGGCCGCCGCACCCGACGTACCGGAGGCCGTCGCGGTCGCGACGATCGGCGCGCCGAGCGATCCCGCGCACGTGTCGCACTTGTTCGAATGCGCGATCGATCAGATCGAGCGCGACGGTGAGGCGCCGGTCGTTCTCGCGGGGCGCACGTTCCGAATTCAGAAGCAGTTCTTGGAAGACATCGAAGAGCAGCGTTTGCGCGAGCGCGTGCGCGGACTCGGCAAGGCGCTGATGGTGTTCCACTCACCGGTCGACGAGATCGTGGACATCGACCACGCGCGCCGGATCTACGCCGCGGCCGAGCACCCGAAGAGCTTCGTGACACTGGCCGACGCGGACCATCTGCTGACGCGCCCCGAGGACTCGCGCTACGTCGCGTCCGTGCTCGCCGCGTGGGCGGCCCGCTACATCGAGACGGTCGACGACAGCCGCGAAGACGCGCTGGAGCCGGGCGTCGTGCGCGTCGGCGAGACCGGCGCCGGCAAGTTCCAGGTGCGCATCGAGAACGGGCGACACGTATTGGTGGGCGATGAGCCGTTGAAGGTCGGCGGCGACGACACCGGGCCGAGTCCCTACGAGTATCTGCTCGCGAGTCTCGGCTCGTGCACGGTCATGACGCTGCGTATGTACGCGACGCACAAGGGGCTACCCGTGAGTCGGATCGCGTGTGAGCTGCGCCACGGGCGGATGCACGCGAAGGACTGTGAGGAGTGCGAGACCAAGACCGGGCGCATCGACCGGATCGAGCGACGGCTGGTGATCGAGGGGGAGTTGGACGAGGCGCAGCGGGCGCGGATGTTGGAGATCGCGGACCGGTGTCCGGTGCATCGGACGTTGGAGGGGGAGATCGTGGTCGCCACGCAGCTCGCGCCGTAGGCGCGAGCTGCGTCACTTGCCCTTGCCCTTGCCCTTGCCTGGAGCGCCCGTTGGTGCTCCCGTCGGCGCAAGGCTCGTTCGTTCGTCACACCAGGCAAAGGCTAGGGCAGTGGCAAGGGCAAGTGTGCTGTTCACGGAACCTGCGGTTCCGTGAACAGCACGTAGACGTCCAGCCAAGCCAGCACGCGCGCCAAATACTCCCGCGCGTGATGCCGCACCAGCACCCTTCCGTTGTATCGATGCCCCCGCGCCGCATACCCCGTCGCCTCGATCCCCGCCTGCCGCGCCAGGAACACCGACCGATGCACGTGGAACGGATTCGTCACCACGATCGCCTTCCGCACGCCGAACGTCTCGTACGCCCTCCGCATCGTGTCCAGCGTCCGAAACCCCGCGTGGTCGACGCGAATCGTGTCCTCCGGCACGCCGTGCGCGATCAGCTCCCGCCGCATCACCGAGACTTCGTCGTAGCCGTCGCCCGAGCCGTCCCCGGAAACCAGGACGGACGGCGCGAGTCCGCGTCGGAACAGCTCGGCTCCGGTACGCAGTCGGTCGTCGAGCATGTGCGACGGCGTGCCGTCGCGGAGCACGCTCGCGCCGAGGATGATGATCGTCGTGGCGTGCGGCGCCGGCTGCGCGCCGACGTAGGGTGCGGAGGACCAGACGACGTGCTGGTGCGCTGCCGCGATCGCGAGGCCGGCCAGCGTCGTGCCCGCGAGCACGATTCGTCGAAACCGCGTGGAGCTCACTCGCCGAGGACTTCGAGTGGAATCGCCCGGCGCGTGAAGTCGTTGGCCGTCGACTTCAAGACCTGGAGCTGCGGAACGTGCCGGCCTTCCGACTCGTCGAGCGAGAGGAGGAACACGTTGTCGAACGTCGTCGTGTAGGGCGCCGGGTCGAAGTCGGTGCGGCCCGTGGCCGAGCCCGGGGGCACGAGGTCGATGAACAGCGGCGTCACGTTGCGATAGCGCAGGATGTCGAGCAGCGCCGGGATCATGAAGTCCTGATTCGTCAGGAGCGGGAACCGGGTGCCGAGTCGGTAGATGTTGTCGAAGGCCAGACGCGTGACCGGTGGAGCGCCGTCGTCTGCCGTGGTCAGCTGCAGCAGGTCCCACGTGAACTTGCCGGCGCTGATGAACTCGGGGTGCAGGTAGAGCACGCGGAAGCCGTCCGCGAACCCCTGCCCGTCGAGGGCGTGTGGCGCGAGCGATTCGTCGCGTGCGCAGATGCGTCGCAAGGCGTCCTGGTCCTCCTTCGTGGAGACCATGAGTGTGGTCTCGCCTTGGCGGCGACCGGCCGCGAGGAAGCGCAGCGCGAGGCGCGTGTACCCGGTGCCGGGTTCGGCGAGGAAGACGGTCGAGGACCGCTCGGTCGGACCCGTGTTGTTGACGAATGCGGTGAGGAGCTCCGGGTGGCCCATGTCGATGACATCGGCCCCGCGCTCGGGCACGGCGTTGGTCTGGTTGTCTCGTGCGATCGACAGCTGCGCGGCGACCGACGGGTAGATGTGGATGCCCGGACCGCGCTCGTTGCGCGCGCCGAGGTAGCCGTCGCGCTCGACTCCACGTCCCGCGATCGAGAAGTGGTGGGCGCCGCGGTAGTAGTACTGGTGGCGCGCCTTGGAGATCTCGATGCTGCGCGCCTTGAACGATCCGCGCTCGTCGCGGAACGAGAGCTCGATCAGGCAGTCCGTCGAGAACTCTTCGGCGGTCGGCATGCGCATGTCGCGTGGGTCCGTGTTCTCCTGCACGAAGACGCCGTGGATCCGTTTGGACATCAGCGTGCGACGCGTGCGCAGGAGCGCGGTGCGCTTGCCGTAGTAGTCGAGCTCGGTCAGCAGCAGCCCGATGTTGTCGATGCACGCCATGTGCACGTCGCCGGCGAGCAGGTAGTTGCCGATCTCGACGAGGATCCAGTCGACGTCGACCGAGCTGCCGGCGGGCCGCTGCTCAAGCGTCGCCGCGCTGGCCTGGGTGAGCACCAGACGTGACTTGCCCTTCGCGGTCTTGGCCTCGAGGCACAGCTTGTTCGGCACTTCCTGCTCGAGCGGCACGATCTCCGCGTCGGCTCCGTAGAAGTCGAAGTCGAACTGCAGCTTTCGGTAGAGATTCTGGGGGGAGTGCTCGACGGAGTAGTAGAGGCAGGTCGTGCCGTCTTCGGCGTCCAGCCACGCGCGAACCGTCATCTCGAGCGCGAGGACGGTCTTGCCCGAGCCCGGGCCGCCGGTGATGAACACGAACGCGGCGGATCCCGCGGGGTAGCGGATGCCACCGCCGAGGATCGAATCGAGGCCGTCGAGGCCGGTTTCCAGGACTTCGAACACGGCTTTCGACTATAGCGCCGTCGGTCTGCGAACCTCCTCTTGACTCTCGCGCTCCGGCGTTGGACGTTCCTGTCGTGCTGCCCGACGTCACCGATTTCTGCCGCCTCTACCTGCTGCGTCACCCCGAGCTCGACGCGGCCCACTCGTCGCTCGCCGTCGGCGATGGAGAGGCGACGCTGAGTCGTCGCGGCCAAGCGACCGCGATCGACTGGATGAAGCTGTTCGAGACGATCGAACTGGACGCCGTCGTCGCGGCGAACCAGCCGCAGAGTGCCGACCCCGCGGCAGCGATCGCGGCGGCGAAAGGGCTCGAGGTCCAATCCGAGCCGCGCCTGCGGGACCAACACCTCGGCTCTTGGCAGGGACGTTCTTGGGAGGAGCTGGCAGCCGAGGATCCGGATCGGGTGCGGGACTTCTTCGGGGAGTTCGGCGAGGTGCCGGCGCCGGACGGCGAGTCGCTCGGCGCGGCGGTCGAGCGCTTCTTCGAGTGGTGGATCGAGACCAAGCCCCAGTCGCTCGGCAAGACGATCGCGGTCGTCACGTCGGGCGCGATGGTGACCGGATTCACCGCCGCGATGCTCGGGATGCGGTTGAGTCGCGCGGTCAGTTTGAACCTGCCGCACGGCGGACTGGGCATTGTCGACGTGTTCGACAACGGCGCGCGTATCGCGACGTGGAATCCGACGGCGCTGAGCGCCGACTGAGACGGAGTTCTTGCTTGCTCGGTCGCGGCGCGTGCGCGACGATCGCCGTAGATGACCGAGCGGTTGATCCAGCGCATTCTGGCGTTCGTGGAGTTCGCAGACGGCGAACCGGACATGGGATACGCGATGGATCTCGCGGGCCAGCTCGACTCGGAGCTGATCCTCTTCGCCGTCATCGACACGCCGGCAATGGTCAGCCTGATCGGCAAGCACGGTGAGGAGAAGACTCGCTCGAAGGCGACCCTGACCGATTCGGTCGTCGAGGACGCGAAGACGATCCTGCAGCGCTACGTCGACGTCGCGGCGTCGCGGGGCGTGCGCGCGCGAGGGCATGCGATCGTCAGCGAGGAAGTCCCCGAGCAGATCCTCAAGGAAGCGATGCTGCAGCACGCGGACTTGATCCTGATCCGGTCGCACGGCCGCTCGGGTTTGATGAAGGCGCTGTTCGGTAGCACGGTCGAGGACGTCCTGGTTGCGGCGCCCTGTCCGGTGTTGGTGGCGCGCGCGTGACCAAGGCCCGACGATCCAAGTCGAAGCCCGACGCGGGGGCACGGTCGCGACTCGATTCGAGCGAGCTGCGCTGGAACTGCGAGTCGATCCACGGTTCGGCTCGACCGCCGAAGCCGTCGATGTTGCTCGGTCAGGCCCGCGCGGTGAAGGCGCTGCGCACCGGGCTCGAACTCTACGCGCCCGGCTTCAACGTCTTCCTGTCCGGCCTACTCGGATCAGGACGGGTGCGCATCGTGCGCGCGCTACTCGAAGAGATGAAGCCGGCGTGTCGTTTGGGGCCCGACCGGGTCTTCGTCCACGACTTCCGAGAGCCCAACAAGCCGCGCCTCCTCAATCTGCCGCGTGGTCAGGCGGAGCCGTTCCGCGCCGACATGCTCGAGCTCGGGCGCGCGATTCGGGACACGCTGCAGCAGAGCCTGCGTTCGCGGTGGCACCGCGCGTCGCGACGACTCGTCCTCCAGGGTGCCGAGGAGCGGCGCGAAAAGCTGTTCCAGGCGCTCGAGCGGGAGGCGCAGAAGCAGGGGTGCACGCTCGTGCAGTACCGCGATGGCGCGGAGTTGTCCGCCGACATCCTGCCGGTGCACGATCGCGAGGCGATTTCTCTCGATCGGTTGGACGAGCTCGGTCGCAGTGGTGCGATCGAGCCCGAGGAGCATCAGGCGTTGCGGCGCAGTCGCGAAGAGCTCATCGAGCGCCTCGAGCAGGCGACCGAACGCACGCGGCGCATCTATCGCGAAACCGGCCGCGAGCTGCAGCGCGTCGATCGGCGCATGGCCGAGCGGAGCCTTGGCGCGGTGTTCGAGGAGGTCGAGCAGAGGTGGCAGAACGAAGCCGTGAGCGAGCATCTGACCGCGCTTCGCGACCACGTGCTCGAGTCCTACGCCGACTGGCTCGACGATGGCGAGCACGAGGAGGAGCAGCACCGGGACGAGGGGGGCGGCGATCACTTGGCGGAGCCGGGCGCCGGCTCTCCGCATCATCGACCGGAGCTCCAGGTGCACATCGTCAAGTCCGACCAGGGACGGGATTGCCCGGTCGTCGTCGAGACGCATCCGACCTATCCGAACCTGTTCGGCACGATCGAGCCTTCGTCCGAAGTTTCCGCGATGGAGCGCGTGCACCCCGGGGCGCTCCTACGCGCCGACGGCGGCTACCTCATCCTCCGCGCGGCGGACCTGATCAGCGAGCCCGGAGCGTGGCGACATCTGCAGCGGGCGCTGAAGACGTCGACGCTCGAGGTGCGCGAGTTCGATCCCAGCACCGGCACGACCGCCGGAGCGCTGCAGCCCGAGGCGATCCCGATCGACGTCAAGGTCGTGCTGATCGGCGAGCCAGGGCTCTACGAGCACCTGTGCCACCAAGAGCCGGAGTTCATGCAGCTCTTCAAGGTGCACGCGGAGTTCGACTCGACGGTCGCGAACAGCGTCGCGAATCGTCGGCGTTACGCCGACTTCCTGGGCTGGGTCTCGTCCAACGAGGAGCTGGGGACGTTCGCGCCGCAGGCGATCGCCGCGGTGGTGGAGTTCGGGGCGCGGCTCGCCGGGCGTCGCACGCGTCTCTCGACGTGCTTCGGTGAACTCGCGGATCTGGCGCGCGAGGCCGCATACCTGAGTCGGCGGCGCAACGGCGCCGCCGTCGAGCGAGAACACGTCGAGTCCGCGCTCGAAGCGCGCGTCGCGCGCGGCGACTTGCTCCGCGAGCAGACCGCACGTGAGTTCGACGATGGCTACGTCCTCCTGCGCACGTCCGGCTCCAAGGTCGGCTGCGTCAACGCGCTGACGGTCGTCGAATCCCACAGCCTCGCGTTCGGCAAACCGGTGCGCGTCACCGCGACGGCCGCGCGGGCGAGTGCGGAGCGCTCCGAACTCGTGAGCATCGAGCGCGAAGCGGAGCTCTCCGGCCCGCTCCACGACAAGGGAGTGCTCACGCTCGCGGGCTTCCTCGGGGATCGTTTCGGTCGCGACGCCGCGATCCACTGGCGCGTGACCGTGTGCTTCGAGCAACTCTACTCCGGCCTCGACGGTGACTCGGCGTCCTGCGCGGAGTTGCTCGCGGTGCTTTCCTCGATCTCCGGATTGCCGATCCAGCAGGGCATCGCGATCACGGGCTCGCTGAACCAGCTCGGCGAAGTGCAGCCGATCGGCGGCGTGAACGAGAAGATCGAAGGGTTCTTCCGGCTGTGCAAGGCGCAGCGGATGACGGGGCGGCAGGGTGTGATCGTGCCGCGTCAGAACGTCGAGGACCTGATGCTCGAGACGGCGCTGGTCGACTCCGTGAGTCGCGGGCGGTTCCACGTGCACGCGGTCGAGACGATCGACGAAGCGGTCGACGTGCTGTTCGGTCGGCCCGCGTCGGAGGTCTACGACGCGGTCCGGGCGAAGCTCGACGAGTCCTGACGGACCCGATCGCTCAGTGACCCGAGTGCTCAGTGACCCGAGTGGCGCTTGGGTCGGTGCGCGTGGGTTTGACGGTGGGTCGGCTTCTTCTGCGGCTTCGGCTCGGCGTGCGACTTCGTCGGCTTGGCTCGGTGCACTTCGGGTTCCGGTTCCGCGGGCTCGTCGTAGATTCGGCCGAGCGCCGGGCGATCGGCCCAGCGGGCGATCCAGCGCACGTCTCCCGACTTCGACACGACGCCGGTCACGACCTGAAACTTACCGCGCTGCCGGAGCTGCTCGCATGTCTCGGAGCTGCGCAGGATGTGGCGGGCGAGCGCGACGCCGTGATCTTCCGGCGCGATCGAGGTTCGACCCTCGGTCGATGAACCGTTCGCGCGGCGGGGGTCGCGCTGCAGCGTTTCGCAGCCCTCGTGCACGAGGACGACGCAGAGCGATAGTCCGTGTTCTCGGACCGAGTGCTCGAGCAGGCCGACCTCGTCGCGACCGAACCGCGGTCCCGGGCTGCTGAAGAGGAGCAGGTCCCGTCGCCGCTGGAGGAGCGTCGCGGGGACGTCGAGGTCCGCGTCGGCGCAGGACACGACCGCTGCCAGATACTTACCCGCACCCGTCGGTCGGCGGGCGGGCGTCGGTGCGTCAAACTTGCGGGGGTGGGGGCTGCCGATTCGGGCTTCCTTGGTCTCCCGCATCCGCGCGCGCTGCACCAGGAACGCTCCCTTGCGCAGGTGGTCGAACGCGATCTCCGGCGCGAGCCAGAGCTTCGGGCGGTGCAGGTCGGTCGCCTGCGCACGGGTCGTCTTGCTGCCGCCGTGGTGCTTCGCGTGCTGCCCGAGTGCGGGCGCCGCGAGGAGCATCAGGATGAGCAGAATTCGACACATGTCGGTTTCTTCGTCACCCCCGGGTGCCGCCTTGACGGCCTTGGCATGGCTCCCTTCTCATGGTGGGTTGGCGTGGTATATTCGGCCCCCGCAGGCCGCGTGTTCGGCCCCCGAAACAACGAGAAACGATGACCGATACCTCGGTGCAATCCGCTGCGAACAACGACGTTAGAGAAGTCGATCAGGTAGTCATCCGATTCGCCGGGGACTCCGGCGACGGGATGCAGCTGACTGGCGGCGAACTGACGCGGACGTCCGCGATCATGGGGAACGACCTTGCGACGTTCCCGGACTTCCCCGCCGAGATCCGCGCGCCCGCCGGGACGATCCCTGGCGTGTCCGCGTTCCAGGTGCGCTTTTCGAACTTCGACATCCACACCCCGGGCGATTCACCGGATGTGCTGGTCGCGATGAACCCCGCGGCGCTCAAGGTGCACATCGGTCAGCTGAAGTCCGACGGCATCCTGATCGTCAACACGGCGAAGTTCCGCGCGACGGATCTCAAGAAGGCGAAGTACGACAGCAATCCGCTCGAGGACGGCAGCATCGACGGCTACCGGGTCATCCAGGTCGACCTCGAGAAGCTGACGCGAGGGGCGCTCGAAGAGTCGCCGCTCGACACGCGTTCGAAGGATCGCTGCAAGAACATGTTCGCGCTCGGGATCCTCTACTGGCTGTACAACCGGGATCTCGAACCGACGCTCAAGTACCTCGACGAGAAGTTCGGCGCGAAGAAGCCCGACGTCGCCGCGGCGAACAAGGACGTCGTCAAGGCCGGCTACAACTACGCCGACATCAGCGGCATCTTCCAGACGTCGTACAAGGTGCAGCCGGCGACGTTCATGCAGCCGGGGCGCTACCGGAACATCATGGGCAACCAGAGCCTGTGTCTCGGGCTCGTCGCGGCGTCACGGCAGGCGGACCTGCCGATCATGCTGGGCTCGTATCCGATCACTCCCGCGAGTGACATCCTGCACCAGCTGAGCACCTACAAGTCGCACGGCGTCGTCACGTTCCAGGCCGAAGACGAGATCGCGGCCGTGTGCGCCGCGATCGGTGCGAGCTACGCCGGCAAGCTCGGCGTGACCTCGACGAGCGGTCCGGGCCTCGCGCTGAAGTCCGAGGCGATCGGCCTCGCCGTCATGACCGAGCTGCCGCTGGTGATCGTCGACGTGCAGCGTGCCGGACCGAGCACCGGCATGCCGACCAAGACCGAGCAGGCGGACCTGCTGCAGGCGATGTACGGCCGCAACGGCGAGTGCCCGTGCGTGGTGTTGTGCGCCCGCACGCCGGCCGACGCCTTCGAGGCGGCCTACGAGGCCGTGCGCATCGCGGTGCGGCACATGATCCCCGTGATCCTGCTGTCGGACGGCTACGTTGCGAACGGTGCCGAGCCGTGGCGGATTCCCGACGCCGATCAGCTGCCGGCGATCGACGTGAAGTTCGCCGAGGGCGTCCCCGACGGCACGCGGTTCGAACCGTACGCGCGCGATCCTGAAACGCTGGCGCGCGCGTGGGCGATCCCGGGCACCGAAGGCGGCACGCACCGCATCGGTGGCCTCGAGAAGTCCGAGCCGTACGGCGACATCAGCTACGACCCCGAGAACCACGAGCGCATGACAGAGATGCGCGCCGCCAAGGTGCAGCGCATCGCCGACGAATTGCCGCCACTCGAACCGCTCGGCGGTGAGGAGGGTGACGTCCTCGTGCTCGGATGGGGTGGCACCGCCGGTGCGATCACCGCGGCCGTGTCGCGGATGCGCGCCGACGGCAAGAATGTCAGCTCGATCTGTCTGCGCCACCTCAACCCGTTGCCGAACGATCTCGGTGACGTGATGAAGCGCTTCAAGCGCGTCTTGATTCCGGAGTTGAACGGTGGGCAGCTCGCGCTCTTGGTTCGCGCGCGCTACCTGATCGACGCATACTCCTTCGCGAAGGTGCAGGGCCTGCCCTTCTCCAGCGACGAGATCATGGCCAAGGTAGAGGAACTCCTCGCGGAGAATGACGGATGAGCACCACGGGACTGACCAAGAAGGACTTCAAGAGCGACCAGGACGTCCGCTGGTGCCCCGGCTGCGGCGACTACGGGATCCTGAACGCCGTGCAGACGGCTTTCGCCAAGCTCGGTAAGAAGCGGCACGAGACCGTCGTGATCTCCGGGATCGGCTGCTCGAGCCGTTTCCCGTACTACATGGACACCTACGGGTTCCACACGATCCACGGCCGCGCGCCTGCGCTGGCGACGGGCGTCAAGCTCGCGAACCCGGACCTCGACGTCTGGGTCGTCACCGGCGACGGAGACGGGCTGTCGATCGGTGGCAACCACCTGATCCACGCGTTGCGCCGCAACGTCGGCCTCAAGATCATGTTGTTCAACAACCGGATCTACGGCCTGACGAAAGGGCAGTACTCGCCGACGTCCGAGAAGGGCAAGATGACCAAGTCGACGCCGCTCGGCTCGATCGAAGAGCCGTTCTCGCCGATCGCGCTCGCGCTCGGTGCGGGTGCGTCGTTTGTCGGTCGTTCGGTCGACGTGTTCGTCGACCACCTCGTGCCCATGATCGAGCGGATGGATCAGGCCGAAGGCTCCGCGCTCCTCGAGATCTACCAGAACTGCAACATCTTCAACGACGGCGCGTTCAAGAGCTTCACTGACAAGGACGTGCGCGATGAGCGCGTGCTGCGGATGGAGCACGGCAAGCCGCTGATGTGCGAGAAGGACGGCGTGCAGCGCGGCATCCGTCTCGACAGCAATCTGCAGCCGGAGCTGGTCACGGTCGGCGAAAACGGCATCGCCATCGACGACCTCGTGATCTGGGACGAGAAGCGTCCCAACCCGGCCATCGCAACGGCGCTCGCGCGCATGTCCGAGGCCGAGATGCCGGTGCCGATCGGTGTGTTCCGCGACGTCGCGCGCCCGACTTTCGAGACCGGAGTCCTCAATCAGGTCGCGGTGGCGAAGGAGCGCAGCACGCAGTCGCTGCAGGATCTGCTCACCGGCGGCGAGACCTGGCAAGTCGATTGATGTGTCGCGTCGCGGGGTTCACTCCGCGATGCGGCTAGGCGCAAACAGAGCCATCGATCTTCGGTCGCCTGAAAGTCTGCCCGCGATTTGCGTGTTGCGCAGCGAGCCCGCAGCGAGCGGCGCGTGTGAATGTGATCTACACTCGCGCGCCACCTCGGGTTCTCCCAGAGCAACACTCCACCTCCCATAGGAACACAGATGCTTTCCAAGCTTGCCTGTGCGCTCCCCGTCGGACTGCTCCTCGCGTCCGCGGCCAACGCACAAATCGTCATCAACGAGTTCATGTACGACCACTCCGGTGTGGACTTGGACGAGTTCATCGAGTTCTACAACGCCTCGGGCAGCCCGGTCGACATGACGGGTTGGACGATCGACGGTCAAGGCACGACGACCAGCAACTACGACTTCGTAATCCCGCCGACGCCGCCGGTCCCGCCGGGCGGCTTCCTGGTTGCCGCCAACGCCGTCGCGGTCGCTCCGGCGCTCCAGGCCGCTGGTGTGATCGTCACCGGTGCTCCCTCAGGTGGTTGGCTGCAGAACGGCGGCCGCGACTCGATCATGCTTCGTGACGCGGGCGGCGTGGTCGTCGACGCGGTCTCCTACGAGATGAACGGCTCGACCAGCCCGCTCGTCGACCCCGAGCAGGTCGAAGGCTTCGGCATCCCCGGCGCGCTCGCCAACTTCGGGTACAGCGCCGGCAGCCTGAACTACAACTCGTTCCAGCGTCTGACCGATGGCTACGATACGAACGACAACGGCCGCGACTTCCGCATCGCGCTCGCGACCCCGGGCGCGTCGAACAACATCGCGTTCGACGTCGCGGCGTCGGGTTATGTGCTCGATGCCGAGATCGCCGGTGGTGGCCTCACGGTCGGTGCGGCGCTGCCGATGATCGGCGCGTCGTCCGCCGGTCCGGAGCCGGAGCTGACGGACTACACGACGACGGGTCTGCCGGCTCTGCCGGTCGACGCCGATGGTCTCCTCGCCCGCATGGGCAGCGAGTCGGCCTCCGACTCGATCGGCGCCAGCCGTTGGCTCGAGACCGCGCCGCTTTCGAGCGCGACGGTCGAGTGCTTCGTCTACATCGACACCACGCTCACGGCTGCCGCCACCGGCGAATACTGGCACATCGGTCTGCAGGGTGGCTCGGCCGAGTTCTTCAACGTGCCGGCGAGCATCTTCCCGTCGCAGCCGTTCGGTTCGGACATGACCGGCGTCGGTCTGAGCTACGTCGTCGACGACGTTCGCGCGACCTGCTACCTGATGGACTACTCGAACGGTTCGACCGAGACGGTCCTCGGTTCCTACGACGTGCCGTCGACCGGTTGGTATCGCGTCCGCGTTTCGGCGTCGCAGGGCTACGTCGAGGCCCGCATCGGTGGTGACCAGTTCGTCGACAACGGTGTCGTGCTCGGTGGTGCGACGGCTGCGGACGGCGCGTTCGGTGGTGTCACCTTCGGCTACCGCAAGTCGGGTACGGGCGGTATGGGGATCGGCCGCGCCGTGTCGCCGATGTACATGGACAGCCTGTTCATCCAGGGTTCGAGCTCCGAGCTCGAGTGCTTCGGCGCGCCGACGGCGAACACGCTCGGCGATCCGCAGATCGGTGTCACCGGCCTGCCGTACCTCGGCAACTCCGGCTTTGGCTACTCGTTCTCCGGGCTCCTGCCGAACGCGACCTACAACGTGCTCCTCGGCACGGGCTTCGCCGGCGACATCGGCATCGACGTCTCGTCGGTCCTCGTCGGTGCGGTCCCGGCCGGCCTGACTCTGTGGGTCAACCTGAACATCCTCGGCGCCCCGGCGACCTCGGATGCGTCCGGCAACGGCACGTTCCCGGTCCCGCTTTCGGGTGGTGCGCAGCTGATCGGCCTCGAGCTGTTTGGCCAAGGCTTCCAGCTGGACGGTGGCCTCGGCGTCCCGATTCCGTTCTCGGCGACCAAGGCGGTCAAGTTCACCATCGGCAACTTCTGATCCCCGATCGGGTCCCGAAGCGGGCGGGTTCGGCGCAAGCCGAATCCGCCCGCTTTTCGTTTCAAAACGTGCCGCCCGCGTTTCCGTGTTCTTAACTCCGGCTGAACTCAGGAGTTCATCGGGTGTGCCCTACACTGGTTCGCCGATTCGGGGGGTATCCCCGGACCTCACACCACACCCTTCCAGAGAGAACACTGATGCTTGCCAAGCTTTCGTGTGCACTTCCCGTCGCGCTCGTGCTGGCCAGCGCATCCAGCGCGCAGGTCGTCATCAACGAGTTCGTCTACGACCATTCCGGTAACGATACCGACGAGTTCATCGAGCTCTACAACGCCGGTCCGGTTGCGGTCGACCTGACCGGTTGGGTACTCGACTGCGAAGATGACGCGTTCCCCAGCTCTACGAACTTCGACATCGTGATTCCTGCCGATCTCGATCCGGGGCCGGGAACCACACTGCCGGTCATCGCGCCCGGTGGGTTCTTCACGATCGTCAACGAGAACGCGAACATCCCGTCACTTCTCAGTGCGGCGGACTACATCGTTCCGCGTGACTTCGCGTCCGGCGAGTTCCTGCTCGAGAACTCCGGGTTCGGCAACAGCGGTCAGATCGACAGCATCATTCTTCGCGATGCGTCGATGGTCGCGCAGGATGCCGTCGCCTATGAGGCGTTTCGCTTGCTGTCGCCGTTCGTCACCCCGACCTACACCCCGGATCCCGAGCAGATCGAAGGCGCCGGCATTCTCGGTGACCAATGGAACACGCGCGTTGGCTCCGGATACCTCTGGTCCTGGTCGCGCATCGCGGACGGTTACGACACCCAGAACAACGGCTACGACTTCCGCGCGCAGCCGCTGACTCCTGGCGCGACGAACTCCGCGTCTTTCGACCTGTCGGCTTCGGGCTTCGCGCTCGACGGCGAGCTCGCCGTGCTCACGAATGGCCAAGACATCCCGAATTGGGAAGGCACGTTCAGTGCACCCGAAGCGAGGGACTACGCGACCGCCGGGATCCCGGCGTCGCCGTTCGACGATGCCGGCGGCGGCACGCCGCTTCCCGGCGCGCTCATCGGTCAGTTCGGCTCCACGGTGTCGGGCAACAGCATCGGCAACACCGCGTTCCTGATCGCGCAGGCCGAGTCGGAGATGACGTTCGACGCGTACGTCTACGTCAATGCGGCTCTCACGGCGGCGGGCGAAGGTCGCTACTGGCACATCGGCATGCACGGCACGGCCGGCCAGCTGTTCAACCTCCCGTCGATCGTGTCGCCCCTCGCGTTCAACGACACCGCCGATGTCACCGGTGTCGGTCTGTCGTTCGTCGTCACGGACACGGGTGCAAACTACTACCTCGTCGACTACGGCGACGGCACGGACCCGCAGGTCCTCGACTCGATGGCCACGACGACGACCGGCTGGGAGCGCATTCGCGTCTCCGTGACTCAGGGCGCGATCGAAGCCCGGATCGGCGGCAACCTACTGACCGACGACGGCGCGGTCATGACGGGCACGACTTCGGGTCCCGGCTTCGGCGGCCTGTTCATCGGTGGCCGCAAGAACGGCGCGGCGGCAGGCGTCGAGCCGGTCTACATCGACAGCATGTTGATCTCCGTCGGCAACGCGAGTGCCGAGTGCTTCGGCATCCCGACGGCGAACACGCTCGGCGATCCGCAGATCGGCATCACGGGTATCCCGTATCTCGGCAATGCAGGCTTCGGATACGCGTTCTCCGGGCTCCTCCCGAACGCCTCGTACAACGTGCTGCTCGGCACGGGCTTCCCGGGTGACATCGGGATCGACGTCTCGTCGGTCCTCGTCGGTGCGGTCCCGGCCGGTCTGACGCTGTGGGTCAACCTCAACATCCTCGGCGCCCCGGCGATCTCGGACGCCTCCGGCAACGGCACGTTCCCGGTTCCGCTCTCGGGTGGACCGTCGCTGATCGGCCTCGCGCTGTTCGGCCAAGGGTTCCAACTGGACGGTGGCCTCGGTGTCCCGATCCCGTTTGCGGCGACGAAGGCGATCAAGTTCACGATCGGCAACTTCTGATCTTGACGAGATCGCGGTGCGGGCGGTTGCGGGGGGAAGCCGCGGCCGCCCGTTTCGCGTCGGGGAAGTCCTGGCGAGCGGGATTCCCCTTGCATGTGATTGGCGATCGCGTTCGATCGCGCGCGTGAAGATCCTGACCGTCGTCGGCGCCCGGCCGAACTTCATGAAAGCCGCGCCGCTCGTGCACTGCTTGCGCGAGCGCGGTCACGAAGCCGTGCTGATCCATACGGGTCAGCACTACGACGCGAACATGTCGAAGGTCTTCTTCGACGATCTCGGGATGCCCGAGCCCGACGAGTATCTCGGGGTCGGCTCCGGGTCCCACGCGGAGCAGACTTCGCGCGTCATGGTCGAGATGGAGAAGGTCTACCTCGATCGCAGGCCGGACATGGTCGTCGTCGTCGGTGACGTCAACTCGACGGTTGCGTGCAGTCTGACGGCGTCCAAGCTCTGGATCCCCGTCTCGCACGTCGAGGCCGGCCTCCGGAGTCGGGACCGTCGCATGCCCGAGGAGATCAACCGCCTCGTCACGGACTGTATCGCCGACCATTTGTTCACGCCGTCGCGTGACGGTGACGAGAACCTGCTCGCCGAAGGCGTGCCCGCCGAGAAGATCCACTTCGTCGGCAACATCATGATCGACTCGCTCGTGACGCATTTGGATCGTGCGTCGCAGTCGGATGCCTGCGAGCGCATCGGAGTCACGCCGGGCGGCTACGGAGTCGTCACGCTACACCGTCCGTCGAACGTCGACGAGCCGAAGGTCATGCACGGGATCGTGTCGGCGCTCGCCGAGATCTCGAACTCGCTGCCGCTCGTGTTCCCGTGCCATCCCCGGACGCGCGCGAAGCTCGAGGACGACAGTCGCGCGCTGCTCGATTCGGCGGCGATTCACATGGTCGAACCGCTCGGCTATCTCGACTTCCTCCGGTTGACTTCCCAGAGCGCGCTCGTCGTCACGGATTCGGGTGGGCTGCAAGAAGAGACGACGTATCTGAAGATTCCGTGCGTGACGACGCGCGAGAACACCGAGCGACCCGTCACCGTCACGCAGGGCACGAACACGATCGTCGGCACCGATCCGGAGCGCATCCTCGCGGCGGCGAAGCGAGGATTGGAGCAGGGCGTCGGACGCGGGGACGTGCCGGAGTATTGGGATGGCCAGACCGCGGGCCGCATCGTCGACGTGTTCGATCGACTCTGAGTCCGTCACTCGGACAGTCGGTCGAGTAGCGGCGCGAAGCTCGACTCCGGCGCGTAGCGCGAGTTCGGTTCGGTCGAGATCGGGTCGCCCGCCGTCAGCTCGCCGATCGTGGCGGCGAGCGCCGCGTGGTCCCCGTATGCGAATGCGCGACCCCCGCAGTCGGTGACGATCGTCGAGGCGTCGCCAGGCGAACCGATGAAGAGCACCGGCCTGCGAGACATCAGATAGTCGTAGAGCTTGCCAGGCACGAACACGGAGTCCCGTTCGTCGGGGCTGTTGACGAGCGCGAGCGCGTGCATGGCGCGCATCGCGGACAGGGCCTCGGCGTACGGCAGGAACGCGTGTCGGCGCGCCCGCGAGGCGACGGCGCGCCCGACTTCGGCCAGGTCTTCCTCGAGAAGAGGCGGAGACTGGCGGTCGTCGCAGAAGCAGTGCAGCGTGACGTTTTCGAGCTGGGCCGGTTCGAGTGCTTGCATCGCGAGCAGCACCTCGCGGAGACGCCGTTGCGGGAACAGCGTGCCGAAGAACCCGATGTGTGCGCCCGGGCCGAGTGATGGCGGCGTCATCTCGGCGCAGATCTCGTCGCCGAGTCGGTAGTCGGCCGTGTTCCGCATCACGTCGATGTCGAGCCCTCCAATCGGTCCGAATACCGAGGTGAAGCGATCGCGTGCTTCCTCGGTGTTCAAGAACAGCGTGTCTGCGAATGCGAGCGCGCGCCGTTCTCGCTCCTGCAGCTTCGCGCGGAGTCGCTCGGAGCCGCGGTCGTTCCACGGGTTGCCGCTGAGTAGGTCGCGGTAGTCGACGAAGATGCGCAGGTCGGGATGCGCGCGGCGGAGCCCGGGGACCGCCGCGATCTGCCCGTGCGGGCTGCAGCAGATCAGCACGGCGTCGAGGTCGTGCTCGGCGACGAGGCGCGGAAGGTGCTTCTTGAGTCGCCACGTCCACTCGAAGTGGCCGTCGAAGAGCGGGAGCTTCTTCGGGAGGTCGTAGGCGAGCGAGCGGAAGACCTTCGTGAGGAGTGTGGGGGCCGCGGGCTGGGAGTAGAGCGTTGGGCCACCGAGTCCGTGCACGACGACTTCCTCCGGGATCACGCGCGCGAGAGTGTCGTCGCGCTTCGGCAGTTGCGCGGTGTCGAGTGTCACCCAGTGCACCCGATGCCCGGCTGCGATGAGTAGGCGACTCAGTCGCAGCACGCGGTGCGACGCGACGGCGGGCTGCGGCGGTGCGAAGTGGGAGACGATGGCGATGCGCATCTTTGCGGCCGAGCGTCGTGAACGACGCGCTCGAGGGTGTGCTTGCAACCTTCGTGTAGGGCGTGGGTTAGGAATATCGGCTCCCTGCGGCGGCGGCGAGCGGGAGTTTCGTGGATTTTCCGGGATCTTTCGGGTGTCTCTCGAGTAGTCGCGCGTCGTGGTGTCCCGCGCTCGTACCGTTTGTCCGGCGCCCTCAGGGTGGCCGTGACTGCCGGTCGACAACGTGGTACAAGACCAGGCAAGTCGGCGACTTCGGTTCGTCGAACAACATCTCAACCAACCCGGAGGACTGGATGCGAATCGCGAAAGCGACCGCACTTGGCTCGCTTGCTCTCACCGCAGGTCTCGCCGCCCAAGAAGCGGCGACGGATCTGGCGGCGGACATGAGCTACAAGGCTGCCAAGAAGTGGTCGATCATCCTGCCCGAGGAGACCTGGAGCGAAGTCGACGGGGGCATCAAGGTTGCCCACCAAAACGGCGACAGCTTCTCCGCCTACGAAGACGGTCTCGCTCTGGCGCTCAACGTCGACACCAATGGTGACGGCAAACCCGACAAGACCGTGAAGGGTGCCAAGGGCTACTTGGTGCTCAAGGGCAAGGACGCGGACGGCAACTCGATGAGCTACGCCGTGCGCTTCAAGGCCAAGGGCAAGAAGTACAGCTACGCCTCGTCCGGCATGATGCGGGGTCGCCTCAACGGCGAGACCATCATGCTGATCGACCAGAACAACAACGGCGTCTACAACGAAGTAGGCGTCGATGCGATGGTCGTGGGCAAGGCCAAGTCCGCGCACTACCTGTCGAAGATCGTCAACCTCAAGGGCGACCTCTTCGAGCTCACGGTGAGCGCCGACGGCAAGAAGATCGAGGCTACTCCGTTCGCTGGTGAGTCCGGCGTCCTGAACCTCAAGAAGGACTTCAAGTCCAAGGGCAAGCTGACGGCTGCGGTCGTCAAGAGTTCCGACGGCAACTCGTCGTTCAACCTCGTCGGTGGCGACCTGCGCGTTCCGCAGGGCAGCTACACGCTCGCGTTCGGGCTGGTCGAGAAGGCCAACGAGACCGTCAAGATCAAGAACGGCAAGATGGCCGCGATCGAGGTCAACCCGAGCCGCACGACGCAGGTCGCGTGGGGTGGGCCGCTGATGGCCGACTTCGCGTTCACCCGCAAGGGCGAAGCCGTCAACATCCAACCCAACGCCCTGCACTACTACGGCAAGGCTGGTGAGGAGTATCACGACTTCCTTCCGCAGGGCGCCTCGCCCAAGTTCCTCGTCTACGACGAGCGCAAGAAGAAGTTGCTCAAGTCGGGCCGCTTCGGCACTTGATGAGGTGGTTCTTTCACGACCTGCACCGTGCGTGCAGGCACCAAAGACGACGTTTTCGTGACGGTTGAGATGGAGCGCAAGGTCTTCGGCAAGATCACCGGCAAGTCCGGTGTGCACTGGGAAGACAACCGCCAGACCGGTGGCGACTGAGGTCGCGACCGTGCCCTGACGGGCGCCTTACGGAAGCGCAAGCGTCGGCCCTCGGGTCGGCGCTTCGTCATGTACGGTCGGAGTCATGTATGGGCGAAGTGGTGACGGGCGCATCGCCCGCCCGTACAACGTTCGCGATGGCTCGCTCCTACTGGCGCAAGAATCTCCGTGTCGTCGCGATCCTGCTCGCGATCTGGGCGTTCGTCGGGCTCGGCCTCGGCGTGCTGCTCGTGACGCCGCTCAACACGGTTCAGATCGGCGGCTTCAAGCTCGGTTTCTGGTTCGGCCAGCAGGGGGCGATCTTCGTCTTCGTCGCGCTGATCGCGATCTACGCGATCTGGATGGATCGCATCGAAGCCGCGGAGCGGCGGCAACGGAGCGACGGCGAGGGCGACGCATGACGATCCAGGGCTGGTCGTTCACGTTCGTCGGTCTCACGTTCGCGCTCTACATCGGGATTGCCGTGTGGAGTCGGGCTCGCTCGGCGTCGGGCTTCTACGTAGCGGGTCGAGGTGTTCCTGCCGTCGCGAACGGCATGGCGACGGCGGCCGATTGGATGAGCGCCGCGTCGTTTATCTCCATGGCGGGGCTGATCTCGTTCATGGGGTACGACGGCACCTACTACCTCATCGGGTGGACGGGTGGCTACGTGCTGCTCGCGCTGCTGCTCGTGCCGTACCTGCGCCGATTCGGTCGGTATACGGTTCCGGAATTCGTCGGGGATCGCTACGGGTCCCAGGCTGCTCGCGTCGTGGCGCTGGTCTGTGCGCTCTTCATCTCGTTCACCTACATCGCGGGGCAGATGCGGGGCGTCGGGATCGTCTTCGCCCAGCTATTGGACGTGGAGATCACCACGGGGGTCATCACTGGCATGGTGCTGGTGTTCGTCTACGCGGTGGTAGGAGGGATGCGAGGAATTACTTACACGCAGGTGGCGCAGTACTGCGTTCTGATCGTTGCCTACCTCATCCCTGCGGTGGCGATTTCGGCCAAGATGACCGGGAGTTGGATCCCGCAGATCGGCTTCGGGTCGACGGTCGTCGAAGGCCCGTACGCGGGTGAATTCCTCCTTCACACGCTGGATCAGCTCCACGACAAGCTGGGTTTCCCGGCGTACACAGAGGCGTTCACTCCCGGCAAGGAGTCGATGGTCGGCGTGTTCGCCATCGCTCTCACTCTCATGGTCGGCACCGCGGGATTGCCGCACGTGCTCATTCGTTTCTACACCGTGAAGGGTGCGAGCGCAGCGCGCTGGAGCGCGCTTTGGGCGTTGCTGTTCATCGCCGTGCTCTACACCACGGCGCCGGCCATTGCGGCATTCGCCCGTGTGAATCTGATTCAGACCCTTCACGAGACTCCGGTCGCCGAAGCTCCAGCGTGGTTCGAGAAATGGCAGGGCCAGAAGCTGTTGAAGTTCGACGACCTGGATGGAGACGGTCTCATCGACTACGGGGCGGATCCCGACACCAACGAGCTGACCATCGACAAGGACATCATGGTCCTCGCCAATCCCGAGATCGCGAAGCTGCCCGCCTGGGTCGTGGCGCTGGTGCTCGCCGGGGGCCTCGCCGCCGCGTTATCGACGGCCGCGGGCCTGTTGATGGTGATCTCGTCTTCTGTTTCGCACGACTACTGCAAGTCGATCAAGTATCCGGGCATGTCCGAGCGACGGGAGCTACTGGTCGCTCGTTGCTCCGCGGCTGTGGCAGTCGTCGTCGCTGGCGTGTTCGGGATCTATCCGCCGGGGTTCGTCGCGGAGGTCGTCGCTTACGCGTTCGGCTTGGCGGCTTCGAGCTTCTTCCCCGTGCTCGTGCTCGGCGTGTTCAGTCGGCGGGTGAATCGTCAGGGCGCCGTCGCCGGGATGCTCGTCGGGATCGCGTTCACGGCGACCTGTATCTTCTTCGGCGTCACGCTCTTCGGGATCGGACCCAAGGGTATCGGCATGGTCGGGATGCTGTTGAACTTCGCTGTCGCGATCCTGGTCAGTCGCATGACGCCTGCACCCGAGCCCGAACTCCAGGCGATCGTCGACCAGATCCGGCAGCCGGAATCGCCCTAGCCAGCGGGGTTTGCCGACTCGGGTTCGCGCGAGGGGGCCGCAATCCCGATGTCATGGACGGAGCATGCGACCATGACCGAGTCACGCTACAGACGCCGGCAGCTCTTCG
The DNA here is from genome assembly GCA_028281765.1 of Planctomycetota bacterium. GTDB lineage: Bacteria > Planctomycetota > UBA1135 > UBA1135 > UBA2386 > JANQJF01. The sequence continues at coordinate 38,107 of JANQJF010000072.1, read as the reverse complement.
TGAATCCGGAGCTGCAGAAGAGCATCGTCAAGCGGGTGGTGACCCCCGCTATCGCCAGTCTCGTCGTCGCGGCGGTGCTTGTGACCTGGTTCGCGAAGCAGGTGCACGATCACGCTGGCGCTGCGGCGACAGGTATTCCTAGCCTCGTGACGGTGCTGCTGATCGCGGCGTTCTTCGTGTTCTTCGCGGGTGGACTGATGATCTACCACGCGTTGACGCTGTCGCATCAGGTCGCGGGGCCGGCGTATCGCATCCGGTCCGACGTCGAGCGGGTCCTCTGCGGAGACACCGCGCATCGGGTCCGCCTCAGAGACGGGGATCTGCTCCACGACGTCGCGGACGACGTGAACACGCTGCTCGAGTGGGTCGAACAGCGTGTCGAGCTGCAGGCTTCCAACGACGTGGGCGCGCCTTCGAAACACGAAGACGCGCCTGCGGAGCCTGCGCTGGTCGACTAGCGGGGCCTAGCTCGCGCTCGCGTCCGGGCCCGACGGCTTGCCCTTCGCGGGGCCGCGCTTCGGCTTGGGCGTCGAAGCCGTGACTTCCGGCTTCGCGGCGGCGCTCGGCTTGTCGCCCTTCGACTCGTCGATCAGCTTGCCGAAGAACTCCGGCATCTCGACGCCACCGACGTCGCGCATCATGTGCAGCATCGGAGGCAGGCTGTTCGCGATGTTCTTCAGGAAGCCCGAAGTCGCGCCGCCGCTTTCGCCGTTGGCGCCGTCCCAGACAACGACCTTGTCGAACTTGATGTTCGAGATCGCCTTCGAGGCGGTTTCGGAGAGCTGCGGCAGCTGCTCGAGCATGAGCATCTGGAACGCCTGCTGCGCGCCGCCACAGCTGTCGACGATGCGCTGCAAACCGTCCGCCTTCTTGGCGAGGATCTCATACTCACCGCGCGCTTGCGCGTCGAGCTTGGCGAAGATCTCGACCGCTTCCGCATCGGCCGCGATCTTGCGCTGCTCGGCGGCACCTTCAGCGTCGACGATCTGCTTGGCCTTCTCGGCCTTCGCCGTCGCCTCGAGTTCGGCGCGTTGCTCCTTCTCGATCTTCTCGGCGAGCGCTTCCGCGGCCTTCGCTTCTGCCTTGTACTGCGCTTCGCGCACGGCCGCGTCCGCTTCGCGTTGGCGGGTCGCCGCGCTCTGGAACGCGTCGGCTTCCTTGATCTTCAGGGTCGCGTCCGCGTCGGCGATCTGCGCCTTGGACTGGTTCTCACCGGTGACGGCGTTCGCGTTGGCTTCCGCGACGCGAATACGCATGTCGCGCTCTGCGTCCTTGACCTTGGCTTCCTGCTCGAAGTTCGCTTGCTGCTGACCGACGGTCGCGTCCTTTTCGAGCTCCGCGACACGGACCAAGCGATCCCGCTCGGCTTCCTTCGTGCCGACGTCTCGCGTGCGCTCGGCTTGAGCGACCTGAATCGCCTGCTCCTGCTGCGCCGCCGCGACGCCGATGGCGCCCTTCTTCTGCTGTTCGGCGACGTCGATCTCGGCCTGCTGGATCGCTTCCGACGCGGCCTTCCGACCGATCGCCTCGATGTATCCCGACTCGTCGGTGATGTCCGTGATGTTCACGTTGATCAGGACGAGTCCGATCTTCTCGAGTTCGGGTGCGAGCGACTGGTGGATGCTCTCGAGGAACTTGTCGCGGTCGCGGTTGATGTCTTCGATGGCCATCGAGGCGATGACCTGACGGAGCTGACCGAAGATGATGTCCTCGGCTTGCTTGCTGATTTCGGCCGGCTTCAGTCCCAGCAGACGTTCGGCGGCGTTCTGCATGACGCCCGTCTGAGTGGACACCGCGACGGTGAACACACTCGGCACGTTGACGCGAATGTTCTCGGCCGACAGCGCGCCGCGGAGCGGCACTTCGATTTGCATCGGGTCGAGAGACAGGTAGTCGTAGTCTTGGATCAGGGGCCAGACGAACGCGCCGCCACCGTGCAGACAGCGAGCGGATCGGCCTTCTTTGACGCGACCATAGATGACGAGAATCCGGTTACTCGGGCATCGCTTGTATCGCTTGACCAGCAGGATCAGAAAACTGATCGCGATCAAGACGGCGAGGACGATGCCGAAAATCAGCGTTGCGTTGCCGTCGGGCATGGAGACTCCTTACTCCTGAGGGGTGATCTGTGTGGGCAGTCGCCGGTTCAGCTGGTGATCCCGGCGACCTCCAACGTGGTAGGGTTGCGCAGCGAGAGCACCCTGACGATGGCGCCCGTCGGGATCTCGCCGCCGTTCGAGACGGCCTTGCACTCGATCTGGCGGCCTTGCAGCGTCACGGTGACGCGGCCGGTGCCGGTGCCCTTCGCCGGGATGCGGAGGTAGCACTTGGCCTCCGTGCCGAGGGCGTTCTGCAGGTCGACGTTGCCGCGCGACTGCAGGCGGCCGAGGGCCGCCATGATCTGTGCCATGATGTAGACGGCCGCGAGGCCGGCGCCGCTGGCGATGCCGGCGCTGGCCATCGGGGACAGTCCGAACTGCCGTGAGGCGTAGCCGCCGACGCCGAAGAAGGCGATGCCCGCGACGACTGTCTTGATCGAGAGCAGCTTGACGAAGGCGTCGCCGGCGTCGCCGTCGAACCCGTCGTGGTCGAAACCGCCGTCGAGATCCCCGTCGAACGCGGTGTCGGTGTCACCACCGAGCAGAGAGAGAACGAACTGCAGAACCACGAGGGATCCGCCAGCGATGGCACAAACCAGATAGATCGAATCCATGGGTCGCTGTCCTTCTTGGGGGAATCGACAGTATTCATTACGGGGCAGGGTGTTTCGGCCCTACATCCAGCCCCGGTTTTTGGGAAACTCGAGGCTTACGCAGCCTTCCGGCGCCGGCTCTAAGTCCCCGTACCATGCGTCCTCCCGAGACCCGCAAGCCCTTGGAAACACGCCACCTGAGCGACGCGGAAAGCGCTGCTCTCGCTCGGTTCCGGGCCGGCGATCGGCGGGCCTCGTTCCAGGATTTGATGCGGCCCCAGCTCGGCGCGTTGTCCGCTCTCGCACGGCGGATCACCGGAGAACAGCATTGGGCCGAGGATCTCGTCCAGGAGACCCTGGTGCGGGCGTTCCGCGGGCTCGACAAGTTCCGCGGCGACTCCGGCCTGCGCACCTGGTTGATCCGGATCCTGGTGCGTCTGTCCAAGGAGCCGAGCCGCTGGCGGCGCGGCGAGAAAGCCGGTCCGCTGGAGATCGAGATTCCGGACTCTATGAGCGCGACGCCCGAGGATCGGGTCGTCGAACGCGAGCTGCGCGATCGGCTCGAAGAGGCTCTCGAGCGTCTCACGCCGCGCCAGCGCGCGGCGTTCCACCTGCGTGCCGTCGAGGGCATGGACTACCGCGCGATCGCGCGTTCGCTCGATTGCACGGCGGTCGCAGCGCGCATGCTCGTGCTCGGCGCGCGCCGCAAGGTGATGGCCCGGATGGGGAGGCATCTCGACGTATGAACGCCTCTTGCCAGTTCACGGACGCGATCCTCGCGCACTTCCTCGACGGTGACACGCTGCCGATCGAGATCGAGGTCGACGGCTGGGTGAATTCGTACACGGCCGACGAACTCGCAGCGCACCGCGGAGACTGCGACGAGTGTGCGTTGGCGATGGCGTCGGCGCGACGTCTGGACGCGCTCGTCGCGAGCTCGACGGATACGGATCTGGATGACGACGTCGCGGACGCCTGGTTCGCGACGGTCGCGCAGCGATTCGAGCCGACCGAGACCGTGCCCGAGCGCGGTGCCCGGCGATGGTGGTTGCCGCTCGGTGCCGCTGCGTGCGTTGCCGCGGGCTACGTGTTCTCTCAGCTTCTGCACTCGCCGCCCGAAACGGCGCCGATGCCCGAGCCCGTCATCGAGCCGGAGATCGTGGAGGTCGTTCCTCAACAGGTCTTGCCGCCGCCTCCTCGTGATCTGATCGCGCTTCCGCGGCGGTCGCCGCGTGCGCCGAGCGAGGTTCGGGGGCGGGCGACGCCGCGCGTCGCATCCCCGTCCGAAGTCGACACCGCCTGCGTCGCCAACGCGTGGATGCGGGCCGTCGCGCTCGGGCTGCCGCGCACGAGAGAGCAGCTTCGCGCCGATGCGGAAGTGGCGTCGGCAGACCTGAAGGTCGACGCGTTCCAGCGCCTGCTCGCCGGCGATTCGCGACGAGCGCTGCCCGCGATCGCGGCTCGCGTCGCCGGCTGGCGCGGCGAGGGGCTCGACGAGGTCGTCGATGCTGTCCGTAATCACGTCACGGTCGTGAGCCGGCTCGGCTCCGCGGTCGTGATCGCGGATGACGAGATGCTGGCGGCGGCCGCGATCGTCGGGGGTAGCACGATCGATCGCCGGATCCGGCGTCGCGTGCGCGGAGACCTCGCCGAATCCGATGCAGTCGTCGGCGCCATGACTCGGGTGACGCATCGGCCGGGTCGCGCGGCCTTGATCGTCCGGCTGTTCGAGGAGCTCCGAGTTCGCGGCGCGATCGCGGACGAGTTCGAGCTCGCCGTGCAGTGGTTCGTTCCGCAGCCCGCGAGCTGTACGTCCGAGCTCGTCGAGCTCTTGCGCCGCAGCCGCGGCGCGGACGACCGGCGAATCTGCATGCTGGGGCTCGCTGCGCGCGCCGACGCGTCGGCGAGCGAAGCCCTGATCGAAGTCGTCGAAGGCGCGAGTCAAGATGATGCGCTGTTGGCGGCCTTCGCCCTGGGGCAGTTCGAGTCCGGTGCCGATGACCTGGACGCACGGCCGCTGCGGCGGGAGTACCTGCGCGTCACCGCGCTGGCGTGTCGGCGCGATGCCGAGGTGGCAGCCCGCTTGGCTGCGATGCGTCTCTCGCTCGAGGAGCATCTCTTCTTGCTCGCCGGTGGGTTCAACGAACAGCAATTCAAGATCGCTGCGTCCCTGTTCCGGGGGCGGCGTGGTCACTCGAGTTTGAGCGACGAGTGACCGATCGACACGCGGCGCCATGCCGAACGAGGAGACGATGAAGAGTCACTACTCGAGCTACCTTCTTGCGGCGATTCTCGTCGCGCCTCTCGGCGCCCAAGATCAGTCGGACGATCGCGTCATGCGATCGATGCCGATCAGCGATGTCGTCGGGATGCGCGTGCCGCTGACGATCCCGCCGTTCGGCTCGATGCTCGGCGCCCATGAAGGCGGGCGCGAAGACAGCCCGATCCGCACCGACTCGGAGCGATCGATGCATCCGGACTTCGTCTTGGACCAGATTCGGATGCATCTCGGCCAGACCGATGACATGGCGCCCGACGTCACGCGACTCGCGGTGATCGGCTCACGCCTGGTCCTCTCCGGGCCACGCGCGCACGTCGATACGGCCATGGACGTCGTCGCTGCGATCGACGACGCCATCGCACGTCCGATCGAGATCGAGGCCCATCTCTTCGAAGTAGACGAAGGCGAGCGATTCGAGACCGTGCTGCCGCCGGGGCGGCTCGCGCAGCTGCGTCCGCGGTTGCGGGAGCTCTGGTCGTCGCGGTCGGCGACCCGATCCGGCCAGCCGACGAGTCTGTCTCAGTCCCGATTCACGAAGTACGTGCGCGACAGCGACGTCGAGGTCGCACAGGACCAGAGCATCGCCGATCCGGAGATCCGCTCGATCTTCGAAGGGGCGCACGTGCTCGTCGAGCCACACGCGCTCCCCGGCTCCTCCGATCTGGCGATGTACTGCCACGGCGTCTTTGGCGAGCTCCACGACGAGATGGCTGCTCGTTCGAGCGGGATCTCCGACATGAACGCTCTCGACGTTCCGGTCGTGCAGAACAACCACGCGTCGTTTTCTGGCCGAGTCGAGGACGGCGGCGCGCTCCTGGTGCACGTCGGTGGAGCGGCGCACGCGGGTTCGAGCTATGTCCTCGCGATCGAGGCCCGACGTACGGGGCAGCGCGCGATGGGCAGCAACCCGCCGCTCTCGGTGTTGCCATGCTCGGCGCTCACGAGCTATTCGTTGACCGATCTCGTGCATGCCGACGCCAATCACGACGGTGACGGGGGCTCGAGCGATTCGATCTTCCCGCTTCACACGGACGAATTCGATTCCAGCACGACGAGCGTGCTCGACGTCGGCACGCTGATCGAGATGTTGTCGCACGTCGTCGAGCCGGCACTCGAAGAGGGATTGATCGAGCTCAGCGCATCCGGCGGGTTCGTGTTCGCGATCGGAGAAGCCCAGCAGCGACAGCTCGTCGAGCAGGCGCTCGTCACGATCCATGACCAGTGGCTGCGCACCGCGTCCTGCGAATTCGAGACCTTGCTCGATGCGGTCGAGCCGTCGGCCGAGCGGGTGTTCGCGAGAACCGCGAGTCGAGGCGAAGCGCGCGCGCTGCATCGCGTGACCGCGCCGGTGGTGCTCGGACGCCCGCACTTCGTGCTGCGTGGTCTCGAGAGCTCGGCGACTCAGGACATCAACGTCGAGATCGCGCAGGAGGCTTCCGCGTCGGACCCGGTCGTAGTGAGCACGTTCTCCGGCCTCTTTGCGAGCGTCGTCGTGCACGACACGATGGCAGGGCTCGGCGCTCGCGTCGACGTGGACGTGTCGAGCGTGCCGAGCGTCCAGCGACGAGCGAGCGAGACGAAGCACGGCGGTGATCTCTACCTGCCGCGCACGGATCGCAGCAAGTTCGTGCACCGAGGCGGCCTGACCGCGGGCGCGTTCCGCGACCTCGGCGATGCGGGTGTCGTGACCGTCGACCGCACGCGCTTCAAGCTGCGCCAGCGGATGCGCGTCACTCCGATTCGGTAGGGGCGTCGAAGAGGCCGTAGCTGTGGGCGAGACTCGCGCTCTCACCGAGTGCGAACACGCTGTGCCACGCGACCGCGCTCTCGTTTGGCGAGGGCAGGACGAGCGCGTCGCCCGGTGACAGCACGAACAGTGCGCCTGCTTCGGCGAGGTGCGCCGTGAACTCCGGGGTCATGTTGAGCAGCGTCCAGAGCTGCTCGTCGACCTTGTCGAGAGCACCTAGCGCTTCCTCGGTCGATCCGAAGCGCGAGCCGTCCGCACCCGCGACTGCGGCCGCCAATTCGGACTTCGGAAGCGCCAGCCACGCGGTCTGGCCCGCGAGCTGACCGAACAAGACTCCCCGTTGTGCCGGATCCGCATCGTGGTGGAACACCGCGCCGCCGCCGGGTGCGTTGGAGTACACGATTCGCTCGCTGCAGCGGAGCGGACCGCCGTGGATCGACTCGAGTTCCGACAGTAGGTCACACTCGCTCAGCACCGCGCACTCTGGAAACACGCTCTCGGCCAGGTGATCGGCCCAGCGCCATCGATCATCGGTTGGATCGAGCCACTCCTTCAGGCTCTCATGACCGAACGAGAACCGCGCGCGCATCGACAGGTCCGTCTCGTCGTCCGCGATCCAGCTCAGGCGTGCCGTGATATCGCGCGCGATCGGCTTTCGACCACGCTCCGGCATCACGTCGACGAACAGACGCTCGATCTCGCGGGCGTCCGAGTGGTCGACCGTGCTTCCCGCGTAGACGAACTCGACGCAATCTTCGAGTCGGGCTTCGCATTCCTCGAGCCAGCGACCGCCGTCCCGGAGCCGTTCGAACGTGGCGACCCCCGCCTCGATCCACTCCCGGAATTCGCTGGCCGCGGGCTCCAGGCCGGCGCGCCGGCGAATCGGACGTCCCGCGTTCCAGTCGTCGGCCAGAGCCGTGCTGCTCGACACCGGTGTGGTCGCGTCGACGAAACCGTGGAGGACGCCGCGCCGATCCAGCGGAAGGGTGCCTTCGGGTGGGTTCGAATCGGGAGGGAAGAGGGCGGTCACGCGACGTGCACGAGAACGTTTCGCCGGCTACCGCGCAAGCGGTGTTCCCACAGGAACAGGCCCTGCCAGGTTCCGAGGCCGAGGCGCGCACCGAGGATCGGGATCGCGATCGACGTGCAGGTCAGCGCTCCTTTGACGTGGCTCGGCATGTCGTCGGGACCCTCGGCGGTGTGGGTGTAGAACGGATCCCCGTCCGGCACGAGCCGCTCGAGCCACCGTTCGAGGTCGCGCGCGGCGGACGGGTCGGCATTCTCCTGGATCACAAGGCTGGCCGAGGTGTGCTGCACGAAGACCGTGCACAGGCCCTGATCGATCCCGATCGTCCGCACGCAGCGGTCGACATCGGTCGTGATCTCGACGAGTCCTCGACCTGCAGTCTGGAACGGTAGCCGCTCGACCGAGCCCACGGATCAGGATTCGCGGACCGCGGTTTCGCCGTTGACGGTCCGCTCGATCGTCGCGTTGTTCGAGTCGCCGTTGGACTTGGGCGGCATGAAGACGTCCTCTTCCTCGACGCCGGCCAGCGCGAGCACGCGCTGCATGAGTCGCACTCTCTCCTGCATCGCCAGGGACTCGACCGGGATGTAGGGGATGCCGAACATCTCGAGCAGGAGCTTCACCATCCCGTCGATGCGCACGACTTCTTCCCACTCGAGACCCGCACGCACGCCATCCGCGACGACGAGCTCCTTGTGCGGCCGCAGGAAGAACACGAGGCCGTTGCGCACCCAGTCCATGTACGACGCGAGGCGCGGATCGCGGAAGATGTCCGGCATGATCGTCGCGTGGTGCGCCGCATACGCGAGGTTGCAGAACGCGCGATCCGAAACGAACGAACCCTGGACGTTTTGCTCGGCCTCGATCTGGCGTTCGAAGACCTGGAACTGGTAGCGGCCGACGAGGTCGACGTCGGACCGCAGTGCGTCGAGTTGCGCTTCCATCTCCGCGAGCACCCCGCGCGCGACCTCCGCGATCATCGGCAGCCCGTAGGTGTCGCGGACCCAGCGGGCCAGGGTGGTTTTCCCGGTCGCGTGAGAGCCGACCATGTAGATGCGGACGGGCTGGTGGTTGCGGTTGGGGCGCATCCCGGCAGCCTACAAGATCTGGGCGGTCGATCCCACGTTGGGCCCAAGATCCTGTGGGTCAAGAGTTGCGAATCGGGTCGGAGCCGCGTCGGCCGGGGCCCGAACGCGAGACTCGCCGGGGTCAGAAGTCGAGCACGAACCGCGCGGCGTTGCTCGTGTGGACCACGGCACTCCAGGTCGGATCCAGAACGGCGAACGCGTGGTCGAACTCGATCCCTGCCAGCGCTGTCGGCAGGATCCCGGCCGGCAGGGAGAACGTTGCGACCCCGCGCCCGGTCGCTTCGAGGGAGCCCGCGAAGCCGCCGAGCGGAAACAGGTTCGGCCGCGTGATCGTGGTCGCCGTGTAGCCGTCGAAGTTGATCGGCAGCGGCAGTCCGTCGAGCTCGATCCCTGGCGATGTCCCGGTGACCGATCCGAGCAGCCAGCGAGGGTTGCCCGCGAACTGGCTCCCGGCGATCAGATCGAACCTCACGGTGCCGCCGCTCGCGATCGACAGGGTGCTCGCGTCCGCCCAAAGCGTGCGCCCGACGTAGTGCGCATGGAACACGAACGGCGTCTCGTGTTTCTCCCACACGACCTGTCCGCCGGGCGTGACTTCGAAGATTCGTCCCTGCACGCCGCTGCAGATCAACGTGTTCCCGTTCGGCAGGCGCTCGGCGTTCGACACGAAGTTCGAGCCGAAGTCCGGAGCCGCGTAGCTCCAGATCGGGCCCGCGGGTCCGAACGTCGCGCCGGGAGCGAGCGAGAAATGACCGTTCATGTCGTCGGGTAGCACGAGCTCGATCACTTCGGATGAGCCGGGGTTGTCCGTGCCGTTGTTGAACAGCAGCACGTTGCCGGCGCCGGCGTAGCCCTCGGGGATGAAGATCGCCCCGTGCTGACCGACGAGCTGTTGGTGGCTCGCGTCGCCGCGTCCGTATGCGGCCGGGTTGCCCCAGCGATAGATGAGGTCACCGCCCTTGCCCGAGTTGCCGCCGGTGTGACCCGCTGCCTCCGCCGTCGTGGTGCTGTGGTCGAGGATCCAGATCTCGTTCTGGTCCCGCGCGCTCAGCATGATCCGATCGTACACCGGGTCGTAATCGATCGAGTTGCAGTGGTTCCAGTCGCCGCCGGGCGCGATGAGTGGCGGATAATTGATGTCGAGGAGTTCGGGATGGTCGGCGATGGTCCCGTAGTTCTCGCGCTCCGGATCGAACTCCTGCACGAGGTGGTCCCAGACGTGCCACTCCCAGACGATCTCGCCGGAAGTGGGGCCGGTCGGTCGGACTTCGACTACGTGGTCCGGGAGGAACACCGGGGGCAGCATGAGCTGCGGGTTCCGTCCCGCGAGCACGGCTTCGTTGAGCGACTTCTCCTCCCACGCGATCAGCAAGATGTTGCCGTTCGGCATCGGCTCGATGTCGTGGTGGCTCATGACGCCGGGACCGTCGTAGTCGTAGCGCCACAGCACCGTGCCATCCATCGCAAGGCGCTCGACCGCTCCGCCGGCCCCGAGCAGCTGGGTGGGGATGCCGCTGAAGATCGCGCGCAGCAGCGTCCCGTCGGCGTCGAGATAGACCCCGGTGCCCGGCACGTGCGCGCTGGTCCAGGTGTGGACGACCGTGCCCTCCGTGTCGACGAGGTGCGTCTCGGTCGAGTTCAGCCGGCCGAAGAGCCGAAAGCCCGGGGCGGGGCCCTGGGCGTCGGCGGTCGACGCGAGCGACAGCGCTACGAGGAGTGCGCGAATGGGAGCGGACATGGCGAGGAGCGTATCTTCCCGAATCCGCGCCCCCGGGTCAGCCCCCGAACCGAGGGCGCGGTGTCACCGTGGCTACCGCCTGGGCCGCGAGAGGCGTGAGCTCCCTTGGCGAGACGAGAGAGCAAGACTCGACCCTCGGGCGACTGACGGCTGCCGAGAGCTCCTGGGCTACGAACGCGCTCGAAGATCTGCTGGCATCGTGACTGCCGAGACGGCCGGCTGATCTTGTCGGTCCCAGAGGATCACGACTGCCGTGGAGCTCTCGCCCTCAGGTCGAGGAGACCGTGGCTTCTTCGCTCGACGCTTCGCGTGTGCGGTACTCGTCCAGCGTGAACGAGTCGACCTGGATCGCTTCGTCGCGCGCGGCCTCCGCGGTCTTGAGGACCGCGACCTCGGACTCGGAGATCACGCCCTTCTCGCGAGCCTGCTCGACCATGCGGGCCGGCGAGCCCTTCGAGATCGTCTTGGCGCGCACGGCGTCCTTGATCTTCTTCTGGATCGGCTCGGCCTCGGTGCAGAGCTGGAACGCGCGCTCCAGCCGACCGAGACCCACGCTCGCGTCTTGCGGGACGTGACACCCGGCCGTCAGCGCATCGCGCTGCGCGCCCGGCTCCAAGAGCGTGCGCGCGACCTTGCCGCCGAGCCAGTCGGACGGAGCCGCACCGATCGGGTTGAGGCGAGACCACAGGCGGACCGGACCGCGGAGCAGGAATGCGCCGGGCATCCGCAGGTTCTGCAGGAGGCCCTGGAAGCCGATCTGCATCTGCGCGAACGCGTGTTCGCACGCCCACTGCATCAGCGGGATGTCTTCCTTGCGGCAGCCGTCCGCGGCGAACCGGCGCAGCGTCGTCGTTGCGAGGAGCATCCAGGCGAACACGTCCGCGTAGCGACCCGTGATCTTCTCCTTGCGCTTGAGGTTGCCGCCGAGACCGGCCATCGCGAGGTCGGCGAACAGCGCGAAGCTCGCGGAGGCCCAGGCCAGGCGACGCCAGTACGGCGCGGCCGGCCCGCCGACCGGCGACGTTGCGAGCCGACCGCGGGTCAGGCTCAGCAGCACCGAGCGGAAGCCGTTGCGGACGACGTGACCGATGTGGCCCCAGAACGCGTGGTCGAATGCGACCCGGTCGCCCTTCGCCGCCGCTTCGATCTCGCGGAACGCGTACGGGTGGCAGCGAATCGCGCCCTGGCCGAACACCATGAGCGTGCGGGTCAGGATGTTCGCGCCCTCCACCGTGATGCTGATGGGCGCGCCGGTGTAGCCGGTCGACAGCAGGTTGTTCGGACCGCGCGAGATGGCCGCGCCGCCACAGACGTCCATGCCGTCGTTGATGATCTGGCGGTACAGCTCGGTGAACTGGTACTTCGCCATCGCGGTCACGACCGGCGGCTTCGAGCCGGCGTCGAGCCCGCCGACGATGTAGCGTCGGGCACCTTCCATCAGGTACGTGAAGCCGGCGATGCGGGCGAGCGGTTCTTCGATGCCCTCGAACTTGCCGATCGAGAGGCCGAACTGCTTGCGAACCGCCGCGTACGCGCCGACCGTGCGAGCGACCATCTTGGCGCCGCCGGTGCTCGTCGCCGGCAGCGAGATGCCGCGTCCGGCCGCGAGGCACTCCATCAGCATCCGCCAACCGTGGCCGACACCCTGCTCGCCGCCGATCACATCGTCGATCGAGACCTCGACGTTCGTGCCCGTCGTCGGGCAGTTGTAGAACGGAATGCCGAGCGGGTCGTGGCGTCGAGTGATGTCGACACCCGGCAGGCTCGTCGGGACCAGCGCGCAGGTGATGCCCGGCTTCTTGCCGCGGCCGAGGATCTCGTCCGGATCCTCGAGCTTGAACGCGAGGCCGAGCAGCGTCGAGATCGCGGCCAGCGTGATGTAGCGCTTGTTCCAGTTGAGGCGGATCTTGACGTTGCCGTCTTCGTCCTCGAACACGACGCCGTTCGCCTGGATTGCGCCGGCATCCGAGCCCGCGTTCGGCTCGGTCAGCGCGAAGCACGGGAGCTCTTCCCCGCGTGCGAGCCGCGGCAGGTAGTAGTCCTTCTGTTGCTGCGTGCCGCCGTGGACGAGCAGCTCGGCCGGGCCGAGCGAGTTCGGAACCATGACGGTGATCGCGAGCGGCAGCGACCGCGACGCCAGGGCGTGCACGACGGCGCTGTGCGCGTTTGCCGAGAACCCGAGTCCGCCGAACCGCTTCGGAATGATCATGCCGAAGAAGCCCTCGTCCTTGAGGAACTGCCAAACCTCCGGCGGCAGGTCGCGCTGTTGATGCACGTCCCACTCGACAGTCATCTCACAGACCTTGGCGACGGGCCCGTCGAGGAACGCCTGCTCCTCTTCGGTGAGTTCCGGGTACGGCGTGTTGCTCAGGTGCCGCACGTTCGGCTTGCCGGAGAACAGCTCGCCGTCGACCCACACGTTGCCCGCTTCGATCGCGACCCGTTCCGTTTCCGAGATCACGGGGAACAGCTGGGCCGAGTTGATGAACGCGAAGATTCGGTTCGTCAGCACTGCGCGACGAATCGGCGGGACGGCGAGGATCGCGAGAGGTGGCACGACTGCGAACCACGTCCAGGTGGGGGCTCCCAGGGTCCACATGCCGGCCGCGATGCCGGCGGTCCAGAGCCAGATCGGGGCGCCGCGGAATCCGGCGGTCAGCACCGCGAGCGCGAGGACGGTCCAGAGAATGCCACCGGGCAAATCGGCGAACACTCCGTATGTCGGGAGTTGCAGCAACATATCGGCTTGATCGACGCGGACGCTCGTCTCCCCCGAGTCGGGGCGCGTCGGGCCGATGGCGCCGCGGAAGTCGTCACATCGAACTAGCTCTCGGACCGGCCGAAGTTGCGCTTCACTCCAACGGAGCCGCAAGAAACGTCGCAGCCGTGGTCGATATCGGGACTAGGAGAACACGTGCAGACACTCGCAAGGGCGTGGCTCGCGGTGTTCGCGACGGCCGGATTCGCCTTCGCGCAGACACCCGAAATCGGCGCGGTCGTCGACCCGCCGATCGTGCCACGTTGGCGAACCCCGTTCCCGGCTGGCCGGGAAAGCGCGAGCCCCCGCGTGATCGTCTGGCTGCCGGAGCAGCGCGTGCCGCTGCTGCGCGCGCTCCACGAACTCCGCGCGCTCGTCGCACGATTCGAAGCACGGTGTGAGTTCGGCGTCGTCGTCGAGGACGAAGATCGATTGCCGTTGCTGAGTCGCGTGAATGGCGTGGCCGTCTGCGTCGACGCATCCGGTCGTGCTCGGGAACGTCTGGGGCCGCACCTTCCCGAGGACGGCGAGGCGCACGCGGTCGTGCTCGATGCCTCTGGCCGCTTACTGTCGGTCCGCGCGTTGACTCCGTCGCTCGAGTACTGGATCGAAGACGTGATCGAAGGCGCCGTCGACCACCAGATCGTCGGCATGCTCGAAGAGCTGCAGCGCGCGATCGACGTCGCGAGGCAGACTCGGGAGTGGGGTGCGGTGCGGCACGCGGCGGCGGGATTGCAGTCGACTTTGCCGACCCGCATCGAACCGTGGCTCGCGCAGATCACGGGGCTGCCCGTCGGCGCCCGGCTCGACGAGTCCTGGGTCCGTGCGGCTGCGATCGCGCTCGCGAATCGGCCAGAGTATCTGGCGCCGGTGCTCGGCGCGGCGGTGCGCGTACGGCCGGAGCTCGCAAAGGCCGCTTGGCTCGATGAGTACGAGCATGGCATCGTACGCACCGGTATGCCGTCGCGGGAAGCCTGCGCGCTGGCATTCGAACTCGCCGTCGCGCGTGGCGATGAGGACTCAGCAAATGCATGGTCGTTCGCGTGGGTCGAGCGATGCAAAGGCATGCCGCGCCGGCTCGCCGAGCTCGCGCGTCACTTCGGCGCAAAGCGGTTCGACGGCCGCTTCGACGAGGCGCGGCTCACGGCGCTCGACCTGGCGATCCGCATGCGTCCGGTGGATCTCGATCTGGTCCGAGCGAAGCTCGATCTCCTCACGACGCGCTACAAAGACTGGGTCGCCGCCGACCGCGTCGGCCGGGTTCTGGTCGAGTCGATGACCGGGAACGCGCGCGCACTCAACTCCTTCGCGTGGCGACTCCTCACGGAGGAGCCGTACCGTGGCCGGCTGCCTCGCCTGGCGCTGCACGCGGCGCGCGCGATGGAGAGCGACGACGAATGGCGCACGTACTGGCGGCTCGACACGCTCGCGCTCGCCGAGTTCGAGAATGGCAACGTCGCGACCGCGGTGCGGCTGCAGGAAGAGGCCGTCGACGGCTGCGATTCTGCGTCCCGCGTGCGGTATGGCGAGCGCCTCGCGCGCTATCGGGCGGCGCAGAACGGCAAAGGCTCCGGCCGATCCCAAGATCGTTGAACTTCGGGCGAGACGGCTCGTATCGTCGCCGCGAATGGTGCAACGACGAAACGGGATCCTGTTCTTGTGCGTGGCCAACTCGGCGCGGAGCCAGATGGCCGAAGGCATCGCGCGCCGCGTGGCACCGGAAGGCGTGCAGGTGTTCTCCGCCGGGTCCGAGCCGGCCCGGGTTCACCCCCTCGCAGTCGAGGCGATGCAGCGAATCGGCATCGATCTCGGGGGGCACTCTTCGAAGGGACTGGCCGACGTCCCGGTCGATGAGGTCGACACGGTCATCACGCTCTGCGAAGAGGAGTTCTGCCCGGACATGGGGCCCGGGGTCGAGCGGCTGCACTGGCCGATGCCCGACCCCGCGGCAGTCGACGGAAGCCACGAGGAGTGCGTGTCCGCGTTCCAGGGAGTCGGCGTCGAACTGGAGAAACGCATCTCGTCGCTCTTCCCTTAGCCCGGCTCACCAGTCGAGCGGCCGCGCCGGTCGAACGCCGGTGCTGGGGTGCCGCACGAATCCGAACGAGCGGGCGGCCGCGCGGGTGTCCGCCGATGCGTCCATGAAGCTGCCGCCGCGGCGCGCGTGTTCGTCGTCCTGATCGATCGCCCCGGTACGCAGTCCGTCGAGCGGGCCGGGGATCGAGGTCTGGTAGGACGACGGGCGATCGAAGCACCACTCCGCGACGTTGCCGTGCATCGCGTGCAGTCCCCAGGGGTTGGCGCTCAGCGCACCGACCGGAGCGTGGTATGCGAACCCGTCCTGCGCGCTCGCGGCCGCATCCCGTCCCCAGAGCACGCCGGCACGATTCGCGGACGCGTCCGCGAAGTTCGCGGCCGGCGTCTGCGCGAGCAGCGACTCGGCTCGGTCCCCGGTCCACCACGCGGTGTCGCGCGACGCGCGACAGGCGTACTCCCACTGCGCCTCGGTCGGCAGCACGAGGCCGGCCTTGAGCATCGCGTTGAAGCAGTCCTTCCAGTCGACGTTCTCGACCGGGTGGGTGAGATCGATGGCGCCGTGCGGAGTATCCATGCCGGCGGGATGCTCGGAGGGATTGCGCCCCTCGAGCCGCGTCCACTGCGCCTGGGTCATTTCGAATCGGGAGAGGAAGAATGGCGCGAGCCGCACGGCGTGCACCGGCCCCTCCTCCGGGCGTGCGATCTCGTCGTAGTTCGGTCCGTCCGGTAGCGGCGTCGCCCCCATGAACGACGTGCCGCCAGGCACGAGCACGAACACGACACCGAGGTCTGCCGTCATCGGGATCGACCCGTCGGGCTCGTGGCGCGGAATCTCGATGTCCTGTGGGCGGTCGTGGCGCTCGGGGTCGTACGCCGTTCTCAGGTCGTAGAACTCCCAGAGCTGAGTCGCGGGGTTCATGCCGATCGGCACCAACCCGGTCTGCGGCATAAGGTCGACCATGGACGCGGCGTAGAGCGGGGATGCGACCTGACCGTCGGCGGCGCGGATCGCGTCGCGCGTGGATTCCCAGCTGGCGCCCGCGTGTGGGTGGTTCTCGGATGCCGAGGAAATGCGTCTCGCCCAGGCGAGTCGGCGCTCCACGCGCGGGACGACCTCGCGCGCGAAACTCTGCGTGTCGGGCAGCAGGGTCAGCAACGTCTCGTAGAGAAACTGGTCGTCGTCGTCGAGGCCGTCACCGCCGCGTGCGCGCGTGTTCGCGGCGAGTGAATCGAACAGCTCCTGCAGCGCCGGGAGGTCGTCGACGAGCGGACGCGCGAACTCGTCGAGCCAGGACTGCATTCCGGGAGCACGCGAGGGGTGTGCGGGATGCAGCGACATCTCGGCGGCCTTGGCCTGCCGGAGCCGCACGACGTTGCGCAGGGAGTGGAAGCGCTTGAGGTGACGTTCGACGTCCTCGCGCGCCCGTCGCTCCGAACTCGCGAAGTGCAGCGAGAAGAACAGTCCGACGAGCATTGTGATGACGAGGGCGGCACCCGCGATCACCTGCCCGCGGTAGCGGCGGACGAACTTGCGAGCGCGATAGCCGAACGTCGGCGCATGGGCGACCACGCTCTCGTCGTCGAGGTGACGCTGAATGTCTTCCGCCAGCGCGCTGGGAGTGTCGTAGCGGCGGTCCCGATCCTTCTCGAGGGCGCGCATCACGATCCAGTCGAGATCGCCGCGGAGTCGTCGGACGAGAGCGCCCGGTTCGAGGCGGCGGTCCTTCGCGGAGCCCGATCCGGCGCGTGACCACGTCGAGACCTTCGTGCTGGGCTTCGATGGTTCTTCCTCCCGGATCATCTGGTGCACGCCGGCGATACCCGCGGCCATGACGTCCGCGGTCGAGAACGGCGGTTCGCCGACGAGCAGTTCGTAGAGCAGGCACCCGAGCGCGTAGACGTCCGTGCGGGTGTCGATGTCGATTTCGCCGAAGCTCGCCTGCTCGGGCGACATGTACTGCGGCGTGCCGAGCAGGATCCCCTGTTCGGTGTAGATCGTCTGCTCCGCGAGTCGGCGCTCGACTGCGCGCGCGAGACCGAAGTCGATGATCTTCGGGGTCGGGCGGTCGCCCTGCACCGTCACGAGCACGTTGCGCGGCGTCAGGTCGCGGTGGATCACGCCCTTCTGATGCGCGTGCTGGATTCCGAAGCACACCTGTTGGAACAGCTTCAGACGTTCGTCGACGGAGAGTGAGTTGCGATCGCAGTAGTCGGTGAGCGGCGTGCCGTCGACATACTCCATCGCGAAGTACGGTCGCCCCGATGCCGTCGAGCCACCGTCGAACACCTTTGCGATGCACTCGTGCTCCATGAGCGCGAGCGCCTGGCGTTCGGCCTCGAAGCGCAGCAGCACCTGTTCGGTGTCCATGCCGGCCTTGATGACCTTGACCGCCACGTTCCGTCGCAGCGGCTCCGTCTGCTCTGCGAGGTAAACGATTCCCATGCCGCCCTGGCCGAGCGTGCTCAGGATCCGGTACGGACCGATCCGTTCCGGATCAGCGCCGGTGTCGCGGAGTGGCGCGTCGCTCGAGGACATCGGTAGGGCGGGGCAGCATGCGAAACACCGAGCAGGTTCTCCGAATCGTCGTCGATGCGCAATCCGGGCCGACGTCAGACCGCGGAAACGCGCGAGTTATTTCCTCGCGTAGGTGCCGGCCATGAGGATCGGCGTCCCGCTGTACGTCCCCATGCCCTGAATGTGGTACTCGGCCTTGTCGCCGTGACCGATCACCCATTCGCGGAACGTCTCGGTCCGGTCGTCGCTCTTGCTGAACCAAACCAGCTGCTGCTGACCGCCGGGGCCACGAACCAGGCGCCCGTCGTGCCGCACCGTCTCACCGTTCGATTTCCGGACGACGCACCGGAGCTGGAGCGTGCCGTCCGCCTGTCGGTGCGCGGTGTTCTCGCCTTCGCCACGGATCACCGTTCCGTCTGCCATGGTGTCGCGCACTTCGACCTTCTGCGTGTTGGCGTCGACCGTCTCGTACCGCTGGTGCACGTCGATGCGGTAGAGCTCCTTGCCGTCCTCCGCGTAGCCGACGAAGGTGCCGCCCCAAGCGCCGTTCAGTTCGGCGAAGACGTCAACGGGTCGTGGCCTACGCGGCGCGGGATCCTGGGGGAACGTCGGCATACAGCCCAAGAGCAGCGCGATACACAGAGTTCGCATGCGGTGATTATGCACGGCGGCACGGGTTTCTCCCGCGCCGTGGGGATAAGGTCGCGCCATGTCGTCGACCGATTCCGCGTCCCTCGCGAGCTTGATGCCGCGGCTGATCGAGCTTCGCCACGATCTCCATCGGCATCCCGAGCTCGGCTTCGAGGAGCACCGGACGCAGCACGTCGTCCGCACGTGGCTCGAAGAGCACGGCTACGAGCCGTGTGAGTCCGCGGGCACCGGCCTCGTCGCGGATTTGCGACCGGGCGAAGGGCCGACGATCGCGCTTCGCGCCGACCTCGATGCGCTGCCGATGCCGGAGACGACCGACCTGCCGTATCGCTCGACGCACGACGGCGTCGCGCACAAGTGCGGTCACGACGGACACACGTCGATCCTCTGTGGCGTCGCGGCGCGACTCGCGGCGGTGCGCGATTCGCTCGCTGGCAACGTGCGGCTGCTGTTCCAGCCAGCGGAAGAGGGCGTGCGCGGCGGAGGCGCGCGCGTGATGGTTGCCGAGGGAGTGCTCGAAGGAGTCGACGAGGTCTACGGGCTGCACAACTGGCCGGGATTTCCGAAAGGCGAACTACGCGTCATCGCCGGACCGACGATGGCCGAGGTTGACACTCTCGACTTGACGATTCGTGGACGCGGTGGGCACGGCAGCCAGCCCCAGACCTGTCGTGATCCGATCGCTGCCGGCGCGCAGATCGTGACGGCGTTGAACTCGATCGTGTCGCGCGACGTGGGTCACACGGGTGGGGCGGTCTTCAGCGTCTGCAAGTTCGAATCGGGCACGACGCACAACGTGATCCCGAGCACCGCGCACCTGCTCGGAACGCTGCGGACCTTCGACGAAGTCGTCCGGGCACGCGTTGTGCAACGCCTCGAGGAGGTCGTGCGCGGCGTCGCTGCCGCGATGAACGTCGAGGTCGACTACGAGCTGGAGCGTGGCTACCCGGTGCTACGCAACGACGCGGAGTGCGCCGAGCGGGTCGCGCGTGCCGCCGAGACGGTGTTCGGAGAACGCCACGTGTCCGCGGCCGGATTGCCGATGGGGGCGTCGGAAGACTTCGCCTACTTCGCGTTGGAGAAGCCCTCGGCGTATTTTTTCCTCGGCGCCGGTGCTCCGGTGGGCGACACGCCCTCGTGTCACCATCCGGACTTCGACTTCGACGACGACCTGTGCGAACCGGGGGTGCGCACGTTCTTGGCGATCGTCGCCGACCGTTTCGGCGTCAAGAAGCTTCTTTGATCGCGGCGAGCACGTCGGCGTCGACTCGAGCTCCTTCGAGGATCGCGCCGTGGAAGTTCGTGCCGCTGTCGATGATCGCGAGGTGCAGGTCCGCACCGCGCAGATCGGCTCCGAGCAAGTAGGCCCCGCGCAGGTCCGCGCCGCGCAGATGCGCGGAACGCAGGTCGGCGTTGCTCAGGTTGGCACCCTGCAGGTTGGCGCGTTCGGCGTGGGCATTGGCGAGCCGCGCGTGACTGAGGTCAGATTGGCTGAGATCGGCCCGCCGCAGGATCGCTTGACGCAGGTCCGCGCCGCGCAACTGCAGCTTGGACAGGTCGTGCCCGGCGAAACTGTGGTGGGCACCGGCGTGCGGGAGCGAGAGGAGCCTGCGCAGCTCCTGTTTTCTGAGCATTGTCATAAAGAACCTCGGGTTGCGACTCGTCCCCGACGCATGAGCCGCGACAGAGAACTCGAACCACGCCGCATGTTAGCCGCAATGAGGCTCGATGTCAGGGCCCATGGCGCCCGTGACCGCCAGGGATGACCGATCCGACGCGTCAGAGCGCGCGCTGGTAGAAGCGATCGCACGCCGAATGCCCGGTGTCGCCGAGCGCTCGCGACAGCTCGGCGAAGCCGTGCTTCTCGTAGACCCGGCGGGCCGCGTCCATGCGAGACGTCGTCTCGAGATAGCAGGTGCGATACTGCGCGTCGCGCATGGCGTCGAGCAGGTGGCTGAGGAACTTCCCGCCGACGCCACGACCCCGCAGTCGTGGTCGGAAGTACATCTTACGCAGCTCGCAGATCCGCTCGCTCTCGTCGCTTCCGGTGAGTCGGGCGAACCCGCCGCAGCCGGCGATGCCTTCGTCGTCCTCGACGACGTAGAAACGTGCGGCCCCGCCTGGGTAGGCTTGCGACATGGCGTCGACCTCCGGATCCACGATCGCATACCCCTCGCCGACGCAGTCGAACTCCGTCATCACTTCGCGGATGAGTTCGGCGACGGCGGCGTCGTCGGAAGGCGCGATGTCTCGGAAGCGTGGGCCGGTCATGGCGGGATTATCGCTGCTGTGGCTCACGGTCGCGTGCTCGATTCCGGCTTGTGATGCGGAAGTGATCGCCGTGCCGGCGAGCGTCGGCGTGATCTCGCGCGTGGCCTTTCCGATCCGGGGCGCGTGGATCGCGCCGCGCAGCACCGCGGGGCTCGATTCGTCGTCGGCCGTCGAGGTGCTCGCCGAGATGCGCGCGAGCGGAGTGACGCACGTCGCCGTCGGCCACGACGTCTCGATGCCGAAGTTCGTGGAGCCGCGTCTCGAGTGGGGTGAGGGGGACGGTCGACTGCGCGTCGCGCTGCGGGCCATTCGCAAGGCCGGGATGCAGGCGTTCCTGCTGCCGCGGATCGAGAGTCCGGATTTCTTCGAGCCGCCGTACCCATTCCGCGCGGACATCGCCTTCGCGGATCCGACGGACTGGGACGCGTTCCACGACAACGTCGAACAGATGGCGCTTCACTACGCGAAGCTCGCTCAGGAAGAGCAGGTCGCGATCTTCGGCGTCGGGCTCGAGCTGAAGCAGAGCGTGAAGGAGTTCGAGCAGCGCTGGCGGGAGATCGTGCGCGCCGTGCGCAAGGTCTACAGCGGCTCGGTGACGTACTCGGCGAACTGGTACGACGAATGGCTCGACGTGCCGTTCTGGGACGAGCTCGACTACGTCGGAATCGGCGCCTACTTCGAGCTTCACGCCGAGGACGGTCTCGGTCCGGACGCGGATCCGGTCGCCGACGTGGCGGCGCGCTGGCGGCCGGTCGCGACCGAACTGCGCGCGCTCTCGGAGCGCGTCGACCGGCCCGTGCTGTTCACCGAGATCGGCTACACCGGCTACGTCGACTGCGTCGAGCGTCCGTGGGAATGGGCGGGCAAGCAGGACAAGGGCGTGGCGATCGATCACGAGCGACAGGCGCAGGCGTACGCGGGCCTGTTCCAGGCGCTCGGGTCCGAACGCGCGTTGGCCGGGATGTTCGCGTGGACGTTCTACTCCGGTCCGCACGACATCGCCGACTGGGAGTACGCGCTGCAGTCCCGACCGGCGGGCACGGTGCTGCGGCAGGCGTACGGCGGCGCTACTTCACGATGACTTCGACGACCGGCAAGAAGTTCCGGTCGATGCGCTCGACGAATTCCCGCAGCAGCACCTTCTTGCTGCGCTGGAACTTGAACGTCGGACGTCTCGCGCCGTAGCGAACTTCGACGCGGCCCTTCTCCGGCAGCATGTCGTCGGTCAGCAGGAGCCGGAAGCGGCTCACGTGCCGGGCCTTGGCGCGGAACTTGCCCGGCGCGGTTTGCGAGACCTCGAGTCGCGCGGTTGCCTTCTCCGCCTTGTCGCAGATCCAGCGGCGACGTCCGGCGTCGTCGAGGCGGTTGTAGAGCGAGGTCGGCATCGCCGGCTTGAAACGGTCGCGGACCTTCTTCTTGTCGACTGCGAGGATCTCGACCCAGAACGCGCGGCCCTCACCGGGCGTCGACATCATGCGTACCACGCGGTCAGGGCGGGGATTGCGCGTCTTCGCCCAGAACTCGTCCCACTCGACGGCGCCGAGCTCGAACGAGTGGCCGAGCTCTGGGAACTCGATGAGCTTCGCGTCCTTCGCCTTCAGTTTCTCGAGTCGCTCGAACGCGATGCGCAGGTTGAGGATCATCCGCGCGTCGTCCTTCATGCCCTGCAGGTCGCGGATCGGCAGCGAGGTGACGTTCTCGAGGAAGCGCAGGTTGTTCTGGCCGTTCGGATTCCAGCGCGGCCCGCCGATCATCGGCGCGACGGCGGCGGACAGGTCGGGGTAGCGCAGCGCCAGGTCCCACGTCATGTGGCCGCCGCGACTCACGCCGGTCAGGTAGACGCGGTTCTCGTCGACGTCGAAGTTGAGTCGTGCCCAGCGGATCGCCGACTTCGCGATCTCGCGTTCTCGGACGTGGAAGTGGTAGCCGTCGTTCGGGCCGCTCTCCGAGGGCGCGATGACGATCATTCCGAGTCGGTCCGCGATGCCGCGCCACATGCCGACGGCCCAGGTGCCGCTGCCGCCGGTGCCGTGCGCGGAATGCAGGACCGGAGCCGGAGCATTCTCGAGCGCGCGCTTCGGCACGTAGACGTGGAGCTCGGTCTCCTCGGTCTTTTCCCCGTTCCACAGGGGCTCGGTGATCACGTGCATGCCCGGCTCGAGTTCGGGCTCGCTCTTCCATGCGGCGAGCGCGGTCAGCCAGTCGTCGACCGTGAGGCCGTCGCGCTTGGCGAGGGCGTCCGCGGTCGCGCGACGGACGTCGGGGTCCGCGATGCGCAGTGCGTTGCGCAGCTGGGCGGCCGGGATCTGCTGCGCGCCGGCAGCCGACACGAGGGTGAGCGCAGAGGCGAACGCGAGGACGTTGGGTGCCACGGGAGCACCATAGCGCATGGCGGCGCCGCGGTTTCAGTCGACGAGCTCGCGCGCGCCCTGGAGCACGCGCTCCCAGTCGAACGCCGGGCCGGGGTCGGTCTTGCGGGTCGTGACGTGCCAGTGACCGATCACGCCTTCGAACGACTTCAGCTCGTCGTCGGTCAGCGCGCGGCGGAGCACCGCGCCTTCGTCGTCACGCGGCGCGTCGAGCGCGATTCTGGGCAGGACGCGGTGGAGCGCGGCGGTCAATCGGGTCAGGGCCGCGTATTGCTCCTCGGTGAAGTCGTACTGGTAGTACTTCTTGCCGTGGATGACGCCGTCGAACATCTGCGAACGGGCCGGTCGTGCGACGAAGTCCGGCGTGCGGATCGCGGTTTGGTCGATGTGCTCGGGCAAGCGGACGTAGGGGCCCTGTTCGTCCTCGCGGTACCACGAGCGAAGCGCGACGGCGGTCGGTTGTTCGTACGCCCCGATCTGCGCGACCTCGATGCCGACCGAGGCGCTGTTCGCCTGGGACGCGTGCCACGCGCGCTCCTTGAGGTCGAGCGTCTGGTAGATCGTGCCGTCGATGTCGAGCATGAAGTGCACGGACAGCCCGCGCGCTTCGAGGACCTTGAAGCACTGCTTCGACGTGCCGCACACGTCGTAGTGCACGACGAATTGCCGCACGACACTCTGCAGATCCTCGAGTTCCCAGCCGCGCTGGCTCACGCGGTTCGCGATCTCTGCCGTGGTGTCGCGCGTGCCGTAGCGCTGCTTGTCCGGCTGCTCCTCGTCGCCGGGCGGTGGGCCGGAGTAGCGATACTTCGCGCTGTAGGCGTCGAATCCGCCCGGGTCGTTCCACAGCACGACGGGGGTGCCGATGTGGAACAGCTGGCCGCACACCGAGATCTCGTCGCCTCGGCGCACGAGGGGTTCGCCCGGGGGAGTGGCGCAGGAGACGACGCAGAGTGACGTCAGGAGAAGAGGTCGCAGGTCGAGCATGGCGATCAGCGGCGGAATCGACTCGAGATCGGAAGCACGCGGCCGTCGTCGAGTCGGAGTTGCCAGTGGACGCAGAAGTACGTCATCGAGCGAAAACGGTACGTCGGTGGCAGATCGAACACGAGCGCGTAGTCGGCGATCGACGGTTCGTCGGGATCGCGTCGCTCGAGCTTCGCCTTGTCGGGCACGCGGGCACGGTGGCAGCGAAACCGATTGCCGGAGTCGTCGACGAGTTCGGCGCCCTCGAGGATCGGCTGGGCGCGCGGGTGCTCGTCGGTCGCCTGGGTGTCGACCAGGCTGATCGTCAGCTCGATCCGCCGGGACGGGAGGCGATCGAGCACCGACTCCTCGATCGCGTCCATCGCGAGGACCCAAGTGATGCCCGGAGGCATCTCGATCGGCCGGCCGCGTCCGCTCTCGGAGAGCGACTTCGGCTGCGAGGTCCGAGAGTCGCCGAGCGCCTCGAACCGCTGGGTGGGGGTCAGGACGCTGCAGCTGCACAGAACGAGCAGAATCGCTGCAACCGGTCCAATCCGCATGGAATCCTTGTATCCGACGGGGCTCCGGCTCTGCGAGCGAGCAGTCGGCAACTGACAGGAGTTTTTGGCCTCAGGCTACATAGACCGGAACCCGTCGTTCGACGTGCGCGCGCGCCGCGCTAGCTGGATACTGATCTCGATGATGCGATTCTCCGTACTGATTCCGACCCTGCTCGCCTCGAGCGTCCTGGCCCAAGCCGTGGCGCCCGACGACCTGCTCAACGCGAAGCCCGATCCGATTCCGGACGGCGCGCCGGCCGCGATGGCGCACATCGATCGCGGGGGCCTGGCGAAGCATGCGTTCCACTTCGCATCGGATCAGCTCGGGGGGCGCCACACCGGCACCGCCGGGCAGATGGCCGCCGCGCAGTACATCGCCGAGCACTTCCGGTCCCTCGGGCTGAAGCCGTTGGGAGACGAATCCGAGGCCGAGGACGGGGAGCGGAGTTATCTCCAGCACTACCCGGTGCGTCGCACGTTCCTCGAGCGCGAGTTCACGGGCGTGGAGTTCGGGCAGTACAAGTTCCCCGACGGCTTCGCCGTGATGCCCGGTCGTCGCGGCAAGACGGAGATCGACGTCGACGGCAAGCTCGTGTTCGTCGGGCGCGGTCGTCGCAAGGACATGCCGTCGGCGTTCGGTGAGAACGACATCCCGGTCGCGATCCTGCAGTCCAAGCCTCGCCGCACCGGCAACGTGCCGCCGGAGGTGCAGTTCATGATGGGCTTCCGCGAGATCGGCCGCGCGAGTGGGATCGCGAAGCGGGTCGCGAACAAGGACGGCAAGTTCATCATGCTCCTCGACCTCGGCAATCGACTCGCCGACGTCATGCAGTACGGCGGCGTGCTGCCGGGGAAGCCGATACTCGCCTTTGGCAACGAGATGGGCATGGGGGCGATGTTCGGCGCGAGCGCTGCGAACGTGCCGATGATGATCGTCGGGCCGGAGATGAGCCAGAAGGTCCTCGAGCGCCTCAACCTCACGATCGACGAAGACGGCGCCGTGGCGCAGACGGAGCCACCGGAGGACGTGTCCGCGAAGGTGCGCTTCAAGGTGAGCCGCGAGGCACAGTTTAACTGCACGAACACCGTCGCTGTGCTCGAGGGCTCGGATCCCCAGCTGCGCGACGAGGCTGTCGTGTTCTCGGCGCACATGGACCACATGGGCACGCGTGTCGACGGCGACGTGTTCAACGGCGCGGACGACAACGCGTCGGGTTCCTCGGCGCTACTCGAGATCGCGGAGGCGTTCGCGAAGGGCGACAAGCCGAAGCGCTCGGTGATCTTTCTCGCGGTGTCTGGGGAGGAGCTCGGCCTCTGGGGATCGGCGTACTTCTCGAACAATCCGACGTGGCCGCTCGAGAAGCTGGTCGCGAACGTCAACATCGACATGATCGGTCGCGCGACCGAGTTGTCCGGCGAGGACGAGATCTCGATCACGCCCAGCTACCGCCACAGGATGTTCTCGACGATCGCGCGCGACTCCGCGAAGCTCGCCGAGAGCTTCGGTCTCGGGCTCACGGTGGGGGACAAGTTCTACGAGCGGAGTGACCACTACAACTTCGCCGAGAAGGGCATCCCGGTCGTCTTCTACTGCGACGGCGAGCACGAGGACTACCACCAGGTGACGGACACGGCCGACAAGCTCGACTACCGGAAGATGGAGCGAGTCAGCCGCCTGGCCTACTGGACGGGCTGGAAGGTGTGCCAGGCCGCGGAGCAGCCCAAGCGGCTGGGCCGCCGCGGCGACTGGACGGGAGCGGAGAAGAACTGAGGCCTAGCCCTCTGGACCTCCGGGCCGCGACCCGTGTCCCGACCCGCGGAACGTGAACGGGCCCGGGTCCGGGCCCGAAAACGGGGTGCCCGGGGCACGGGCGGGCACGGGCTCGGGCACGGGCGCGTTCACGGGACGCTTCGAACTGCCGATGCCATGGGGCTTTCTGTGTATCTTTGCAGGTCTTGGGGAAAACCACTCAGGCCCAAAACCCCCAACTTCCGATCTTGATCTGTATATCAACATGTGCTGATATACAGATCCCGTGACCTCGATCGACACACTCCACTCGACCCTCAAGCTCCTGAGCGACCCGACGCGCCTCCGGCTCGTCGCGCTGTTGTCGCAGGAGGAGCTCGCGGTGCACGAGATCGTGTCGATCAGCGGGCTCGCCCAGAGCCGGGTCAGCAACCACCTCTCGCTGCTGAAGCGCTCTCGGCTCGCGAGCGATCGGCGGGAGGGCAACTGGTGTTTCTACCGCCTGGCCGACAGCGCGCCGGACGGGGGACTGACGCCGGAGTTGTTCACGGCCACGATCACGCCCTACCTCGAGTCCGACTCCGGACGCTCGGATCTGCAGGCTCTCGAGGCCGTGCGCGAGCAGCGTCGCGAGCGCAGTCGCGAGGCGCACGATGCGCTCGCGGATGAGTGGGGTGCCGGACACGAGTTCGCCGTCGGCACGCTGCGCGCCGAGTCGTTCGCGCAGCTCGCGCCGCGCGGGCTCGTCGTCGCGGACCTCGGCTGCGGTGACGGCTTCCTGACCGAGTACCTCGGGGATCGCTGTGCGAAGGTCATCGCCGTCGACCACAGCGCGAAGATGTTGTCCGCCGCCGAGCGTCGCGCCGGCGCGGGCATCGTCGAGTTCCGCCGCGGTGAGCTCGACCAGCTGCCGATCGGGGACGCCGAGGTCGACGCCGCGATGGCGAACCTCGTGTGGCACCACCTCGCCGACATGGACCGCGCCGCGGAAGAGCTGTTCCGCATCGTCTCTCCCGGCGGCACCGTTGTCATCACCGACGTGCTGCCGCACGACGAGGACTGGATGCGCGAGTCCCTCGGTGACCTGCGCCTCGGCATGCGTTCCGAGGTCGTGGTCGCCGCGCTCGCGCGCGCGGGCTTCCAGACGATCACGTCCGAGACGTTGCACGATCGCTACGTCGTCCGTTCGCCCAAGGGCAAGGACGTCGAGCTGTCGATGTTCCTCGTCCGGGCCCACCGACCGAATTCTCCCAAACACTGATCCTTTCCGAATCACAGAAGGAAACCAGAGCCATGACCGCTCCTGAAACCTCGACCAAGCTCGACTTCAAGGTCAAAGACCTCAACCTCGCCACGTGGGGCCGCCACGAAATGGACCTCGCCGAGGTCGAGATGCCGGGCCTGATGGCCCTGCGCGAAGAGTACGGTGCGTCGCAGCCGCTCAAGGGCGCGCGCATCACCGGCTCGCTGCACATGACGATCCAGACCGCGGTGCTGATCGAGACCCTGACAGCTCTCGGTGCTGAGGTCCGCTGGGCGTCGTGCAACATCTTTTCGACGCAGGACCACGCCGCGGCCGCGATCGCCGTCGGCAAGGACGGCACGCCGGAGAACCCGAAGGGCATCCCGGTCTTCGCCTGGATGGGTGAGACCCTCGAAGAGTACTGGTGGTGCACCGACCAGGCCCTGTCGTGGCCGGACGGCACGCTGCCCAACATGATCCTCGACGATGGTGGCGACGCGACCATGATGGTGCTCAAGGGCGCCGAGTGGGAGAAGGCCGGTGCCGTCCCGGACGTCGGCTCGGACGATCCGGAAGACTGGGTCGAGCTCGTCGGCGCGCTCAAGAAGTCGATCGAGACGACCGGTGGCAACAAGTGGACGGAGATCCGCGAGTCCATCAAGGGCGTCACGGAAGAGACCACGACCGGCGTCCACCGTCTCTACCAGATGGCCAAGGAGAACGCGCTGCCGTTCCCGGCCATGAACGTCAACGACTCGGTCACGAAGTCGAAGTTCGACAACGTCTACGGCTGCCGTCACTCGCTCGTCGACGGCATCATGCGCGCGACGGACGTCATGCTCTCCGGCAAGATCGCGGTCGTCTGCGGCTACGGCGACGTCGGTAAGGGCTCTGCCCAGTCGCTGCGTGCCCAGGGCGCGCGCGTCATCATCACCGAGATCGACCCGATCTGCGCGCTGCAGGCGCTGATGGAAGGTTACGAGGTCAACACGCTCGAGGACGTCCTGCCGGTCGCCGACGTGTTCATCACGACGACGGGCAACTACGACATCATCACCGCCGACCACATGGCGAAGATGAAGCACAACGCCATCGTCGGTAACATCGGCCACTTCGACAACGAGATCGACATGGCCGGTCTGGCGAAGGTGCCGGGCATCAAGAAGGTCAACCTCAAGAACCCCCAAGAGCACGGCAACCAGGTCGACCACTGGGTCTTCCCGGACGGCAAGGGCGTCATCGTTCTCGCGGAAGGCCGTCTGCTGAATCTCGGTTGCGCCACCGGCCACCCGAGCTTCGTCATGTCGGCGAGCTTCTCGAACCAGGTCATCGCCCAGATCGAGCTGTTCAAGAACGCGCAGAACTACGAGAACGCGGTCTACGTGCTGCCGAAGCACCTCGACGAGAAGGTCGCCCGTCTGCACCTCGACAAGCTCGGTGCGAAGCTGACCACGCTCTCGAAGGAGCAAGCGGACTACATCGGCGTGCCGGTCGAAGGGCCGTACAAGCCGAACCACTACCGCTACTGAGTTCGCGCTTCGCGCGAACTCAGTCGGGCAGGCGCAAGCGCAGGCGCACGACTACGGGCCTGCGTTGCGTGATGCTCGGTGAAGGACGGTCCGTCTCAGTCGAGGCGGGCCGTTAGTTCTACGTAAGCCTTGTAGCGGGACGGCGGCAGCGTGCCGTCGTCGACCGCGGCGCGGACGGCGCAGTCCGGCTCGTCGGCGTGAAGGCAGTTGCCGAAGCGGCACCGGGGTAAAGGCTGGAAGTCCGGGAAGTGGCGCGCGAGGGTCTTCGGATCCACGCGCCACAGGCCGAACTCGCGGATGCCCGGCGTGTCGATCAGGCGGGTGCCTGCGTCGTCGAGGACGCTGAGGCGCGAGCCGCGGGTCGTGTGGCGGCCCTTGCCGTCGAACTCGCGGCCGGCGCCGACGTCCCGGGCGTGGTCGGGGTCGAGCCGGTTCAGGAGAGCCGACTTGCCGACGCCGCTGTGGCCGACGAACGCGGCGGTCTTGCCGCGGAGTGCGTCGTGCAGGTCGCGGATGCCGTCGCCGGTCTCGGCGGAGGATTCGATGCACGGGATCCCCAGCCTGCGGTAGGGCTCCAAGCAAGCCGCGATGCGCGACAGCTCCGCGTCGTCGCCGGCCGCGAGGTCGAGCTTGTTGATGCACAGCACCGGTTCGACGCCGCCGAACGACAGCGCGACGAGCATCCGGTCGATCAGCGCCGGCTTGAGCGGCGGGCTGACGACCGAAAGCACGACGATCGCGCGGTCGACGTTGGCGACGAGGACGCGCTGGCGATGCTCGTTGCCGGGGTCGGGCCGGGACAGCGAGGACCTGCGCTTCGCGATGCCGCGCACGACGCCGCCGCCATCGTCGAACTCGACGAGGATCTCGTCCCCGACCGCGATCGACTGCTGCTGGGTCGTGCGGATCCCCGGTGGAAGGCGGGCTTCGACGATCTCACCGTCGAGCCATGCGTCGCACTGACCAGAGCGGAGCGTGAGAACGACGGCGTTCGGCTCGTCGACTTCGATCGGCTTCTGGGTGCGGGTCTTCTTGCGGCGGCTGCGGGCGCGTTCCCGCGGGACATCGTATTCGTCCCAATCCGACTCGTCCCAGTCGTCGTCGAGACGACGCTTGCCGGGGCGGTCGGGTTCGGGTGTGTGCTTGGGCTTGCGTGCTCGCGCCGCGTTCTTGGCCTTCTCGATCCGCGCGCCGCGCAGGAATCGAGAGACCATCTCGTGCTTGTCTTCGTTGGAAGAGCGGTTGGCCACTTCTGGATTCTCCAAGATGCCGTCTGCGTGGTGTGCGCGCGGGCGGCTGGACGATCCAGGCCGAGTTTCTCTGGGTACGGACCGCGACACACACGGGGGGTGGAGGGTGCCCCGTGGCGCGCGTCGCCGGGATGCGGCGTCAGCGCGACACGGAGGCGAGCACGGCAATGGCAGTCGTCATCGTGGTCACCTCTTGGTCGTCGGTCGGAGAAGAAGCGCGGCTCCGCTCGGAGTCCGCTCGCCGCATGCTAGCGCGCGGCGGCCGCATCGCAAGGGGGCTGAGTCAAAGTGGTCAGGCAAACGTGGGCCGGTTCACTCGGACGCGAGCTTGGTGCGCACGCGCTCGAGCAGTGCCTTGGTCGCGAGGATGCCCTCCTCCTCGGTCATGCCGTGACCCTCGTACTCGATGCCGACGTAGCCGTCGTACCCCGCCGCGAGCACGATGCGCATCATCCGCTCGTAGTCGGTCTTGGTCTCGTTGCCATCGGCGTCGAACTCGTGGCTCTTCGCGCTGACGGCCTTCGCGAACGGCATCAGCTCCTCGACACCGCGGTAGCGGTCGTACCACTTGCCGTCGCCGATGTGGAAATTGCCGAAGTCCGGCAGCGTCCCGACGCGTGGGTGGTCGACCTTCTGCATCACGTCGGCGAGCCAGGCGCCGTCGGACGACAGGCCGCCGTGGTTTTCGACGATCACGTCGAGGCCGAGCGGATCCGCGAACTCACACAGGCGACGGAGGCCGTCCGCCGCGAGCTCCTGTTGTTCCGCGTAGCTCCCGCTGCTGCCCGCGTTGACGCGGATCGAGTGGCACCCCAAGAACTTCGCCGCGTCGAGCCACTTGCGGTGTTGTTCGACGGAGTTCGTCCGCTTCTGCGCGTCCGGGTCGCCGAGCCAGCCTTCGCCATCGACCATGATCAGCAGACTGCGCACGCCGGCGTCGCCAGCGCGCTTCTTCATCTCGCCGAGGTACGACTCGTCGCGCGCCTTGTCCTTGAAGAACTGGTTCACGTACTCGATCGCGTCGATGCCGAGTGCGCGCGCGGTCGCCGCGAACTCGAGGTTGTCGAGCGCCGGTTCGGCCATGTTGCGCAGGCGCTTGTTCAGCGACCACTGGGCGAGGGAGATCTGGAACATCTGGCGTTTGGCCGCGTCGGTCGAAGAGCAGGCGCCGAAGGCGAGCGGAGCGAGCGTCACGGCGGCGGAGCCGCGGAGGAAGGATCGGCGGTGGAGCATCGCCGGATGCTAACCAGGAAGCGTCTCGGAAAGCGAGTCGCGGCCCGGTGCGCTTCGCTCAGGCGTCGGTGAGGCCTTCGCGGATCGCGAAGCGCGCGAGTTCGACGCGATCGTGGATGTCCAGCTTGGCCATCAGACGGCCGGCGTGGCTGTCGATCGTGCTGTAGGCGCGGTGCATCGCTTCGGCGATCTGGCGCTTCGAGTAGCCGCGGGCCAGATACTGCAGGATCTCCCGTTCCTTGGGGGTCAACGTCGCGAGGGGCGTCGCGGCCCAGCCCTCGTCCTCGGTGCGCTCCGAGCCCGGTGGGACAAGACGCTTGCGAATCTCGGGGGAGTAGTAGGTCTCCCCCTGCGCGGCGCGGCGGATCGCGGTCACGATCGCCTGCGGCGGCTCGGTCTTCATGACGAAGCCCGACGCACGGATCGCGAGAGCGTCCTCGATGTAGCGATCCGTGCACTGGCCGCTCAAGAACACGATGCTCGTCTCGTCTCGGAGCGCTCGGATCTGCTTGGCCGTCGCGAACGATGGCGGGCCCGGCATGACCACGTCCATGACGACGACGTCGGGACCGTGTTCGCGCACGCACTGAATCGCCTCGTTGCCGTTCGAGGCTGTCGCCACGACTTCGAGGTTCGGTTCGCGTTGCAAGCGGTCGCGCAAGACGTCGACCACCATCACGTGATCGTCGACCAGTAGTACGGAGATGTTCCCAGTCATGCTCCTGCGCTCTCACTCTAGCGTTCCGGAGAAACGGAAGCAGACATTAAGTATCGCACGGAATCGAGATCGGAAGGGGCGACGGTTCGAAGAGTCCCGACGGATCGTTGGCGCGGTGCCTTCACGTCGCGTCGAGCCAGGTCGAAAGCTCCGGATCTTTACCGAATACGAGCCGAGCACGCGGCGGTCAGACCGCTCCGCTCGCCGCGTCCGCGCCTCGGCTTCCGGGAATCCCCGCCGTCTCAGCAGTTCGCGACTCTTCCCGATCCCGAGTTGCTCGGGGATGCCGGGGTGTCACAGACGCTGGCCCACCAGGCGGGGACGCAATCCGCGCCCATCGGGAGGGCGATCGAGTAGCCCTGCAACTGATCACAGCCGAACTCGCGCAGTACTGACTCCGTGTCGTCATCTTCGACGCCCTCCGCGACCACGCGCAGCCCGAGCGCGTGCCCGAGTTCGACGATCGCGCGCGTGATCAGCCACGCGTCGCGGTCCCGCACGATGTCCTTCACGAACGAACGGTCGATCTTGAGCTCGCTGAACGGCAGACGCTTCAGCAGGCGGAGGGACGAGAAGCCCGTGCCACAGTCGTCGACCGACAGCTCGATGTTCCGCAGTCGGAGACGCGCGAGAACCTCGGTGGTCAGCAGATCGAGCGTGATCGCCCGTCGCTCCGTGACTTCGAGGATCAGGCGCGGATCCTGGAGTTCGAGTTCGGTGACGAGTTCCGAGCAGCGGTCGGGAAAGCCCGGGTTGCGCAGGTTCGTGCTCGACACGTTGATCGCCATCGTGAGCTGGATGCCGGCCAGCTCCCACTCCTTGAGTTGCCGGAGAGCCGTCTCGAGGACCCAGTCGGTGAGGCGATACATCAGTCCGGACTCCTCTGCCATCCCGATGAACCGCAGCGGCGCGAGCACGCCGAGTCGAGGGTGGTGCCAGCGGACGAGGGACTCGACGCCGACCGGACGGTTCGTCTTCGAGCAGCGCTTCGGCTGGTAGACGAGGCGCAGCTCGCCTCGATCGATGCCCCGTTCGAGGTCGTCCGGACCGATCATGTTCGACATCGAGAGCGCGCTGTGCAGCGTCGCCTGCAGCTTGCGTCGGCCGAACGGCTTGGTCAGCGTGTCGGCCATGTTCAGACCGTGCTCGCAACCGATGCGGCGCGCCGCCTTGAGCGTGCGCGTGTCGACGCCACTCATGAGGACGATCGGCGAGTGGAACTGGTGCTCGGCGAACGCGCGAAGAACCTCCACGCCGTCCGCGCCCGGTATCTTCAGGTCGAGCAGCACCAGGTCGGGGTCGGACTCCAGTAAGCCGACGCAGTCCGGAGACAGACTCCGGATCGACTGGGTCTCGAATCCCATTTCCTTGGCCACGCGGTCGATGAGTTCCTGCAAGAACTCGTCGTCCTCAATGATTAACAGTCGCTTCGTCATCGTTGCTCTCTCACACAACAGCGCCGACGTGTACGACCGGGACCCGGGGCCTCTCCAAGAGGGAGAAGAGTTCGCGAATCGCACGCACCGGCATTCCTCAGGACGTCGTCGCCGCCGCAGTTCCCATCCCGCATCGATTCGCCGCCTCGTCTCGGGGGCCGCGCACTGCCTGGCGTGCGTGGCAGTTGGCCCCCAATCCGAGTGTCGGTGCCGAGCTGGATCAGCGAACGCTCCGGTCCTTCGGTTTCGTGACAGACACTAGGTCTGGGGTTCGCGTTGGTCACTCGTGGAACCGCAGGACTGCGAACGATCGCGGACCATTGCCCGAAGAACCGTAGGGCGTTTGCCCGATTGGTACGGCTATGCGGATGCGTACGGTGTGGCACGTGGTGGTTCATCCTGCTTCGGGAGCAAATGATCCGCATCGCGACGAAGGCTCGTCGTTGCGGCCTGCCGGATCGGTACCGCGTTGGGCGTTGCCGCGTCTCGGTGATGCGGAGTTTCGCCGCGTTCTTGCGGCGTACGAGTGGAGTGGTGATCCGCACCTGCGCGACGCGATCGTCGACGCATTCTTACCGGTCGTGCGCGGCGCGGCGCGCGAGTGTTGCGGTGTCCAGCCGGAGCGCGTCGAGCGCGCGATGTGCGCGGGGGTGGTGTCGGTGCTGCGCGCGATCGATGAGTTCGACTGGCACGGGCGGCGGTCGTTCGGGCGGTACTGCACGGCGCAGGTGCGGGCGGCGGTGCGGGCGGTGGTCTCTTAGCGGCGGACGAGCCGAAGCTCGCCGGCCCTGATCGGACTGAATCACTGCGGTGCTGCTCTCGTGGGAGAACGACGCCACGTAGATCCCACTAGAGGCATCCACCCGAAGGTGTGCCGATTCCAATCCGGCACAGCACGCCGTTGCTCAACACGACCGGGATCGGTGCTCCGGCGTCCGCGAGCAAGGCTTGCGCCATGAACGTGAGTCCGTCGAGCGCCGTGTTGTTCGGGATCGGAATCAGAAACCGATCCGCCATCGGCAGTGCGATGTTGACGGCGGCGATCTCTCCGAACGACTCCAGGCCGCAAGGCGACAAGAATGGAAACACGAACGGAAAGCCGAGGGGCTCCCCGATGGCGAGGACGGGGAAAGGGAACGCCGGTCCGGGCGACATGTAGGTGACGGCTACCGTCAACTCGAAGGTCTGACCCCGAACCGGACAGCCGACGGGAGTCAGAACCGGGGGACTCTGAACAGCCGGCGGACACGCCGGCGGCAAAACGGTTACGGATGCGGGCGTAGCGATGCCCGAAGACTGCGCGGCGAGAGGAGAATGAGCGGGCAGCAACAGGGCCACCGCGAGGAGGAGGGTTTGCTTCATCGATTGCCAGAGCAAATGGTGGAGCCGGAGTTCGGGCGGTGTTCTCCGTCCTTCTTCCGGGGAGCTCGAAGTGAACTCCGCAGAGTCAGACGTCGCGCGGGTTGGTTGGAGTTCCGTGGGAAAAAATCCGTGCGGCTGGTGGCTCGGTTGCGTTGCCGGACTTGCGGGTGAATCCAGCGGTCTTCGTTTCGCGCGAGAACGCGCCGTTGGTCGGCGGCTCGTCGCACGCCGGAGTCGCCGTTCCGGCGCTTCCAAATTCCGGCGTCAATTCCGCCGTCCGCGATTCTTCGAAGTGCGCCCGGTCCACGTCGCCCGAATGGCGTCGCCGAGTGGCACGAAAAAAACACGCGTGTGGTGAAGTGCGCTACACTGGAATCGAAGATGGAGCGATACACCAAGCGAATCGGACCCTATCGCATACTGGGTCTGCTCGGTGAAGGAGGTATGGGTACGGTCTTTGTCGCGGAGCAGAAGGAGCCAATCCGACGCCGAGTAGCTCTAAAGGTCATCAAACCCGGAATGGACTCCAAGCGATTCATTGCTCGGTTCGAGCTCGAACGCCAAGCGCTGGCGGTGATGAATCACGAGTCGATCGCGACAGTCCTTGACGCTGGATCCACGGACAGTGGTCAGCCATACTTCGTGATGGAGCTGGTTGACGGAGAGCCGATTACGGACTATTGCGACCGGCACAGGCTAGCTCTGAACGATCGGATCCTCGTCTTCCAACAGGTTTGCCAGGGCGTGCAGCACGCACACCAAAAGGGCGTGCTGCACCGGGATCTCAAGCCGTCGAACATCCTTGTGTCGTTGAAGCACGACCAGCACGTCGTGAAGATCATCGACTTCGGACTTGCGCGAGCAACTGACCATCAGTTGATCGACGAGACGATCTTCACCGAGCAGGGTCAACTCATCGGTACCCCGGAGTACATGTCTCCGGAGCAGGCTCGCGGGAAGGCGGTCGACATTGACACCCGAACCGATACCTACTCGCTAGGTGTTGTATTGTACCAGTTGCTCAGTGGCGAGCTCCCGTTCAGCCGTAAGGAACTAAGGAACGCGGGGATGCTCGAGGTCCAGCGAGTCATTCAAGAGGTGAACCCGGCCAAGCCGAGCACAAAGATCTCAGCAGCTGGTGAAAGGGCATCGGAACGGGCGCAGCAGAGAGGGACTTCGCCGTCGAATCTACGGCGTAGGTTGCTCGGCGACCTTGATTGGATTGTGATGATGGCGCTCGCGAAGGAACCAGAGCGGAGGTATGACTCGGTAAATGGGCTGATGGCGGATCTGTCGAGGCACCTCTCACACCAGCCCGTATTGGCAGGGCCTCCCAGCGCCGCCTACAGGGCGAGGAAGCTGATTCATCGACACCGCGCACGCGTCTTTGGAATCGCTGCCGTACTACTGCTTGCTGCGCTCGGCGCCGTCATAGTCGTTCGCGAGGCCGCGATTCAAAAGTCGGAATTCTTGCGTCTCGCGATTCCCTGCTGCCACTCAGTTGCAACCTCGATGGCAGAGCACGCTGCGTCTGTTTCCGCCCTAGTGGCATTCTACACCGGGTCTCGAGCCGTTGAGATGGACGAGTTCGCTGAGTTCGCTCGCGTACTGATGAGTTCCTTCGAGGCCCTCGAATGCCTGCAGGGAATTGCGATGGTGTCACGCGAAGAACGCGAGCAGTTTGAACGGATGATGTCCGACTCTGGCCCTGCTTTCGCGATCTGGGAATCTCGAGAAGGCAGCCGGCGTCGACGCGCTGGGGACCGGGCTTGGCACTACCCGATCACTCAGTGCGAACCGCGCCACGTGCAGTACGGACGGGGCTACGATTGGGGAGCGCATACGATCGCCAGTTCGCTCTTTGAAGAAGCACGAGCCCAGACGAAAGTGCGTGTGAACTCGATGCACCTGGGTTCGGGCCGGTTGCTTGTCCTCGCTCGCGCAGGCTCGGGTAGCACGCAGGGCATCCATAGTCTTGCCGCAGCAATACTCGACAAGCACAAGATCTTGACGAGTTCACTGTCAGGGCTTGCTAGCGAGTCCCTGAGCATCTGGCTTGTCGACAGGTCCGAATCTCCGTTCGAGTCCGCGGCATCTGTTTCGCGCGACAGAACTCCGTCCTCCAGGCCGCTCGATCTGAGCGGCTTGCATCATCGGCACCCGTTCGAGGTCGCCGGCAGACGGTGGGAGGTGATTTGCACCCTCAGGTAGCAAGGGAGCCGATAGAACGGCACGACAGCTTGCTTCTTCACGTCGAGGACTCCAAGGATTAGAGCCGCAGTCTTTGCCAAGTGCTCGAACGAAGCCGTGCCCATGGCACGCATCGCGATCGACTCAGGCGATCACCGGATCCGTTGCGTCTTCGATTACAGCAGACCGTGCCCCGGCCGATACTTCGAGGTCTTCCCGGTGACGGTTGCATCACGCGCGACGCGGCAGCTGTACACGGTGACAGAAAACCGGAGAGTGGCTGTGGCTGTGCCTGATCGACTCGCGCCGAATCGTGACGGGCGGCCGATCCGGCGATTTCTTCCGTGGCGCCTTCGACATTTGGCGTCAAGGCTGACGGTATCCGTCCGACTTTCAGCATTGCCGAAAAGGTCCGCCCCCGCGATCGCAGGTGCCCCTACGAATGACCACACGACGGTTCCCGGCGCCTTCCGGACGGACGGACGAGGACGACCTCGTCGAAGTCGTGTCTGCCGATGGGTGCGAGCTCGTTGGTTTGCCGAGCTCGGAGATCACTGCCACACCTGCCGCAGATCGTCGATCGCGCGCTCCGTGGCGTCTAGGAGTCTGCGCCACGGGATGACCCCCTGTGGCTGAAGTTCCGCGAGAAAGAAGACTGCTCGAGCCGCTGTCCTAACGTAGTTGGGTCATGGGCTC
>JANQJF010000027.1 GCA_028281765.1 Planctomycetota bacterium | reverse complement strand
TCGTACAGAACCACCGCAGCGCATCTCGCTGCCATTCTAGGCAGTCCTTGGACCATGCGACGATATCGGCAAGGGCCTGTGCCTCACTGCCGGTCTCCTCCTGCTTTACCTCCGTATCGTGGCAGCTTTCAGCCATTTCGTCAGACCCTAACGGAAGTCAGATTATCGCTTCGGCAATTGCCTGCCCTTGACCAAGACTGCCTGACCGGTCTCCAGCCGATAGGTGCCCGGAAAGAAAAAGACCAGCCACTGTTTGACTGTGGCGCAGCACTGCGCGTGCGCGGGCAATTCGGGCCTTTGTTCATCCCATCCGCCAAACTGTCACGCCACCCCGAGCGTCGAGCGCGGCAAGCGCCCGGCCGTCTGGCCGCCAGTACAATTCGGCCACTATGCCCGCCACAACCGCGGCCCCTATTGGATCACCTTCTCCATCTCTCTGAAGCGACCACACAACCACGGCACCGTCGCGGGCTCCCGAGGCCAGGCGCATCGTGCGGCGAGCGAAAGCGAGCGTTGTGACAGGTTGAACATGAAGCTCTAGAACGCCGGGCCGCGTGCCTTCGGGACCACTTCCCTGGAAGCTCCAGACCGTCACCGCCTCACCTCCGCCGGTGGCCAAGAGGGTGCCGGTGTCATCGAAGGCCAGGGCCGACGGCTTGGCAGGATATCCTGACATCATGGAGTCCTGCTCCGTGGAGCGACGCCAGAAGTGCACCGAGTTGTCCTGGCTGCCGCAGGCCACGATATCCCCGTCCGGGCTCAGTACCATCGCCACCAAGGAGCCCTTCCACTCCAGCTTCTGGCGAAGCTCCCCAGTGGGCGCGTCGAAGAACGTCACTCGACCGTAACAGGCCGTCGCCAGCTCCTCTGCGCCGGACCACGCGATCGCGCTGATGGTGCTGGGATGATCATCAGATTGCCAAACCTCCGCGCCGTCCGCACCATACGCACGAACCTGCCGGGAGCAGGAGGCCGCCAGCCATTGGCCGTCCGGCGACCACGCCACGTTCTCCACCCAACCGCTGCCGACGTCGATAGCCTGTTTTACCTGACCTTCGGCGACACCCCAGATAAGGACTCGTCCGTCCTGGCCAGCCGTAGCGAACGCGGTTCCACTTGGGTGGATCGCCATCGCGAGCACGCCGCCATCATGAGCCCCCTGCCGCGCCCAGGCGCTTGCGCCGGACTTGCCGTCAAACGCGTAGACGCCACCCGCGGCGTCACCGACCACCAACGCCTCACCGCGGAGGGTCCAGCCCCCAGCGATGGCGTAGTCCCCGACCGCCGCAGACCAGCCCCGGCGGAGAACACCCTTTGGGCTGTCGAAATTCAAATCAGACATGCCTCGAATCCCTGCCGCATGCTCTGCTCATCAAGGTTGCGGCCGATGAAAACGAGCTGATTGCGCCGGGGCGAGTCTCCCCATGGGCGATCCGGCTGGCCGTCAAAGAGCATATGAACCCCCTGGAAGACGAAGCGATGCGACTCACCCGCGAGGCTGATGAAGCCCTTCATTCGGAAGATGTCCACCCCGCGCTCACGGAGCAATTCGCCAAGCCAGGCGTTGAGCCTTTCGGGATCGACGTGGCCGTCCCTCTCGATCGCGATCGAGCCCACCTCGTCGTCGTGCTCGTGCTGTGCGACCCAGGTGCGCTCGACCTCTTGCCTGATTGTCGCTCCTTCCACGTTCGTCAGTTGGAGATCGAATTCTTCCGCGGTGTGCTGGGCGTAGAGGCCAACCCGCACCTGCGTATCGACCTCGAAGAAGA
The DNA here is from genome assembly GCA_028281765.1 of Planctomycetota bacterium. GTDB lineage: Bacteria > Planctomycetota > UBA1135 > UBA1135 > UBA2386 > JANQJF01. The sequence goes on along the minus strand of JANQJF010000027.1, from coordinate 4,323 downwards.
ACGACTTGCGCCCTGGGGAATCGAGCCGGAGGTTCACATGCTTTCCGACAGGAATCTCTTCCCCTGGGCGAAAGAGCTCCGCAGGTTCGGCGTACCGCCGCACACACCACTCCGCACCCTCACGGAGGGCGGCGTCATCCGTGCCCTGGTCGGACACGACGACGAGCGACATCGCCGGATCAGGTCCATCGGCGAGGCTGAGTTCGTAGCGGCCAATATCGAGCGAATAGACTCCAGTCCATTCGAACGGATACTCCGGCTCGAGGAAGGTGGGACGACGCTCGAGAACCTGGTCCAGGTCGAAAGCACCGAGGTTGAGGACCGTGTCGACAGAGACGTTCGCCCGCTCGCTGCGCACGACTTGCGCCATTCGGTTCATGTCTCGGAGCCGAGCTTCGAGCCTGTCGAGCGCCTCGCCGTTGACGAGGTCCGTCTTGTTGAGCACGAGAACGTCTGCGAACGCGATTTGCTCGGTGCTTTCGTCGCTTCGGCCGAGCTGTTGCTCGATGTGGGCTGCATCGACGAGCGTGACGATCCCGTCAAGCGAGAACTCCGCGCGAATCTCGTCGTCCATGAAGAAGGTCTGAGCGACCGGGCCGGGATCGGCGAGCCCTGTGGTCTCCACTAACACATAGTCGAACTTGTCGCGGCGCTTCATGAGATTGCCGAGCACGCGAATCAGGTCTCCGCGCACCGTGCAGCAGATGCAACCGTTCGACATCTCGAAGATCTCTTCGTCAGCGTCGATGACGAGCGCCTGATCGATGCCGACCTCCCCGTACTCGTTCTCGATCACGGCGATGCGCTTGCCGTGCGCCTCACTCAAGATCCGGTTGAGCAAGGTCGTCTTGCCGGAGCCGAGGAAGCCGGTGAGGATGGAAACAGGTACTCTTCGCGGCGTGTTCATCTAGTTCTCCTGGAGCAGAGGTGCGAGTATTGGGATTTGGACGTCGACCCCCCACGCCTTGCAGACCTGGACAAGGTCTTCGGCGTCAACGGCGTCCGTGGGGTAACCGTAACCGTCGTGCCATCGGGAAGGCTCAGCGCTGCGCGCAATGCCTCCTTGATATGTCGAACCCGTTCGCGGTTCGGGCGACGTGGTGATGTGTTGATCAACATGTTCTCTCTTCTCCCTGCGACACGGCGAGACGAAAGATGGGGCCGGATAGCGTCACGGCAGGCGTTTCAGCGCTCGTCAACACACACGCTGCATCTGACCAAGTGGGCAGCGATGGAGACTCCAAACAACGGCGGGTGCGGCCAGGGCGCTCCACGCGACGGCCTGACCGAGCGTAAGTACGCCTTCGGCTAGATGCATGACGACCCTCCCTGGGATGGCGGCACCCGCCCCAGAATACTTGCGCGGAGGTGCTTCGGGCGTTCCTCCCTCGGCATGAATCCGTCGACGGTCTCGACGTAGCGCGTGATACACTCCACGATGTCACATGCGCTCTCGCCTGGGTGCTGATCCCCGAAGAGGTAGGCCCACGCTCCAGGCGACGAGAGCGCGATTCCGCAAGGGCGCGGGCATACGCTCAGGCACTCCGCCGGCCGTACATCCACCCGATGTCGCAAGGGGCTCTCGTCGAAGGCTTCGCGGAGCTCCTGATAGAGGATGAAGCCCGGTCGGCTCTCCCGTGGCTCACGCGGAGTCCTCGACGACCTGCAAGACGTGCACACGTGGAGCGTGCACAACGCAAGAGTGCCATGGTCCGGCGCATGCGAATCTCGACTTCGCTTCGGGTTGGGGTCGGAGGTGGCCTTGCTCGCCATGGCCTGCTCGAGGCGCTGTCGGAGGCGGGCGGCGGCTCGCAGAACATGTGAGTTCGGCACCGGGCGCTCCTCGAGCGCCCTCAGCAGCGCCTCGCAGTCTGGGACACTCAGTCGTGGCATCAGCTTTCTCCGACTGGAATGTCAGCCAGGGCGCTGATGAAACCTTGGTCCGCGCGGACCCATTCGTGCTGACGGTACTTTTCGTACAGATCGGCCACCGGCCCTATCACCGCCCACCGCGGACGATGGCCGTCGTAGGGACGGTTCAATGTGACCGAGAAGTAGCCATCGCTCCGGAACGGGTTGCCGCATCCGCCGGCAACGAGGAACCAGATCGTGTAGTTGAGGCGATTGCCCTGGCACGGCACGGGCTCTGCCGAGAACTCGACACTCGTCACAGCGTTGAGTGCCAGGTGACAATGGTGCGCATCGGTCGCGCCGATCTGCCACGATGTGTGTTCGCCTTCCGTGTACTCGAACACTCCCGCCAGATCGTCGGTCTTGAACTCGACAAGCGTACTTTCGCGAAAGATGACGAGCGACGCGTCGTGAAGTGCAATAGCGTCTTCGAGGAGACCACGGAAGACGGGCCCCGACGGTGTCGCGGCCGGCTTCTCCGCGCTCGTCAGCACTCGCGCCGATTCCGACCAGCCCGGCAGCGCTACGTCGGACGCCTTTGCGAGAGCGTCCAGAAACACAGCGCCTTCAGCCACGCTGGACGCCTCGGAGCCAATGACGAGTCGGACGCGATCTGGTCGTTCCGCGACGTCGCGAACGTACCGTTGATACCACGTCGAGACGGCGTGACCATTCACGCTATCCCTGGTGTAGAGCGAGTTGACGAGGGCGCGAAGCATCGCCCTTCCTGTTCGGCTCCCGCCGGGCCCCGCGCTCAGGTAGCGGACCTCGAGAGACGGTCGAAGTCCAAGGCAGACGCTGGGCACGACCACGTACTCGATGGAATGAACTCGGCCGAGATCGACGTGGACATGGTGCTCACTTCCGACCGCTCGTAGCTCGCGGACGCCCTCGAAGCAGCCGTCGTAGCGAGCGGGCAGCAGACTCGTCTCGCCGACGAGCTCCATCACCGCACCATCCCGCCAGTCTCCAGCGGCGATGGTGACGGATTCGTCGCCGGCCCACTCCAGCAGGGACCGCTCGAAGAACGGCACGAGAGCGAACGAATCGGCTTCGCTGCGCGGCACGGGAGGATCCCTCCGCAGATTCGACGCGGTGGACTCGTTCATGAGGACTCCTCGGCCATGCGCAGCTCCGGAAACGGGTTCCACAGCGCTGCCCAGGCCTTGCTGTCCGCGGTGTCTGGCCAGCCTTGCGGTCGACAGCCTGTGCATACCGAAATGGTGGGGAGCTCAATTTTCATAACCGCGGCGACTCGTGTCCAAGACCTTCGGCCACGGCTCCGGAGATGCCGCCGATCGTTTGTTGAGGCAGAGCAGCAATCGCGTTTGGTCGGTCCCCGCGATCGGCGGCGAGCGGTGCACGATTCCGCTGCCCGGTCCGGCGCAGCTTCCCTTGAAAATCGCCACGTCGTGTATGCGGAAGCGCTCTATCGGTCCTTTGAACCGCGTCTGCTCACGCAATGCCCGCGCGGCGTCATGCGGCTGGACCCACTCGGTCGCGGGGCCACGGTACGTCGTGAGCAGGCGCGCCTCGACGCAGTCGCGGTGGAACTTCCAGCAGGCATCGTGGCTGACGCGCTCCAGCCGAACATCAACGAGATCACTTTGGGTGATCCTGGCAAACGCCGAGACGAGATCATCGACATCCCCGAGCAGCAGGTCCCGCACGTCTCCCGGAGGCATACCACAGTCATCCAAATGCGGTTCCACCGCCCGTCGAAGGTCGCTCGGTTGGACAAGAACCTGTATGTCAGGAAGACACGACGCGTCCATTCGTTCGAGCCAGGTCTGCAAGCACAAGGGTAGCGCGCGGCGCCAGATCACGAGCTCCATGCCGGGGTTGCTGATGGCGGCGAGACCTTCCGCTGCGTCGCACGTCTCGATGACCGCGCCGGACGTGGCTGACGTGCCAACGAACTCACCTTCCGGGGGCACCAACGGGCCGGTCACGACGGCTCTGCCCGCTTCCAGATCGGGAACGGATCTTTCAGCTTTTTCCAGGCAGCGGGCTGCATTGTCTTGGCATTGGCGTCGCCGACAAGGCAGGCGTCGAGGCGGTGACGGATCGCGGCCTCGTCCATATCGGTGCCGATGAAGACGATTTCCTGGCGGCGGTCTCCGTAGACGGCATCCCAGGATTTGGCGATGTGCTGGCGCCATTCCGGGTGATCGGGCCACCGCTCTTTCGGCACATTTGCCCACCAGAAGCCCATGGCCTCATGACGCACAAGGGCGCCGGCCTGGCTCAGTTCGCCGACCCACTCCGGGCGGGTGGCCAGCCAGAAATGCCCTTTGGCGCGAATGACTCCCGGCCAGGAGGAACTGATGAAGGCGTGGAATTTCTCTGGATGGAACGGGCGGCGCGCCCGATACACGAAGCTGCGCACGCCGTATTCTTCCGTCTCCGGCT
>JANQJF010000022.1 GCA_028281765.1 Planctomycetota bacterium | reverse complement strand
CTTGGGGTGAATGTCGTCCGAGCATGGCCTCCCTAACGCGACCACATTCTCTCAGCGCGTTACGGGGCCGAACAGCGACTTCTCGGCCGAGCTTCTAGTCGCCGTAGCGCACAACCATGACGTCGGAGTGGATCAGCGGGAAGCAGGCAGGGGAGGTCTGGTCGATGACGAACGCCTGCCACAGGAAGTCGATCCCCAGGATCGTCGTGTCGCACGTGGACGCGTCGAGGGTCAAGGAGGCCGATCCGCCGGTCAGGGGCAGAGGAACACTCGCGAGGATCAGCGAGAACCCGACGGTCAGTCCCGCACAATTTGGCACAGTTGCCGATTGCGAAGCGCCACCGAACAGGAGGGTCGTACTCGAGGCGCTGCCGCCGTTCCCGACGACGATGTCGAGCGGCTGACCCAGCACCGGAGTCTGGCCGGTCGTGAGCGTCGGTGGGCCGCTGGCGCCCCCGACGGTGTTGCCGAAGTAGGTCACGCCGCCGGGCTGGCCGACGAACACGTCGTTGTGCCCCGTCGTGGCACGCAACGTGCGCTGTGCGCCGGGGATGAGCGAGACGTTCCATTGGAACGCACCCGTGAAGTCGGCCGGACCAAAGGGCAATCCGTTGTCCGACAGGTCGTTGCCGGCGACGATCCGCAGTTCCGGCCGGTTCGGATCGTTGAACGCCCCGACGCCGTAGTGATCGGGCGAGTCGGCAGTGATCTCGAAACACCCGCCGCACGTCGAGGTCGGCGCGCTGATGAGAAAGCGGTCCGGCCCCGAACCGGGCAGCGTGGTGTTCGAAGGGACGCCGTTGTAGTCGGCATCGACGAACAGGTAGACCTTGAGGTTGATCGGTCCTGACGAGGTGCTGATGAGCGTCAGGTCGTGTTCGACGTAGCCGGCGTCGGAGCCCGTCGAGCGCACCACGTCGACGACCGTCGCATCGAACGCGCCGTGCCCATCGACATCGGTGATCGTCTGCGTGGCCTGAGTCGAGCCCGACGGGGCGACGAGGTAGTTGCCGTGCCCGTTCTCGTCGAGAGTCTGACCCGCGCCGCCGTCGAGCGCATAGCACCAGTGCCAGGCAAAGAGGTTGTCGGCGTTGTCGCAGGCGGAGCCGTCAGCGCCGACCAGCGAGAAGCCGCTGATGAACGACGTCCCGCTCCAGGTGAACACCATGTTCGCGTCCGAGAGCTGCACGGTTTGCGCCGTGCTCGACGCGGCGATGCCGGCGAGCGCCAGGCAGAACGGAAGGATGGTGCGGGTGATCATGTGCCGACGATCTCGTCGAGGGTGCGACGAGAGACAGCATGATAGCGCGGACGAGCCCGTTCGTAGATGTCCCGGGCGCGCTCACGTCCACCCTCGACGCCGACGAGCGCCTCGTAGAGCGGCTTGAGGAACTTCCGACGGCCGACCGTCATCAAGAACTGATCGAGCCGTGCGTCCGCGGCGCGATAGCCCCGTGCGATCGCGAGTTCGAGCCACAGGGCGAGGATCTCGGAGTTGCCGGATTGCGTGAATCCGAACGCGTCGTCGAGGTCGGCCATCTTCGCGGCGTCGACCGATTCGGGCATGGCGCGCAGGAAATGGAGCCACTGCGTGGTCACCCAGTCGCGGGTGTCGAGGGAGCTCGCGGCCGCGCCGCCGATCCACTCCGCGCGTGCGGCTTCGACGACCTCGAACGCGGCGCTCTCGATCTCCGGGTTGTCCGCGGGGATGCCTGGACCGCGGACCCACGCCTCGACGTCGATCTGTCGGGCAAGGTCCGGTGCGCCCGCGAGCAGCTCGGTTTCGAGGTAGTCGAGGAACTCCTCCGTCGTGATGCTGCGGAATGCATGCGCGTCGAAGTACCGCGTCAGGAACGCGTCGAACCGTCCGCGCCCGAACAGCTCTTCGAGGCGACGCAAGAACGCGGCGCCCTTGTCGTACGGAACCGAGGTCATGCCGTCGTCCGGATTGCGTCCGCGGAGATCGATGTGCAGCTTCTGGTCGTCCTTCGGCATCGACCGCAGCTCCTTCGCGAGCTGCTGCAGTCCGATCAGCGTCTCCATGCGCGCACGCTCGGGACCGTAGATCGCCTCGACGATTCGCTGCTCGAGGTAGACGGTGAAGCCTTCGTTGAGCCAGAAGTCGCGCCAGGTCGCGTTGGTCACGAGGTTGCCGGACCACGAGTGCGCGAGCTCGTGAGCGATCAGCGCGACGAGCGACCTGTCACCCGCGAGGATCGTCGGCGTCGCGAACGTGAGACACGGGTTCTCCATGCCGCCGAACGGGAACGCCGGCGGCAGGATCAGCACGTCGTAGCGACCCCAGCGGTACGGCCCGTAGAGACTCTCGCAGGTCGCGATCATGGTCTCCGTGTCCGCGAGTTCGGCGGCGGCGCGCTCGACGACGCCGGGCTCGGCCCAGATCGCACAGCGTGGCGAGATCTCGCGCCTGTCGAGATCGCCGATCGCGAGCGCGATCAGATATGGCGGAACGGGCTTGTCCATCGAAAAGCGATAGACGCCCGCTTCGACGCGCTCCCGCTCGTTCGCGCTCATCACGGGGACGACACCGAGCGCGGTGTCGACGCGGATCGTCGCGTCGTAGGTGATGCGGACGCCGGGAGAGTCCTGCAGCGGGATCCACGTGCGGGTCAGGATGGCTTGACCTTGGGTGAAGAGGAACGGCTTGCTGCCGCCGTCGGTCTGCGCCGGGTCGAGCCACTGCACCGCGTCCGCGGAAGGGTCGGTGCGATAGCGAACCGTCACCTCGTGCGCTCCGTCAGGGAGGCGGATCGTCAGCGGCGCGCCGAGGTTCGCGTCGCGTTTGCCGATCGACCATTCGCATTCCGTGGTGCCGTCTACGGTCACGGCAGAGATGTGCAAGCCGTCCGTGTCGAGACGGAGAGGCGCGGCCGGGTCTCGTCGCTTCACGCGTAGCGTCGCCGCGCCCGAGAGCTCGTGCTTCTGGAAGTCCGCCGTGAGGTCGAGCGAAACCGACTGAACAGCGACCTCCGCGGGTCGCGCGTGGCTGTGGATGTCCATCGGGGGCACGAAGTCCGAGTCGTCAGGAGGAAGGCCGGCGCACGCGACGAGTCCGCAAGCCGTGCTGGTGAGCGCAAGCGAGCGCCGAACGCTCACTTCTTGGCCGCCCAGAGCGCGCGATCCTGCTCGTCCCGGAACGCGATTTCGATCGTGCCGGCGTCGACGTCGCGTACGGCCTTCTGGGACAACGCCGAGTGGGGGCGAGAGATTTGCCAAGCCCAGATCGTGTCGTCGGTCTTTTTGATGCACTGCACGAGGTGCGTGCCGGTCGTCGACACGAGGACCTTGGATACTTCGCCGACTTCGAGTCGGAACAGCTCGTAGACGAAGGCGGCGTCCGCGGCGTCACGACGGATCGGCGGAAGCGCACCGGTCACCGACGCGTTCGGACCTTCCGATGCCGACTTCATCTCGGCCTCGAAGTCCGCTCCGGCTTCGATCCGGTGTCGGCAGGCCGACAGAACGTTCGTGCCGTTCAGCACGCTCTCGACGTCCGCCGCGAACGCGGCCGTCGCCTTGATCAGCGAGTCGAACGTCTGGCGCCGTGCGGTCGGGACGTCCTTCTCGTGACGTCTCACGAACTCGAGGATCTTCTGGAAGCTGGATTCCTTTACGGGCTTTCCCGACACGACGAAGTGTGTCGTGCTCGGATGGCGGCGCTTCTCACCGAGCGTCATGAGCCGCGGCTCTCGCCGTTCCGTCCCGGCCTTCACTCTTTCGCCGATCGACCGGTGGGGCGGCTTCGCGCGGGCGGACAGCCTGTCGTGCACGCGGTCGATGAATCCGCCGCGGTCATGGACCTGCTTCAGATACGAGAGCTCTCGGTCGAGTCGTTCGAGACGCTTCTTCAGCCGGGCGACGCGGTCTTGCGGGGTTTCGACGACGCCCTGAACTTCGGCGTCCGCGGTCGCGGGCTTCGAAGCGGGCTTCGATTCTTGAGCGACGGACCAGGTGGGCAGGGCCAGCGTGGCGGCGATCAGGAGGGATCGTACGGACATGGCTTGTGGAGATGGAATCCGGGCTGCGCATCAGAAGAGCCGTCGGGAGCTCTCGCAAGACCCCGCGGTGGGAACACTTCGATCGGTACGTGAAACGGCCCGGCGCCAGGCGCCGGGCCGCATGCACAGGACAGACTCGACAACCTATTGGTTGTAGGTGCGAAGCAGCTGGTCCTTCAGCTTCTCGCCCCCGAGAGTCTTGAAGTTGAAGTCCTTCTTGATCGGCCGCACGACTCGCGGGATCACCATGACACGCCCCGTCTTCGGGTCGGTCGCGATGAGTGTCGTGGTCAACGTGCCGTCTTCGTGGAGGTAGGCCTCGTCCTTGCCGTCGTGGATCCGGGTGATCCCGATCACCGGCGACTTGGTCTTGGCATACGGCCAGCGAAGGCCGGTCGTGTCGGTCACGCCGTTGAGCGGCGGCAAACGTGTTCCATCCCCCATCGGGATGTGCGGTTCGTCTTCGGACACCTCACGGAGCACGAAGTCTTCGGCCATCGCCGGTTGGGGTCCTGCGACCTCGTCGGTCGTCGCCTTCGCCGTCTCTTCGGACGGCGGGGCCGACGGCTCCGGAGAGTCACCGTAGGACCAGAAGGTGATCGCACCGGCGGCCGCGGCCGCCACTACGAGAAACATCAGCTTCGGGCCTGCCATGGTCAGCTCCTCAGAACTGCTCCGTCTGCATGCACTTGCCGCTGTGGATCTGCGCGTTCAGGAAGTCGAAGTTCGCAGTTCCCCAGTTGAACGCGGTGCCGATGAGACCGCCGTGGTTCAGCGGCAGCGGCAGCGTCGCGGTCTGGCCGTTCAGGTTGTTGGCCGGAGCCGAGATCAGGACGTTCAGAGCGGCGAGGTCGATGCAGATCGAACCACGCGAGCCCGGGAGCAGCGAGTCCAGGTCGAACGGGACCGCGGCCGGGGCGCCGAAGTAGAAGAACGTGAAGAACGGGTTCGTCTGGTCACCGTTCGGGTCGGCGCTGTAGAGGTACAGGTCGTCCAGACGGGTCATGTCCGGGTGGCCACCCGAGAAGAACGACGAGGTGAAGCCGTCGGCCGGGCCGGGGTTCACGAGGTCTTCCTGGATCGCCGGGCCGTTCGACACGGGCCAGTTGACCTGCGTCGTGGTCGCGCCTGCGGTGAAGACCGGCTGGTCGTCCGTCAGGATCGAGAACATGTACTGGTTCTCATCGAAGAAGCCCTGCGGGGTGCCCGGCGCGGCGCCGAGGACGCCAGCGACGTCGAGGACCCAGGTGAAACCGCCGTTGCCGTTACCGTGACCGATCGTGGCGCCGCCACCGGTGTTCGGGGCGTCGAACGGGAAGTTCGCGATCGCGCCACCGCTCGGGTCCGCGTGGCCCCAGGTCGCGAAGATCCAGCAGAAGTCGGCCGACGTCGTGCCGCCGCCGCCGGGGATACCGACTTCGACGCCGATGTGGACGCTGCTGCCCGGCGGCACGACGAGCGGCGTCGCCGGAGCACCGATGCCGACCAGGTCGTAGCCAGCGAGAACGCCGGCGCCACCGCCCGGGGTCTGGAACTGCGCACTCGAGAACACCGGGTTCAACAGGTCCGGCTCACCCGGGAAGGCCGGGTCGTCGAAGAACACGTGAACGATGAAGTCGTTCGCGGTGCTGTCGTTGCTGTCGGCGATGTTGATGTTGATGTCGTCGAGGTGGAGTTCACCCGTCGTCGGGTTCGCGAGACCGTAGTGGTCCTGGACGAACAGCGAGGTGACCCAGATCAGGTTGGCGCCTTGGTTCGGCGAGGTGACGCCGATCAGACCACCGAACGAGTGGAGATCGCTACCAGTGATGTCGCGGAGGACGGCCGTCGAGTCGACGAGCGCTTGGGCGTTGAGGCCACCGGCGACGAGAAGGAGGGAACCAGTGCCCGCCAGAAGGTTGCTATACAGGCTCATGAGCTTGTTGTGGAACTTGTGGGAAAGAGGGGCGCGCGTCGTCTGCGCGCTCGAATAGTCGACGCGACGGATGAAGGCGAGGCCCCCGTCGAATCTGCCCGGAAGTGTAGCGAAATCAGGGGAGAGGTGTTAGTCCAGTCGGGCCAGGGAGCGTTGCGGTAATCCGTACGAACGGCGGGGTTTCCGTTCGCTCGACGGACGTTGTCATCGTTCGAGTGTACCCTACGTTTCAAGTCGGGGAGTGCTGCCCGGGAGGGTCACCCGGGTCGCGTCACGTCGTTGCCGGATCATTCCATTGCGGGTGTCGGATCGCGCCGGTCTAATCCGCGCCCGAAACCATGACCGACACGATCCAGCTGACCCTTCCCAACGGCGACGTGCGTGAATACGCGACCGGCACGACCGGTCTCGACGTCGCCGCTTCGATCGGCAAGGGCCTCGCGAAGGCCGCCGTCGCGATCCGTCTCGACGGGGCCGACGAACCGCAGAGTCTGCAACTGCCGATCGACACGTCGGCTGCGATCGAGATCATCACGCGGGACACGCCCGCCGGTCTCGAGGTGTTGCGCCACTCCGCAGCGCACGTGCTCGCGGACGCCGTCAAGCGGATTCGTCCCGGCGCAAAGCTGTGGAAGGGCCCGCCGATCGACGACCCGCGGTTCGGCTTCTACTACGACATCGACCTCGGCGACGAGCCGATCACGAACGACGACCTGCCCGAGCTGGAGAAGCTCATGGGCACGATCATCGACGAGGACCACCCGTTCGTCCTCGAAGAGCTGCCCCGCGGCGACGCGAAGCAGCTCATGGAGAATCACGGCGAGGACTACAAGCTCGCGACGATCGACAAGATCCCCGAAGGCGATCCGATCACCTTCTACAAGAGCGGCGACTTCGTCGACCTTTGCAAGGGACCGCACGTGCCGAGCACTGGCAAGATCGGCAACGGCTACGCGGTGTTGAGCATCGCCGGCAGCTACTTCGAAGGGGACGCGAGCCAGAAGATGCTGACCCGCATCTACGGCCACGCGTTCGCGGACAAGAAGGCGATGGCCGCGCACCGCAAGAACCTCGAGGAAGCGGCGAAGCGCGATCACCGTCGCGTCGGCAAGGACCTCGATCTGTTCACGACGATGGGGGACCTCGGTGCCGGCCTCGTCATGTGGCACCCGAAGGGCGGCTTCGTGCGCCACAAGATGGAAGAGTTCTGGCGCAACGAGCACCTCGAGGGCGGATACGACATCGTCTACTCGCCGCACATCGCGCGCAGCGAGCTGTGGCAGACGAGTGGGCACCTCGACTTCTACAAGGAAGGGATGTTCACCGGCCTCGACGTCGACGGCGACGAGTACCTGCTCAAGCCGATGAACTGCCCGTTCCACATCCTGATGTACAAGACCAAGCGGCGCAGCTATCGAGAGCTGCCGTTCCGCTGGGCCGAGCTCGGGACGGTGTACCGCTACGAGAGCGCGGGCACGCTGCACGGCCTGATGCGCGTGCGCGGCTTCACCCAGGACGACGCGCACCTGTTCATCCGCGAAGACCAGATGGCGGAGGAGATCGAGCGCTGCGTCGGCTTCGTGCTGCACATCCTGCGCTCGTTCGACTTCCACGAGTTCGAGGTCATGCTGTCGACGCGCCCCGACAAGTTCGTCGGGGACCCGGCGCAGTGGGACAAGGCGGAAGCGACGCTCGAGGCCTCGCTGCAGAAGCTCGAACTCGACTACAGCGTCGACGAAGGCGGCGGTGCGTTCTACGGCCCCAAGATCGACGTGAAGATCAAGGACAGCCTGGGCCGCTACTGGCAGTGCTCGACGGTGCAGCTCGACTTCACCCAGCCCGAGCGCTTCGACATGACCTACATCGACAGCGATGGGGGGCGGAAGCGCCCGGTCATGATCCACCGCGCCCTGCTCGGGTCGCTCGAGCGCTTCTTCGGCATCCTCGTCGAGCACTACGGCGGAGCGTTCCCGGTCTGGCTCGCGCCGGTCCAGGGCGTGATCCTCGCGGTCGGCGAGCGCCACGCCGAGACGGTCGAAGCCCTCGCCAAGTCGCTGCGAGAGCGCGGCTTCCGGGTCGAGTCGGACGTCTCGGCCGAGAAGATCGGGCACAAGATCCGCACCCATCTCTGGCAGGAGAAGGTCCCGCTCGTCGGGGTCGTCGGCGACCAGGAGGTCGAGGCCGGCACCGTGACCGTCCGGCACCGCAAGGACGGCGACCTCGGCGCGATGTCCGCAGCCGCATTGGGCGATCTGCTTGACCAGATGTCGTCAGAACGACGATGATATGGAGATCCGCGGCGCGCCGCGCCGCTTTCCAAACCGACCAGAACCAACTGAGAGGATCACGAATAGGTATGAGGAATCAACTCGATGCGTAGAGGTGGAAGACCGAGGCCGACTCGCCCGCCAGACCGGGGCCCACGCATCAACAACCGGATCCGCGTTCGTCAAGTGCGGGTCATCGACGACGAAGGCAAGATGCTCGGTGTCATGGACACCCAAGACGCTCTCGCACTCGCGTCGCACAAAGGCCTGGATCTCGTAGAGATGGCGGCGGACCAACGCCCGCCGGTGTGCCGAATCCTCGACTTCGGCAAGTACAAGTACGAGATGAAGAAGAAGGAGCAGGCCTCCAAGAAGAAGCAGCACCAAGTCCAGGTCAAAGAGGTCCGCGTCCGACCGAAGATCGCCTCGCACGACATCGAGGTGAAGGTCAAGCGCGCGCGCAAGTTCCTCGAGGCCGGCGACAAGGTGCAGATCAACTGCCTGTTCCGCGGTCGCGAAATGATGCACCAGGACGTTGGCGTCGAGGTGATGCGCAGCGTATTCAAGCAGCTCGAGGACATCGCCAAGGTCGAACGCGAACCTCATCGCGAGGGTCGACGTATGGTGATGCTGATCAGCAAGAAGTAACCCTGCGAATTCGGACGGTCGGCTCGGATCTCGACCGGCCGTCCGCAGCTCAGCGATGACCACGCCATCCACACTCGACTTCGAGGAACTGTTCGGAGTCAACGCCGGTTACGTCGAGCGCGTGTTCGCTGAATACGCAGCGCAACCGGAAGCCGTGAGCGACGAGTGGCGTCGCTTCTTCGAGACGCATCTCCCGCCAGAGCAACTGCCGGCCCGATCCGCGGCATCCGCGTCGACGGCCACGGCGACGGCGCAACCGACGGCGTCGGACGACGACGACGGTCTCGAGCCGATGCGCGGCGTCTCCGCCAAGATCGCCGAGAACATGGCGGAGAGCCTCACGGTCCCGACGGCGACGTCGACCCGTGACGTCTCGGTCAAGGTCCTCGAGGAGAATCGGCGCGTCGTCAACGAGTTCCTGCTCGCGGAGTATCGCGGCAAGGTGTCGTTTACGCACTTCGTCGCGTGGGCGATGGTCTGCGCGCTGCGCGAGATCCCGGCGATGGGCGTCTCCTACGAGGAGCACGCCGGCAAGCCGCACCGCCGGCCGCTGCAGTCGATCAACATCGGCCTCGCCGTCGACGTCCAGCAGAAGAACGGCGCGCGCAACCTCGTCGTGCCGAACATCAAGGACTGCGGCGGGATGAACTTCGCGACCTTCATGGCCGCGTACACCGCACTCGTCCAGAAGGCGCGCAAGGGCAAACTCGCGCCCGACGACTTCCGCGACACGACGTGCACGCTGACGAACCCCGGCACGATCGGCACGATCAGCTCCCTGCCGCGACTGATGACCGGACAGAGCTTCATCCTCGCGACCGGCTCCATCGGTGTGCCCGCACAGTACGAAGGCACCGGGCAGGCAACCCTGACGGAGCTCGGCGTCAGCAAGGTCATGACGCTCACGAGCACGTACGACCACCGCGTGATCCAGGGTGCGGACTCCGGCGAATACCTCGCCCGGATGCACCGCCTGCTGCTCGGTGAAGACGGCTTCTACGACGCGATCTTCCGCGACCTCGGCATCCCGTATCGGCCGATCCGGATGCAGAAGGATGCGGTCGCGGCCCTCGGCACGCCGCAGCGCGACAGCGACAACGCCGAGCGCGCGGCGAAGGTGCTGCAGTACATCCGCGCGTATCGCGTTCGCGGATACCTACTGGCGAACCTCGACCCGCTCGTCTGGGAGCCGCGCAGCTTCCCCGAGCTGGAGATGGACCACTACGGCCTGACCGTGTGGGACCTCGACCGCACGTTCCCGAGCGGGGACGTCACGCGGGAGCCCTTCGCGACGCTCCGCGAGATCCGCGACACGCTCCGCACGACCTACACGCAGCGCGTCGGCGTCGAGTTCATGCACATCGTCGACCCGGATCAACGCAGCTGGCTGCGCGAGCGGATGGAGTCGGTGCGCAACGAGGAACAGCTCCCGCGCGAGGCGATGCTCCGCGCGCTCGACTGCCTCGTCGAAGCGGAGGCGTTCGAGCGCTTCCTGCACACGCGCTTCGTCGGGCACAAGCGGTTCTCGCTCGAGGGCGGGGAGACGCTGATGCCGGTGCTCGACGCGCTGCTCGGTCGCGCGGGCGACCACGGCATCGGTCGCGTCGTGCTCGGCATGGCGCACCGGGGACGCCTGAACGTCCTCGCGCACGTGCTGCGCAAGAGCCTGAACAAGATCTTCTCGGAGTTCGAGGGCTACATCGATCCGGAATCGACGCAGGGCTCGGGTGACGTGAAGTACCACCTCGGCGCAACCGGCGAGTTCGAGACCTCCACGGGCCAGAAGATCGATCTGGAGCTGGCGTGCAACCCGAGCCACCTCGAAGCCGTCAATCCCGTCGTCGAAGGCACCGCGCGCGCGCGCCAGGAGCAGTTCGAGCACGGCGAGGAACGCACCGACGTGTTGCCCGTCCTCATCCACGGCGACGCGGCCTTCTCCGGGCAGGGCGTCGTGCAAGAGACGCTCAACATGTCGCAGCTGCACGGCTACCGCACCGGCGGAACCGTGCACATCATCGTCAACAATCAAATCGGCTACACGACGAACCCCGAGGACTCGCGCTCGACTCTGCACTGCACCGACGTCGCGAAGGGTTTCCAGACGCCGATCTTCCACGTCAACGGTGACGACGCGCTCGCAGCCGTGCGAATGATCCGCGTCGCGCTCGACTTCCGGCAGCACTTCCAGCGCGACGTCGTGCTCGACATCGTGTGCTACCGCCGCCACGGGCACAACGAGGGTGACGAGCCGAGCTTCACGCAGCCGTTGCTCTACCGGAAGATCGAGGCGCACCCGTCCGTGCGCGAGATCTACCAGGAGTATCTCGTCCGGGCGGGCGTGCTCCAGCCCGACGATGCAGCCGCGTTCACCGCCGCGCTCGACGAGAAGCTGCGGTCGTCGCTCGCGGAGGTCCGCGAGTCCGAACCCGACGACTCCGTAGAACTCCCCGCGTCCGTCGAAACCGGCGAGTGGAACCCGCCCGCGACGGCGGTCCCCGCGCACGAGATCATGCCGATCGGCGAGAAGCTCGCGAGCTGGCCCGACACCTTCTCCGCTCATCCGAAGATCGAACGACTGTTCGATCGTCGTCGCGAGATGGTCGCGGGGGACTACCCGGTCGACTTCGCGACCGCGGAGTCGCTCGCGTTCGGCAGCCTCCTCGTGCAGGGCCGCTGCGTGAGGCTCGCCGGACAGGACAGCGGCCGCGGCACGTTCTCGCAGCGCCACTCGGTGCTCGTGGACAGCGTCACCGCCGAGAAGCACATCCCGCTCAACTTCCTCTCCGAGGACCAGGCCCGATACGTCGTCGTCGACAGCTTCCTCAGCGAGGAAGCGGCGCTCGGTTTCGAGTACGGCTACAGCGTCGCGCGGCCCGAGTGCCTGACTCTCTGGGAAGCGCAGTTCGGCGACTTCTGCAACGGTGCGCAGATCCAGATCGACCAGTTCCTCGTCGCCGGCGAGGCAAAGTGGGGGCAGTCGAGTGGTCTCGTGATGCTCTTGCCACACGGCTACGACGGCCAGG
Organism: Planctomycetota bacterium; assembly: GCA_028281765.1. Classification (GTDB taxonomy): domain Bacteria; phylum Planctomycetota; class UBA1135; order UBA1135; family UBA2386; genus JANQJF01. The sequence goes on along the minus strand of JANQJF010000022.1, from coordinate 52,326 downwards.
GCCCCGAGCACAGCTCCGCCCGCCTCGAGCGATTCTTGCAGTCGTTCGCCGAGGACAACATCCGCGTCGCGAACGTGTCGACCGCGGCGCAGTACTTCCACCTGCTGCGCGCGCAGGCACTGGATCCCGTGCGGAAGCCGCTGATCGTCATGACGCCGAAGAGCCTGCTGCGCCAGCGCACGGCCGGCTCGGCGATCGAAGCGCTGTCCGACGACTCGTTTCAGCCGGCCATGTTCGACGCCGTCGAGGACCCGAGCACGATCCGTCGCATCGTTCTCTGCAGCGGCAAGGTCTACTACGACCTTGCGGCCGCGATCGCGACGTCCGGCCGGAAGGACGTGTGCCTCGGTCGCGTCGAGCTGCTCGCACCCTGGCCCAAGAGCGTCGTTGACGCCGCGCTCGCGCGCTTCCCCGACGCCGACCTCGTCTGGTGCCAAGAGGAGCCGGCGAACATGGGCGCGTGGACGTTCGCGCGGGACTACCTGCCGAACGCGAGCTACGCCGGCCGCGCGGCGGCCGCGAGCCCGGCGACGGGCGTCGGCCAGATCCACAAACAGCAGCAGGCGCAGCTCGTCGAACAGGCTCTCGCAACGTCATGACCGGCACGACCGACGGACCGCCACCGGGACTGGATCCGGAGTTCGACCGCGACGACGACCTGATCCTCGAGCGCCTCAGGGCGGCTTCGGATGCCGACGTCGAGGACGACGAGGATCTTCCCGCGCTCGAAGAGTTCGACGAAGACGGTGAGGAGATCTGGACGGGCAAGGAGCTCGTCGCGCTGTTCGCGCTGACGATCCTCGCCGCGTCGCTGCGTCTGTTCCGTCTCAACGAATGGTCGTTGTGGGTCGACGAGGCGCACACGTTGCGCGACGCGACGATGCCACTCGAGCACTTCTGGAACAGCCTGGTCAGCAACTATCCGATCGCGTTCCTGACGCTCCGAGGATCGCTGGACCACCTGCCGGAGCTCAGCGAGGGCTGGCTCCGCCTGCCGTTCGCGTTCGCGGGCATCCTGACGGTCCCGCTGCTCGCGATCGTGGGGCGGGGCATCGTGGGTGGTCGCGCGGCGATGCTGGGCGCCCTCTTCTTGGCGGTCGATCCGTGGCACATCTACTGGACGCAGAACGTGCGCGGCTACGTGCTGATGCTGCCGTTCGCGCTCGTGTCGGTCGGGGTGTTCTGGTCGGCCATCCAGCGCGGATCGAAGTTGCTCTACCTCGCGTCGCTGGTCTTCCTCGTCGCGGCCGGGATGACGCACCCGACGGCATACCTGCTCGCCGGGGTATTCGTCGTCGTGATGTTCCTGAACCTGTGGCACCGCCCGGGGATCTATCGAACGGGCCTGATCGTCTGGTCGGTCGTGCTTTGCGGCGCCGTCGCGGTCGCGCTGTATCCGCTCGCCCAGCAGCACATCCTGTGGGTGCAGGACGCGAAGTCGTCGCCCTCGACGGTTCACCTGGTCCAGACGTCGGCGTACTTCTTCCGCGTGCCACTCTCCTTGGCCGCGGTCGCGGGTTTCCTCGCGATGCGACGCGGTGAACACAGTCCCGGTGGCTGGTACCTGGGCCTGTGGGCATTCGTGCCGCTCGCCGTCCTGTTCGTGCTGTCACTCGGACTGTTCCAGGTCACGGCGCAGTACGCGTTCTACTGCCTGCCGGCGTTCTGCCTGCTGGCAGGCTTCCTGTGCGTCGAGTGGATGCAACGCGCGACGGCCGTCGGCGCGAAGAGCAAAGCACTGCGCTACGCGCTGCCGGTCGTACTCGTCTGCGAGATGGGGGCCTACGACGCCCTCTACTTCACGACGCAACACGGCGATCGGCCGCGGTGGCGCGAAGCGTCGCAGGTCGTGACGGACGCCGCAGCACCCGCGACGGTGCTCACGACGAACGCCCCCTCGCTCGACTACTACCTCCGTCGAGAGCGCTACTTCGGCGGCGACCTCGAGTCCGCGACGGTCGACGTGCGCTCGATCGAGTGGTGGACCATCGAGGAGCAGGGCGGCGGGGCCGACTTCATGCGCGACGAGCAGCGCGACGCGATCCAGTCCGGGCGCCGGCTCTTCGTGATCCTGACCGAGCCCGAGTTCCACGAGAAGGACTCGTCCGGCGAGTGCGCCGACTGGCTCCGGCGGCACTCGCGCCTGCTCCGTCGACTGCCCGTATGGGCCGGGCCGAAGGACATGACAGCCTTCGTCTACGAAGTGGACACGACGCGTTAGTGTCCCTCGTCTGAAGTCCGTAGCAAAAGTAGCCGCGTCAGTCGATTCGCTCGCAAGGCGCTGCGACGACACGGCTCGTCAGTGGACAAGTTGAGGAGCAGCAACGCAGCGAGCGGGTCGAATGGCCCGTTACTCATGATGCGGACTTCGGACGCGGGGCACTAGCCAGCCGGGCTCGTTCGCTCCGGCGTGACCGCGCCCTTGCCGACGATGATCCGCGCCAGCGCGATGCCGCCCGTGCTCATCATGTAGAGCGCGGGCAGGATCAACAGGTGCCCGGACCAGATCAGCCACATCAGCTGCTCCTGCGACCCGGGCTCGACCGACACCGTGCGTTTGACGAGGGGGTTTGCGAAGTGTTCGACGGAGTGCACGTCGAGAGACGTGCCCCATTCGCCGCGGGTCGCGAACGTGCCGAACAGCGCGATCGGGATCCGGCTCATCGACACGAACAGGGAGAGCCAGCTGAAGGTCAGAAGGACGGCCCGGCACCGTTCCGCAAGGAGGAGGGCCGCCGTCACCGTCATCGGAAACAGGGTCCGATCGAACCCCATCGGCCGCACGAGGTCGGCGGGCGCGGCGAGCTTCTCGAGCCAGAGGGTCCACGCACAGCCGGTCCAGCAGACGAACATCGGCACCCAGAACGGGTGGGTCCGCCCGGCCGCACGGCCTGCGCGGGGGCGCAGGACCCAAAGGGCCGCGGCCCAGAGGGCACAGAACAGGCCGGCCGCCCAGAACCAGGCGGATGCGCCGGCCCGGGTGGTCTCGATCGGGAAGTCCTTCTGCGCCAGGTCGTTGCCAACGTAGGCCGAGAAATTGAACACGATCTCGAGTTCACGCTGGCCGTCCCCGGCCATCAGGGCGCCCACGACGCAGCCCAGAGCGGCAGCGAGGAGCCCCACGGCGCACACACGGCGGAGCCGGGACCGGAAGAGTCCGGCCGCGATCGCCACGTTCACCAACAGATGCGCGGTCCACAGCATCGGCCGGATCCTAGGCTGAATTCGGCCCCTCCGAAGCGCCGAAATTCCTTCCTGAAGCGCTATTGCTCACGCTCCCCCGAATCGCTAGCCTCCTGCGCCTTCCAGTCTGGCAGGATCATGACCAAGCAGAAGACCAAGAAAGGTGTCGTCAAGCGGATGAAGCTGACGAAGAGCGGCAAAGTCAAGCGGCACCACTCGTTTACGTCGCACATCATGGTGCGCCGGAGCCGCAAGCGGAAGCGCCACCTGCGCCAAGCTGCCGTCCTTCCGGGCCAGATGGGCAAGAACATGGCCATGTGCCTGAAGGGGTTCTGATCCGATGCGCGTCAAGAATGGAGCCGCGACGCGGCAGCGTCGCAATCGCGTTCTCAAGCGGGCCAAGGGATTCCGAGGCGCACGCGGCAAGCTGTTCCGCAACGCGAAGGAGTCGACCCTCCGCGCGGACGCATTCGCCTACTCCGGCCGCCGCCGGAAAAAGCGCGACTTCCGCCGCCTGTGGATCACTCGTCTGAGCGCCGCCGCCGAACTCAACGGCATGCTCTACAGCCGTTTCATCAACGGCATCAAGAAGGCCGGCATCGAGATGAACCGCAAGGAGCTGTCCGAGCTCGCGATTCACGAGCCGGAAGTGTTCGCCCAGATCTGCGAGAAGGCGAAGGCCGCGATCGCATAGACCGCCGCTAGTGCGCGAGGCGCGGTATGGACCACCGAAAGGACGAGTGGCTCGCCGCGATCGCGGCGGCCGACGATTCCCGACTCCGGGAACTCGACGGAGAACTGTTCGGCAAGAGCGGCGACCTCACCGCGCTCGTCAAGGGCGTGGCCCAGCTCCCCAAAGAGGAGCGGCGTGACGCCGGCCGTGCGGCGAACCAGCTCAAGGCCGAGATCCAGGCGGCCTACGACGCGCGCAGGCAGGAGCTTGCCGACGCGGCGCTCGCGGCCGAACTCGCGGCGCCGGACTTCGACCCGACCGAGCCGGGTCCGAAGCACTCGCGGGGCACCCTGCATCCGATCACCGTCGTGCGCGACGAGCTCGTCGACCTGTTCACGTCGATGGGCTTCACGTGGCAGGACGGCCCCGAAGTCGAGTCGGACTTCTTCAACTTCGAAGCGCTGAACATCCCCGCCGATCACCCGGCCCGCGACTCGCAGGACACGTTCTGGCTCGACGACGGCAACCTGCTGCGCACGCACACGTCGCCGGTGCAGATCCGCACGATGCAGCGGATGAAGCCGCCGTTGAAGGTGATCGTGCCCGGCCGCTGCTTCCGCCAGGAGACGGTCGACGCGACGCACGAGCACACCTTCTACCAGATGGAAGGCCTGGTCGTGGACAAGGGCGTCTCGACCGCGAACCTGCTGCACACGATGAAGACCTGCCTGCGCGAGATCCTGCGCCGGGACCTCGTCGTGCGCTGCCGCCCGGGCTTCTTTCCGTTCGTCGAGCCGGGCTTCGAGCTCGACGTGAAGACCGAGCGCGGCTGGATGGAGATTCTGCCGTGCGGCATGGTCCACCCGCGCGTGCTGCAGGCCGGCGGGATCGACCCCGAGGAATACACCGGGTTCGCGTTCGGCATGGGCCTGACGCGCGTCGTCATGCTGCGCTACGGGATCGACGACATCCGCACGCTGAGCGGCGGTGATCTGCGCTTCCTACGCCAGTTCGAGGAGGTCGGCCGATGAAGATCTCGATGCGCTGGCTGTCGCGCTACATCGATCTCAGCGGGATCACTGCGGAGCAGGTGCACGACGACCTGACGATGAGCACGGCCGAGGTCGAAGGCATAGAGGTCTTCGGCGGCGAGCTCGACGACGTCGTGATCGGGCACGTCGTCGAACGCGAGAAGCACCCCGACGCGGACAAGCTCTCGGTCACCAAGGTCGACGTCGGTGACGGCGAGCTGCGGCAGATCGTCTGCGGCGCTCCCAACGTCGCCGCCGACCAGAAGGTCGCGGTGATCCAGCCCGGCAAGAAGCTGCCCGGCAACTTCAAGATCAAGAAGACCAAGATCCGCGGGCTCGAGTCGCTCGGCATGATCTGCTCGGAGAGCGAGCTGGGTCTGTCCGACGAGAGCGACGGCATCTTGGTCCTCGACGAAAACGCACAGATCGGCAAGCGCTTCGTCGACCACGTCGACGTCCTCGACCACGTGCTCGAGATCGACAACAAGTCGATCAACCACCGTCCCGACCTGTGGGGGCACTACGGCATCGCGCGCGAGCTCGGCGCGATGTACGGCCGCAAGCCGAAGAAGATCGATCGCCCCGTCAAGATCCCGACGGATGGCCCGTCGCTCGACATCGTCATCGATGATGCGGCCGCGTGCCCGCGCTACCTCGGCGTCGTGATCCGCGACGTGAAGATCCAGCCGTCGCCGGACTGGATGCGCTATTTGCTCAGCGCGGTCGGCCAGCGCTCGATCGATCTGAGCGTCGACCTCACGAACTTCGTGATGCTCGAGCTCGGCCAGCCGATGCACGCGTTCGACCTCCGCAAGCTCGACGACAGCGGCATCCGCGTGCGCTTCGCGAAGTCCGGCGAGACGATGAACACGCTCGACGGCCAGGAGCGCAAGCTGCAGGACAGCGACCTGCTCATCACGTCCGGGGACCGTCCTGTCGCGCTCGCGGGGGTCATGGGTGGGGAGGACTCGGCCGTCGCCGAGGACACCACCGACCTGTTCCTCGAGTCGGCGAACTTCCATCCCGCGACGATCCGCCGCACGAGCACGCGGCTCGGCCTGCGCACCGATTCGAGCGCGCGCTTCGAGAAGTCGCTCGACCCGGCCAACGCCGAACTCGCGGCTCATCGCTTCCTGACATTGCTCGGCGAGCTGTGCCCGGGCGCACGCGCCGCGGGGCCGATCGTCGATCCAGCCGAATGGCGCTACGAGCCCAAGCGCGTCGGCTTGCGCCGCGAGCGCCTCGATCTGAAGCTCGGCCACGAGATCGACGACCCGAAGGTCACGGAGATCCTCGAGAGCCTCGAGTTCGACGTGCAGCGCGACGGCGCTGACTTCGACGTCGGCGTGCCGTCGTTCCGCGCGACCAAGGACGTCAGCATCGAAGACGACCTCATCGAAGAAGTCGGCCGGATGTTCCGGTACGACAACATTCCGGAGCAGCCGTTGGTCTCGGCGATCGTGCCGCCGCCGCGCGAGCCCGAGCTCTACCTCGTGCGTCAGATGCTGCGCGTCGGCGCGAGCGATCTCGGCACACACGAGGTCTACAACTACAGCTTCATCCCGGACGCGATCGTCGAGGCGTGTGGCGACGGCGAGTCTCCGCACACGATCGTCACGAACCCGGTCGCGCCCGAGAACGCCAAGATGCGCCGTCACGTCGCGCCGAGCCTCCTCGCGTCGCTCGTGCTCAACCTCGAGCAGCACGCCGACGACGAGATCCGCCTCATGGAAGACGGCCGGGGCTACCACCCGGAGACCCGCGATCGCGACGGCCTCCCGCACGAGGTGCGCGAGGTGGCGTTCGCGTGGACGCGCCGCAGCGGCGCGCACCCGTACGCGGAACTCCGCTCGGCGGTCGAGACGCTGCTGGAGCGGGTCGCGTTTCCCGCAACGATGACCGAGTCGTTCGGCACCACGATGTCGTGGATGCACCCCGGCAAGACCGTGCGGATCGACCGCGGCGAGCACCCGATCGGCTGCGTCGGCGCGGTGCACCCGCAGGTGGCACAGCGACTCAAGCTGCCGCTGACGACCGCCGTCGCGACCCTCGACATCCGTGCGATGCTTCGCACCGAGCGGCGGGATCTTCGCTACGACCCAATCTCGCCGTATCCGCCGCAGCCCGTCGACGTCGCGCTTCTCGTCGAGACCTCGACGCAGGTCGGCACGATCGCCGAGTTCCTGCGGACGTGCGGCAAGAAGCTCGTCCGCTCGGTCGAGCTCTTCGAGGTCTACACGGGCGAGGGCGTCCCGAACGGCAAGAAGAGCCTGAACTTCACGGTCACGCTCGGCGCGATGGATCGCACGCTGAGCGCCAAGGACGAAGAGAAGTTCCTCGGGCGCGTCCGCGACGGCGCGAGCGAGGTCGGCGCCGAGCTGCGCGACGCGGGCAGCTGATCGACTCAGTCACCGAGCAGCTCGAGGAATCCCTCGAGCCGCCGCGCGTACTCGCCGGGTTCGGTCAGCCAGACCTTGCCGTGCCTGGCTCCGTCGCAGATCCACATCGACTTCCGAGTGGAACGCGTCGGCAGGCCTGCGAACAGTGCCCGGACGTCGTCCGGGCGAACCCGGAAGTCTTCGCTGCCCCCGATCAACAGCACGGGGACGGACGGCTCGAGGTAGGCCAACTCCCGCATGGGCGACACCGCCTCCATCTCGAAGTCGGACCACCACTCGAGCGCGCCGAGGATGAGTCCGGCGAGCGGCCACGGCAGCCCGAACCGACCTTCGATCGTCAGATTCGCGACGCGTTCGAGGTCGTCGATCGGTGCGTCGAGCACGATGCCGGCGAGTCTGTCGGCCAACCGTGGCGTCGCCAGCGCGACCGAAGCCGAGCCGAGGCTGACCCCGAACAGGGCGACTCGCTCGAACCCGTGCTCTTCGTGCAGCCACCTCGCGGCGGCCACGACATCGCGCGACTCCGCCAGACCGAACGTTGCAGGGCTGCGCCCACTGCCGCCGTGGTTGCGCAGTTCGACGAGGAGTACCGGCGCACCCAGCTCGTGCAGCATGCGTCCGACGGGCTCGACTTCGTAGCCGTTTCGGAACAGTCCGTGCACGACGATCCATGCCGTCGAGGGCCGGGTCGCGCCGACCGGAGGCACGTAGAAGCCGCGGATCCGCACGCCGTCCTCGGCTTCGAAGAAGACCGGATCGGTGTTGCCGCGATCCAGGGCAGGGCGAGGGCGACGCCCTTCGCGTTCTTCATCAGGGGGCGCGATCCAATGGCCTTCCGGGTCGACGATCGGACCACGGTAGCCGTCTTCGAAACCCCGCGTGCCAACGACTCGGGAGCCGACCCAGCCCACGAACATCGGGAAGGCCCCGAAGAGGTAGGGCGCGAGCAGGATCAGCCACAGCCAACCGGCACGTCTCAGGAACGTCTTCGCCGAACGGCGGCGCAGGCGCTGGACAATCCACGCGATCACGCACGCGATCAGCCAGGGCGCGGTGTAGAACCCGAGGAAGACGGCGACGACGATCATCCTCAGACTCCGAACGCGCACACCTTGAGGTAGCGCGTTTGCGGACAGGCGAGGGCCACCGGGTGATCCGGGCCGGCGCCGCCGGTGAACAGGGTGCGGGCGTCACAGCCGGCCGCGGCCGCGGCGTCCGCGAGCATCCCGAGAAACTTCGGCTCGCTCAGCGCGCCCGAGCACGAGCACGTCACCAGGATGCCGCCTCGCGCCAGCTTCTGGAACGCGAGCTGGTTGAGGTCGCGATACTTGCGGAGGCCCGGTTCGATGCCTTCCTTGCCGAGGATCCACTTGGGCGGGTCGAGCACGATGAGGTCGTAGGCTCCCGGCTTGGTCTGGCGCAACACGTCGAACGCATCGCCGTGTTCGAATTCGGCACGGAGGCGATTCTGGCGCGCGTTCGCGGTCGCGTGCTCGACCATGACCTCGTCGAGATCGAAGCCGCGGACCGACTTGGCGCCGCCGGCGACTGCGTTGAGCGCGAACCCGCCGGAGTTGCAGCAGAGGTCGAGCACCGCGCGACCCTTCGCGACGCTGCGGACGAGCGCGCGATTGTCGCGCTGGTCGGCGAAGAACCCGGTCTTGTGGTCCTGCCCGGGCCGCACCGCGTAGCGAATCCCGTGCTCTTCGAGCTGCGTCTCAAACGGGCGGGTCCGCGGCGGCGCGTCGAAGCCCTCGAGATCCCGCGCACGTTCGTCGACAGTCAGCACCAGACGCGCCTTCGGAAACTCCTCGAGTAGCGCTTCGCCGATCGGCTCGATGCGCTGCATCATGCAGAGCGAGAAGACCTGGGCGACGATCGCGTCTCCGAGTCGGTCGATCACGAGGCCGGGGAAGCCGTCGCCTTCGCTGTGGACCAGGCGATATCCGGTCGTGACGTCGGGTAGCCGCAGCACGTCGTGCCGCCAGCGCACGGACTCGCGGATCTTGTCGCGGAGGAACCTCTCCGGATCGCGGACTTCGCTCCGGTCGAGCATGCGCAGCGCGAGGTCGGTGCGCGGGTTGTAGAATCCGGTCCCGACGAACTTTCGATCCCGGTCGACGACCCGTACGGCGCTGCCGGCCGGGATCGGCTCGGAGGGCTTCCGGACCATCTTCCGGTAGAACCAGGGATGGCGCCCGTGGACTCGGATCTTCAGGCTGAGCTGCACGTCGGGCCATGTTTTGGCCGGATCCCGCTCGACGAACAAGCCATGGCATCGGAATCCCGGCGCTCGGTGCCCGGTTGCGATCCGGCTCGCGGCTCCGGAACGGGATAGACTTGCACGTGACAGTTTCGGAACAGCTTCCGCTCGCCGAGGTCTTGCTGACCGGCGAAGCGATCGAACGCCGCGAGTCCACGGATCGAAGACGGCGCCCGACGCCCATCCTCTCCCGCTACACGTTCGTCGGCGGCAAGCGCCGAGACTCGCGACGCGGCGAGGAGGCGACCGCCTGCTTCGTCGACGAGTGGGGCGCCGGCCTCTTCGGCGTCGTCACCTGCTTGGCTGCGCTCAACTTCCTCGACGCTTGGTTCACGATCTACCTTCTGAGCTTCGGCGGTAAGGAGATGAACCCGTTCATCGATGCCGTCATTCAGCTGGGCTGCTGGCCGTTCATCTTCGTCAAGAGCTTCGGCATCGGGATCTGCGTCGCGATCCTGACGCTCACGTCGCGATTCCGCATCGCCAAGATCGGCCTGGCCACCGTGATGGTCGGCTACACGCTCCTGCTGTTCTGGCATCTCTACCTGCTGAGCATTCTGCCGAGCTGACCCGCGCGTTACGCTGCCGTCCGCGATGTGCGGGATCCTCGGCGTACGCAAGAGCTGGCAACCCGATGCCTCGGTCGTCGAACGGGCGCTCGAATCGCTCGCGTGGCGCGGGCCTGACTCGCTGGCCCTGGAGTCCGTCGACGACTGGCAGGTCGGCGTCGCGCGGCTCGCGATCTCCGACCCCGATGCGTCCCAGCCGCTCACGTGTCCGCGCACGGGTCGCGTCGTCGCGTTCAACGGGGCCGTGACCTCCGCCGCCGAGGAACGCGCGACGATCCCGGAGCGCGCGCAGACCGGCAACGACGCCGAACTGCTCCTGCTGCGTCTCGAAGACCGCGGCCCGACGCGGCTCGGCGACATGACGGGGCCGTACGCGTTCGCGATCGTCGATCCGGTCGCGGACGAAGTGCTCCTCGGCCGGGATCCCGAGGGCGAGAAGCCGCTGTTTCTGGCCTTCGAAGGTGCACGACTCGTCGCGTTCGCATCGACCCTACACGCGCTGCGGGTGCTCGGCGTGGACGTGGACCTCGCGCCAGTCGAACGCGGACGGCTCCTGCGGTTCGGGTTCTTCCTTTCGGACTTCGAGTCGGACCGCTGCCGAATCCGCGAGCTCGATCCGGGGGTGTACCGCGTGCGGGCCGGGGAAGCGATCGAGCACATCGGCTCGCCACGTCACGAGGACCCGCGGTCACTCCGCAACGCGCTCGAACTCGGCGTCGAGCGGTGCGCGACCGCGACGGTGCCTGTCGGTCTCACCCTGTCCGGTGGCATCGACAGCGCGTGCATCGCCGCGTGTCTCGAGGGCCGTGGCCTGCCGGCGTATCAGTTCTGCGCGGCCGGTGAACCCGGCGCCGAACGGGAGCGCGCCCGCGCGGCCGCCGCACACCTCGGACACGAACTCCGCGAAGTCGATGGCGACGCCGCGATCCTTCGCGCGCTTCCCGAGCTGACGCGCGACGTCGGCGCGCCACTCGGGGATCCCTCGGTCCTGGCCGCCCACGCCGTGGCGCGCGCGGCCGCCGCCGATGGCGTGCGGGTGATGCTCTCCGGCGAAGGCGCGGACGACCTGCTGCTGGGATACGCCAGGCACCGCGCCGCTCGCTGGCTACCGCGGCGAGGCCGTCGCTGGCTGCGGCCGCCCTGGCCGTTCGCGACGACGCGCGGGAGTCGCCTGCGTCGCGCGTTCCGTGCGCTCGTGCCGTACGACGCGCTGCTCCACGTGGCGCCGCCCGGCTTCCTCGACCTGGTTGTCTCCGACACGCTCGAGGTGCCGGAGACGCTGCCGGCGACAGCCGAACAGTCATCCCTCGATCGGGCACGCGTCGTGGACCGTCGCGACTACCTGCGACGCGACCTGTTGCCGAAGCTCGACGTCGCCACGCTCGCGGCAGGCGTCGAGGGGCGCTGCCCGTTTCTCGATCCGGCCGTGCTTCGATGTGACGCCGTCCTCGAGCCGAACGCCCGCCGCGTGCTCGGCAAGCGCGCGCTGCGGGACGCGTTCGCGGACTGCCTTCCACCCGGGTTCTTGGACCAGCGCAAGACGGGCTTCGCAGTCCCACTCGATCGGTGGATTCGGGAGGACGACTTCCTGGCGGACGTGCTGCTGGATCGCCGCACCCGGGATCGCGATTGGATCGACGCGGACGGTCTCGTCCACGCGCTCGACCTGCATCGCCGGGGCCGCATCCGCGTCGGGCACGGCCTCTACCTGATCGCCGCGCTGGAGCTGCACGACCGCGCGCTCGAAGAGGACGCCCGATGAAGATCCTCCGCGTGCTGACCCGCCCCAACCTCGGCGGTCCGATGCGACAGGCCGTGTGCCTGTGGCACGCGCACGCGGCGCTCGGCCATTCGACCCTGCTCGTCACCGGTCGCTGCGACCCGGACGAAGCGGAACTCGCGCACGACCTGCCGCTCGCGTCGGACCCCGCGTCGGACCCGAACGGAACGCTGACCCTGCAAGAGCTCGGCCGCGGCATCCATCCCTTCCGCGACCGCAGTGCGCGGCAGCGCCTCGCACAGCTGATCCGCGCGGTCCGTCCCGACGTCGTCCACACGCACACGAGCAAGGCGGGCCTGATCGGGCGCGGCCTGGCGCGGCGCCTCGGCGTGCCGGTGGTTGCACACACCTATCACGGGATTGTGCTGCGTGACTACTTCCCCGTGCCAGTCACGTGGGGGCTGAGGTGGGTGGAGCGGCGTCTCGCGCGTGCGACCCATCTCAACTTCGCCGTCAGCGAATCGTGTCGACGCGAACTCGCCGAGTTCAAGATCCGTGACGTTGAGGTCGTGCCGCCGGCGGTCGACGTGCGCGCGGCGCGGGGCAGTGACCGAGCGGCGGCTCGTGCCGAGCTGGGGATCGACGCGGACGCATTCGTCGTCGGATTCGTCGGGCGCCTCGTGCGGGTAAAGCGAGTCGAAGTGTTCTTGGAGCTGGCGCGGGAGATTCCCGACGCGACGTTCGTCGTGTGCGGGGACGGGCCGCTCCGCGACGTCGTGCAGCCTCTGGTCGGGCCGTTTCTCAAGTGGCTCGGCGCGACCGACCGTGCGCCAAGCTTGCTCGCGGCCTTCGACGTGCTCGTCTTGCCGAGTCGACGCGAGGGCTTCCCGCTCGTCTGCGTGGAAGCCGCCGCCGCAGGCGTGCCGTGCATCGGCTACGACGTGCCCGGCGTGCACGACGCCGTCGAGGCGTCGCATGGCGGCGCGCTCGTGCCGAGCGATGCGGGCGTGGAGGCGCTTCGAGCCGCCGTCGAGACCGTGCGCGCGACGCCCGCGCCGCCGGACGACGACATCGTCGATCTGTGCGACCCGGCGCGCGTCGCGTCCTACCTGAGCGATCGCTACGCGACTATGCTCGGCGCCCATGACTGACGACGCGTCCGACATCCGCGAGAAGCATCTCCGCAGCGCGGACTTCCTCGGCGCGTTCGGCGTGATCCGTCGCGAGGAGCGCACGCTGTTCGTCGCGAACGAACGCGTGGTCGCCGGCGAGTCCGTCCGAGTCTGGGACCTCCCGGGTGGCCAGGTCGAACCCGGCGAGCTGCTTCACGAAGCGCTCACGCGAGAACTCGACGAAGAGCTCGGGATTGCCGTCGCCGGGTCGCCGGATCTGCTCTTCGTGCAGGAGGGTGAGCGCGTGATCGACGGACTACGGCAGTACGCGTGGCGCACGTTCTTCTATCGCGTAACCGAGTTCGCAGGCGAGCCGCGCGCGCAGGGCGAAGTGCTGGACCACCGCTGGATGACCGACGCGGAGGCGCTCGCCGAGCTCACCGCCCCGTATCACGACAGCTACCGCCAGTGGCTCGAACGCGGGGGCACGGCGTTTCGGTCACGCTGGATCGACTGACGGCGTTCCCTCAGCTCAACTGCTGACCACGAGTTCCATGCGATGGTGCTCACGGTAATGGCGTGTCAGGTGTTGGCCGCGTTCGCGGTCGAAGGCGAGGGTCCGGTCCGCTTCGGCGTGCCGCTGCAGGCCGCACAGGTCGAGCGGACGCTCCGACTGCGTGGGGGAGGCACCGGCACGCGCCTTCAGTGGAGCGTGCTGTCGCCCCGTCCAGGAGCGGACGGCCGGGTCTGGGTCGAGGTCATCGTCGATGGACCACCGGGCCGATACCGCATCACGGCGGGTCGCGGCGAGGTGCCCGTCACCCAGGGGACGGGGCGCGTGGCGATCCGCGTCGCATCCCGGGGGCGCACGGGTGGCAGCGACGACGCGCGCGTGCGAACGTGGTCGTATTCGCGCAGCGGCGCGCAGGACCGCGTCGTCCGCGCGCTGCTGGGGCCGGATAGCCCGGGAGAATGGGAGACGACGTACGAGGACGAGTTCTGCGCGCGCCGCACGCGCGTGCGCATCGAGCCCGGCTGGTGGCGCGAGGTCGGCGTCCTTCCGTCTCGCGCGCGACTCGGCGGGGAACTGCGAGACGAACTCCTGCGCGTGCTCCCCGTTCTCCCGACGGCACCCGGCACACGAGGCCGCGGAGACTACGTACGCGGCGCCCCGGACGAGAGCGGTCGGCGTACGGTGACCAACCTCGAGTTCGACACCGGGCTCGGATTCGTGCGGCTCGGCCTCGTCGCGGACCACGCGGGTGCACTGCGACGCGCCTACGACACGGCGTACCATCTCGTCGATCGAGACCTCGACCGCAGCACGGGGTTGCCGTATCGGCACGGGCGGGACCACCGCGTGGCTCGCCCCGAACCGGGTCACTGCTGGGTGCGCGGGCTGAGAGTGACAGCGCTTACGTTCGCCGACCGCTTCCTCCTGGAGACGGCGACTTCGATCGTGCGCGCGCTCGCCCGTCACGTCATGAACGAGGAGCCGCCTCGCTTCCTCCGTGACCTGGCCTGGCCACTCGGAGAGTTCGAAGCGCACCTTCGATTCTTGCCCGACGACCCGGTCGTGCGCGAAGCCGCGGACCGGTTGGGCGAGGCGCTGCTCGATCGGTGGGACGAGGCGCTCGGGGTCTTCCGCTTTGACGAAGGAGGTCGCGACCCGGCCCGATACCGCGACCGCTGCTGGCAGACCGGAGGCATCTTGCTGCCGGCGCTGCGGGCATGGGCAAAGCGCCGTGGCTCGGCGCGAGCGAAGGACCTGGCCGATGCAACTGAACACCGACTGGTCGCGTTGATTCGTCAGGGCAAGCCGGGCTTGCCGCTCAGCTACGTCGCGAGACCGGACGGGCCCCGCGGCGCGTCCCGATCTCTGAGCAGCGCCGCCGGCGTGCTCCTGCTCGACGGCTTGTCGCTCGACTCTCTGCGTCGCGTCCTCGCGCGACGCCAGGTGCAGCGCGCTCTCGAGAATGTGCTCGACGACTCGGCGCTCAACCTCGCGACCGATTTCTCGATCGTCGCGCGGTGCCGGTGGGTGATGCGGTGATGCGGTCTAGAGCTTCGCGACCCCGAGCGGTCCTTCGAGCCCTTCCCCGTCCCGCATCAGCAGAATGTTGAGACTGCCGCCAGCGCGATCCCGCGCCAGGTCGGCGAGCTCTTCGATGCTGCGCACGGGGCGATACTGATACCGGCCCCACATCGTCGGCACGCTGGCCGCGATCACGACGTCGTTCGCCCGCAACGACAGCTCGTCGGCGGGGGAGTCGGGGCGGACGCGCACCACGCGGAGCGCAGCCGGGAGCAGCGGCACCCGCCGGCGACGACTCCCCGAGTAGAGCTCGAGACTCGCGGCCTCGAGGAGCTTGCGGTCTTGATCGGCGGTGACCGTCTCGACTTCGAGTCCCGTGCGGAGCATCAGCTCCCACGCAACGCGACTCATCGGTCGCACGCCGACGCTCAGCGAACGGGAGTTCCGTTGGACGCGGAGCGGGAACTCATCGCCCGTCTCGGCGAGCAGCGTCGCACGAGCGTAGTCGAGCGCGCTCGTGACGTCGCGATCCCCCGCGCTGAGGATGCGATCGCCACGTCGGATCCCGGCTCGCTCGGCCGGGCCCTGTGGCGCGACCGCTGCGACGACCGCAGCTCCGTCGTCGTCGGTGACGCGCATGCCGAGCCAGACGGTCGCGAGATTCTCGGAAGAGACCAGGACCTCCTCGAAGACCTTACGCACCGTCCCGACCGGGATCGCGTAGCCGATGTTCTCGACCCCGACGGCCATCGCGTTGTTGATGCCGATGAGCTTGCCTGTGATGTCGAGCAGCGCACCGCCGCTGTTTCCCTGGTTGATCGCGGCATCCGTCTGCAGCAGACCGCTGTACTTCCGCACCTGGCGATCCGGCGTGCGGACCGTGATGGAACGATCCGTGCTCGACAGCACGCCCACGGTGACGGTGTGGCTCAATCCTTGTGGGTTGCCGATGGCGATCACGGTTTCGCCGACCATCAGGCTGTCGGAGTCTCCGGCGACGATCGGCTTCAAGCGATCGCTGGTCTTGATCTGGAGCAGCGCCAGATCGTTCTCGGGCGAGACGCTGAGCAGCTCCGCGGGGTAGGTCTTGTCGTTGCGCATCCGGACGAACGCGCTGCGTCGATTGCCGGTCAGCGGCGCGACGACGTGCCAGTTGGTGATCACGAGTCCGTTGGCGTCGATCACGACACCCGACCCCTGGCCCTCGACTTCGGCAGCGCGGTTCGCGCGTTCTCGCGTCAGGTAGATGCTGACCACGGCGTCCTGGGCACGGCGCACGGCGCGCACGACCGGCGTCTCGCGAAGGTCGAGCTCGGCCATGTCCGGCTCCATCCCTCGCAGTACGGTCGGCGTCGCCGGTGTTTCGGTCTGCGCGCAGGCCACGGTCCCAACGAACATCAGCAAGGCGGAAACTGGGATTCGCTGCATGGGTGCACTCTACGATCGGGATCCGAGTTTGCTCCCGGACCGGCACATCGTAGCCGCACGCGGCGGAGAATCCCGAGCATGCAGAGGCGTCCGCGCTACCCTGACGCCGTGAGACCCCGCACCGGAATCCTGCTGCTCTCCCTGGTCGTCGGCACGTCTTCGGCCCAAGAGGTTCCCGAATCGGATGCCCCACTTCGCGGTCACCTGGTGATCTGCGGGGGCGGCAAGCTCGGTGTCGGAGTGCGCACGCGTTTCCTCGATCTCGCGGGCGGGTCCGAGGCCAAGCTCATCGTGATCCCGACGGCGAGTCGTCACGCCGAGGACGACGATGCGGAGACCTACTACACCGAGAACTGGAACAAGCTCGGCGCCACCGATGTCTCGCTCGTGCACGTGCGGGAGCGAGACCGTGGCGAGCTCGAGGCCGCCGCGCAGAAGATCGGCAAGGCGACGGGCGTGTGGATCAGCGGAGGGGACCAGCGGCGCCTGACCGCGGCCTACGGCGACACGGCTGTCCTGACCGCGCTGCATGAACTGCTCGATCGCGGCGGGGTCGTCGGCGGAACGTCTGCGGGTGCGGCCTGTATGTCCGGAGTCATGATCGAGGGCGGACGCGAGGAGGCCGAAATCGGCGAAGGCTTCGACCTCTATCCCGGCATCGTCGTCGACCAACACTTCCGCCAGCGCAAGCGGTTCGGCCGACTGCGCGGCGTCATTCGGGACCGTCCGCACCTCGTGGGCATCGGGATCGACGAAGGCACCGCGCTGGAGGTGCACGGTCGTCGCGGAACCGTTCTCGGGCGCGACATGGTCACGGTGTATCTCGCGGCCGGCGGCGGCCGCGAAGAGTCCCGCACGGAGCTTCGCTCGAGCAACACGGTCGACCTGGTGCAGCTGCGCCGTGCCGCGCGCGCGCGCAACGAGCCGCCGGAGTTTCGGCCCTTTGGACCCGTCGCGGGGACGGTCGTGCTCGGTGGGGGAGGCACGGTTCCCGACGACGCGTACCTCGAATTCGTGGCCGCAGCGGGCGGGGCGAAAGCGCGCGTTCTCGTCGTGACGACGGCCTGCGCGAACCCGGACCGCGACGGGCTCAAGACCCTCGAGGCAATCCGGCGGATGAAGCCCGCGTCGGTCGAGATCGCGGCGTGGCAGACCGCGGACGCGGTCACCATCGAGGACCTGAGTTCGGCATCCGGAGTCTGGTTCCTCGGCGACCGGCCGTGGCAGGTCATCGACGCTTTCGAGCCCGAAGAATCCACGGCGGCGCTGCGGGACGTCCTCGCGCGTGGTGGCGCCGTCGGCGGAACGCAGGCCACGGTCACGTGCCTCGGCTCGGCGCTCCTGCGCGGGCATCCCCTCGACGACGCGATCCTCTTCGCCGAGGGATACGAACACGGGCTCGGCCTCCTGCCCGGGTTCGCGATCGAACCGCACTGCTCGCAGCGCAACCTCGGCAAGGCGCTCGCCGGCGCGGTGTCCGCCGACCGCGCGATGTTCGCCGTCGGAATCGACGAAGACACGGCCGCCGTGATCCACGGTGCGAGCCTCCGAGTACGCGGCAAGGGCAAGGTCCTCGTCTACCAGTGGAGCGCGACGCGTCACAAACCGCTGCGCGCGGTGTGCCGTCGCAAGAACGACTTCGACTTCGTCGAGTGGAAGATGCGATGAGCGCGGTCGGGCGGCCCCTCGAAGAACTGCGCATCCTGTTCTTGGAGCCGTTCGCCGGGGGGTCCCACGCCGCGTTCTTGCGGACGCTGACCGAAGGCCTGTCGGCCCATTGGTCGATCGTCGAGTTCCCGGCGCGCCACTGGAAGTGGCGCATGCGCGGCGCGGCACTGTGGGTGGGGGAGCAACTCCGACCGGAGCCGTGCGACCTGGTGTTCGCGACTTCGCTGTTTCCGCTCGCGGAACTGGCCGCCTCCTGTCCGCATCTCGCGGCGGTGCCGAAGGTGCTCTACTTCCACGAAAATCAGTTCGCCTACCCGAGCCGCGAAGAGTTCCACGGTGAGCGGGACACGCATTTCGGGTTCACTCAGATCGCGGCCGCCGCCGCGGCGGACGTGTGCGTGTTCAACAGCGAGTTCAACCGCGAGTCGTTCCTGCACGGAGCGAACGAACTCGTGCGCAAGATGCCGGATGCGCGGCCGACTGCGACTCTCGAGCGCATCGCGGAGCGGTCGATGGTGCGCCCACTCCCGCTCGCGCTGCCCGAGGTGGATCCGCTTCTCCTCAGCGAATCCGATTCGGACCGCGCAGCCGGCCCGCTGATCCTGTGGAACCACCGGTGGGAACACGACAAGAACCCCGAGCGGTTCTTCGCGGCGTTGCGCTGGCTTCAGGAGCGCGGAATCCCGTTTCGCCTGGCGGTTTGCGGCGAGTCGTTCCGCAACCATTCACCGATCTTCGACGAGGCACGGACGCGCTTCGAAGACGTGATCGAGCACTGGGGCTACTGCGAGAGTCGCGCGCAGTACGTCGAGCTGCTCCAGCGCGCGCAACTCGGCGTGTCGACCTCCGACCAGGAGTTTTTCGGAATCGCAACCCTCGAAGCGACGCACTGCGGAGCGAGGCCGGTCGTGCCGGACCGCCTGTCCTTCCGTGAACTCTTCGACGACGAGTACCGCTACGCGGACGCCGATCTCGAGGACGTGCTCGCGAACCTGTGTTCGGGTTGGATCCGCGGCACCGAGGATCTACGCGCGGATCGTCGCAACATCTCCGAACGGTTCGCTACCGAACGCGTGCTTCCGCAGTACCGCGAGCTGTTCGAGGACGTCGCGGCGAATCAGCCCTCGTACATCGGCCGAAACACCTCGTAGTTCGACGCGATCGAACCCGGCGGGCGCAGCTCGAGATCGCGCAGCCGGGAGGGTTCGGCGAGACAGTCACGCAGCACCTGCGCGAGCGCATCCGCGGAACCGGCCTCGAACAGGTAGCCGTTCCGGCCGGTCTCGACGACCTCCGACAGCCCCCCGAGATTCGAGACGATCACGGGGACTCCCGCCTCGAGCGCTTCGAGCACGACGAACGGCGTGTTCTCGTACCAGAGCGAAGGCACCACGAGGACGTCCATATCCGCCATGACCTGGTCCAGCTGCCCGTGATCGAACGGTCCCGGGAAACGAATCCGGGTGTCCCCGCGCGCGCTCTCGAGCATGCGATCGATGTACTCCTGGAACATCCCCTCGTCGGTGCGCCCGTGGATCGTGAGCTCGATCCCGTCGCCCTCGATCTGCTGCAACGCCTCGACGCACAGGTGCGGGGCCTTCCATGGGGAGAGGACACCCGCGAATCCGACGCGCAACGGGGACCGCGGTCTCGCGACCTCGAGTGCACGCACGCGCCCCGGCTCCAAGCCGTACGGCACGACCGTCAGGCGCTCGAGGGGGAAGCCATTGCGCGCGAACATGCCCGCGAGGAAGCGCGACGGCGCGACGATCTCGTCGGCGAGCGCGAGTCGCTCGAACTGGATCTTGGGTCGGCGAAGGAGCGCGGCGAGAGACTCGCCCTCGAGGGTATCCGCGTTCGGGTCGACGCCGACGAGCTCGGGATATGCGCACTCGACGCAGCCGCGCCCTTCGTCCGGAGGCCCCTCACAAAGCGACCCGTCACTGCGCAGCAGCGTGAACCGCGGGCACAGGTACCAGAAGTCCATCAGGTTCACTACCATCCGGATGCCGCGCGCGCGGGCGACCTCGAGGAAGTCCGAGCCCAGGTGCCGGAGATGGAAGAAGTGGATCGCGTCGGGCTGCTCCTCGTCGAGGAACTCGCCGAACAACGCCGAGACACGCGGGTTCTCGTAGTCGCGCAGCACGAGGTTCGGCGCGAGCTTCTCGTAGTAGCGCAGGCGTGGCACGCGGAAGTCGTCGTACGGCTTGTCGAAGATCACGAGCTCGGGATGCGACCAGCCGAAGTTCGGCTCCAGCGACAGAATCACGACATCGTCACCGCGTCGTCGTGCCTCCCGCGCGACCGCGAGCGTGTATTGCTCGGTGCCGGAGTGGCAGTCCGGGAAGAACTGGTGCACGACGAAGAGGAGCTTCATGAGCGCTTCACCAAGTCCAGGAGCTCGCGCGCGCACTCCTCGATGTCGAGTCGATCGTGCACGGCCGCGCGCCCGCGCTCCGCGACGGCCGAGCGCGCTTCGTCGTCGGCGAGCACCTCGCGAATTCGATCGGCGAGTGCGTGCGGGGAGTCGGGCTCGACCAAGAAGCCCGTGTCCCCGTCGCGAATCAGCTCCGGAATGCCCGAGACCGGCGTCGTCAGCACGGGTACGCCGAGCGCCATCGCCTCGTTCAGGAAGATCGGGATGCCGTCGCGTTCGCCGTCCGGCGCGACGACGCAGGGCAACACCGCGAGGTCCGTGTGGCGCAGCTCCTCGCGGATCTCGTCGGTGCTGCGCGCGCCGAGAAACGCGACGAGGTCCTCGACCCCGTGCTGGCGCACGAGATCGTGGAGCCGCTTGCGCTCCGGTCCGTCGCCCGCCACCCGCCACTCGACGGGGACTCCCGCGTCGCGCAACCGCACGAGCGCTGGCGGCACGTGGTGGAGCCCCTTCTTGGGCACGAGGCGACTCGCCGAGAAGAGCACGCCGCGACGCGCGGGTTCGGGGGTCGCGCTCCAGCGGTCCAGGTCGAGACCGAAGAGGATCACCGGCAGGCGAGAATCATCCGCACCGTCGACGAGCTCCTTCATGCGCCCCCGACAGAACGACGTGCACACCCGGAAGAAGCGACTCGTCGCGAACTTGTCGTCGAGCATCCGATGGGCGTAGTCGAAGTCGAAGTCGACGTAGGAGGTGATGCTGTAACGGCGACGAAGCAGCGTGCTCGCGCCCATGATCACGTTCGCCGAGTAGGTCGAACCGTAGACGTGAATCGGTCCCGGTGGGAGAGCGCCGAGCACGGATGCGACGGCGAATGCGTTGCCCGGGTGGCGCGGCTCGCGCAGCGGCAGCTTGCCGAACAGCCCGCCGATCCCGCCCGCGTCGCGGGCGTAGCGCCGCAGCAGCTCCGCGGTGCCCAGCGGCCGACGCAGCATCCATCCGAAGATCTGCGCGTAGCGCCGGACGATGCCGTGGCGGGGCACGAACGTCGCGCGCTCACAGACCTGCCGCGACTCGAAGTGATCCGGCGCAGTCGTCAGTCCGCGCTCGAGAACCACGATCTTCGCCTTCGGATCCTGGGACGCCATCCGGACGGCCTCCCGGTAGATGAACGTGTGCGAGAGGTCGGGCACCACGGGCAGCACGATGCACACCGGGCCGTCGTGGTGGGGCGCCCCGTGGACGCGACTCGGCAGCTTTGCGAGCAGCCAGGCGAGCACGCGGGCCACGCTGTCGAGCGCGAGGAACACCGCGGTCCGCATCGCGTGCCACGCGAAGAACCCGAGGCCGCAGCGACCGTGTGCGCCATCGAGGTCGATCCAGACGGGCCGCCGGCGCCGACTCCGCCACGCGCCGGCGAGCGGCGCGAGCGAATGCGGCGCACGGATCCACGGGATCAGCGCGCGGTCGCAGGACGCGATACCGTCCGCGTCCACGAGCCGCACCGCGGATCCGAAGTGCTCCTGGGCGTACTTCAGGAGCGCGTCGATCTCGTGCGGGGCGCCGGTCCGCAGCAGTCCGATCATCCGGCGTCGGCTTCCTGTCGCGCCGCGAGCACTTCGCGCAATCGCGCGTGCAGCCTGGCGTCGGTGACGCCCGCGTCGAACTCGCGGTCGAACCGCGCGCGGGCATTGCGTCCCAACTCCCAAATATCGGCGCCTTCGAGCACCTTCTCGACGGCGGCCGCCATCGCGACCGCGTCCTTCTGCGGCACGACGAAGCCCTCGACGCCGTCGTCGATGACCTCGGTCAGCGACCCGGCGTCGCTCGCGAGGATCGGCAGCCCGGCGCTCATCGCTTCGAGCACGGCGGTCGGGATCCCGTCCTTGTCGCCCCCTTCGGTCTCGACGTAGGGCGCGATGAACGCATGTGACGTCGCGAGGAGCGGTCGCAGGTCCTCCTGCGACTTGTAACCGTGGAGGACGATCGCGTCGACGAGGTCGCGCTCTTCGATCGAGTTCTCGAAGGCCTCGCGATACGCGAGATTCTGCGGGGTCTCGGGGTCCACGTTTCCGATGACGTGCACACGCACGCGATGACCGCGGTCGCGGAGGAGCGCGATGCAGCTCACGAGTTCGAGCAGGCCCTTCTTGGGCTCCAGGCGCGAGACCGAGATCAGCTCGAGCGAACCTTCGATAGGCGGACGTTCCCCGAACGGGAAGCGCGATCCGTCGACGCCGTTCGGCTTGACGATGACCTTGCCGACGATCGCCTCGCCACCGATCGCGCACAGCTCGTCGCGAATGCGCTGCGAGGTCGCGACGACGATGTCGGCCGTTTCGAGGTGGAGCCGGACGACCTTGAGCGGCCAGTCGTCGAGGACGTGATCCGCGTACGCCGAGACGCCCCGCGGCAGTCCGAGCAACCACCCAGCGACCAGCGCGTTCAGCGATTGGTCGTAGAAGAAATACGAGTGGAGGTAGTCCGGCGCGAGCAGCTCGATTCGTCGCGTAAACGTGAACGCGGACAGCAGCTCGTCGGACGATTCGAGCTCGGTGCGCGCCATTCCGGACGCCTGTTCGAGGGCCGCGAATAGCGTCTCGAGGCGGTCCGGCTGCACCTTCTGGTAGTGGGCGAGGTCGCGCTGCGAGATTTCGCGAGTCGCAGTCACGTGCACGCGGTTGTCCGCGAGGTACTGGAACGCGTCGGCCAACACGCCCAGGTCGCCATCCTGGCGATAGAGCAGCTGCACGTTCGCGTCCATGTCGTTCCGGAAGCTCATGAGCTCCTGATAGACGAACGTGTGCGAGTAGACCGGGAACTGCGACGTGGCGCCGGCCACGATCGACGGACCTGCGCCCTGGCGTTTCCTCCGCAGCCGCAACGCGATGCGCTCCCGCCAGTCGACGATGCGGCGCTTCATGCGCCCGGAGAAGCGCGTCAGCTTGCGCACGAACGGGAGCTTGTGCCACAGGAAGCGACCGGTCCGCCACTCT
This sequence comes from Planctomycetota bacterium, assembly GCA_028281765.1. Taxonomy (GTDB): domain Bacteria; phylum Planctomycetota; class UBA1135; order UBA1135; family UBA2386; genus JANQJF01. Next base: position 28,872 of record JANQJF010000022.1, on the reverse strand, counting down.
CGCGACCGGTAGATCGCCGCGACCTCCTCGCGCCACGAGACCCGCGTCGCCGCGAGCGCGTTCGTGGTTTCCGAGAGTTCGGCGCGCAGCTGCGCGCGCTGGCCACGGAGCCGTTCGCGGTGCGAGATCAGGCCGTCACGCTCGGCGATCAGCTCGTCGCGTTCTTGCGTCAGAGCATCCCGCTCGGATTCGAGAGTCGTCACGGTGCCGCGCGTCGCCTCCAGTTCGGCGAACTGCTGCTCGGACTTCTCGAGCAAGTCCCGAATCTCGTCGCGCGCGGCGTGCAGCTGTTGGTCGAGCTGCGAATATTTGTCCCACGCGTCTTCGACCTCGGTCTGCAGGCGCACGCGCTCCTTCTCGAGATGTGCGCGGAAGTCGAGCTGCCGGTTGAGGCGCCACTCGAGTTTGAACAGTCGATCGAGCTCCTCGACGACGCGCTTCTCCAATTCCTGCGCACTCGACGCGGGCTGGAGCTCGGCGACCTCGTCGTCCTCGTCGACGGCGGCGAGACCGATCGCGAGCTTGGTCAGCAGCTCGGACACGCGATCGAGCTCGGTCGAGAGTCGATTCTGGCGCTCATCCCAGCGCCACTTCATGTCGCCGCTCTCGCGGTAGAGCTCTTGGAGTCGATCGTCGAGCCACTTCGCGCGGCTGCGCAGGGAACGCAGCTCCTCGAGGCGCAGCTCGCCGAGCAAGTGGTGCACCTGCAGCGTCGGCAAGCGGTGCAGGTCGTCGAACAGGCTGTCACTCTCCCGCTGCTCACGCAGCGCATACGCCGCGCGTGTCAGGAGCTCGGAGCGGCTGTTGAGACCTTCGACGTAGTCGCGCGCGACGTCGTCGGACTCGCTCAGCTGTTCGAGCTGCGCGCCACCGAGCAGCTGATTGAGGTAGAGCCCGAGTCCGTCGACTTCAGTGTTCGCGGCGAGGCGCTCGGCGACGTGCTCGAGGGTTCGCATCGTCGCCGCGTCGCTCTGCTCGCGATCCTCGCAGAACCGGGTGAGCGTCGAGGACACGACGCGGTTCACTTCGAGGAAGTACGACCAGCGCCGGCCCTCGCGGAACCACACCGTGTTGTCCGCGTGCAGGCGATACGCGGCGAGCCGCTCCGGCAGGTACAGCAACGACTCCGTGCGAGCCGCCTCCAAGAACACCTGCCAGTCGAGGCAGTACTTGAGCCGGCTGAGCGCGTCGCGCTGCTCTAGCAAGAACTCCGTCCGGCAGAACAGGTTCGTGCTCGTCGCGAGGAAGTTGCCGGTCAGCAGGTCGCCGAACAGGTGCTCGGGCTCGATGCGCTTCGGCCGCGCTCCGGCGAACCAGGAGACCCAGTCGAACGCCTCGATTCCGTCGCGGATGCGGCTCGCGTTGCGGTGGGTGAGCTGGCCACCGTCGCTGTCGATCACGAACAGGTCGGTCGCGACGACCTGCGCGTCCGGCGCGCCGAGCAAGGCGGACCGGCAGGCTTCGAGACGCTTCGGATGGAACAGGTCATCGGAATTGAGCAGGGCGACGAACGGCGTGTCGCACTGCTCGAGCGCGCGCAGCACGCTGTTGCCGAGCCCGAGGTTGCCTTCGTTGACCCGCACCTCGACGCGCGGGTCGTCGACGGTCTTCGCGCGCGCGACGGTCTCGTCCGGGGACGAGTCGTCGACGACGACCAGCTTGAAGTGCGGGTACGTCTGCGCGAGGACCGAGCGCATCGTGTCGACGATGTAGCCCTCGTGGCGGTAGCTCGGCACGAGCACGGTGACGTCGGGCTCGGCTCGATCGTCGGGCGCGCGCGGCCCCTTGATCGCGAAGGGCGCGCGTCGCGTTCCGAGACGCGTCAGGCCGAGAGCGTCACGGAAGTGCTCGATCCAACTCTCGATGCCCGCCTGTCGCGCGGTCTCGACATCCTGCTCGAGCAATGCCTCGCGGCCTTCGGGATCCTGATACAGGGCACGCAAGCAGAGCGCGGCCGGAGCGAGGCGGCCGTCGACGGCGAGGCCCTGCAGCACGAATCGCAGCCACGGACTTCCGGCGACGCGGTCCTGGAAACTCGCCTTCTGCAGCTGGGGGCGAATCCACGCGATCAACGACGGGGACGCCCGAAGCGCGAGCACGCGGGACACGAACGACGCCGCTCGCTCGGGGTCGGTCCAGCAGTCCGCGTCGAGCTCCGGCCAACTCAACCGCGTGCCGCCACCGCGCAGCGTCTTGGTCGCCGCCGCGTACACGCCTTCGCGCGCGTAGTCGCGCACCACCTGTCGCACGTCGGCGAGGAGATCTTCGAACGCTCGCTCCCCGACCGCTGCCGGGCGATCGTCCCCCTGCAGCTGATCCCAGGAGTCGGCGAGATGCCCCACGACGAACAGCTGCTCGGCGAGCGGCAGTCCGATCAGCGCGCCGTCTTGCGCGGGATACAGCTCGAGTTCGGCGCCGTGCTCCGAGGCAATGCGCGCGATCTCGGGGATGCGAAACCAGGTCTCCGCGCCGAACGGCACGCGCACGCCGAACACGCCGTCGTCGCCGACCAGCTTGGCGGCCATCGGCAACACGGTCGCGAGATCCTCGGACCAATGCACATCGACGCGCCGCGGCCGGATCTCACCGAGCGCCTGGCGCGCCGCGGCCATCGACGGCAGCGCCGCGAGTCGAAACGCGATGGACGGCTGCGGATCGAGCTGCCCGTATGCCTCGAGCAGCGAGTCGAGGGAGTTCGAGGAGAAGGGATCCGACGCTTCGACGACGATCGCCTCGGCACCCTCGAGCAGCGGGTGCACCGCGCCGAGCCAACCGTCCTCGGGCTCGTCCGGCAATCGCACGACGAGGCAGGCCGGCGCCGTATCGTCGCCGTTCTCGAGGTGCGCGTGATCACTCACGGCCGGATCACCACCTTCGACGGGTCTCTGCCATCCCGGAACATGCTACGGGATCAGGAGACGTGGCCTTGATAGACGTCGAGCGCTTTCTGCGCGATTCCGACGTCGGTCAGCCGATTCTCCACGGTCTGGCGCGCGGCGCTGCCGAGCCGCTCGCGGAGTGCCTCGTCTTCGATGACCCGCTCGAGCGCCGTGATGAACGCCTGCGCGTTGTCGTTCTCCGCAAGGAGCCCGTTGACGCCGTCTTGGATCAGCTCCGGCATGCCGCCGCAGTCGGACGACACGATCGCCCGCGACGCGGTCATCGCCTCGATGCACGAGTAGGGGCAGTTCTCCCAGAGACTCGGGATCAGGAAGATGTCGGACTTCTTCAGCACGGCGCGCACCGACGGCAGATCGAGCTGGCCGAGATAGCGGAACCGATCCTGCAACTCGTTCTCTTCGATGAACGGCTGGATCTCGCGCTCCATGAACCCGAACAGGTCCTTGCCGGCGAACACGAAGTTCACGTTCGAGTACTTCTTCATCACGTGGAAGCACATGTCGCGCACGAGGTGGATGCCTTTGCGCTCTTCCATGCGGTTCGCGAAGAAGACGGTGATCCCATCGCGCGGGATGCCGAAGCGCTCGTGCACGTCGATGCCGTCGTCCTTGTCGAACAGCTCGATGTCGATGCCGTTCGGGATAACGTGGATCGGCTGCTTCACCGCCATCTTGTTCGCCACCTCGTCCGCCAAGAACTGGCTGCACGACGTGCGCACCGTCGCCTGGTTGATCGCGATCTGTTCGACGAATGCCGTGAGCTCGCGGTCCATCTTCGGCGTGTCGTAGATCTGCATGATCAGACGCGCCGGGCTGTGGAACTTCACCGCCGACGGGATGTCGAGCAGCGTTGTCGCGAGCATGCCGTCCGCGCCGCACTCCGGAAACTCCATGAAGTCGATCTTCTGCTTGTCGAGCAGCTTCACGAGCGTGTGGTACGCATTGTAGGCACCCTCGATCCGGTTGACGCCCCACCAGCAGCGATTGCGGCGACCGCGCTCGAGCATGCGGTTCTGCCAACCGTCGAGCTTGGTGCGCAGAATGCGCACGCCATCCCGCTCCGTCTCGCTGTGACGCTCGTCGGTCGAACCCGCGATGACGAACACCTCGTGGCCGAGCTTGGCCATCGCGCGCGCTTGGTAGAAGGAGTAGGTGCCGATGCCGCCGAAGCCGGTCTCCGGCGGATACTCGTAGGAGAGGATTGCGATTCTCATGGTGTGCTCAGGAGCCCGGAGCGAACGTAACAGGGGCCCGCGAACGAGTATAGGTCGATCCCGGGGACTACCAGGATTCATCGGCGCGCGGTCCCCGCGCGGATGACTGCAAGAGTCGGCCGCCGAGCCGAAGCCCGGAACTCTCGACACCAAGGGCGCTTGTAGGGGGCCATGTCGGTCCACCGCGGATCGAATACAATCTCGGGCCCCACGCCCTGCCCTCCACCTCGCCTTCGCACCTCCAGCCGTGACCCTCCCTCGAATCCTGGCGGCGGGCTGCCTCGCTGCAGCACTGCTCTCCTCACTCCAGGCCCAGACCGTCGTCCACACGTTCGACGGGGACAGCCAAGGCGACCGCCTCGGCACCTCGGTCGCGGGCGCCGGTGACGTCGACGCCGATGGCGTGCCGGACATCATCGCCGGCGCGACGGCGCAGAACGGGCATCCCTCGCTGTTCGGTCTCGCACGCGTCTACTCGGGCGCGACCGGCGCGGTGCTCTACTCGTTCGACGGCAACACGTCGCTCGACTTCTTCGGCTACTCGGTCGACGGGGCGGGGGACGTCAATGGGGACGGCCACGCGGACGTGATCGTCGGCGCACCGTTCGACGACCCGAACGGCCCGAGCTCCGGACGCGCGTTCGTGTTCTCCGGCTTCGACGGTTCGACGTTGCACACGTTCGACGGCACGGCCGCGAACGATCAGTTCGGTCTGAGCGTCGCCGGCGTCGGCGACGTGAACGGCGACGGCTACGATGACGTGATCATCGGCGCGTGGCTGCACGACGGCCCCGGGCCGGACTCCGGCGAAGCGACGGTTTTCTCGGGTCTCGACGGCACCGTGCTCCATGCGTTCGAGGGCGATTCTTCCGGAGACAACTTCGGCCGCGCGGTTTCGGGCGCGGGCGACATCGACGGCGACGGCTTTGCCGACGTGATCGTCGGAATCCACCGCGACGACAACACCGGACTCGACGCCGGTGCGGCTCGCGTGTTCTCGGGCGCGACGGGCGCGATCCTGCACACCTTCGACGGAGACTCGGCGGGCGATCGTTTCGGCTACTCCGTCAGCGACTGCGGCGACGTCGACTGCGACGGCTTCGACGACGTGATCATCGGCGCGCTCGAAGACGACAACAACGGCATGAACTCCGGCTCGGCGCGCGTGCACAGCGGCGCAACCGGCGCGATTCTCCACACGTTCGACGGCGCGTCGGCCGACGACCAGCTCGGCAACGCGGTCAGCGGTGCGGGGGACGTCGACGCGGACGGCGTGCCCGATCTCGTCGTCGCGGCGTTCGCCGAAGACTCGTTCGGCAGCGACGCAGGCACTGTCCGCGTCTTCTCCGGCTTCGACGGCAGCGTCCTCGTCACCTACAACGGCAACAACCCCAACGACCGCCTCGGCTGGTCGGTCAGCGCGGTCGGCGACATCAACGGCGATACGATCTCCGAGTTCGCGATCGGTGCGCGACTCGACGAGGTGTCTCCGCCCCCTGCCGACATCGGCCGTGTCTTCGTCGTCGACGCCGGCTACACCGGCGACCCCGGCATGTTCACGATCCGCGGCACGTCGTGCATCGGCGGTTCGGGACTGCCGCGCATCGGCTTCGGCGGCAAGCCGCGCATCGGCGAGACCGCCGAAGTCACGCTCCGCGGCGCCGCGCCGCTGTCGGCGACGAACGTGCTGTTCATCGGCGACTTCACGACCATCCCGCTCGGCTTGATCGGACTCGGGAGCTGCACGCTCTACTGCAACCCGTTCACGACCGTGAACGCCCCGACGGACGCGAACGGGATGGCGTCGTTCCCGCTCGCGCTCACGAACGACCCCGGCACGATCGGGTTCACGTTCGAGTTCCAGTGGGCGACTCTGGATCCGGGCGCGCCGTACTCGCTGACCCTGACGCTGAGCGACTCGCTCGAGATGATCGTCGGCGGGTAGTTCCGAGATTCTCCCGATCGCCGCTTGATCCTCACGTAGCGTGAGGCGGGATCCTCCCTCCTCGACCATGGATCAAGAACTGCTCAGAGTCGGCGACCTCGCCGACAGAACCGGCGTGTCCGTGCGCGCGCTGCACCACTACGACGAGATCGGCCTCGTGTCGCCTCGTCGTCGCTCGGCGGCGGGTCATCGGCTCTATTCCGGGGCCGACGTCGCGCGATTGCTGCGCGTGCAATCGCTCCGGCAGCTCGGCTTCTCGCTCGACGAGATCAAGCGCTGCTTGGACGAGCCCGGCTTCGAGCCCGTCGCGGTCCTCGATCTGCACATCGCGCGCTTGCGCGAGCAGACCGCGGAAGCCGAGCGACTGTGTGCCCGATTGGAAACCCTACGCAATCGCCTCGGCGGCGACGGCGAGGTTCCGATCGGCGAGTTCTTGGTCGCCATCGAGGAGATGACAATGTTCGAGAAGTACTACACGAAGGAACAGCTGGCGCAGCTCGAGAAGCGCGCGAAGGAAGTCGGGCCCGAGGCGATCGCGGAAGCGCAGGCCGAATGGCCCCGGCTGATCGCGGCGGTCCGCGAGAAGATGGAGGCTGGCGTGTCGCCGGACGACCCCGGGGTGCAGCGCCTGGCGCGGCGATGGCAGGAGCTGATCGAAGCCTTCACCGGTGGGGATCCCGGGATCCGCGAGTCGCTCGCGAAGATGTACCGCGGGGAGTCGGGACTGGCCGAGGAGCAGGGGATCGGCGGGGGGATTCAGGAGTTCGTGCAGAGGGCGCTCGGCGGCGACGCCTGACGCGTCGCTGGCAGACGACGCGCGGATCGCAGGTACGCGATCGAATCAAAGGAGCCCGGAGCAGGACGCCTGCCCCGGGCGCGCAATCCTGTTCCTGTATCTCTCAACGAGATGGAGCGAGCCCTTCGTGGCTGCGCGGAGCGCAGCGGTTGAGGGACGTAGTCCCGAAGGGGATGGGGGTAACCGGATGGGGGATGGAATGTGGTGGGGCGTGGGTGGGTTTGGGAGGTGTCGTGGGTCGACGACGGCTGGCATGCCGACGTTCGCCCCGCGGAGCACTAGTGGGGTGTCGCTGAACAGCGTCGCGTATGTCGGTGTTCCTGGGGTTCGCTCGCAAGGCGCTGCGACGACATGGCTTGTCAGTGGACAAGTTGAGGAGCAGCAACGCAGCGGGCGAACCGTAGGGCCAGCGACATATGTGGCGAACATCGGCGACGCCCCACTAGGGGCAAGTCGTCGGCGCGCAATTGCAGTCGATCTTGCCCGGGCTGCAGGTGTAGAGGAGAGTCGTCGTACCGGTCGCGAACACCTCGACGAGGGTCGCGAGCACGTAGGCGCCCGGGGTCGGCGGCGGAGGGCCCGGGCACAACGCGTTACCGCCGGCGTTCGGGAGGCAAGCTGGAGGGATCACCGCGCAGGTGAGAGGCAGACACGCTGGCTGGTTCACGACGGTCACGGTCTGCAACGCCGTGATCGTGCAGTTCGCACCCGGCCCGTTCGCGCTCTCCGCGACAAACGTGAAGCGCACGTCGACGTTGCCAGCAGCTCCCGGCACCTGGCCCGTGAGGCAGAGCTGGAGCCCCGGGTAGCAACCTTGGTAGAAGCACACCGGCCCCGGGCAAGGCGCTGGTGCGGTCACGCGACCTCGCGCGACATTCGAGAGCACGACGTTCAACGGGTTCGCGCCTACGTCGATGTTCGCGCCCTGACCGTGGATCTCGAGCTGCTCGAACCCCGGCACGTCCGGGATGTTGAGCGTCAGCGACGACGTGCCTTCGAGCGGATCGATCGTCATCGGCAGCGCCGCCACCGTCGGGTTCACGCCGAGTTCGCATCCGGACAGTCCGAGGATCGACAAGTCGACCGGGAACCCGGGTGGCGTCGGGCCGAGCTGCAGCAGCAGGTTCGACGACACGGTGTTTGCGCTGACGCCCTCCATCGTGAGCGTAAACGGCTCACCCAAGACCGGCTGGGTCCAAGTCGGGCGCGGAATGTCGGGCTCCGACGGGTAGAGCGTCGTGTGGATGTCGGGCCGCTCCGTGTCCGAGTCCCAGAACTCGTAGATCGCGGATTCCCCGAGCGTGATCGGCGTCACCGTCGTGAAATCGTGCTCGCCGGGATCCGGGTGGCCACCACCTGGCGAGCAGCCGATCAGCACGTCGTCGCTCGTGAAGCCGGACCCCGTCAACCAGTTGGACACCTCGCGGTAGTGCAGCGAGAACGAGTCGTCGTCACGAAGCACGACCTGGAAGGTCAGCGGAAGCGACTCGTTGAATTTCGGCGTGTGGTCCCAGGTGATCGACACGAAGAGGCCGGCCGGATCGTCGTAGCTTCGCAGCGATCCACGCTGCGAGCTCATGTCCGTCCAGAACGTCGCGATCGTCGGTGGGCCCGCGAGGAACTCCGCAACGCTCGCGTTGAAGTCGCCGGGATCCGTGTTGTCCGGCATCACGCGCCCGTTGTTGTCGATCCAGAATTCGGTTGCCTCCGAAGTCGCACCGGGGAAGCGAAAACCGAATGATGGCGAAGCCGGCACGAACGGCCCTGCATTCGAGTCGTCGCCCAGACCGACACCCCATTCAATCGTGTTCGGAGCGCCGACCCCGCCATCATCGAAGAACCCGCCACCCGAACCGTCGCCGAAGTCCAGGAGCCCCCGTTGCACGAGGTAGCCGCCAGCACCGTCCGGAATGAAATGGAACGACTGCGGGCACGGCTCGCCCGCCATCTCGGCCCCGCACGGCGTGACGCCCGCGGCACCGACGGACACGTCGTATCCCCCTGCGCCGGAGGGTGTGTAGGTAACCGATCGCCCCATAAGGTCGAACGGCGCCGACGACGTCGAAAAGTACTCGTAGACGTTCGCGTCGGCTGCGGTTCCGGACGACGCGTGACCCGCTCCGAGATCGACTTCTCCAGGATCGATCGCGCCCCCGCCGGCACTCGCGCCGACGAGGATCGAGTTCGTCGAGAACACGCGTTCGTCGTACACGAACCGGAACACGTCACTCGACTCGAGTTGCACCTGGAACGTCCAATCGGTGTGATCGAAAGTCGTGACACCGAACCGCTTGACGTTGCAGAACGTCACGTTGGCCCGACTCGCACCATCCGTGAAGAAGTAGATCCTGCCTCGCGCATCGGGTTGGATTCCGAGCGGCGTGAGGTCGTCCCAGTACGGGCACAGTGCCGTAGGCTCGCTGAGCAGGAGAGCCGGATTCTCGTTGAACACCGAGGCCGCGCCCGAACCGCCCGGTAGCACGCGACCGTTGGTGTCGATCTCGATCGAAGTGTGGGTGGATCCGTCGGGGAATCGGAACGGGAATCCGAGGTTCAACGGACCGAGGATGGCATCGTCCGGGGTGATGGGACCGCCGCCGGCGTCGATGCCGAGGTTCGGATCGAACTGGGCCGGGGCGACGGTCGCGAGAGCCAGGCCGAGCAGGGTGGAGAGCGATATCGGTAGTCTCATGGTCTCTGAGTGGTGGAAGGAAGGATGGGAGCGAATCGGTCCACTCCTCCCAGCCGCGGCGGACTCGGCGTTGTGACCGAAAATCCCGCGCGGCCCTGCGACTGCGTAACGCACCGCGCGGTCGAGAGTGCTGCACCCTGCCGGAGAACGCACGAAACCCGCCGGATTCGGACCTGACACGGGATTCGCCAGGTCCTGAGCGTGGAACCAGAACGAGCCCCCTGCCGAGTCCGGTAGGCGTAGCATCGCGAAATGCTCAAGACTTCGCTGCTCGCTCTATTCGCCATGACGGGCTCCGCCGCGCTGGGCGCCGGGGCATATGCCGTCTACACGCCGCTCCAGATCAGCTTGCCCTTCGACGCCGCTCTCAAGGTTACGCCCGACCCCGCGAACATCTGGAGCTGGCACAAGACCGTCGTCCTGGACGGGGCCTTTGGTGATGCGTTCACCGAATCGGTTCTCGTCGACATGAACGGGGACGGCGTCATGGACACGAACGAGCCCGGCGTCCGTGTGCTGATCACGGACATCCAGGTCCTCATGTTTCAGAGCACGGAGCCATTGGGCAGCGTGTTGTCCGGGACCGTGAATGCTCGAGTTCTGGATAGTGGCGGGGAACGTTGGGTCATCCCGCCGTTTCGAGAAGACGCAGGGTCCGCGTTCGCCCACACGAAGTTCGAAACGCCACTCGCGCTACCGGTCGGCTCCGATCTGACACTGGAGCTCACGAAGTTCACGAGCAGCGACAAGCCAGTGAAGATCAACATCATCGGCCGCATCGTGAACCTGTAACGAATCGCGACGGCAGGAACTGATACGCTCCGCTCGCTTCCCGATGCGAAGGAGAGATGCGGCATGACCGAGACCCAGCGACGGATGATTCGAAAGGCGTGGTGGCGCTTTCTCGTGCTCGCGTTTGTGGGAGGGGCCATCGTGCAGGTTGTCGTTCTGGTGGGCACGCGCGCGGTGCTCGACGAGCCCACGGGGTGGCAGCGCGACGTGGCCGGACTGGTCGCGTTCGCCGCGGCGTTCGGGATCTACTACTACTCGTTCCGGGAAGCCGTTCGTGCGTTGCTCTACGAGCAAGCGAGGGTCGAGGGTGCGGCGTCGACGGGGGCTGCGCCACGGAGTGAGTGATGGTGGCGTGTGATGTGTCCTGCTCCGGTGCGGAGATATGTCGGGACCTCGTGCTCGACACGGCACCCCCTCGCGACGAAGTGACGTGATCGGCATGAAGAGCCGAGCCTGCGCATGTTGCGGCTACCACACGCTGAGTAGCCCGTCCGGCGAAACGTTCCGAAATCCGACGCCCGAGGACCATAGAGCTGTCGGCTGGGAACCGTTGTGCGCAATCACGGAGGATTCGGACCTGGCTCCGATCAGCAGGGCCTTCTTCCGCGTCATCCGGAGTCGGTGGCGCAGCTGCTCCCGTTCGCTTCGGTCGAGGAGTTCGGTGAACTGCAGATCGAGTACTCGTCGTCGGTTTCTCGGAACTCTCCCACGCTGTGGGTTTCGACCGACGCTCACAGAGACGAAGTCATCATCGCAATGGACAGTGCACACAGCCACAGAGGCCCTTGGAACGATCCTGATGAACCGGACTACGACTTCGCGTCATCGATCGATTTCATCGACGCGATCTTTCGCGACGAGGTTGTCGCATGCTCGTTCGGGAACACAGGCGCGATCGGACGTCTCGAAGATCTCCAGTCGCAATCGTACTGGAGCAGCGTCCACCGCGTTCGATCCTGGAGTGGAGCTCGTGACATCGATTGAGGGATTGTGGATGACGGCATCCGTTTCATCACGGCCCGGGCGAGACCGAAGCTGAAGTGGACGACCTTTCGCACAGCACGACGGGCCTCTTGTCGCAGGCAGCCGGTTCGGTCCTTCGCACACTCCGGCAACCCGTTTCGCTGCAACGACGCCCGCTGGTCTGCGCGTTTCGACTTTCGCGCATCGTAAATGCCGGGCCGGGGAGCTTACGAGACGTGGTTCTCGGAACAGCTGTGTTCTCGCCTGCCTTTGACGCGGCGCTGTTGCAGGTTTAGCATAGTTGTTGGCTAGGGAGTCGCTTTCGCGGAGAGGTTCTGAACTGGGCCGGCCCTCGATCAGGAGTCAAGAGAATGAAGCACGTAGGTGGGATAGTTTTCGTCGCGGCCGTTCTGTCGATAGTGCCAGGATGCAGCGATCGGAAGAAAGATGCTCAGTCGCAGCCGCGTTCGTCGATCGAGCGGATCAACAAGGACCGTGAGCGGAACTCCTCGAGGGGCGAGATCAGCAACAGAAAGTCACCTTCGTCGATCGAGCAGGGCGACAAAGCCCAGAACTGGACCCCCACGATGGACGAGTACCTCAAGCGAATCTCCGAACTCAAGCCAGGCGAGCGAGTCTTCCTTGGACGCCAGCCGACAAAGGAGGAGTTGGAACTCATCAACAAGATCGACGCCAAGAAATAGTGGGTGTCCTGACCAATCCGCAGTGCCTCGTGTGAGGGCGATGCCCGCTGCCGAAGAGGTGAAGGTCAACCTCCGGCTAGCGTGCGCCTCAAAGTAGGGAACTATGCGCCACAAGAGCAGAACCTCGTCGCGGCCGAGAACGGTGTTTGTGGTTGGCTGGCTACTCGTGCTCGTCGGGTGGGTCGGTTTGTCCGCCTGCACAACCCCCGAAGGCGTCAGCGACACAGTGTGCGACGAGGGCGCGGTCGTGGCCGACGAGGAGCGCGCCACACACCCTACGGAACGCCAAGATGCGGAGCCCGAGCAGGGTCGGACGGTGGCGTCGGAGCTGTCGCTCGCGAGGGAAGCACACACGACGGACGCATACGAAGCATTCCTGGGGCGGCACCCGGAAGGCCCCGAAGCCGAAGCGGCGCGTCGCTGCCTCGAACAGCTGGAATTCGACACGGCTTGCGAGCGCGGCACGATCGACGCTTCCGAGGAGTTTCTCGCGAAGCATCCGGATAGCGAACACGCCTCGGAGATGAGGGCACACCTCGAGGGCCAGCGCTTCGCGGTGGCCGCGGCAAGTAACCGAGTGGAAGATCTCGAAAGGTTCTTGCGACTCCATCCACACGGCGCGAGGGCTGAAGAAGCCCGGGCATCGATCGAACGCCTGGAGTTCGACGCCGCGCGTTCCAAAGACACGGTCGACGCGTACGCCGCTTTCCTGCGCCAATTCCCTTCGGCTCCGCAGGCGGCACGTGCTCGTGAGCGAATCGCCGAGTTCGACCGGGAGGCGGAGCGTCGGGAAAAGGAGGCTCCCGGCAGAGCACGGGCCGTCTTCGTCAACGACGGGAAGCTGGTTCTTCTGACGGACGACAGCCGGGTCGTCGTATCGGACGTCGTGGGAGAGAGTCCGCGCCTCGGCTACGACGGGGAGCGTTTAGTCTACGACCGCATGAAGCTCCTGGACCGGGTCGTCCCCGAGTCTCCGCTGTATCCGAACTACGGCACGACGAGCTTCGAGGACGGCATCGGCATGTGGAACCTGATGACGGGCGAGAAGTCGCAGATCTCCACGCGCGGTAGCGGAGCTATCCTCTGCCCGTCGAACGAGCGGCTGGCGTACGTTCACCGCGGGTTCGTCTACACGCTTCGGATCGACGGCGGGAAGCACGAGCGGATCGCGCGCGGGGGCGATCCCGTCTGGCTGGGCGACTCGACGATCCTCTACCACGATCGCGATCGCGTCGAGGTGGTCCTCCACAACGTCAAAGACTCGTCAGAGCGACGGTTGGGACGGGCCGGAACGGTGTCGATTGGAGTTGCCGCGCAGGACCCTCGCCGGTGGCTGCAAGACGTCTTCCGGGGCAAGTACACCGGCAAGCGCATGTTCGCGCAGTCCAAGCCTCGGGCGATCGACGCCGAGCGGGCGGGATTTCTCGAGGTCGAGTTCGTCTTGCGGAAGGATATGGTCGCGGAGGTCGAATGCGTGCTCCGCGTCGTGACGGCCAAGATGAAATCTCGCACCTACCTGATCTACGCCACCCGTCTGGAGGGACTCGAGATATTGGGCGGAATCAACCCTCCGGGACGATTCGCGGTCGACCTATCGCTCGGCAAGGCCGCCTACTCGAGGAGTGACCGAAAGTCCAAGCTCCCGTCGGGCGTGGATCAGGCCGCGGTCTTCGTCGTAGACTTGGATGGTGCGGGGCGAGCCCGGAAGATCTCGGACCTTCGCGGTGTCAGGAGTCTGCTCTTCGACGAGGCAGGGTTGCTCGTAGCGACGGTGGACGAGGGCAAGGCGAGGGTCCCGCTTGGAGGCGGAGCAATCTATCAGGTCGGGAGCCGGAGCCTGACGGTCCCGCAACTGCGCATGATGAAGCTGGACCCCGCGATCGTCGACGCGGATCGCATTTGGCGCGTGGAACTCGATGGGGGATCGAGCGAGCTGTTGTCGGGCGGACACGGCTTGACCGGACGCTAGCCGACGCGATGGCGTGGCAAGGCGACATGCGGGCAGGCTCACAAGACATGGTTCGGGGCCGCCGCGGCGCGCGCTGGGCGCGCGCCGGGATCAGATTCGCCGGCTGGCTGTTGGTTGCTCTCGCGTCGTCGTCCTGCACGACGCCGCCCGGCGACGGCCGGGCCGTGGAGGCGGAGGAGGCGAGCGCCACCGACGAGCGGCGACCGCCTTCCTCTTCCGAGAGCACGAGGTCGGATCGCGTGCTGGGGGAGAAGTCGGGGTCCTATGAGCGTGCTCTCCGCCGAGACCCCGAGTCCGCCAGCGGAAGGGACTCGGTCGACGTCGATGAGTCCATCCTACCCGCGCGCCCCAACGCCGAGCCGGCCGAGCTTGTCCCGGCGCTCGCAGAGGTGCGGTCCGTCGTCGGTCGCTACCTCGACGGACGGCTCGGCCGCCGCGGCGCTCCCGAGCGATCGGTCGAGCTCGCCCTCGAGCGGCTGAGCGGGCACCGGGAGGAAGCCCTGCGCTTCATCGACGGGCTTTCAGATGGGCGCGACGCGGCTGTGCGAGCGCGAGCCGCAGCGCTCCTCGCGGCGATCGCTTCTCCGTCCGAGCGAAGCTTGGAGCTGTTGCTTGGAGGCCTCGTCGACGACAGCTCCGAGGTGCGGCGCATCTGCGCGTCGGGAATCGGCAGCGTCGGAGCGCCGGCGGCCACTAGCGCTGTTCCGTCGCTGTTGACGCTACTTCACGATGGCGCACCGGCCGTGAAGGCGAGCGCCGCGCTGGCGCTGGCGCGGATCGAGCCCGATCCTGAGGACGTTGTTCCCGAGCTCGCACGGCTGTTCCGTGGCGGAGACGCCCCACCCATGAGGCCCTTCTATGCGCACGCGCTGGTGCGCATCGGACTGGAGCACGGCGACGTCCCGTTGGAGCAGGTGCTCGCCTGTTTGGTGGCCGCCGTCGGGATGAGCCCGGGGCCCGACTCTGCCGAGTCCGGCCTGATGGTCAAGGCGAGAAAGACGAGTATCGCGACGCTGGCGCAGCTGGGCTCGGCTGCTGCGCCGGTGATTCCGAACATGCTCGCCTCGCTCGACAAGTTGTCGGAGGACGAGCGCGGGCCGTTGGTGGTCGCGGTCGCAGAGATCGGCGGCGAGTCAACCGCCGTGAAAGACGCGCTACGACGCATCCGCGACAACGATGAGGCGCTCGCTGTGCGGAGAGCAGCACGCCAGGCGCTCGAGAAGCTGGAAGACGGAGCGCTGGATCCGGACCCTCCGAAACCCGCCACCGACGTCTTTGGCTTCGATGTGCCGCCGGGATGGCGGAAGAGCGCGCTCTACCTCCGAGGGATGGGACGCTGGGTGGACGCGAGCCACACCGACGGCGATGCGAAGGCCACGCTGGCGGGCGGGCTGTCCGACGTCGAGCCCGATCTCCTGCCGGCGCTTTGGTCAGGGCGCGCTCTCGCTACCGGAGGAACGGTGCTCGCGCAGCGTCTGGAAGGAGACGGCAACGAGAAGCCTCTGTCGTACCGACTCTCCTGGCGCGTCGGCGGGCGACGCACCCTCCTGGCTATCGAGCATGGGGCAGAGGTACGGCACCTGTTCCTGAGCTCGAGTACCAAGACTTGGGACGCCCCCTGGTTCCGGGCCGATCGTGACCGCATCCTCTCGGCCTTCGTCGCGCGTCAAGCGAACGCGTCGCCCAAACAGTCGACGGTCCGGAGGCGCTCTCCCGAACGGATCGAACCATGTCCTGCGAACCCTTCGCCGCGACGCTTCGCGGGCTGGCCGCCGCCACGAGAGGCGAAACCCGGCGACGTCTGGATCGCGCGCTCCGATGGCCGCCCGATGGTGTTCGTGCCCCAACCGGGCGCGAAGCACGGAGGCTTCTGGATGGACCGGGAGCCGGTGCGGCGGGCGGATTTGATCGCCTTCGCGTTGGCAGCCTACCGCGACGAGTTCCCTCGCACAGGACAAGACGGCTTGCTCGAAGTGCTCTATGGCTACTCCGGTCCAGAGTTTGGAGATGTCCCGTGGGATCTGGCCGAGGAGTATTGCCGGTTCTACGGCAAGCGGCTGCCGACGGCGGCTCACTGGAAGTGCGCGGCGCTCGGCTGTACCGAGGCGTCTCGGACGGACGCGAGCGGGACCAACCCCTACGGCATTCTGCACCTTTCCGACTCGGTATGGCAGTGGTGCGCCGATCCACCCGCGCCGGACGGGACACGCACAGCGCGCGGAGGAGGCTCGTCTCCGCTTTCGTCCACCCAGAACCCCGAGCGCTGTTCCTCCACGCGCTGGGACGCGCTTTTCGGTCGCCTCGAAACTCGGTCAGGATGGGAGATGGTCCCGATCAACCCGTCCTGGGGCTTCCGGTGCGTGTACGATGGTCCCTGAGGTGAGAACTGCCCCGGGGCATCGCTATTCGGTATTCATCAGCTACCGCGGGGGCGTGGGCGGGCACGCCGCGGACAAGGTGTGCGACGTGTTGACGCGTGCCGGTTATCGCACGTTCCAGGATGTGAGAGATAGAAGCGGCGTAACGGGAGGAGTTGAGGATTATCTGAGGAGAAAGATCTGCACAGCGCGCTACTTCTTACCCGTTCTCACTCCGCAATGCTTGGACGAGAAGCCGCCCGCCCAAGATGGCTCTCCGGCAACGAACTGGATGCGGTGGGAGATCGCCGAGGCGCACGCCCGCGATCGCGAGGTGATAGCGGTCTATGTGCCGGAGTTCGGGGGGCCGGACGACGCTGAGTTACCCAGCGACCTCACGTGGCTTCGCGAGCGGCATTGGGTTCCCTTCGACCGTGGTCTCGGTCCCGAGGCCGAAGCGCAGCTTCTTCGCGCCATTCCGCCGCGCCCGTGGATCGTCCGTCACCTGTACAAAATCTTGATCGGGACCGCGCTCCTTCTGCTCGCTCTGTTGCTCTACCGGATCGGGAGCGACCGCGGGAACGAGCCGATTGTGCTCGACTGGCTCATCCTCGGCCAAGGCGAGCGCGGCGATCGGTGGGAGGACTTCTACGTGAAGCCGGGCTCGCGGCTCCGGACCGGTGATCAGTTTCGGGTCGTCATCGGCGTCGCGCAGGCGGCTTGGGTCTACATATTGAGCCAGACCGGGGAGGGACCGGTTCGGTCGCTGTTTCCCAATAGGGGCATCGCAACGCATAACCCTCTGTCTGCCAGTGGACTCCACGAGCTGCCGGACGGCAGCACTTGGTTCACCCTCAAGCCGCCGACCGGAGAGGAGAAGATCTACCTGCTTGCATCCCGGCGGCAACTGCCAAGCCTCGAAGCAGGCTTCGCAGAGGCTCCCTTTCGGAAGGAGTTGGACCGACTGCGAGAGGTGGACGTCGACAAGGGCGTCCTGCGAGAGGTCGTGCTCTCGCCCAATGCCCGCTGGAGCGACGCGACCCTGGCGAACGGGATGCGGGTGCACGGTCGACTCGAGAGCAAGGCGGGCGACGACCATGTGCTCGTCGAAGTGCGTTTTCAGCACCTGCCCCCTTAGAATTCAGATTCGTTTGAGTGGACGGAGATGTCGCATGTTACGCGCCGAGCTCGGCCGCAATCATGGATCCATCGGTGGCTCGCGGTCCCGTTCTCAGGGCGGGTTGGTTCTCGCTCTCGTGCTCGCGGGTTGCGGTGGGGAGAGCGCGGCGGAAGGGGACACCGACCGCGCCTCCAGCCCGCCGCCCCTGGCAGGGATTCGTCTCCCCGCTTCTGCGGAGAACTTAGGCGTTCCGGCTGGCTCGCCGCAGGCCGAAGCTGAAGATCGCGCAACGGCGGGTCCGGGCGAGCTGCAGTTCTACGCGAGCGCCGAAGCCCCGGTCAGCGAGCAGGTCCGCGAGTCCATGATGATCGGTGCCGTGCTCTACCGCGCGGCCTTCTACGATACGCTTGCCCGGCTCGAAGCGCGCCGAGTCACACTAGAGAAGAAGGGCGACGATAACGGCCTTCTGTCCGTCGGCCTCGTGCTACGCGAAGTCCGCCGGCTGCGAGAGGTGGCGCTCGGCCAGAGGGTCATCATCGTGCCGGAGAACGGCGCTGCGCTGCTGATTTCGCGTCCGCTCATCGCGCTTCTCGACGGAGGGCTGCGCGGACGTGGGCTGCTGCTGCCGAAGGGCGGGTGGTACTCTGACCCGCGCCGCTCGATCGCGTTCGAGCCCGTGGCCGAAAGCCGACCCGACCCAAGTGAGCTCGGCTTGACCCGCATCCGGCGAGGCCGTTGGGCGGGCGCCTTCCGCGACACGGACGGTGGAGTCCTGATTCCCGGGCTACGACTCTTGGGCGCCGACCTCTCGTCCCCCCGGGCGTCACCACCTCCCGATCCGCCGCCGGCGACGCGCCTGCACCCGGCGGACGGCGCGTCGATGGTAGAGGTCCCGGCGGGACCGTTCGCCTTCGGCCTATTCGGCCAGCCCCTCCTGGGGCGGTTACTCCCGGTATACTGGATCGACGTACACGAGGTCTCCAACCGCCGCTACGCACGCTTCGTCGAGGCGACCGGCCACCGCGTTCCGCCCTACTGGAAGGACGGCCGACCGCCTGCGGGCCAGCTCGACCATCCTGTCGTGGAGGTGTCGTACGGGGATGCCGAAGCTTATTGCCGCTGGGCCGGAAAGCGCCTACCCAGCGCGGAGGAGTGGGAGAAGGCTGCGCGCGGCACCTCCGACGCGCGCCTGTATCCGTGGGGTAACAACGCGCCCTCCGGCAAAGTGCTCGAGCGACTCTGTCGGATCCGTGCAGGCACGAGCCCCGTTGACAGCCACCCCGCGGGCACGAGCCCCTTCGGTCTGTTCCACACTGTCGGCAACGTGGCCGAATGGACCAGTAGCGGCCTCGACCCGAGGCTCGAAGTGCTCGGCAGAGAGCTCGGCCGAATGACCCGCGGCGGAGGCTGGGATAGCGGTCGTCTCGTGCCGATATCTCCGCCCGACGTCAGGACCCGCCACGTGGACACGCTGGACGACGCCCTCGGGTTTCGCACGGTCGACGCTGCAGGTGGCGACTGAGGGAGGGGGGCCGTCAACCCACGGTGAGCACAAACGCCGCCCACATGAAGGGGTGGCTGTTCATCTGCCGGAGCTGAGCGCGCCGCAAGGCCTCGGGTATCGCAACGTCGCGCTCGAGTTCGCCGAAGAAATCCGTGAGAAGGGCTGCCGTCTCCTGGCCGGGGATCTTCCACAGTGACGCGACGACGTTTTCGGCACCCGCCAGCTGAAAGGCGTGCCGCAAGCCGCCCACGCCCGCGCTAACGCTCAGGGAGCCGAGGCCCGTCTCGCATGCGCCCAACACGACGAGCTCCGTGCCACGCAGATCCACAGCCAGAACCTCCAGCGCCGTCAGGATTCCGTCGGATGCGGCGGGGCGCGGATCCGGTCGGCTCGCTCCAGCGAGCAGCAGTCCGGCGCCGAGGAAAGGGTGGCTCCGCATGCGCGCTACGTTCAGCTCGGGGCCGAGCGAGGTCCGGGCTCCCCGCCTTCGGCGTCTATCCGGCGCGAGATACACGTCGCGAAGTCCACCGCCGGCCATCGCGACCGCGGTTCGGTCGAGGGCGAGGCCGCCGACGAAGAAGCCATGCGTGGCGAACAAGAGCACGCGAGGGCCCCGCAGTCGGGCGAAGGAGCCTTCCGTTGCTCGTGCGCCGAGATACATCTCGGGGGGTACGCCGACGTAGTGCTCCAGTGCGGACCGAGCGGCCGCGGCCTCGGCTCTAGGCTCGGGACCGGGGAGATCGGCCGCGTCGCTGAGATAATCGGGATAGGCGAAGACCGCGGGTGCGCTCGGCTCGACCCAGGGAATACGGCGGAGTACAGCTCGCCCGCTGGTCACCGTCGCCACGCGGTGGTTCTCGACGACACAACGGCCGCCCGGAAGCGGCAGCGCCGACCACGGCACGAGCCAAAGGGGGCCGGCAGGACCGACGAGCCAACTCGCGTGGTCCTGGACGTGCGGGAGCACGGGCCGGAGAAGAAGCTCGGAGAGACGTGTCAAGGCCGCGCGGAAGGGGGCATCGTCCGGGAGGGGCTGCCGCCTCCTCGCAGCGCGTTCGAGTTCGCGCAGCTCGGTGCGTAACGCCTCGATGGCGGCGTCGGCCGGCGCCGCTGGTCCGAGGTCCAGGGCAATCGGAGCGGGTTGTTCCGCGCCCGTCCCGTGCCGCAGTATCCACACTCCGTACCGCGGGCCCTCGCCGTCCTTCGCATGCCATCTCTCGAACTCAAGCAAGACCTCGTCGGGTTCGAGCGCTGCGGCTATCCTGCCGGGTTCGACCCACTTGTCTCGGCGCACGCGCGACGCGAGCAGGCGCGCCAGTTCGCGCGACTCGGTGCGTTCGCGCCACCGCAGCCGCCGCAGCGAATCGCGAATCGGGTTCGAGCTCGCGCTTTCCGCCGCGAGTAGTGACCACTCCGCGATCTCCCGGCGCGTCTCGGCGAGACGCGCGGCTGAATCGCGCACCTCGCGGGATCGGCCTTCGACCACGAGCCGAGCCTGCTCCGCAAGAGCTTCGAAGACGCGACCCTTGACGTTTAGCACCCAGGCGGCGGAGTCCCTCGCGATGGCTGGGCTTCCGAGCTCGCCGCGCGTCGAGGCAAAGGCGTCGTCGAGTGCGCGTGCGAGAAGTGTCCGTGCTGCGAAGTTTGGTTCGGCCAAGCTGATAGCCGAGGGCGGTCGGCCGATGGTGCGCAGCAGTGCCCGCAGGCGCTCAAGGTGCGATGCGCGGGCCTCGTCGGATCGGCCCAGCTGGTCAAAGAGCCGTGCGCGACGTCCATGCAGCTCAGCCAGGATCCTGTCGTCCGGTGCGGGCAGGGCGGTGATCCGCTCTACGAGATCGCCGTATACCGCGACGGCCTCCGTACCCTTGCCGCGGAGTGCCGAGATATTGGCCGAGGCCATCGCCGCCGCGACCGCCAACTCCGGCGTGAGTGCGGAGGCTCCACGTAGGACGAGCTCGCACTCCCGCGCGGCCTGTTCCGCTTGGCCATCGGCGATCAGCCATCGGATGAGCTCCAGTCGCATCGTAGCTGCGCTAGCCGAGCCGCGCTCGGCAAGTTCGATCGCGCGGCGCAGGCCCGACATTGCTTCCGACGTCCGGCCCGCGCGGCGATCGAGAACGGCGAGTCCGGCGAGAGGCTCGGCCCGATGCCGTTCGGTCGGCGAGAGCTCGAGCGCCTCGGCATAGAGCATCCGAGCGGCGCCCATGAGCCCCGCCTCGGTTCGTATCCCGGCCAGTTGGACCCGGACAGCTACCCGTGCACTGCGATCGCCGTCCTCGTCGTGGATCGCCAAGGCCCGTTGCAGCAGACGTTCCGATTCCGCTGTGCGGTCAAGCCGCTGGTAGGTCGCCGAGAGAGCTTCCAACGCCTCGGCAACCGCTGTGTCCGTCGCCCCGTGCGTCGCCTCCGCGAGGTTGAGTGCCCGCTGCCGGAGCGAAAGGCTCTCCGCGAAACGTCCCTGCTCCTCCAAGTGTCGGACGAGAGCTGCGAGAGCCTCCTCCTTACCGATCTTCCGTCGATCGACGCCCGCTGGGCCGATGGCCAGCAACGCGAGGGAGTCCCAGCGTGGGTCGCCTGGTTTGGCCGTTCCGACAAGCTCGGCGACCCTGTCCACCAAGCGCATCTCCGCTTCGAGGTCCAGATCGGCTGTCGGGTGAGAGACGGGAGCGGTTGGTCTGCTTGGCCACAGACGTCGGGCGCGGAGAGCAGGATTCACATCGCCGGCTAACTTGGCGACAAGCTGTTTGACGAGCGGTCGGTTTCCGTTCGAAGCGGCGAGCCCAACGGCGTCGAGTCCGTCCTCTTGAGCTGCGCTCAAGTCGGCGCCGCGCGAGGCGAGCAAGAGCGCGGTCTCGTCGCGCGACGCCGCCGTTGCCAACAACAGAGGGGTGTATCCGCAGAACTGCCGCACGTCGAGCTCCGCTCCGCGCTCGAGTAGGAGTCTCACGAGCCCGACGTCTCCCGCCTCGGATGCCAAGTGCAACGGCGTGGTGCCCGTCGTATCGCGCGCGTCGATCGACGCGCCCGTCTCGAGCAGGAGCTCGACCACGGGCTCGGATCCCCGTTCCGTGGCTGCGTGCAGCGGGTGCACGCCAAAGCCGTCGGTGGACTCCGCACCCGCGTCGTGAGCGAGCAACAGCCGGACCAGCGCGGCGTCGCCACACTCGGCGGCCCGGAGGAGCGCCGTGGCTCCCGTCGGATCGGTGGCGTCGACGTCGGCCCCAGCGTCGAGGAGGACGCGGCAGAGATCGTACCGGCCGTGCGCGGCGGCCTCGACAAGCGGCGGCGGGGTCGCCGAATACGACACGTCGGTGCCGTCGACTGCGGGGCTGTCGGCTCGCAGCGCCGAGCGCTCCGAATCGGCTCCGGCGGCAAGCAGACTGGCGGCCACCGCGACTCGGTTCGCGTCGACGGCGAGAACAAGAGCGGTCTCCCCGGCCAAGTTGGCGCTGCGGACATCGACGGACGCGCCGGCGATCAAGAGTTGTTCGACCACGGCTTCGGCGCCGTGGCCGGCCGCGACCTGCAGGGGGGTGCGCCCCAGGGCGTCAGCGACGTCGAGCGGTGCGCCCGCAGCCGCGAGAACCCGTGCAAGCTTCGCGGCGTCGCGCTGCTGAACCTCGGGCGTGGCGGCGGGCCGGGTTGCCAGTCGGTGTAGCGCTGTGCTGCCGTCCGCCTGCAAGAGAGCGGGACTAGCGCCGGCGGCGCAGAGCGCCGCGACGACTCGCACGAATCCATTCTCCAGAGCGAGCTCCAAGGCGCTGCGGCGATGCGACCCGAGCCCTGCCGGAGCGAGATCGTGCGGTAGATCGGCGGCGACCCGAAAACCGATCCAGCCACTGCGGTAGTCTCGCGGCTTTGCGATGCGGCCATCTGAACGTGCGTGCACCTCGAGGTGCAGCCAAGATCCGCCGCACAGCGAGCACTCCCCGCTGTCCGACACCTCGCCGTCAGCCCACTCCCACACGTTGCCGTGCATGTCGGAGAACCCCCAGGCATTGGGCCGCCTACCGCCTACGATCCGCGCATGACGCCTGCCCGTTGCGCTCGTGTTCCCGACGTACCAGGCGTAGGTCGAGAGCGCGTCTGGCGCGTTTCCATAGCAGTATGCGGACACGCTGCGCGCACGGCAGGCGTACTCCCATTCCTGTGCCGTAGGAAGCCGGAACTTCATGCCCTCCTGCGCAGAGAGTCTGCGGCAGAACTCTTCCGCGTCGGCCTTGCTGACGTACGTAGCGGGGAAGCTTCCACCCTCGCGAACGTCGGCGTGCTCGCGCCACGGCTCCGTGCCCATGATCTCACGCCACTGCCGTTGGGTGAGCTCGGTCCGTGCGATAAGGAGAGTATCAACCGCCAGTCGCCGTCGGTCCGCCGAATCTCGCCCCAGCCAAAGCTCGCCGGCCGGAACCTCGAGGAGTTCGAGCCCGAGCGAGGCGACGCGAAGGGCAGCGGTGGGCGCGTCTGCCGCGAGGCGGCGGCACACCTTCAGCGCCAGCGGGTCGTTGGGGGCCTGACGCAGGTGTCGCTCGAGTTCGGCGAGCGCCGCTCGGCGCTCCTGCTCCTCGCCGGTACCGAACGCGGACTCCACCATCGTCAAGTCAGGCAGCGGTCGAGGTGTTTCTTCGTGCCGACACGCCCCTGCAAGGCACGCGGCGACGATCAAGGCGAAGAATCGCGCGAGGGAACGCCGGCGCCTCGGGGATGATCCGACGGCGGAGAAGATCCGCCGGCCGAGAGGCGCTGGGACCGGGCGGCCCGGCGCACGCGGCGAGCCCGACCTGGCTGGCCTGACGTCGGAGGTCGACTCAGATGGGTCCGCGAGATGCCGCATCTCCGGTTCAGCCCGGTTATGGACCGCTGACTCGAATGACCAGATGGCGTCCATGTAGCTCGAAAGTGGTCACGTTGGGCCGCGAGAACCAGGCCCGGAGCGCCTCTGTTGTGGGAATCTCCGAGATTTGTGCGTCCTCTTGTTCTCCGCCGCCGAGCTGTCTTGCGAGCGTTACGAGATCGAAGGCCGCCGTCGGACGCTCGATCTTGCCGAGGAACTCCCTCGCCGCGATGGCGGAGTCGCCGTACTTCAGAATGAACGGCGGTGGTGTCCTTGCCGGGGCTTGATCCAGAAGGCCGGAGTCGAGCAGCGAAGTCACTTTGCCGGTCTGGACGTTGACGATGTCGGTTACGACGGCCTCCGATTGACTAGCCACGAGGGCGTCATCCAGAACGGCGAACCAATAATCCTCGCCGAGTCCAGGGTCGAAGCGGTAGAGGACGTGCTGGGATCCCTTCGCTCGGCGAAGCTCCGGAACGGTGCTCCGCTCCAAGGCTGTCCGGATCTCCTCGCCGGAACTCGTCGGGATCACGAGGCCGATGGTCGTACTCTCCCCGGGGAGCGCTCGGGTTGCGGCATCCGCCGGGAAGAAGATTGCGACGCGCGGTCCGAGGTGGTCCAGGAGATCGTGCTGGAGATCGAATCCGTAGTTTCGCTTGAAGGACCTCTCCATCAGCCGCCGGAAGGTGTTCGTGTCGCCGCCCCGACTCGACACGGTCGCATAGAAGCGGACCCCCAGATCGTGCAGCCGGGCCGGAGGGACGAGGATCGACCACGCAGTCACGGCAGTCTCGGGCACGAGGTCGAGGAGGTCGTGGCCGTGGGAGTCGAGCAGCGCCGCGACCGATCGCGGAACCGGAGCTTGCTCCTTCCAAGCAAGGCTGAAGACGAGCTCGAGCCCCTCGCCTCGGAAGGTCGCGCCGATGTGCAAGGCATCGAGATCGCCGAGCCTGAGGAAGCTGAAGACTTGAAGCCCTCGCCCCTCGTTCCTTCTTCGCATGCGTTGCATGCCCGCGTCAATTAGCCCCGCCAGGTCCATCGATGCGGTAGCGCCGGAAGGCACGTGATCGGGACGCCCGTTCCAGCCGAAGGTCGGATCACGGAGCACGCCGGGTACGCCCTCGGCCACGAGCGGAGCGAGCAAGTGGGCGAACCTGCTCTTACAGCGCTCCCGACTCGCGGAGAGAACCACGAGGAACGCCGAACCTACGCGAGATAGCCGGGCCTCTTTCGTCTTGCCTTCGAGTTCGAGGATGCGGCAACGCACACCGAGGTTGGTCGCCTCGCGTATTCGACGTCCAGGCTCCCGGCCGGCCGCGTACCACAGCGACTCCAGCAGGCCCTCGACCCGGTCTGGATCGGCGGTGTCGCCCAGGATGGCCACCGTGCCGAAGGACTCGTCATCGGCGAGGTCGATGTCCGAGAACGCAACATAGAACGCCCCCCGGGCCAGGTCCTGGACCTCCTCGAGCGTGATCGATGGCAGCCCGAGCGAGGTCTTCGCGCGTCGGATCGCGCCATAGCCTTGCTCGAAGAGCACCTGCCCCCAGGCGGTCTTCAGGAATCCCTCGAGCAAGCTGGCGCCATCGGGAGCCGAGACGAACATCAGCGGTTTTTCGACGAACTCCCGGCCCGACTCCAAGAACTCCGGCGATTGCGTTGCGCGATCGTCGGGCGGGTCGATCGGAGCCGGCGACGGAGGTCTCTGCACGGACGGCGGGTCAGTGGCCGTCGGCTCGGGAGACGCTCCGTCGGCGCTCGGTGCCGAGGGTGAGCACCCGCACCAGATTCCGCACGTGAGGGAGGCGATCGCGAGAAGGGCTCCCCACCCAGCACAGCTAAACCTCATCAAGACGCTAGATCCCTACGAAGTTCACTTCGACAAGAACCAGTGAGTCTAGCACGGATGTAGGGAAACGACGATTCGCCTCAGTCAAGACGGCGTAAGTGCAGTTTGCAGCCGCTCGATACCGGTCAAGATCAGGTGCACGATCCGTCGCGGTTCGATCGCGGCGAAGAGCTCGCGGTTCTCTGCGTCGTCGTGGCCGTTTCGCATAGCAGCGGCGGGGCCGGCTGCGGGAGTAGCTCGCGAACGTCATCGGCGGCGGCCCGGGTGTTCAGCTCTGCGCCCGAGCGTCGCTGATTCTGTCACAGTTACGGGCTCCCGCCATTGCGGTGGAAGCTCACCACGTCATTCGGGAGCACGAAGCGGCCCGTCAGAGCGTTGAGCGCGATCGGCTGCCAATACCAGTCGCCGGGTGGATCCGGCACGCTCGACGCATACGTGCCTTGGAACTCGACCTCGACCCAGTCGTTGCCCCACTCGGTCGAGCCCAGCACGAGCGGCGCGGCGAGAAAGAGCGTGCCGGAGCCGATGGGCTCGAACAGCGGGACGAGTGCCGGCGCGGGCGAACCGAGCAAGGCGACGACCGACGTGTCAGGGACCAGATGCGGAAACCCTGTTTGCACGCCGGTATCCAGTCGGAAAGACACGGAGAACTCGTCGCCGCGCTGCGCAGCGCCCGAGGAGATTCCCGGCTCTCGCGGGTCGAGCTTGCGCAGACTGACATCGTCGAAGATCGCCGCGTCGCTCAGGGCGCGCAGCTCGAGGATCGCGTAGTCCGGTCCCGGTGTCAGATCGAAGGTCTGCCAAGTGTGGAATCGATCGTCGACGTGCGAGGAGTTGGTCACATACGACACGTGCTCATAGCCGGTGAGCGACTCGACACGGATTCGCGCGGAGCCACGAACGGCAACCGAGAGTCGATAGCGATCGTGTACGCCGAACGCGCCGATGGCCCCTTCGAGCCAGACGACCTGCTGGAGCGCACCACCACTGATCCGGAGTGCGTTCGAGGCGACGTTGTCGCCGTCGAGATCTTCGGGGACGACGGAGAACGTGGGCGCGGATGCGCCGGGGGGTGGTGTCCAGAACTGTGCGGTGCCGGTTTCGAAGTCACCGTTGAGAATCGCGTTGGGAGCTTGTTGGGCCGCGGATGCGGCGGCGAGGGTGAGAAACAGGAGGAAGTGGAGGACTCTCATGTGTCGCGTCGAGAAGCCGGAAGTCCACAAGTGTAGCGAGGAGTACCGTCAGAATGGGGCGAGTCACTGCTCGAACCGGACAGCGGAGAGTGATTAGGGCGGTCTGAGGATGGGGCGAAGTTTGCCCGGAGGACTCTCGTCGCCGAGCGCTCACGAAGCTGCCGCCGCGGTGCATGCATTCGTCGTCACCGTCGACTCCATCGACAAGAGACGCGCAGCGGGGAGATGGATCGCGCGGCCAGCGGGGGATGGGCGCGGGCGCCGGGGATCCGAGCGCGGCCGGGCGCGGGCGCTGCGCGCCCTTTCCCCTGGGCAACCAAACGCGAGAAGGCCGGCACCTTGGTGCCGGCCTTCTCGCGTTTGGTTCGGCGATACTGGGCTCGAACCAGTGACCCCTAGCTTGTCGACCGGCCTCGGCGTACTGCGTAGGACGTGAACGGGAACGATGTTACGACAAACAATCGGCGGCCTCAAGTCGTCTGGCGTCGCAGGTCGTCGCGTGTGGTCACACGGTTTCGAGGACCTCCCAATTCTTGTTCGCGCCGCCCTGGTCGAGCGCTCAGCTTCCGACCACGAACGCAGCGGGGACCGCCAAACGAAGCCCTGGACGAATCGCCACGCTCAAGCTCGAGCTTCGCTTGGACCAGCCATCCCGGTTGGCTTCGAGGCAGCAGTGCGAGAGACGACGGCGACTTCCACGTTCGCGAACATCGCTCGGGTGGGTGCCGACAGCGGTCGCGAGCGCAGGAAATGCGGCCGTTTCTCTGGGCATCCAAAGCGCAGACCGGCATGTTATTGGTGACCGAGAGTCACGTCAGGTCGTGTTTCGTCGCGTCTGCTCGTACGACGTCGCACGTTCTACCGGTGAGGATCCATTGCGGCCCTTTCGCTGTCGATCCTCACGCCACTAGGAGAGAATCATGACCGCGAAAAAGTCAGACCCCAGGAGCCCTGTTCCGTACTGGAGGCGTGCGGCTCCGCAGACGATTCTAGGCGTGCTGTTCTTGGGCTTCTTGGGCAGCTTGCTGTACGACACCCTAGTCAAGCCTGGGATCTCCGGAAGCGCGAACTTCTTGTTCGAGCTCATCGCCTCCGTGTCCTCATCGATCGACGACGCGGTCTACCAGTCTGTTGCCCTCGACCCACGCCCCGTTGGTCCACTGATTCTGCTCCTTTCACTTTTCGCCTTTGCCACCGCACCAGCCGTCATGGGTCTCGTGCCTGGCAAAGGGGTGCTCATCAAGATGCTGCTCAACCGCGGCGAGAAGAAGGGCCCTGAGGGAGCCGAGGAGTCAAAAGTGGAACCCCGCGAAGTTTCCTGGCGCACAAGAGTGATTCGGGCGGGAGCCCTGATCGTCATCGTCGCCGTCACCTACACGGCACTCACCATGCACAACAAATCCGTGCTGATCTGGAGAGTCACAACAAACAATTTAGCTCGCATCCGACCAGCTGTGACCGAAGCACAATACCTGTCATTGGTCGCCGAGTTCTCATCCGTGAGTTCGGCAAGTGAATACACGCTCTTTCAGGATTCGTTGCGCAACGTCGCAAAAAGAAATCAGGTGACGCTGCACCCCGCTACGGCAGACGTCAACTAGTCCGCAAACCATCCCGACCGGGCCCATCGCTCGAGGACAGCCAAGGGCGTCTTGGGTGAGAGGAGAGAGCTACCACGATGGCCTATCAAGCAACCGTCATTCCAGTCATGATCGCGTCCCCGGGCGACGTTTCAGAGGAACGAAACATCATCCGCTCCGTCGTCCACGAATGGAACGACGTCAACGCCGCGCAGTCTAGAGTGGTATTGGCACCCATCGGTTGGGAGCCCCACTCATCGCCCGAACTCGGCGACCGCCCTCAAGAGCTGATCAATTCAAGACTCCTGAGGGCGTACGATCTTCTCGTCGGCGTGTTCTGGACGCGGCTTTGAGCCAGCCCCTAGAATCCGGTCCACGACGAACGTGAGTCTTCGGGTACAACCCAACCCCGGAGGCAATCATGCGAAAGACGCGGTTCAAGGAGGAGCAGATCGTCGGCATC
>JANQJF010000071.1 GCA_028281765.1 Planctomycetota bacterium | reverse complement strand
GATCGTTCTTCATGGGTGGTGTTGTGTCTGTGGGTTCGTGATTGGTCCCCGGACGCTACACCGCCCGATTTCGTTTACACACCGATTGAGGCTAGCTCCGTTTCCCGGGTCGGGTCGCGTTCCACGGGTTTCGGCGCAACCCGTGTCCCGAGTCCCGACCCGCGGAACGTGAACGGGTCCGGGTCCGAGCCCGAAAACGTGTTGCCCTCTCCCCTTACCCTCTACCCTTGCCCCCTATGTTCAACGGAGCCCACGTCGTCCTCTACTCCACCGATGCCGACGCCGACCGCGCATTCCTCCGCGACGCGTTCGAAATGCCCTTCGTCGACGTCGGTCACGGCTGGCTGATCTTCGAACTCCCCCCGACCGAGCTCGCCGTGCACCCGACCGAAGGGCCGAACAAGCACGAGATGTATCTCATGTGCGAAGACGTCGAGGTGTTCGTCGCCAAGATGCAGGGCAAGGGCGTCGCGTGCACCGAGATCACCGAGCAGAGCTGGGGGCGCCTGACCGCCGTCACGCTGCCCGGCGGCAGCGAGCTCGGCGTCTACCAGCCGCACCACGAGCGTCCGGGGTAGCGGTCAGCGATTCTCGAGGTCTTCGACGATCGCGTCGAACTCGTCGCGGTCGCGGATCGAATCGAAGATCGAATTGCCGAGGAACGCGAGGATGCCGTCGGGGTCGTCGCACGTCACCGCGAGATGGTGGATCACTTCGAGGGCGCGCGTGATCCGCTCTTCGTAGCGCGCGTCGCGCTGCGCGGCGGGTTGGGTGCTCGTGCCGCGTTCTCTCTCGGCTATGGAGACGTGCATCGCCGAGGCGTGCGTCGGGGCCTCTTTGATCAGGTCGTCCGCGATGCGGAGCGCCTGGTCGTAGCGCCCGGCGTTGCGCAGGACCTGACACAGCACGAGTCGCGAGCTGGAGAGCTTGCGGAAGAAGCGTTTGTCCGCGGCCGCTGTTTCGCGGGCGATGGCCCACTGCTCGACGGCTCCCTCCAGCGCCTCGATCGCGGCTTCGGAGTTGCCGTCTTCGAAGTGGATCCGCGCGAGATCGTTCAACACCGCGGCCAGGTCGGCGCGGTAGAACGGCAGGGACGGGAACTTCGTGACCAGCTCGCGGCCGAGCTTCACGGAAGCGTGGTAGGCGTCGAGGGTCGTCTTGCGATCCTCGGATTGGCGACCGATCGTCGCGCGGCAGCGCCAGAGCATCTGCACCGCGCGCTTGTGGCGGCGATCTTCCTTGTGCGCCGGATCCGCGCTGTCCGCGAGAGCGAAGCCGCGCTCGACTTCTTCGGATGCCGACTCGACCTGACCGTCCTGTGCTAGGGCCATGCCGAGGTTCGCGATCGCGATGCACGCGTTGGGGTAGGAGAACTCCGGGTCGGGCGAGTGCTCGGCAGACTTGCGAAGCAAGTCCGCGATCGCGCGATAGGTTTCGATGTCTTCGTCACCCGTCGCGCGCGCGAGCACTTCGATCATGCGGGCCTTGCGGCGAAGGGCCGCGGGATCTTCGGGAAACTCCGCGACGATCTTCTTCGCGAGTTCCAGGCCCGCGCGGGCAGTCGGTTCCGCTTTCTCCGTGTCGTCCACGTCGACGAGGATCGCGGCGTGGATGTGGATGGCGCTCGCTACGTTCAGGTCGAGCTCGCGTTGCGAGATCTCACCGGCGGTGAGTTCCGCGAACGTATCGATCGCGGTTCCGGCATGTCCGAGTGCGACCTCGTGTTTGCCGAGCTGATGAAGGATCCCCGCGACGCGGAAGTGAGCTCGGCCGAGTTCGAGCCGGACCTCGGGGTCGTCGGGCGATTGGTCTGCGAGGTCCTGCTGCAGCGACAGGGAGTCGAGCAGCACGTCGCGGCGGACCTCCTGCATCTGCGGCACGTCGGACAGGCCGTATTTGCCGAGGCGCGTCAGCATGCGGTCGATGGCTTCGGTCGCGAGCTCGAGTCCGGCGTCGGCGCGGCGAGCCTGTTCGACCGCGACTTCGGCTTCCTTATCCGCGCGCTGTGCTTCCTTGCCCGCGATCCGGGCTTGCTCGTCGGCGATCGCCTTCTGCTTCAGGCTGAACACGAGGCCGAGCACCAGCGCGAGGACCGCTACGGCGGCGGTTGCCGCGAGTGCGCGGTTGCGCTTGATCCACTTCGCGGCTTCGGCGAACGCGCCGGTGCGGTACGCCTGCACGACGCGGACTTCGAGGAACGCGCGCAGGTCGTCGGCGAGTTGCGTGACGGATTCGTATCGGCCGCGTCGATCGCGCGACATCGCTTTCTCGCAGATCGCGATCAGCTCGGCGGGGGCGGTGGCCGTGACTTCGAGGATCGGTGTCGGCGGGCCGGCGATGACGGCCTCGATGACTTCCTGCGCGCGGAGTCGCGTGGTCGGCGAGAGATACGGGACGAGCCCGGTCAGCAGGTGGTAGAGCATCGCGCCGATCGCGAACACGTCGCTGCGCGCGTCGAGCCGATCGAGCTCGCCGCGGGCCTGTTCTGGCGCCATGTATGCGGGCGTGCCGATCACGTCACCGTCGAGCGTGCGGAGCTCGGCGCTCGAGTCAGCGAACGCGTCCGGGTTCGTCGTGACGGATGCGGTGCCGTCTTCGTCGACGAATCGGGCCAGACCCCAGTCGAGCACGTAGGTTTCGCCGAAGCTTCCGACCATGATGTTGGCGGGCTTCAGGTCGCGATGGATGACGCCGTTGGCGTGCGCGTACGCGACCGCATCACACACGCGCTGCAGGATCTGGATTGCGCGCGGGAGCGTCCACTCGTCTTCGCTATCGTCGTGCACGCGTTCGATGACGCGCTTGAAGTCCTGCCCTTCGATCAGCGACATCGTGAAGAACGGACGACCCCGTTCGTCGATGCCGAGGTCGTGTACCGGCACGACGCCGGGGTGCGCGAGGCGTCCGGTGATCTGCGCCTCGTCGAGGAAGCGCCGCCACTGCATCGTGCCGGTGCCGCTCGCGGTCTCGGGGTTTCCGCTCGCGAGGATCTTCATCGCGAGCTCGCGTCGCAGGTGGCGATCCTCGACGCGACGCACGACGCCCATGCCGCCGCGGCCGATCTCGTCGACGTCGGCGTACCGGTCGTGTTCGAGCGTGGTCGCGAGTTCGCCGGCCGAGCGGATGTGGGACTGCGCGGTCCACGACTCGGGATGCGACGCGGGCCGGACCGTCTCCGCTCGCAGCGCGTCGAACTCGCGCTCGACGTCGGATTCGAATCCCGGATAGATCGCTTGATACTCCGCCAGCGTGCGCGTGCGCCCCGCGCGGACGTCGTCCGCGTAGCGCTGCATGAAGTCGACGACGATGGCGTCGACGTTCGCTGAATCGAAGTCGTTCACGTCGATGGGGCTCGTAGGGGCCACAGAGCTTACCATGCGCCGTCGATGACCCATTCCCGACTCAAGCGTGGGCCGCTGCGCGCAGGCCTACTCGTGGCGCTCGTGCTCGGCATCGGCTGCCTGAACTACACGACCGGTCACGGCCTCGAGCACCATCGCGACGTCGCGGCGGAGTTCGGGCTGCCGGGGCCGTGCGCCGGCATCTTCTACGCCGGCGTCATCGTGACGGTCGTCACGGCGTTCGCGCTCGGGATGACGTTCGGCCGCTCGAAGCCGAGCGCCTGACGACATCCCGAACGGGCGCCTCAGCCTCTCAGCGCTTGCTGCGCTTCTTGCGCAGCCGCTGCATCAACTTCTGAGCCGACTCTTCGACGAAGGTGCCTGCGTGCTTGTCCGCGATCTTCTCGACCTTCTTCTCGAGAGTGACGATGTCCTTGGGCTTGCGCGCTTCCGCGACCTTGGCCGCGAGCTTGGCGAGCTTCTTCTGGCCCGAGATCACCGACTTCGCCTTGGCGTCCGACTTGACCTCCTTGACGAGGGCCGTCAGGTCGGCGCCTTCCGGCAGACCCGCGAGCTGCTTGGTCGCGGACTTCGCGGCTTCGGTGAAGCCGAGGTAGTCACCGCTGGCGTGCAGCGCCTTGACCTTGCTGACGCGTCGTTCGATCGCGGCCTCGAGGTCCTTCGCGACGTTCCACTCCTCGGGGAGCTTCTTCGCGTCGGTCAGCGCCTTCGCGAGCTGGCCCTTTTTGAAAGACGCGCGCACGTGCTGCGCCTCCTTCGGCCAGTTGCGGACGACGGCCCGCAGCTCGACGGGCGTCTTGTCGGCGCCCTTCATGTGCTTCTTGACGAGGCTCGAGGAGATGCTGCTCGGGTGACCCGTCCAGACGATCTTGCCCTTGGGGTTGACGATCGCGGCGCTCGGGTAGCCACCCATGCCCATCTGCTTCATGAAGCCCGACAGAACCTCCTTGTCGAGGTAGGCGTACGGATAGCGTGCGCCGTGCTCTTCGATCCAGGGTTCGGTCTTGTCAGTCGACTCGCCGGTCACGCCGACGATGCTCAGTCCCGACTTGTTGAACTCGTCGTGGAGTTCGTTCAAGTGCGCGACGGAGCCGACGCAGGGGCCTCACCAAAAGGCGAAGACCTCGACGATCATCGCACGACCTGCGAAGTCATCGAGCTTGGTAGCTGCGGAGTTGCCGAAGCTCTTCACTTCGACCTGCGGGAGCGGGTCGCCGATCTGTGCCGACAGACTGCCGGCAAGGGCGAGTCCGAGCACCGCGGCGATTGCGTGGTTTGCTTTCATTGGGTCCTGCTGAGTGTGTGCCGAACAGGCAGCCGGAACCATACCACGGGACTCCCGCCGAGCCCCGAGCGCGGGTCCGTCGGTGTGTCCAAATGGTGTCTCGTTTCGGTGTGGGCGTATCCGCCGCGCCGCTACGGGCACACGAGGCGCAGAGCGTTACTGAGGTGCACGGTCGCCGTCGAGATGTTCACGGTGCCACCCTGGAACCACAGAATCGCCGGTGTGATCGGCGTCGGGAACGTGACGGTGCCGGAGGTGCCGTCGATCGGGAACGGCACGATCGTGAAGTACGGCACGTAGAGGTCGCAGCCGAACTGCGTCGGCCATTCGCCGTGACCCTCTCCGATGAACACGAGCGCGTAGTCGGGCTCGCTCTCGTCCTCGATCGTCATGCCGAGGAGGCCGGCCCCGACGGTGCCGGTCAGCGTCGTGCCACACGGCAGATCGCGCGACTCGAACACGCAGTCCGTCGTCGCGTCGATCCGAATCGACCAGTCGGTGCCGATGCCGGTCAGCGCGCACTGCAGCAGCGCGCCACCGGCGCTGCCAGCGCCGACCGTCGTGAACTGGAGACCCTCGTCGTCGAGCACGGCGTCGTGCGTCCAGGTCTGCCCGACGCACTGGCTCGGATCGGGATGTGGCAGGAGGCAGAACTGCGCAACCGCGTCGCGGTGGTTCGCAAACTCGACGCGCGATGCGTACGACGTGCACGTCGGATTGCCGCTCGCCGTGCTGCACTGAATCGTGACCCGAACCGGGATCACGACCGTCGAAGTGATCGCGATCTGCAGCTGCTGCGCGATCGTCGACGCGACAGGAGTCGTGCCTGCGACCCCACCCGCCAGCTGCTCACGCACGGTCAGCGTCAGCGGCAGCGTCGACAGCCCGCCACCGTCATGCGCGAACTCGAACCGCGCCATCCCACCGAGCGGAGTCTGCGGCGCGACCTCCTGCACGATCCCGTTCGACACGTCCGTCCCGATCGGCACGCCCACGACCTGATCCCCGACCGCCGTGACCAGCTCACTCTGCGTCGTCGCTTGCACGACGATCTGCGCGCTCAGACCCGAGGCGAGCGACGAGACGATTCCAAAGACAGCGACGAGGGTGCGATTCATGGCCGTTCCTTTCCCGCGGGCCGGACCACGATACCCCTTCCGGTCTTCCTCGTCCCAAGCACATCCCTACCCAGGCAACTTTCCCCCCGACCGCACCCGCTCCCGCTCCCCACTCGCCCTTGCCCCTGCCTGCGGCCGCGCACAGCGCGGCCGCTACTGCATGTAGCGCCGCCGCCGCAGCACCACGACGTCGACGAAGAAGTTCCAGTAGGTCACGACGCACGACCGCTGCCGCCACCACATCCGCGCGCTGATGCGCCACAGCGACTTGCGGCGTTTGCGGGCGAAGCGGATCCGTTCCTTGAGGATCCCGGGCATCGCGAACAGCGTGCGGAATCGTCCGCGCAGCAGGATACGGCTCAGGTCCCACTGGCCGAGCAGTGGCGCGACGAGGGGGACAATGAGATACGTGCCGAGCAGCCACGGCAGGTTCAGGAGGATCACTGGCCACGGCACGTTGATCCAATACGCGGTCGTCAGGTTGCGGACCGAACGCGTGCGGAACTCGTCGTCGCGCACCTTGTTGATGCTGCGACTCAGGTGGTGGCGCACGATCGAGTCGGCAACGAAGCGGCAGTCCCAGCCGGTCGCGAGCGCGCGAAGCGACAGGTCAACGTCTTCGAAGTTCGCGAAGAAGTCCTCTCGGAAGATGCCGATCTCGCGCAGCATCGAGGCGCGGTAGAGGACCGCGCCGCCCGATGCACCGAGCCGCGGGCCGGAATCCGGGAAGGCGTCGACGGGATCGTTGCGGCCTGCCGGCACCGCTTCCCCGGTCGTCAGCAGATCGATGCCGGTGTTCTCGGTGTAGCCCGGCTCGTCGAAGAACACCATATGGCTCGCGAACACGCCGCAGTCCGGGTGCGCCTCCGCGTCTTCGACGAGGCGGTCGAGCCAGTCCGGCGCCGCGACGGCGTCGTTGTTCAGCAGCGCGATGTATTCACACGCGCCGTCGGTGAGCAGGTCGTGCAGGACGCCGTTGTGCCCACCCGTGAAGCCGAGGTTGTCCGCGTTGCGGCGCAGATGGATCGACTCGCCGAACTCCGCTTCGAGCTTGTCGGCTTCGGCGTTTGCCGACGCGTTGTCGATGACGTGGACCTCGGTCTCGGCCCAAGTCTGCTGCGCGACGCTGCGGATGCAGGCGCGCGTGTCCTCGAGCCCGTTCCAGTTGAGGACCAGCACCGCGACCCGGGGTTCTCGCGCCGTCTGGGGCTCTGGCAGGTTCCTCACGCGGCGGATCGGTTGGGCAGCAGGCTGGGACACTACTCCGATCTTCGCCGGTCGTCGTTCGAATTCGCAGCCGAAAATCGCCGCAGTCCAGCGAACGTAGGCGCTTGTTGACTGGGGTTTCGGCACGCTCTACAACGCTCGTTTCGCGCGTTCTGTGAAGTGCTCGGTCCGAATGGACACGCCCAAGATCACCGTCATCAGCATTGTTTCGTGTAGCTACACGGGCACTACCTGGCTCAACATGGTGCTGGGCTGCCATGAGCGCGCGTTGGCGCTGGGTCCGTTCGACCACGTCCACGCACAGCTGAAGGCCAAGGAGAGCGGGGTCTGCAAGATTCATGGCGACGCTTGCTCGCTGTGGCCTCGCTTCCTCGAGTCGTATTCGACCGAGCGCAACCTGTTCGTGCAGCTCGCCGAGGCGACCGGCAAGTCGGTGTTCGTCATCAACAACCCGCAGATGCCGTGTGCCGAACTCGACCACCCCGACATCCGTCTGCGCACGATCGTGCTCTACCGCGACGGCCGCGCGGTGTCGGCGAGCTTCCATCGCAAGTTCCCCGGCAAGTACTCCGCGGATGACAACTACAGCCACGTCGTCAAGGAGTGGTGGGCGCCAGCCGCGAATGGGTTCGTCCGGCACCTCGATTCGCCGGACGCGTTCGTGTTGGTGTATGAGGAGCTGGTCGAGGATCTCGAGAGCCACCTCGGCAAGATTGGTGATCACGTAGGACTCGACTATGCGTCGGACGCGCAGCAGTACTGGACGTACGAGCAACACATGGCTGGCGGAAGCGGCGGGCCGGTGTTCCTCGCCGCCAAAATGCAGGGTCAGGCGCACGACGGCGACCAGGGCAACGACGAGTTCTACGACTTCTATCGAGGCAAGGTCGACGAGGTCCAGACCAAGCCGCTCAACGACGACCGCTGGCGCACCGAGCTGACGCGACGCGACCTGTTTGTGTTCGACTGTCTCGCTGGTGAGGCGAATGCGCGTGTCGGCTACGAGCGCGACCGATTCACGGACGAGGAGTGTCGCCAGTTCGGTGCTCACGTCGATCGGCTCCAGGGTAAGTCGATCAGTGCGTCGGGCGGACCCAGCTGGGCGTGGCTGATGGTCGTCGGGCTGTTCGCGGCTTCGGTCGTGGTCGTGTTGTTCCAATTGCTGTAACGATGGTCGCACAGCGGCTGCGAAAGCTCCTTGCGACGTTGTGGTCGCGCAACTCGGCGGAAGCACCGGATCTGAATGACCTCGCGACGCGGGCTGCGCGTCGTGCCGCAGATGTGACCGCGGATCTTCCTGTGGACTATGCGCGATGGATCGAGAGCGTCGCGGACCAAGCGGGGTTGTGTGATCTGCTGGGTGACGCCGTGTCGCTGCTCGAACTTGGTGACTCGCGCGGGCTGGTGCTCGGCTGTCGGTATGGTTTCAGCGCCTGGGCGTTGGCAGAACTGGGCGCTGAGCATGTTGTCGGCATCGTGGCCAATGCATCGCATCTCGAGGTCGCGGCCTATGAGCGGGGCTACCACCGATTGGCCAAGGTCGACTATGCGCTCCAGGGAGATGGCGGGGCACTCGATGGAGCGACTTTCGACTGGTTGCTCGTCGATCGGCGCAGTGCTTCGGGCCTTGAGTTCGAGACGGCCATGCAGCAGTGCGTGCAACGCGTGTCAAGCGAGGGTGTGGTGGTCGTGATCGGCGGAGTGGAACTCGATACGCGCGCGTTTGGGCTCGGTCGTACGACCAAGAGCGGTGACGCCCGTGCGTACCGCGTGGAGCGAGTGGCGGAACCGACGAGTCGGCCCGTCAACGCGTTGTTCCCGCACCGTCCGCTCGACTCCGACATCTTCGGTGACGCCTACGTCGATCGCCGGGTCAACGGGCCGATGCGCTCGTACAGCGATGCGCGTAAGGCTTCGGGGCGCGTGCTTCCGTTGGCCGCGTACCGCGATTTGCTCGGTGTCTTGGCGGCCGCAGGCTCGGGCTTCCGGTTTGTGCCGCTCTGCGAGTTCGAGTCCGTCGAGTGCGGCGAGGATGTCGTCATCGGCGTGCGGCACGACGTCGACCACGATGTGGTCAACTGCCTGCCGATGAGCGAGGTCGAGCAGAGTCTCGGCGTTGTCAGCACCTACTTCTTGCTGCACAACTCCGACTCGTACTACGGCATGTATCTGGCCGGCGGCCGCTTCCTCCGGTTCGCGTCGATGCTTGAATCGTATCGGCGGATTCAAGCCAACGGCCAGGAGATCGGTCTGCACATCGATCCGATCGGGGTAACCGCCGCGCTCGGCGTCGACGGCGTCGCGGCGATGCTGCAGGAGATTGACTACCTGCGGCAGCAGGGCCTCGCCGTGCGCGGAGTCTGCGGGCACAACTCGCACAGCGTCTACAATGCGGACAACAAGGATGTGTTCGCGATGCAGAACACCGCCGATACGATCGGTGAGTTGCGCACCGAGAGCGGTCTTCGTATTCCGCTCGGCGGCGTGGACCCGCAGGTACACGGCATCGAATACGTCGGCGACTTCAACCAGACCGTCGGCTACACGGATGCGGCGGACCCAAAGGTGTCACCGTTCGGCTTTCGTATCGATCGCGACCCGGAGTACAGACTGGCCTACGACGTCAGTTACTCGATCACCCTCGGTGGCAACTGGGAGATCAACGGTCCGGCGGCTGAAGGTCCGTCGTCTGTGCCCGATGCGCAGATCCTCGAGCGATTGCAGGCCGAGCCGCCGGGGCGAAAGCTGCTGTTCAACATCCATCCCATGTACTACGGTTTCCGCGGTGCGTAGAACGACGGGGGCCGAGCGTCACTGCTTGCTTTCGGCCAGCGCGTGGTGCTGGAACCAGAACGGCGGGTCCTTCGGTGGTAGCGCGAACGATTCCAGAGCCTGGGGGTTCTTCGCCGCGCGCACGAACAGCTCAGTGTGATCGATCGTCCGGGTCACCTCAGGGAATCCGCGCTCGAGCAGGAACTCGCGGACGTAGTCCCACTCGAGCCGACGATTCACCAGCGGCGCGAGCAGGTCGTGTTGGTTGTGGACTTTGCTCGGGTCGCCGCCGGCCGCCTGCAAGAGGTACTCCTGACGAGCTGCGTCGGAGCCGAGGGCGTTGTAATGGACCCGCTGCTTGAACAGTTCGAGGTCTTGCTCGAACGTCATGGACTCGCGGCCGTAGAGATACAGATAGAGGATGCCGTCCGCGGCGACGAGTTGTGTCAGCTGGTCGAGTGACCGGTTGAAGCACTGCGTGTGATGGACGACGCCCCAGCTCCAGACGAGGTCGAACTTCCGCTCACCGAGGGTCTCGGCCGCCTCTTCCAGTGGTGAGGCGACGAACTCGGCCTTTTCGCCGAGGCGGTCGAGGGAGGCTCGGGCCTCGTCAAGTGCGATCGGGTTCACGTCGAGTGCCGTGACCTCGGCTCCCAGCTTGCTCAGCGCGTATGCCCAGCGCCCGTTTCCGCAGCCGGCGTCGAGCACGCGCTTGCCGCGGAACCAATCCGGCTTCAAGAGAATCTCCTGCTCGCAGACGATCCGCGTGACGTTGTCGCGGAACCAATCGTCGCCGAGCAAATAGTTGCCGGTCGGCAGCTCGCTCCACTGCTTTGCGAACGCAGAACGGGTCTGCAACGCGGTCAGATCGGGAGAGCGCTCGAGGTCGTGCGCGACGTGGTAGAGCATCGCGTAGAGCGCGTCGAGCTGTTGTGTGTTCGAGAGTTTGCTCATGACGCCGTCGTCGGGATCGGTCGGGAAGAGG
Source organism: Planctomycetota bacterium (assembly GCA_028281765.1). GTDB lineage: Bacteria > Planctomycetota > UBA1135 > UBA1135 > UBA2386 > JANQJF01. The sequence continues at coordinate 74,382 of JANQJF010000071.1, read as the reverse complement.
GGGTGGCTCCGAACATCGAGAACCGTTGGCACCAGTGTTCGAAGTTTAGGAGTGACCAGATCAAGTACGTGTTGTCCGCACGCTGGCTGAAGTGGTCGTCGAGTAGGCCGCGTAGGAACTCGCGCCGGAAGATGCACTCGCTGCGCGACGCCATCGCGTCGAAGTTGCCTTCGATCCAGGTGCGCAGCGTGTTGCGGTACCACGAGCCATCCGGCGGGCCGAAGCCCATCTTGGGCTTCTTGTAGATCGAGTCCGGCACCCACGGCTTGACCGCTTCGCGGAACAGGACCTTGCCGACGCCTTCTTGGATCAGCGCGTCGAACGGGACGTCGAGCAGGAAGTCGATCAGCTCGTTGTCGAGCAGCGGCACGCGCGTTTCGAGCGAATGCGCCATCGACAGCTTGTCCTCGAGCACGAGCAGTCCGTGCAGGTAAGTCTTCGCGTCGACGTACATTACGCGGTCCCACCAGTTCTCGCTCGGGCACTTCGCGAGCGTATCGTCCATGACGGAGCTTGCGTCGTAGCCGTTCGTTGTCGACAGGAAGTCCGACGTGAAGACGTTCTGCAGCTGCTCCTTGTTGAAGATCGCGTTGAGTACGCGGCGGTAAATGACGCCGGGCTCTTCGGGCGGTGCAGCCGGTGGTGCGACGCCCGGCAAGAACGAGAACAGCCGGCGCAGCCCCTGCCCGAGCCGGTCGATCGCGGCAGGCGCCCTCGCGCTACCGGAGTGGTCGCCGAGGATCGTGTAGCGCGCGACGTAGCCCGCGTGGAACTCGTCGCCGCCGGTGCCGGAAAGCACGACCTTCGCATCTTGCGCGACGCGCTGGGAGATCAGGTAGACGGGATAGCCCATCCCCATGCGCAGGTCTTCGAGTGCCTCGACGTAGTCCCCGATGCAGCCGACGAGGCTGTCCTGCGACAGCTCGAGTTCGACGCGGTCGAGGTCGTATTCCTCGGCGACGAGTCGCGAGAACTCGCGCTCGTCGACGTGCGCATCCTTGCCGACGCCGTCGAGGTTGAAGATGCAGCTGTAGGCGCGGACGTTTGGGTCGTGCTGGTGTGAGACGACCGTGATCGCGGTCGAGTCGATGCCGCCCGACAGGTAGCTCATGACGGGCACGTCTGCGGCGATCTGGCGCTGGATCGAGCGCTGCAGGACGTCGCGGTGCTCTTCGGCGAGCGAGTCGAGCGAGCCGGTGCGACTGCGGGTGAACTCGATGTCCCAGTAGCGGCGCTGCTGGACCTTGCCGTCGCGCCACGTCAGCGAGCAGCCCGCGTCGAGCTGACGCACGCCAGCGAACATCGTCTGCTCGCGCCACACGTTCTGGAACGAGAAGTACTCGAGGATGCCCTCCCCGCTCGGCGCGCTCGGCAGGAGGCCGGACGCGTGCAACGTGCGGATCTCGGAGCCGAATACCATCGTGCCGTTGTCGAGCTCCGGATCGTCGAACGCGAAGTAGAGCGGCTTGATGCCGTAGCGGTCGCGCGCGAGGACGAGCGTACGTTCGCGCGCGTCCCAGATCGCGACGGCGAACATGCCGTTGAGGCGGTCGAACAGGCCGTGGCCCCATTCGACCCAGCCGTGGACCATGACTTCGCTGTCCGCGTGGTGCGTGCGGAACTTGTGGCCGCGCGCTTCGAGCTCCGCGCGCAGCAGCGCGTGGTCGTAGATCTCGCCGTTGAATACGACGTGAACCGTGCCGTCTTCGTTCGAGAGCGGCTGCTGCCCGCTCTCGAGGTCGACGATTGACAGGCGGCGGAACGCGAGACCGACGCCCTCTTCGATGTGGAAGCCATCGTCGTCCGGCCCGCGATGCACAATCGCGTCCGCCATCTTCGTGAGTTGTTCGCGCGTCGGGGTCGTTCCGACGATTCCGGCTATTCCGCACATATCGGTTTTCGATCCGGCTCGATCACGAACCGGGATTCCGGGTCACGGTAGGCGTCGATCAGGGCGCGCGCGAGCCTTCTCGGGTCGTGCCAGCGCTGAGAGAAGCGGCGCGCACGTTCGCCCCACTCGACCCATTCGGTGCGGCGCAGGAGTGCGGCTTCGAGGTCCTGTTCGATCGTGTCCGGGGTTACCTGCAACAGCGGCAGCTCCTCGCGCATGCCCGGCGGCAGGCAGTCGAGATCTTCGTCGCGGATGTAGGCGGCGACCGGCTTGCCCATCGCCATCAGTTCGACGGCGAACGCGCCGTACCAACCGGCGAGCAGTTGGTCGATCACGAGGTCGGCGTCGCGGTAGAGCTTCATGGCTTCGGCGTGGGGGAGTCCCTTCACGAGGACGAACTCGAGCTCATGGCGCTGCTTGAGTCGCTCGATCGCCTGGATCACGTACGAGCTGCCCTTGACGCCTTCGTCGGACGGCGCGTGCAGGATGACCGGTGGGCGATCGAGGCGCGGCGGGACCGTCTCGAAGTGCGAGATGTCGACGGCGTACGGCAAGAACGCCGAGCCAGGCACGTACTTCGCGAGCTCCGGGTTGAGGACGAAGGCGCGGTTCGCGAGCGGGATGATCTCCTCGATCAGCCAGCGGCGTTCGGCGTCGAGCTGCGAACGACAGGTTGGCACCGCGCCGCAGTGGCCCTCACGACACATCGTGATCTCGTTGTTGTCTGACGAGTTCTTGCTGAGTCGCACGTCGCAGCCCTGTAGGGTCATGAACACGCGCTTGCCGAGCCGGCGCGCCATGCGGAGGTCGCGGAACCAGCGTCGGTTGCGTGCCCCGTAGTCGTCCATGCACGAGAATGAGCGACCGAAATAGTAGTGCAGAACGTCGTAGCGGAGCGGCGCGGTCCAGGCGAATCGCGCCCGACGCAGTCTGGTCTGCCACGATCGATCGCCGTATTCGCCGAGACAGCGATCGACCGGGTACTCGAGCCACGTATTGTAGTTGACGACGACCTCGCTGCGAACGCCGAGCTGGCGCTCTTGCTGTGAGATCGCCCACGGCTGGTTGCCGATGTTGACCGGGCCGTGCACGACGCGGAGCATCAGCCAGCCGCCGTTCCGGATAGCAGGTTGGCGCGGCGGGTGCGGCGTGCGCCGCGCAGCCAGCGTTTGGCAGCGGCCTTGAGGCCGTCGACCTCCGTGACTCGTGCCAACGCTTCGAGCTGGCGCGCGATGAAGTAGCGGTTCGACAAGGTTGCGGTCCGCTCGTCGAACCGGCTGTGCTTGGGGTTGTCGGTGTCACCGTACTCGGCCAGCACTGAGACCAACGTCTGCGTCGATCGCCGGCAGAGCCGTGCGCTCGCCTCTGCGTCCCCGCAGTCCGCGTAGCGCAACTCATCTAGTGCGAGTAGCGCATGCAGCCAACCGAGCAGGCTGCCGTGCGACGAACGCTCGGCGCAGTCGCCGATCACCACGTGGCTGCCGTCGCAATGCAGCAGGCCGTCGTCGGCGACCGGTGTGGCGAACAGCCGGCCGGCTGCCGCGGCCGCTGTGTCGAAGCCGGCATCGGCCTGCATCGAATGGGCGCGTAGCAGCACCGAGATCGAATTGGCTTGGGCTGTGGCCGAAAGGCGCGGAGCTGCGTTTCTGGTTGGCACGCGGTAGCGACCGACTCCAGAGTCGTCAATCTCGAGCCGGTCGCGCAACCACGCCGCGACATCTAGAAAGCGCTGGTGGTTTGCATTGCCAGCTTCCAACGCGTGGAAGCAGTGCATACCGAACGTCGACACTACGTGCGGATCGTCGCCATAGACGCCGTAGCACGAAGCGCGCGGTATACCGTTGGCGTCGAACGGCGGCTGGGCGAACTCGCCCCACTCGAATCGCGCGAGCCTATCAGTTGGTTCGATCCACACCGGCCACTCGCCGAGCCCGGCCCCGTTGCGCCGTCCGAGCCGCGCGCCGTCGTCGCCGGTGCGGTACGCGTTCCAGCGCCTTAGAACGGTGCGCAGCAGTCGGTTCTCGCTCCATACCTCGCGGTGCAAGGCATCGTACTGCGGTCCGATTGCTTCGTATGACCAGACGCGTTCGGCGTAGTCGCGATTGCGGCGGCCGAGCTCCGCTCGCAGCTCGCCGTCCAGCACCAGCCGCTCGAGTTCGGCCTCGAGTCGATCCGGGTTCGCGCTGACGACAGGACAGCCCGGCACGTGGCCGAGGTAGCGATCCGCGTCGCGCAGGTAGCTGACGAGCGGCTTGCCGGCCGCCATCGCCTCGATCTCGGTGAAACCGAACCAGCCGGCGATGCACTGGGCGACGACAATGTCGGCTTCGGCGTACGCGCGGCGCGCCTCCTCGTTCGACATCTTCTCAACCATGTGCAGTTCGACGTCGAGACCCTTCTCGCGCAGGGCTTCAACCGCCGCTTCTATGAAGCGCGTGCCCTTGAAGTGGCGGTGGTTGGGTGAGTGTACGACGTTTATCGTGCCGTCGTGTGGTTCGGCTCCGGCGAACTCGACTGACTTCACGTCGATCGGCCAGTAGAGAAATTCGCGCCGACTGCCGAACACGAAGTCGTGCATGTCGCCCATCGCTAACAGCGCGTTGCACCACGAGCGGTGGTAGCGGATGTTGATTTCGGCTTGCTCGGTGTCACAGATGCAGTGGCGACCGGGGTCCGGGCACTCTTGGCATAGGTTGTAAGGTTGCCAGTGTTCGTTCCACGAACGTACGCGGACGTCGGCGCCGTAGGCGGTGGCAATCACGCGCTTACCCGCGAGCCGCAACAGCGGGATCTCGAGCCATCGCGCGCGCGGCACGATCTTCATTCCAGACCACAAGCCGCCATCGAAGAAGAAGTGGAACACGTCGAACTTCAGCAGCGACCACAGGAACAGCGCGTTCGGCAGCCAGTAGCCGACTGCAGGATTGCGGATGTGCGGTTTGAGGTTGACGTCGAAGTCACTGGTGATGTGGTAAACCGTGAACACCACCGTCTTACTGTCATAGCCGATCTGGTTGAGCAGTTTGCTGTTCTCGGAGATGTTGATGATTGGCGTCGGTGCCCAGACGATCTTCGGCTTCTGGAACGTGATGCGACGCCATAGGAGACGCAGCCACGCGAGCAGGCAGAACAGCGGATAGAGCGCGACCGTGATCCAGAACGCAAGCGACTTGAGCCGAGTGCGGTGGCGAAGCAGTCTGCTGTGCAGCCACCTGCCCTCGGCGCACTGGCGGAGGACCCATCCGCCTGCTCTGTCGACGAGACTCATTCGGATCCGAGTCGCTCGTATTCCCGCATCAGCCCCTGGGTCGCCTCGTCCCAGTTGTATCGCTCGCGGATGCCAGCGAGTCCGCGTTGGCCCATCGCTTTCGCCTCGGTCGGATCGGAGGCGAGCCTGCGCAGGGATTCAGCGATACTCTCGGGGGACTCCGGATCAAACACGACGCCGCACTTCTCGCGCTCGATGTGGGCGGTCACGTCGGGGAAGTTCGAGACTGCGACCGGCAGCTCGGCGAGCATGTACTCGAAGAACTTGTTCGGATAGAACCAGTAGAAGTTCGGGCACAGGTTCTTCAGCATCACGATTCCGCAGTCCGCTCCCTTGGTGCCCGCGATGATGTCGTCGCGTTCGACCGGGTCGAGGTAGAAGATGCGGCCGGACACGCCGCACAGCTTGGCGAGTTCCTCGTACTCGTCGCGGTAGATCTGGATGCCTGGGCCGCGGATCGCGAACACGAACTCGTCTGGCAGGTGCTGATGTGCGCGGATCACGGTCTCGATGTTGCGCAGCGGGTTGACGCCGCCGATGTACAGCGTGACGAAGTGCTCGTCGGTGAGTCCGCAGAGATCGCGCACTGACTCGGTCTCTTCGGTGACGCGGTCGGCCAGCGCGGCGTCCGGGAAGTTGGCGAGCATCACCGGCGGTTCGCGGAGCTTGTAGCGGCGCGTGAACTCTTCGACGATCGATGGGCTGACCGTCAGGAACACGTCGCAGTACTTGACCAGGAAGCCTTCGAATCGGCGGATCAGGAACAGCGGTAGGCCTTTCAGCGGCGCCCACTCCGATCCCGTGTAGAACACGTTGTCGGTCCAGATCTCGTGCGCGTCGTAGATCAACGGCACGCCGCGGGTGCGTGACAGGCTCCAGCCGACGTACAGCGCGGTCAGGTCATGCACGTGTACGTAGTCGAACTCGCGCTGTAGGCCGGCGACGCGGAACGACTCCTGGTGGAGTAGGCCGTAGCGCTTGCCGGTCCACGCGGGATCCGGCTTGACGCGTAGATACTTCACGCCGGGGCGAACGGTCTCCTCGATGACATTCCGGTCGTACGCACCGGACTGGTGGCAGATGATCTCGATCTCGTAGCCCCGATCGGCCATAGTCGCCGCAACCTTGTTGATGCGGGAGTCGATGTCGATCTGGCTGACGGTGAGCATCAGCACCTTCTTGCCGCGCTCTTTCGCCGGCTTACGTCTCTTGCCGAAGAACACGCCTCGGACCGCAAGGCCGAAGAGGTGCACCGTTTTGCGTGGGGTCAGCAGCTTTTCGTAGAGGCGATTCTTGACCTGGACGATCGCGCCACCGATCCGTCGGAAGACGTTGCGCCGCATGCTCGCGACTTGCATCGACAGTTGGTAGGTCTGAGTCGTCAGGTTTGTGACCTTGTTCTGCAGCGTGGTCCGCTCCGCCTCCGTCTTGCGCATCACTTCGCGGAGCGTGGCGAGTTCGCCGCGCAGGGACCGTAGTTCTTCCGCGGTGGATGCCGCGTGGACTCGCTCGGCTCGCATGGATTCGCGCAATTCCGTCGCGACGTTGGCGGTCGTGCGTTCACGCTCGTCGAGGATCGAGAAGACGCGGCCGACGGCCGCTTGCTGCGGGTCCTTGACGAGCTCGAGGCACAAGACCTCGTCGACGTCGGTCTTCGCCAGCACGATCTCGTTGCCTGGTCCGAACCCGGTTTTCGCAGCTGCCGCGCAAACCATGCCGCGATCGAGGTGGCGGAAATGGAAGCGGTCGTATAGCAGCTGAGCGAATTCGTCCGTGCGGAGCTCGATGTCGTCGAGGCGTGTGCGCAAGCTGTCGCGTTGCTCGAGGTATTCGCGAACTGCCTCCGCGTGCTCGATTGCGACGTTCGTCGTGAGCCGCAGTGGTTCGACCCTCCCGATCGAAGGATCTTGTGGCGCCGGCTTGAAGCCGAACGTGCCCCAGAAGTAGCAAGATCCGTTGCGCGCGAGGACGCGGCGGATCTCCTCGAACGTGCGTTCCATGTCGAGAACGTGATCGAGTGAAGTCGCGAGTATGACGGCGTCGAACTGGCCGTCGCGGAACGGCAGGCACTCGGCGAGCGCAGAGCAGACCGGGAATGCCGGGCGTGACTCGGGGCGAATCGGGTCGATCCCGACGTAGTCGCCGACGTCGTTCGGGACGTAGCCCGGGCGGGCGAATGCGCCGCTGCCGATGTCGAGCACGGACTTGCCGCTCAGCTGCATGAACTCAGCGAACGTGCGCACATCGGCGCGACCCGCGTCCGCACAGCTGTCGGGGCTGTTCTCGCGGTAGAGCGGGATCGAGCGGAGTTGCGTGATGTGCCAGACCGCCAGCAGGTTCTCGTCGGCGGCGGCGAGGAGCCGAACGTCCTTCAGATCCGGAGTCTCGTGCTCGACGGGGAAGATGCCGCCGCAAGCGTCACAGTACAGATGGGGACCGATGGCCTCGTGCTGCTCCGTGCGCATCGATCCGTGGCACGTAGGGCACACGGTCGACGCGGAAATCCAAGAAGTATCGAGCATGTCGGTCGAGCCTGGCATATGCGTGGTCAAAGGTAGCGTTCGCAGGGACCACAAGCGAGCCTGCTGCCCCGTGGGACCGAGGTCCCTTGCCTTGTCCCAATTCGCGGCTTGGCGCAAAATCGCACGCTGCCACTTCCCGATGTCCAGCACCCTTCCGCACTCTACGAACGAGCCCAGCGCCGGGCTTTCACCGAGCAGGCTACCCCTCATCGGCTGGGTTGCGCGGGCCCTGCTGGACTTCGCGAGGCTGCTCCGCGAACACCGCCTGCTGATCTTCGAGATGACTCGCCGGGCGCTGGTAGACCAGCACGCGGGGCAGGTACTCGGGAGGATCTGGGCGGTCTGTCATCCGCTGATGTTCGCGGGCATCTACATCCTGGTGTTCGCCTTCGTCTTCAAGAGCCAGTTCGGCGGAACCGCCGACTTGCCGCTGGACCGACCGGCGTTCATTCTCGCTGGACTGGTGCCCTGGCTGGGCATGATCAGGTCGATGTCGCTGTCGGCGAGCTCGCTGATCTCGGGCTCCAATCTGGTCAAGCAGGTCGTGTTCCCGATCGAGGTGCTTCCGGTCAAAGATGTCCTGGCGAGTTTTTTCGGGCAGCTAGTGTCACTGTTGGCATTGGTTGTCTACGTGCTCGCGAAGTACGGCGAACTGAGCTTCAGCTATCTCTGGCTACCGGTGCTGCTCGTGATGCAGTTCGCGTTCCTGTGCGGCGTCGCGTTCGTGCTGTCCGCACTGACGCCCTTCTTCCGCGACCTTCGTGAGCTCGTGACCGTGTTTGCGCAGATCGGCATCTTCACGCTGCCGATCATCTTCGTGCCGCCGGTATCGCCGGTTGTCGAAGCGGTGTTGCACATCAACCCGTTCAGTTATCCGGTTTGGTGCTATCAGGACGCACTGTTCTACGGGCGCATCGATCACCCGCTGGCGTGGGGTGTGTTCGCCGGCATGAGTCTGATCGGGGTCGCGGTTGGGCTGCGTGTGTTCCAGCGGATGAAGATCATCGTCGGCAACGTCCTATGAGCGAATTCGATCAAGTCGCGATCCGCGTCGAGAACCTGACGAAGGAGTACAAGCTCTACTCCAAGCCGGTCGACATCCTGCTCGAGCCGCTTTCGCGCAAGAAGCGCCACACCGTGTTTCCTGCGCTGCAGGACGTAAGCTTCAATGTCGGGCGAGGCGAAGTGGTGGGGGTCATCGGTCGCAACGGCGCCGGTAAGAGTACGCTCCTGAAGATTCTCTCCGGCAAGCTGGACGCGACGAGTGGGACCTATCACGTCGATGGCAAGATCTCGGCGATTCTCGAACTCGGCACCGGCTTCCACCCGCAGTACACGGGTCGCGAGAACATCTACATGGGATGCACGTGCATCGGCATGAGTCGCGCCGAAGTCGATGCCAAAGTCGACTCGATCATCGACTTCGCCGAGCTACGGCACGTGATCGATCAGCCGTTCAAGACGTATTCGAGCGGAATGCGTGCTCGGTTGACGTTCGCGGTCGCGATCAGTGTCGAGCCGGACATTTTCATCGTCGACGAAGCGCTCGCTGCCGGCGACGCGTTGTTCGCGCGAAAGTGCAACGAACGCATCACCGACATCGCGCGCAGTGGTGCGACGGTTCTGTTCGTCACCCACAGCCTCGGTGCGATCTACGACCTCTGTGACCGCGCGATCCTGATTCACGAGGGCAAGCTGATCAGCGACGGTGCGCCTCGAAAGGTGGGGCTTCAGTACGAACGCTTGCTCAATGAAGAGGAGGCTGCAGCAAAGGCGTCGGCCAAGCCGCAGCTCGAGGACGCGGTCGATCCAACGACCCTCGACGCACGCGTCGAAGACATCTGGATCACCAACTCGGATGACGTTCCGGTCAAGAACGTGTTCTACGGCCAGTCGTACCTCGTCGTGATCAAGCTGGTCAGCAACGTCGACGGTGGCGATTTCGTTGTCGGTTTTCGGTTCCGTTCGATCAACGGAGACACGATCTATGGCACCAACAACGTGTTCTTGCGGTGTGACGTAAAGGGTAACAAGGGCGAGGTCATGGAGCTCAAGTTCCGCTTCACGTGCCGACTTGGTCCCGGGCAGTACCTGCTCGCAAGTGGCATCCGGCACAAGGTCAGCGAGGTCGAATCGAACTTGATCCACTGGATCGTCGATCGGAGTCCTTTCAACGTGATGCCGAACGAAGTGTTTTCCGGGCCGTTCGACATGGGGTGCGAGGTGATTGGATGCCAGGTGAAGCCGGCGTCCAGTGCGTCCGCGCCGAACCCCGTCTGAACGATGACGGTCCCGCCCAAGCCCTTCTTCGTTGTGTCTTGCGCGCGGTCCGGGTCAACGTCGCTGACGCGGATCCTGGACCTGGCGAGTAACGGCGGTTGTGCGCTCGAACCCGCGCCCAACCTCAATCGCGAGACCCGCGACATGATGGACGGACGCCTCGTGGACCCGGACGCCGTGCTGCGGTCGACTGTCGTGCCGCGCGCGCGCGAGGGGATGGCGGAGGGGCGCATCTACGGCGAGAAGAACGTCACCTACGGACCGTTCCTCGATCGACTCTACCGCGAACTCGACTGTCGATTCGTGTTCTTGCGCCGCGACGGGCGCGATGTCGTGCGGTCGCTGATGGATTGGCACGAGCGGATGTTTGGCTCGATCTATCGCGAGTGTCACGAGATGGGCAACCTCAGCGAGCGGGCACTTGCCGCGGCCGCGAAACTGCCGGGGCACCTGGACACGAGCGACTACTCGCGTCCTCGGCCGCTCGCTGGCGAGCCGCTGGCGGCAGAATGGGAGCATCTGTCGCGCGAAGAGATGTGCGCGTACTACTGGTCGCGATCGAATCGTGAGTACCGCGCGCAGCTAGCGCGGATCCCGGCGAGCGACTGGATCGAGCTCGACTACACGAACGTCGATTCCGACCGCATCCTCGAGGTTGTCGAGTTCCTCGGTCTCGAAGGAGTCGAAGGCAGTGCGGTACGCGAATCGCTCGAGAGCAGGGTCAACTCGCTCGGCGACCGCATCGGCGAGTCGAACAAGTACCCGGCCTGGACGCATTGGGACAGCGGAATGCGCGATCGCTTCTGGCGCATCGCCGGTCCGGCGATGACGGAGCTCGGGTTCGTCGCCGAGCCCGCTGCGGAGTGGCGTCCCGCGGAGTACGGCCAGTGGTGGATCGATCACGAGGGCGGCATCGACTGGTACGAGTGGATGTTCGAGAGTCGCGAACGCGTGCACCGCGACTTGATCGACTGGGTGTCTGCCGACGACTCGATCCGTTCAATCGTCGACTTCGGCTGCGGCCTCGAGGTCGGCTACTGCGACGCGTTCGCTGAGCGGCGTTACGTCGGCATCGATCTGAGCCCGAATAACGTCGAGTGGTGCAGGCAGAACCGCGATAACCCTCTCCACGATCACCGTTGCGTCGACTTCGTAACGCAGGACCTGGGCGAACGGTTCGACTTGGTGACTTCGAGCGGCACTATCGACAATTCGTACGACGTCGACGAGAGCCTGCGCGCGATGGTGCGCGCGTCACGCGGCTGGATTCACGCGACGTGCTACCGCGGCTGGTTCCCCGAACTCGACGAGCACCGCTACACCTACGAGTCAGAGCACCAGTGTTTCTACAACGACGTGTCGCCGTCGCGGATGCGGCGTACGCTCGAAGCCGTGGGGTGTACCGAGATCTCGATCGAGCCGATCCCGACCGGCAACGAGGCGATTCCACAGGAGACGCGCGTGCGCGCGCGGGTGCCGGCATGATCCGCGCCCTGCTCAACAAGTTGCGCGGCGAACAGGAGTTCGCCGCGTACCGCGTCCAGATGGACACTGAGCCGACCGAGCCCTTCGCGGCGCGGGTCGTGCGCGTCCAGGGGATCAGCGAGTCGGCTGGGACGTTGAACCCGTTTTCGCTCTTCGAGCGGCTGATCGAAGGGCTTCGCGCGCGGCCGCAGCTCCAGGTCGTGCCGCTCGGCGACTTCGCGTCGATGCCGAACAATCGCGGCGTCCGCGTAGCGCTGCGTTTCGACCTCGACGACGACCCCGCGACCGGCTTGCGCGCGGCGCGGCACCTTGCGCGCTTCGGGTTGCCCGGGCAGTTCTTCGTGCTGCACACGAGCAAGTACTACGTCCGTGTCGTCGACGGCGTGCGCTACCGCAACCCCGAACTCGTCGATCTGGTGCGCGGTTTCCTTGTCGCCGGCGCCGAGCTCGGGCTGCACGTCGATGCGCTCGCGCTCTACCAGCAGGGAATCGACGGCGCCGAGGCGGTGAAGACCGAGATCGCCTGGCTGCGTTCGCTCGGCGCGGAAGTGCCGTCGGTGTGCGCGCACAACGCCGCGTGTTCGTACGGAGCGGAGAACTTCGAAGTGTTCCGCGAACTCGCCGCGGGCGGTCGCCGCAGCGTCAAGTGGAATGGCGAACGCCTTCCGCTGCAAGTGCTCGACATGGATGAACTCGGGCTGCGCTACGAGGCGAACCTGCCGCTGCCGCGGGCGAAGGTTCCGGCGCAGACCGGGGTGTTCTTCGAACCGCCGCCGGACGCTGTGCGCGATCCCGAGTGGTTGCGTGCGTATTTGATCGAGCACCCGGTGTTCGAGCGGGGCTACGAGGTCAGCGTCTGGCTGCTCGGGGCAGATCAGTGGGCGATCGCGCGGCACGGCGAGGACGGAGCGCTCGAGTGGCCGGTCGACTTGGATCGGGTGTTCGAGTTCTTGACCGACCTCGACGGTGCGCGCGATGTGGTGTTCGTGCTGCACCCGGAGTACTTCGCCGGCTAGTGTGGTGGCAGTGGAGTTCCTTCTCTGTGCCTCACGCGTCGCAGAGACCGGCTCTGGACACGGACGGGTTCAGCGTTTCGCGAGAGACGTGCGGATCGCCGGTGCGTTGCTGACGTGCGCAGCGATCTGTTCGCCGATTGCGAGCGACGCGGTCGCCGCCGGTGAAGGTGCATTGAGGACATGAACAACGCGATCGGACTCCGCTAGCACGAAGTCGTCGACCAACTTGCCCTGGGGGTCGAGTGCCTGCGCGCGGATGCCACAGCCGCCGCGGCGCAGGTGCTCGGCACGGATGCCGGGCAGCAGCTTCTGCAGTGCGCGTGTGAACGCGCCTTTGCTGAACGAGCGGTAGACCTCGCCGGCGCCGGTCGACAGGTGTCGGCTGGCGAGACGCCAGAATCCGGGAAAGGTGAGCGTCGAGACAGTGTCCCGCAGCGAGAACGCGAACCGCCCGTAGCCCTCGCGGTGCAGTGCGAGCACAGCGTTGGGGCCGGCTTCGACTCCGCCGTCGACGGTCCGCGTGAAGTGCACGCCGAGGAACGGGAAGCGCGGGTCGGGAACCGGGTAGATCATGCCGCGCACCAAGTGGCGGCTGTCGGGTTCGAGCACGTAGTACTCGCCGCGGAACGGCACGATGCGCGTGCGCGTTTCCGGTGCGGTGCCGCGTGCGATCCGGTCGGACTGCAAGCCGCCGCAGGTGACCGCGAAGCCGGCTTCGATGTGAGTGCCGTCGTCGACGTCGACACGCACACCAGTGCCATCGCGTTCAAGCCCGGTGACATGCGCTCCGGTGCGCACCTCGCCGCCCGCCGCCTGCACGAGTTCGGCGAGCTTGCGGCTCACCGCGACGTAGTCGACCGCGGCGGTGCCGGGGACGTGCAACGCCGAAAGGCCGGTCGCGTGCGGTTCAATCTCGCGCAACCCGTCGGGATCCAGGCGCCGCATGTCGGGTACGCCGTTGGCGCGCCCTCGGCGTTCGAGTTCGTCAAGGCGTGGGATCTCGGACTCGTCGGTGGCCACGACGACCTTGCCGCAGTGGTCGACCGGGATGCCGTGCTCGCGACAGAACTCCTTCATCGCGGCCGCGCCGCGCACACAGGTCTCGGCTTTTCTCGAGCCGGGCTTGTAGTAGATCCCCGAGTGGATCACGCCGCTGTTGTGCCCGGTCTGGTGCGCGCCGACCGTGGACTCCTTCTCGAGCAACAGGACGTCTGTTCCGGGACGGTCCTGCAGCAGGCGGTACGCCGTCGCGAGGCCGACGATGCCGCCGCCGACGATCGCGACGTCGCAGGTTCGCAGTTGGTCGTTGGTGGTCACGCGCGCGAGTCTACGATCCGCGCGCCAGTTGAGCACGACTTCGCTGAGGGCGCTCGGCCGTCGCCAAGTCACTTGATTCGACGGCCAGTGAGTGTCCGCCGTTCATCGGACCACCCGCTCCGGCACCGCGTGGGTCAGCCGCCACGTCGCCGGGTCGGCGTCGTGCTGCACGACCGCCTGCAGCACGAACGGGATGTCGGCCAGCTCGGGAGAGTCCGGGATCACGATCGTCGTCGAGCCCTTGCCGCTTGCGGGATCGATTGCGAACTTCGAGAGCGGCACCGTCGGGTGTCCGGCGAGGCGGAACGCGCCGAGCGGGCTGAGGTGGACCGGTGGTCTGACCTCGCCGAACGCGAGCATCGGGAGCACGGTTTCGGTGCCTTGGGCGAGCGTGTGGTGGACGCGGACTTCGATCTCGTAGTTGCGCCCGAGGACGGGGGGAAGCGGTGCGCGGAGCTGGCGGACCAGGCTGCGGAGAAAGCGCGTGCGTTCCCCGTCGTGGACCACGAGGTCCCAGTCGCCGTCCGCGTCGAAGTCTTCGATGAGGAACGCGCCCTCCGAATTGTCAGCGACCTCTTGGCCGAGATCATTGGCAAAGACTCCCCCGACGTTCTCATGCAAGAACAGAGTGCCACCGTCGAGTTGCACGAGGTCGAGGTCTCCGTCGAAGTCCATGTCACGCAGCTCGAACGTCGCGCGTTCGTTCGCGCCGATCGGGAGCACGGTGTCTGTCACATCGGTGAACACGCCCGTGCCGTCGTTCTCCAGGACGACGCAGTTGCGCGTGGAGGCGGCCTCCGGGTCGCCGCCGAAGAACACGATGCGAGGGAGATGATCGACGGATTGCCATCCCAGCCGCCACCGGGATTCGCGAACACGACTCGATTGCCGATGACGATGTCGACGTGGCCGTTCGCATCGAAGTCGCCGAATCCGACGCCGTTCCAGGCCAGGGAGGAGAGTACGGGCTGTGCCAACGTCCCATCGAAGTCCGCGGCGACCGGCCGGTCGGGTCCCGAGACGTTCAGGATCGGTGTGAACGACCCGGTGCCATCATTGACGAAGATGTCGTTGCGGCCCTCGAAGAAGATCGGCGGGTCCTCCGCGTAGAACGATTCGCGAGCGACGTACAGGTCGGGTGCGCTGTCGCCGTTAGCAGCGAACGGAAGCACGGCGACGATCCGGCCTTCCTGGAACGCCTCGGTGGTCGGGAGCCCGGCGGCGGACACGAACCGACCGAACCCGTCGTTCAGCAGCAGCTCGGCTGGCACGAAGTCGCGGGCGGCGATGACGTCGAGGTCCCCATCGACATCGACGTCAGCAGCGGCGACGGGTGTGGTTTCCGCAGGCAGCGGCGGCGCCAGCGTCTCGGTCTGGTCGGTGAACACACCGGCGCCGTTGTTGACGTAGAGGCGGCTCGGGTCGTGCGCCCCGGTGAAGAAGTCCAGGTCGCCATCGCCGTCGATGTCGAGGACTACGGGCCGTTTCATGGCGTAGTTGAGCACGTTCGGCTCGGCGCGCGGAAACAGACGGACCGTCGACTCGTCGACGAACCGGGCCGGCGCGGTCTGGATCCAGACGAAGTCCGGCCCGATCGCGTCCAGATCGCCGTCTCCGTCGAGGTCCGCGAACCCCACCGTGCGGATCGCGTCGAGGTGTCGCGGGCGCGTGTGATCCGCGACCGGGAAGACGTTGCGATCCACGAACTCGGCGAAGAGTCGCGGGAGGGCCGGTTCGACCGGGTCCGCGGGGGTCGGCGCCGGGCTCGGCGTCGTCGGCGGCTCCGGCGGCTCGATGATCGTCGAGCCGCCGCTCTTGCCGCTGCAGCCGAGCACCAGCAGGAGCAGGGCCGAGCTGGCGGCGGGGCGGATCGACGAATGGATGCGGCTGCTCATCGTGCGTCCTCTCCAGGCTATCGCGCGGCGGTCGTCGTGGGTACCGGCAGCGCTTCCCCCGTGTCACGGGCATTTTGGGAAACGCGTCACCCGCGTCGTTCCGGCGCTTCTCCGCGAGTTCGCTTTCTTTACTCCCATCCCGACCGCCGGTAGATTCACCGGTTCCATCCTGACTCAGAGGCATCGCCCCTCCGGCGGGCCTCGCCCGAGAACACACGTGAATCTCAGCGGTAAGAAACTCCTCGTCATCGGTGGTGGCGGACTCATCGGTAGCCACGTCATCGACCAGCTCCTCGAGACCGACGTCGGTGAGGTCATCGTCTACGACAACTTCTGCCGTGGCTCGATGCGCAACATCGCCGAGGCGATGAAGGATCCGCGCGTCAAGATCTCGCCGCACGGTGGCGACATCATGCAGCGCGACATTCTCGAGAAGGCGATGGAGGGCGTCGACGGCGTGTTCCACCTGGCCGCGCTCTGGCTGCTGCAGTGCCACGAGTATCCCGAGACCGCGTTCGAGACGAACGTTCGCGGCACCTTCAACGTCGCGATGGCCGCGATCAACCAGGGTGTGAAGCGGGTCGTCTACTCGTCGTCGGCGTCGGTCTACGGCAACGCCGTCGAGATCCCGATGACCGAGGACCACGTCTACAACAACGACACGTTCTACGGCGCGACCAAGATCGCGGGTGAGCACTTCTTCAAGAGCCTCGGCGTCCGCTACGACCTGAGCTGGTGCGGCCTGCGCTACATGAACGTCTACGGTCCGCGGCAGGACTACAAGGGCGCCTACATCGCGGTCATGCACAAGATCCTCGACCGCATCGAGCACGGCGAGAAGCCGCTCGTGTTCGGGGACGGCAGCCAGCAGTACGACTTCATCCACGTGACCGACGTTGCGCGCAGCAACGTGCTCGCGATGCAGGCCGAAGCGTCGGGCAAGTGCTACAACGTCGGCCGCGGCATCGGCACCTCGATCAAGGAGCTGACCGAGCTGCTGCTGCGCCTGTCGGACAGCGATCTCGGCATCGAGTACAAGGAAGCCGGCCAGACGTTCGTCACGAACCGCATCGGTTGCCCAAAGCTCGCGAAGGACGACCTCGGCTTCGATTGGACGATCGATCTCGAGGACGGCATGCGCAGCCTGATCGAATGGCGTCGCAAGGACCGCGATGCGCTCGCCGAGAAGGCGATGGCGATCGGCGGCGTCACGAACGCGTAAGCGCATCCGCGCTGAGTTCCGATCATGTGCGGCATCGCTGGCATCGTTCGTCTGGGCAGTCGTCCGATCTTCGAGGGCGCCATCAAGCACATGTGCGACGCGATCGCACACCGTGGCCCCGACGATGCCGGCTACGCGTTCTTCAAGCCGGGCCGCGGCGACCGCGGCCGCGGCGGCGTATGGCACGCGTTCGTCGATCCGCGCTTTCGGCACATCAATGAGCACCTGCCGGCGTTCCACGGCGAGTACTGCCGTCGCGAGCTCGAGCGCCAAGACTTCTGGGTCGCGCTCGGACACCGTCGACTGTCGATCCTGGATCTGACCCACAAGGGTCACCAGCCGATGGCGACGTCGGACCAGCGCTACTGGATCGTCTACAACGGCGAGATCTACAACTTCAAGGAGCTGCGGGCGACGCTGCAGGAGCGCGGCTACACGTTCGACACGCGCAGCGACACCGAGGTCCTGCTCTACCTCTGGGAAGAGTTCGGCGAAGCGAGCCTGTCGATGCTCAACGGCATGTTCGCGCTGGCGATCTACGATCGCCTCGACAACGAGCTCGTGCTCGCGCGCGATCGCTTCGGCGTCAAGCCGCTCTACTACGCGCACCGCGACGGGCAGCTCGTCTTCGCGTCCGAGGTGAAGGCGCTCTTCCGCAGCGGCACGCTCGAGGCCGCGATCGAGGCCGAATCGCTCGTCGAATACCTGACGTTCCAAAACCTTTACGGGGACTCGACGGTGTGGCAGTCGGTGCGGCTGCTCGAGCCCGGGCACATGCTGCGCGTGCGACCGTCGCTCGGTGGCAAGGTCGAGAAGAAGCGCTTCTTCGCAGGCTTCCCGAGCGTCGACCCGAAGCTCGGCGAGGATCCGGTCGCGCTGTCGGAGCAGATCGTCGACGCGTTCAAGCAGGCCGTCGAGCGGCAGCTGATCAGTGACGTCGCGGTCGGCTCGTACCTGTCGGGCGGCATGGACAGCGGTTCGATCGTCGCGGTCGCCGGCCGCGCGATCCCGCGCATGCACACCTTCACGGGTGGTTTCGACCTGACGAACGTCAACGGCATCGAGCAGGGCTTCGACGAGCGGCGCGACGCGGAGCGGCTGTCGTATCTGCTGCAGACCGAGCACTACGACGTCGTGCTGCACGCGGGCGACATGCCTGCGGCGATGGACAAGATCACGTGGCACATGGACGACCCGCGCGTCGGGATGTGCCATCAGGTGTGGTACGTCGCGAAGCTCGCGAGTCGCTTCGTCAAGGTTTGCCTCGCGGGCACCGGTGGTGACGAGCTGTTCGCGGGCTACCCGTGGCGCTACCGACCGGCGCTGCAGGGTCTCAGCGACGAAGAGTTCGCGAAGAAGTACTACGGCTACTGGCACCGCCTGCTGCCGGCCGGTGAGCTGACGGGGCTGTTCGCGCCCGACCTGCGCCGCTGCCTCGACGCGCCGCGGCGCAGCCTCGAAGGCGTGCTATCCCGCGCGCCCGAGCGGCACCCCGACCTGTCGGACGCCGAGAACGGGCTCCAGCGCGCGCTTCACTTCGAATTCGAGACGTTCCTCAACGGCCTGCTCGTCACCGAGGACAAGATCTCGATGGCGCACAGCATGGAGAGCCGCGTGCCGTTCCTCGACAACGACCTCGCGGACCTGGCGTGGCGCATCCCGTCGTCGGCCAAGCTGCACCTCGACAAGCTCGTCAACTCGGGCAACGACCACATCGAGTCGTCCGAGGGCAAGCTGTGCCTGCGGCGCGCGATGGAGGACCTGCTGCCGCGCGAGTTCTTGCACCAGCAGAAGCAGGGCTTCTCGCCGCCCGACGAGAACTGGTACCGCGGTCCTTCGATGGACTACATCAAGGAGATCCTGCTCGACAAGCGCACGCTCGAGCGGCCGTGGTTCGACGCCGAGTTCGTCAAGGCCAAGCTCGACGAGCACTTCGACGGTCGCCGCAACCACCGCCTGCTCGTGTGGTCGCTGCTCAGCGTCGAGTGGATCCAGCGCCACTTCGCCGACGAGGCGTCGACCGGCGAGTCGCCGCGCGCGAGCGAGGCGTATCAGCTACCCGCGCGCGACACGCTGCGGTGAAGGCGCTCCTGCGTGCGGCCGTGTTCGGGGTCGTGCGCGTAGTCGCTCAGCTGAGTCGACTGCGGCGACGCCGTGCGCGCGTGCGGAGCCTCTGGGCCGGCTCGCCGATCATCAACTTCGTGATGCAGGCGCGCGCCGAGGAGCAGATGGTCGAGCGCGCCGACACGCTCGTCTACGAGACCTACTTCATCACGCAGCAGTTTCGTTACGACCTGTCGAAGTGGGTGCGCATGCCGCTCGTCGGGCTGTTCGTGCCGTACGTCGTCTTCTTGTGGGCGGTGTTCCGCTACGACCGGTTCCACTTCTTCTGCGATCGCGGGCTGCTGCCGCCCGAGCAGGCCTATTGCTTCCACCCGAAGGAGCTGCCGCTGCTTCGCTCGCTCGGCAAGCAGGTGTTCCTGTGGACCTACGGTGCGGACGTGCGCACCGTCGAGCGCACGCGCGCGCTCGGGGAGTTCCATTGCTGCGTCGACTGTCCGGCGCCGGGCATCGCGTGCGTGTGTGAGGACGCGCTGCAGCAGCGCAACCACGCGGCGTCGCTGCAGGATGCGACGGCCGTCTTCGCGATGGGGGACATGGCCGAATACACGCCCGGGAGCCGCAACGACCTGTACTTCTGGCCGGTCGATCTCGAGGCCGAGGATGGCGCGCGCTACGCGCCGGTGTATCCGGCGGCGGACACAGCGGCGCCGCTGCGCGTCGTCCACGCGCCGAACCACCGCGAGTTCAAAGGCACCCGTCACCTGCTCGAGGCTGTCGAGCGGCTACGCGAAGAAGGCGTCGAGATCGACCTGCAGCTCGTCGAACGCGTGCCCAACCGAGAGGCGCTCGAGCTCTACCGCTCCGCCGACGTGATCTTCGACCAGTGCATCATCGGCTTCCATGGGTACCTCGCCCAGGAGGCGATGGCGCTCGGCAAGGCGGTGATGTGCTTCATCCGCAAGCCGGAGGAGTACCTGCTCGCGCCGGACGAGTGCCCGATCGTCGATGTCGCGCCCGCGACCATCGCGGCGCGCTTGCGCGAGCTCGCGGGCGACCGGCAGCGCGTGCGTGACCTCGGCGAGCAGGGCCGCCGCTACATCGAGCGCCACCACACGATCGCGGCGTTCGCGGAGCGGCTCGGCCGCGTCTACGCCGAGATCGGGGCCGCGTAGCGCGTGTCTTTTGCGGGTGGCGCGACTAGGCTGGGTCGCGTCCCGGCTGGCGCGGCCGCCGGAAGGTCAACCCAGACCGGAGTGCTCGAGTGAAGGTTGCTGTTTTCGGAGCCGGCGGATTTGTCGGCCGTCATCTGTGTGATTCCATGCACCTCTCGCCGGACGACGAGGTGGTCGGTTTCGACGTCGTCGATCCGAAGGCGGACTACTCGTTCCGCACGCTCGACGTGCTGAACGAGGCGGTAGCGCTCGATCCGGCGGACGCGGTGATCTACCTGTCGCAGTCGCCGCACTACCGGGACTTCGCCGAACGGGGAGATCACCTGTTCGGCGTCAACGTCGTCGGCGGGCTGCGTGCCGCGAAGGCCGCGGCCGACGCGGGCGCGAAGGTGTTCGTCTACGCGTCGACCGGCAGCGTCTACGGCCCGTCGTTCGAGCCGCTCGACGAGTCGAGTCCCGTTCGGCGCGACGACCCGTACGCCCTGAGCAAGATCACGGCCGAGGACGCGCTGCGTCTGCTACCCGACGACATGCGGATCGTGTGCGTGCGGCTGTTCGGCGTGTTTGGTCCTGGCCAACAGACGATGCTCGTGCCGGCGCTGACCGGTCGCGTGCGGCGCGGTGAGGCGATGTCGATCGATGCGAACCCGCAGGACGCGGCCGACAAGGGTGGCCTCCGCATCTCGCTGACCTACGTCGATGACGTCGTCGCGTCGCTGACCGACATCTGTCGGCGCGGCGTCGCCGGCGAAGACGTGCCACAGGTCCTCAACGTCGCGGCGCCGGAGCCGGTCAGCATCCGTGATGTCGGCGAAGCGATTGGCGCCAAGCTCGGCGTCGAGCCCGTGTTCGAGGACTCGGGGCGTGCGCGCGTGTTCGACCTGATCGCCGACGTGTCGCGCCTGCAGGCGTTCGGGGCGCCCGACTTCACGCCGTTCCGCGCGGCGATCGACCGCACACTGGATGCCTGACACGCGCATTCTGCACTTCCCGACCGACGTCGGCGGGCATCCGGTCGCGCTGTCGCACGGCGAGCGTGCGCACGAGGCCGACTCCGAGGTCGCGGTGCTCCGGCGGTCGTGGCTGCGCTATCCGGTAGACATCGACCTCGGCGCGAAGCCGGACAGCAAGTGGTCAGACCTCGCGCACCGCCTGCGGTTCTTCGGCAAGGCGGTGCGTCGTTACGACGTGTTCCACTTCAACTTCGGCCAGACGTTCCTGCCGATGGTCGGTGGGCGCGGCGTCGACCTGCCGCTGCTGCGGAAGCTCGGCAAGAAGGTGTTCGTCACGTTCCAGGGCTGTGATGCGCGGCAGCATTCGTACTGCGCTGCAAACTTCGCGATCTCGTGCTGCGGGAATCGTGAGGGGCCGGGACTGTGCAACCCGGCCGACGACGCGCGGAAGGCGCGCCGCATCGAGTTCGTGCGCAAACACGCGCACCGCGTGTTCGCGGTCAATCCCGATTTGCTCCACGTGATCCCCGACGCGGACTTCGTGCCCTACGCCGCGGTCAAGCCGCAGGACGTCGAGGTTCGGCCGCCGAAGGCGAGCGGGCGGATGACCGTGCTGCACGCGCCGACGAACCGACTCGTGAAGGGCACGGACGACGTGCTCGCGGCGATGGCGTCGATCGAGCGGGAGTGCGACGTCGACTTCCGCCTCGTCGAGAACGTGCCGCACGACGAAGCGATGGCGATGTACCGCGACGCGGACCTCGTGATCGATCAGCTGCGCGTCGGGTGGTACGGCGCATTCGCGGTCGAGCTGATGGCGATGGGCAAGCCGGTCGTAGCCTACGTGCGCGAGGAGGATCTGCGGTTCATTCCGGAGGCGATGGCCGAGGAGCTGCCGATCGTGCGCGCGACGCCGGACGACGTGCACGACATCGTGGGTGAGCTGCTCGAGAACCCCGAACGCCTCGCCGACATCGGCCGGCGGTCGCGCACGTTCGTCGAGCGCTGGCACGACCCGCGGACGATCGCTGAGCGGATGCTGCGAGTTTACGACGCTCCTGATCGTGGCTACTGGCAGTGACGTTCAGTCGGTGAGCGCGAGCTCCGGCGACATCGGATAGAGCTCGCGGCCGACCGATTCGCCGTGCCGATCGAATGCCATGACGGTCACGTAGGCCGGCCGAGTCGGGGGAGCATCGATCGAAGCTTCGGCCGTCTCGAGCACGGCGCGGTCTCCGGGCGGCAGCGACAGTCGTCCGTCGTACATCTCCGGTCGCCAGCCCTTGCCGTAGCACCATCCACGAGAACGCGACCCGACATAGACACGGTAGCCCATCAGGTCGCCGTCGGGGTCGGTCGATGCGCGCCACGTGATGCGATCACCGTCGAGTTGCGGAGTGCCGGGAGTCGACGGCAGATGCTTCGGAGCGAAGTCGTAGAGCGGCCGCGACTCGTCGCGGAGCGCGCGCGAGAATTCCCACCCGTAGTTGCGACTCGCCGCCTCTTCGCCCGCGGTCGCGAGCTTCCTGTAGGTCTTCGCGGGCACCGTGTAGGCGCGCTGCGAGAAGTAGTAGTAGGACGGATAGATCCCGCTGCCGATCGGCGTGTTGGGCTGATTGGGTTCGACGTACGAAGGTCCCGCGTCGATCGCGAACGGGCGGTGGCCGAGCTCGTGGACGCTCGGAATCGAGCCGTCGGCGTCGGTCACGGTCCAGCGCCCGCCGAACGACGTCGCGTCGAGGTAGTGCCAGTCGTCGTCGTAGAACACCTCGGCGATGAGGTGTCCGCCCAGCTGGACGATCCGCGTCTCGTAGCCGCCTGCGTCGAGTAGCGACGCAGCGACACGCGCGGAGTGGCCGCAACGTTGTTCGGCGAGCTCGAGGCAGATCAGCGGATCGAAGACCGGCGTGCGATCGGGCCACATCGGCTGGATCGCGTTGTAGAAGCCGCACTTGTTGCAGAACTCGAGGACCGCGACGTGGCGGTCGTGGTCGGTCGTGCAGTCGTGCGAGATCCGGTCGAAGAGCTCGGCGAGCACGGCACGTCGGTCGACACCGTCGAGCCGTCGACGGATCGCTTCGAGCCGTTCGAAGTCGTAGTCGAAGACGGTGTCGAGCTGGCCGCGGGGTTTGCCGAGCCGGTCGGGAGAATAGCGAGGATCGGTGAGTTCGAGGGCGTTTCGAATCAGGGACTCGAGGGTGGTCGTACGCAGATACGCGGCGGTGGGCGCGTCGTGACGGAGCCAAGCGATGACGGCGATGGCGGTGAGGCAGAGGATGGCGAGTGCGACGCGGTGCGGACTGCAGGTCGGTCTTGGTGGCGTGCTCGATCCCATCGTGCCCTCCGGTGTGGGAGAAACCGGAAGGGGTGAGGGAATGGCACGGGTTTTTCGAGGTTCGTCGGAAGGTGCGCAGGGGCAAGGGCCACGGGAACGTTTCGTGCACGTGCGCTTGCGCTTGCGCCTGCCCAACCACAACATCCCTCCCGATGAAGATCCTCACCGTCGTGGGCGCGCGCCCCCAGTTCGTGAAGGCGGCGGTCGTCAGCCGCGCAGTGCTTCGCGCGCGCGCGGCGGGCGGCCCCGCGATCGAAGAGGAGATCGTCCACACGGGCCAGCACTACGATCACGGCATGAGCGAGGTGTTCTTCGAGCAGATGGACATCCCGCGGCCGGTCGTGGATCTCGCGGTCGGGTCGGGGCGGCACGGGGAGACCACCGGCGCGATGCTCGCGGGGATCGAGCGGGAGATCCTCGCGCGCAGCCCGGACGTCGTGCTCGTCTACGGCGACACGAATTCGACGCTCGCGGCGGCCCTGGCGGCGGCCAAGCTGCACGTGCCGGTCGCGCACGTCGAGGCCGGTCTTCGCAGCTTCAACCGCGCGATGCCCGAAGAGGTCAACCGCGTGCTGACCGACCACGTGTCGCAGTGGCTGTTCTGCCCGTCCGAGGTTTCGAAGAAGCACCTCGCGAACGAAGGCATCCACGATGGAGTGCGCGTCGTCGGCGACGTCATGGCCGACGCCGTCGAGCACTACCGGCAGAAAGCGATCGCGCCGTCGATCGACGGGCCGTTCGCGCTCGCGACGCTGCACCGCGCCGAGAACACCGACGAGCCCGAACGCCTGCGCGGCATCGTCGCCGCGCTCGAGGGTTCGGACATTCCCGTCGTGCTGCCGCTGCATCCCCGCACGGCCGCGACCTTCGAGCGGCTCGGGATCTCGCCGCAGGGATCGCTGCGCATCGTCGAGCCGGTCTCGTACTTCGAAATGCTGGGCCTTCTCGAGGCCGCCCGCTTCGTGCTGACGGATTCGGGTGGACTGCAGAAGGAAGCGTTCTGGTTCGGCAAACGCTGCGTGACGATGCGGGACGAGACCGAGTGGGTCGAGCTGGTCGAGATCGGCGCGAACCGCGTGGTGGGCTCGTCGGAGCAGGCCATCCGGGACGCGATCGCCTGGGCCGATGCGCCGGTGACCGACGCGCCGGCCGTGTACGGAGACGGGACCGCGGGCGACGTCATCGTTCGCGAGCTGCGGGCCTGATCGCGTGTGTGGGATTGCCGGGTTTGCCGTAGGTCGGTCGCATGTCGACACCGGGAACCGGCGGATTGCCGCGATGCTCGCGCCGATCCTCACGCGGGGACCGGATGCCGAGGGGCGATGGAGTAGCGACCTCGGGGACGTCCTCGTCGCGTTCGGGCACCGGCGCCTTTCGATCCTCGATCTCAGCGAAGCGGCGAACCAGCCGATGGTGCGCAACGACCTGTGCACGGTCTACAACGGCGAGATCTACAACTACGTCGAGCTGCGCGACGAGCTGAGCGCGCGTTCGCACCAGTTCACGACCACGGGCGACACCGAGGTGTTGCTCGCGGCGTATCGCGAGTGGGGCGAGGACTGCGTCCAGAAGCTCAACGGCATGTTCGCGTTCGCGATCTGGGACGCGCGGCGACGCCGGCTCTTCTGCGCGAGGGATCGTCTCGGCGAGAAGCCGTTCTTCTACTGGTCTGGTCTGGCGGGTCTCGTGTTCGGTTCGGAGCTCGAGTCCGTGCTGCGCTTCGGGGCTCCCGTACCGCGTGCTCTCGATGCCGAACGCCTCGACGAGTTCATGGCGACTTCGTGGCAGGAGCGTCATGCGGAAACCTTCTTCCGCGGGATTCGTGAGCTGCCGGCCGGGCATCGGCTGATCGCCGACGTCGAGGACGGCCGCGTGAATTGCACGGAGTCGCCCTACTGGAATCTGCCCGAGCCGGAGCGCGATGCGCCGCCGCTGACCGCGGACGAACTCCGTGAGCTGTTCGACGACTCGGTGCGTCTGCGACTCCGGAGCGATGTGCCGATCGGGACGAGTATCAGCGGTGGGGTCGACTCGCCGAGCGTCGTCGCCGCCGTGCGGCAGCAGGCCGAGGAGGCGTCGAGCATGCGCTACGTCGGGGTGCACGCGTACGCGCCCGTGCCCGAAGCGGACGAGCGCACTCTCGTGCGCGAAGTCGCCGAGCATCTGGATCTCGAAGTCGAGTTCGTCGAGGTCACCGGAGAAGGCTGCGCCGCCGAACTCGACGAGCTGATCGCGCGGCAGGGCGAGCCCTTCCTCGGGCCGTCGATCTACGCGCAGCGGTGCGTGTTCCGGCGCGCGTCCGAACTCGGCTTGCGCGTGATGTTCGACGGGCAGGGGGCGGACGAGCTGTTCGGTGGCTACGACTGGGTGGTGCCGAAAGCGCTCGCGGCGCTCTGGCGGACCGACGGGTTCTTCGCTGCGCATCGCGCGTTGCGCGCGTTCGTCGGGCCGCGGTTCCCGTACGCGTTACTTTTGGGCAGCGTCGTGTTGAGTCGCTTCCGCGGGCGGACGACGGGACTTCCGGACTGTCTGTCCGCGGCGTTGCGCGCGTCGCTGTTGCGGCTGAGTCTGCCGTCGCTGCTGCGCTACGCGGATCGCAACTCGATGTCGTTCGGCGTCGAGGCCCGGCTCCCGTTCTTGGATCACCGGCTCGTCGAAGCGGCCGTGCGTCTGTCGGCGCGGGACTGCGCTGCGGACGGATTCCCGAAGGCGCTGTTGCGCACCGCGATGCGGGGTCGCGTGCCCGAGTCCGTGCTCTATCGCCGCGACAAGACCGCGTTCGCAGTCCCCGAGACGCAATGGATCCGGGGCCCGCTTTGCGACGCTGTTCGCGAGGCCGCTGCCGATCCGCTGTGGAGCGAGGTGCCGAACGGTCGGCAGCACGCGCGCGCCGCGCTGGAAGAACTCGACCGCGGTGCCTACCATCGCATGTCCTGGAAGGTCCTGTGCGCCACTCGGTGGCACGACCTCTGCGTCCGTCGGCGGGACTGAACTTGGAAGTACTGCTCGTCGCCTTTCACTACCCCCCAGAGATCTCCGGAGGTGTTGCGCGTTCGCTCGCGCTCGAGGACTACTTCGTGCGCCGCGGGGATCGCGTGCGCGTGCTGACGCCGCAGCCGATCGACCGCGCGCAGCGTGGCGGTGAACTCCTGAGCGTGCCGCTGCCGGGACTGCTCGCCGCGCCGCCGAGCGACGCCGGGGGGGCGCCGCGGGCGTCGCGCAATCCGCTGCGACGCTTCGCGCGCCGTTGGGTGTTCGTGCCCGACGGGTTCGTGCTGTGGGTGCGCCGGGCGATCCGCGAAGTGGCCGAGAGCGCGGATGCGACACCGTTCGATCTCGTCGTGACGACGGCTCCGCCGGAATCGATGCACCGCGTAGGCGCGTTCTTGAAACGACGGTCCGGGTGCGCGTGGCTCGCCGACTTCCGCGACGGGTGGACGTTCGAACCGCATCGCGCGGAGGCGCGGCTGCCGCTGCGTCGCGCCGTCGAGAAGCGGCTGGAGGCGAACGTCGTCGAACGCGCGGACTGGGTGACCGCCGCGACGCTGCCGATCGCCGAGGACCTGCAGGCGCGTTTCCCCGCGAAGCGCGATGCGATCCACTGCCTGCCGACGGGCTTCACCAAGCCCGAAACGGGCGAGGTCGCGCCGCCGCCGGATCGATTCGAACTCGTCTACACCGGTCGCATGAGTCTGTCGCGTGGGACCTCGGCGCCGCAGGTGTTCTTCTCCGGACTGGTGCGTGCCCTCGCGGAAGACGCGGACTTCGCGCGTGCGTTCCGTTTGACGTTGCTGGGTCGGTTCACCGACGACGAGCGAGCGATCTGGAGCCAGTCGCCCCTCGCGGACGTCGTGCAGGAGCTGGCGGAGTGTGACTACGTCGGCGCGCAGCGAGTCGCCGCGGGCGCGACGATGCTCCTGCTCCTGACGCCGCCGAACCAGCGCTCGATCGCGACGCGCAAGCTGTTCGACTATCTCGCCGTCGAGCGGCCGGTGTTCGCGCTCGCTCGCGGCAACGAAGCGGCTCGCATCCTCGAGTCGACGGGGGCGGGCGCCTGCGTGCCTTCCGACGACCCGGCCGCCGTCGCCGACGGACTGCTGTCGGCGTTTGCGGCGTGGCGCGATGGCCGGCTCGACCGGGAATACCCGCGGGACGGCAACCATCGCTTCGAGACCGGGGCGCTGTTCGAAGACGTGCTCGGTCAGCGCGTCCTGGCAGGGATATCGCCTGCGCCGTAGCCTTGCACCCGATGGTCGATCTCTCCTACCGCGTTCACGAATCCGCCTACGTCGATCAGCCGTGTGAAATCGGCGAAGGCTCCGCGATCTGGCACTTCAGCCATATCATGAAGGGCGCGAAGCTCGGCGAGCGCTGCAACCTTGGTCAGAACGTGTTCGTCGCGTCGCAGGTTGAGATCGGCAACAACGTCAAGATCCAGAACAACGTCTCGCTCTACGAGGGGACGATCGTCGAGGACGACGTGTTCCTCGGGCCGTCGTGCGTGCTGACGAATATCAGCAACCCGCGTTCGCAGGTCGTGCGTCGTTCGCTCTACGAGACCACGCGTCTGCGCCGCGGCTGCACGATCGGCGCGAACTCGACGATCGTGTGCGGCACCACGGTCGGTCGGTACGCGTTCGTGTCCGCGGGGGCGGTCGTGACCAAGGACGTCCCCGACTACGCGCTGATGATGGGCGTGCCGGCGCAGCAGAAGGGCTGGATGAGCCGGCACGGCCATCGACTCGAGGACCGCGACGCCGAGGGCAACTTCGTCTGCCCGGAGAGCCGCTTTCGGTATCGCGAAGAGGATGGCGTCCTCCGTTGCATGGACCTGGACGAGGATGCCGCGCTGCCCGAGGACCTCGCGACCGGTGAGAAGGGCTACCGCGAGTTCCGCGAGCGCGGCTAGTCGAACGCGCTGCGGCGCTTCAGCGGCTGCTGGATCTCGGTGGGCGAGATCTTGCCGAGGCGGCGCCAGCTCGATTTCAGCAGTGCGAATCGCGGCTGCACGATCGGCAGCTCCCAGTCCTCGTGGCCGGACGCCTTGGCCGATCCCTTCCAGCCGTCGAACCACGGGCCGGACGAGTAGAGGTCGATCTTGGACGCCGGGCGGTACTTGAGTCGCTTCGCGTTGTTCAGGACGAACACTAGGCCCTGGCGGACCTCCTGTGGGGTCTCGAGGCTGCGTTCGTCGTAGTGGTCCGAGAACACCTTGCCCTTGCGGCCCCAGTGTCGGTTGAGCGCGCGCGCGATGCGAATCGTGAGGCCCTGCAGCCCGCGGGACATCGCGTTGCGATTCGGCGCCTCGCAAATCATGTGGTAGTGGTCCTTGCCGACCGAGTAGTGGCACAGGCGGAACCCGAACCGGTCGCAGCCGAGCTCGAACTGCTCCCGCAGGATCTCGTACTCGCGCGTGCGCCGCAGGCTCGGGAGGCCCGGCCGGAGCGGCGTCGTCACGAGCAGCGGGCAGCCCTTCGGGAGTGCGCCCTTCTTCGCGTGGGACGCCATCGGCTTGTCGCCCTTCGGCGGACGGCCGGCTCCGGGGCGCGCGCCGCCCCAGCCGAACGCGGGCTTCTTCTTGCTGACCTTCTTTCGGGCCTTCTTGACGACCTTCTTCTTGGTTGCCGGCTTGCGAACCGACTTCTTCTTGGTCGTAGCCTTCTTCGCCGCCTTCTTCTTGGCTGGCGTCTTTTTCGTGACGCGTCGGCCCTTGCTGCCGGTGGTCTTCTTGACCGCCTTCTTGCCGGCCGGCTTCCGCTGTTGCTTCTTCTTCTTCGCTGCCATCGCTTGATATGGGACTTCCGGTCGACCGAGAACTCCAACGAAATTCTGGAGTGTCCGGCAGATTGCCAAGCGCTAACCTGGGCCCTTCCTAGGCCCTAGCCGTACCTGGAGACCCCTTCTCGTGACACAAATCACCAAGGTTCCGCTTCTCGATCTTACGCGCGTCGAAGACGACCTGATGGGTGAGCTGCGCGACGCGTTCGAGCGCGTCCTGACGTCCGGCCGTTACATCATGGGCCCCGAGGTCGAAGGCCTCGAAGCCGAGATCGCGGAGTTCACCGGAGCGAAGCACGCGATTGGCGTCTCCTCGGGAACGGATGCGCTGATGTGCACCCTGATGGCGCTCGGCGTCGGTCAGGGCGACGAGGTGATTTGCCCGACCTACACGTTCTTCGCGACGGCCGGCACGATCTGGCGTACCGGCGCGAAGCCCGTCTTCGTCGACGTCGACCCGATCACCTACAACACGACCGCCGAGCACATCGCGGCCAAGATCACCGACAAGACGAAGGTGATCATGCCCGTGCACCTCTACGGCCAGTGCA
This sequence comes from Planctomycetota bacterium, assembly GCA_028281765.1. Lineage (GTDB taxonomy): Bacteria > Planctomycetota > UBA1135 > UBA1135 > UBA2386 > JANQJF01. The sequence continues at coordinate 44,633 of JANQJF010000071.1, read as the reverse complement.
CCGACGTCGGCGCGATCATGGATCTCGCCAAGGAGCGTGGCATCGCGGTCATCGAAGACGCGGCGCAGGCGATCGGCGCGCAGTGGAACGGCCAGGGCGCCGGTTCGATGGCCGACTATGGCTGCTTCTCGTTTTTCCCCTCGAAGAACCTCGGCTGCCTCGGCGATGGGGGCGTCGTCACGACCAACGACCAGGAGCTCGCCGACAAGGCGCGCCTGATGCGTCAGCACGGCGGCAAGCCGAAGTACTACCACAAGGTCGTCGGCGGCAACTTCCGCCTCGACCCGCTGCAGGCCGCATTCGTGCGTGCGAAGCTGCCGCGCCTCCCGGCCGACACCGAGAAGCGCCGCGCGAACGCCGCGCTCTACGAGCGGCTCTTCCGCGCCGCTGGCGTCGTCAGCGCGGAGCCGACCGAGGTCGCCCCGCACGAGATCGGCCTCCCGGTGCGCGTGCAGGACAGCCACATCTACAACCAGTTCGTCGTGCGCTTCGGCGGCGGTCGCCGCGACGCGGTGCGCGCCGAGCTCGGCGAGCGTGGCGTCGGCTCCGAGATCTACTACCCGGTGCCGATGCACATGCAGGAGTGTTTCGCTGCGTGCGGGCACACCGCGGGGGATTTTCCGGTGGCGGAGAAAGCCGCTGCCGAGACCTTGGCACTTCCGGTATTCTCGGGACTTCGCGAAAGCGAGATCGAATACGTCGTCGAGCAAGTCGTCGACATTCTGAAGGACAGTTAGGGAGGGCTCCCCGTGAGCACTATCAGCGATCCCAAGGTCGCGGTCGTTGGCTGCGGCTACTGGGGGAAGAACCTCGTCCGCAACTTCGCCCGCACCGGTGCGCTTGCCGTTGTCTGTGACGCGACCGAAGCCGGTCGCGCCAAGGCCGCCGAACTCGCGCCTGATGCAGACATCACCGCGGACCTCGACGCCGTGCTCGGCTCCGACGTGCACGGTGTTGTGTTCGCGACTCCGGCCGAGACGCACTACTCGTTGGCGAAGCTCGCGATGGAGGCCGGCAAGGACGTCTTCGTCGAGAAGCCGCTGGCGCTCGAGCTCTCGCATGCTTCCGAGCTCGTGCAGTTGGCCCAGGCCAAGGGCCGCATGCTCATGGTCGGCCACGTGCTCGAGTACCATCCGGCGATTCGGCGCATTTGCTCGATGGTGCGCGAGGGTGAGCTCGGGAAGGTCCAATACATCTATTCGAACCGTCTGAACCTCGGCAAGATTCGCACGGAGGAGAACATCCTCTGGAGCTTCGCGCCGCACGACGTCGCGATCATCCTCCGGTTGGTCGGCGCCGCGCCGCTGCAGGTCACGTCGGTGGGTGGGAACTACATCACCGCGAACATCGCCGACTCGACGGTCAGCACGATGCTGTTCGACAACGGGGTGCGCGCGCACGTCTTCGTGTCGTGGCTGCACCCGTTCAAGGAGCAGCGCCTCGTCGTCACCGGCTCGAAGGGCATGGTGACCTACGACGACGTCACGAAGCAGTTGATCCGCCACGACAAGCGCGTCGAGCAGGGCCCCGACGGCCCGGTCCCGATCAAGGGCGAAGGCATCGAGCTCGAGTTCGCCGACGACGAGCCGCTTTTCCAGGAGTGCTCCGCGTTCCTCGACGCGATCAAGACGCGCGAGCCGGCGTTGACCGACGGGGTCTCGGGCCTGCAGACCCTCCGCGTGCTGCAAGCCGCGCAGCGCTCGCTGATGACCGGCGGGGAGCCGGTTCCGATGCACCGCCTCGACTGAGGGGTGCGTCGGTAGGGTCCTCGGGCTACGGGCGCGAAGCACGGGTCAAGGGGCCATGGGCCACGGGTCACCACCGCGCAGGCACACCACGCGACACGGTGCTATTTGGTGACCATGTCGGTGCGCCGCACGACTCCCGTGCTGCGCGTGCGCTTGCGCCTGCGCCTGCGCGGTGGTGACCCCTGACCCGTCCGTGCCCGTTCCCATGCCCGTGCCCCTGCTCCCGACACGCACGGCCCGCCGCACGACCGGATAAAATCCCGAGGTCGATTTGCTCCCCCGAGCGTCTCCTCCCTCCGAATGGACCCCACCGTCCACCTCCCCGATTGGCCCGATCACTCGGCGGCCTTGCGCCGGGTTGCGCGCACTCTGCTCGCGCACGAGGCCGACTGCGACGATGTCGTCCAGTCGGTGTTCTTGACCGCGGTCGAGAAGCCGCCGCGCGTGCTGTCGCGATCCTGGCTCGTCACGACGCTGCGGCGACGCGTCATCGATAGGTTTCGGCGCAACGCGACGACGCACGTTCACAAGTCGTCGCTGCCGCAACCCGATCCCGCGCCGCCGACCGACTCGATCGTCGAAAAGCTCGAAGCGCACGAGAGTCTGGCGCGCGCGCTGCGTACGTTGCGTGAGCCGTATCGCGAGACCGTCTATCTGCGCTACTTCGAGAACCTGCCGCCGCGCGAGATCGCGGCGCGTTTCGACGTGCCGGTCAAGACCGTCAAGACCCGGTTGAGCCGTGCGCTCGTCGAGTTGCGCGGCAAGTTGTCCGCGGACTTCGATGGGGAAGGGCGCAGCTGGCAAGCGGCGCTCCTCGCGATCGCCGTCGGTCCGGGCGAACTCGCTGCGGCTGCCGGCGCCATCGCGGGAGGGAGTTCCACATTCTCTGTGTTCGGAGGAATCGAGATCGTGCGACGCGTCGTCATCCTCGCTGCAGTTCTCCTCGTCGGCCTCGGTGTCTGGGGGGTGTCGGCCCTCCTGAGTGGACCCGACTCCGAATCTCCACCACCAGGCGCTGCCCCCGCGCCCGTGACGGCGTCGCTCGATGCGATCGAACACGATACGCAACCGTCGACCACGGCCGCCGAAGCCGACACGGTCTCACGAACGGACGTGCAGGCGAAACCGTCCGGCGCGCCCGTGGTCGACGACCCTTCGACCGGGTCTCTGGTCGTCGTCGTCTCGTGGTCGGACGACGAGCGTGCGCCCGACGTCGGCGTCGATCTGATCACTTCGACCGAAGGCGCACCGCGGATTCCCGTGGGCCGTTCGGTCACCGACGAGGATGGCCGGGCCCTGTTCCGAGGACTCGCGCCGGGTCACTACTCGGCGCGCACGGATCGCGGTGCGCGAGGCAAGGCGGAGGTCGTGGCCGCCGAGCAGGCCGAGATCGACGTGACGCTCGACGAGGGCGTCGACGTGGATGGCATCGTCGTCGACAGCAACGGGCAGTCGATCGCCGACGCCGGCATCTGGCTGACGAACGGCTGGACGAATTGGATCGGCGGGCGCGTCGTCGCACGGAGCGCGAAGGACGGTCGCTTCTCCGTGCGTGGCGTGAAGCCGTCGTGCTCGCTCGGCGCGCTGGCCGAGCACTTCGCGCCGTCTCAGCTCGTCGATCTCGAGGAAGTGTCGCCGACCGAGCTTCGGCTCGTCGTCTCTGGTCGTGGGGCGGTCCTGTCGGGTCGCGTGCTCGGACCGGACGGAGATCCCGTTGTCGGCGCACTCGTCGCCGTCGGGCGCGCGCCGGGGCACTTCGAGATGCGTACGGGTGGCGGCGTCAAGGAGAGCTGGACGCCGCTGACGACGCGCACGGACGCCGAGGGATTTTACCGCTTCCGCGGCGTGAAGCCCGGGGACCATCCGGTCGCCGCGTACGGCAAGGGCTTCCCCGTGTGGTATGGCGAGCAGACCCTGGTCGTCGAGACGCCGGCGGAGCTCGACATTCGACTCGAGGCGCCGGTAACTCTGCGTGGCACGGTGCGCGACGAAGAGGGCGAACCGATCGCGGGTGCGATCGTGCGCGCGTTCCCGGAGCGCATTCGCGAGAGCTTCCAGCAGGCGGGTCAGTTCGACTTCGATACGGCGATCGGTCATCCGTTCTCGATCGCGGACGACTACGGTCGATACGTACTCCGCGAACACAGCGGCGGTCCGACGATCGCGTACGCGACGCGCGGGGGGCGTCGCAAGTGGCAGGAGTCGATCATGCGCGCGCGTCTTTTGCTCGATGCGAAGCCGGGTGAGACGATCGACTGGGATCCGGTGATCGAACCGGGACACGTGATCCAGGGCTACATCACGTACCTCGACGGTTCGCCGATGGGCAACGTGTTCGTCAACCTGACGCAGACCGAGTCGGGCAAGCAGGAAGTGCTGCACGCGAACAAGGACGGACGCTTCACGTTCTACAACGTCGAGGACGTCCAGCACACGATGTCCGTGCAGCTGTGGAACAAGCCGAAAGACGCGGATCCGCTCGAGAAGGGCAACGTCTGGCCGGATCGTGGCGACGTGCATCTCCGCGCGAGTTTCGACGTCGTGAAGTCGAAGGAGAACGGGATCGTCAAGGTGCGCCTGGACGACGCGGGTGGCCGCGTGCCGCCGAAGGCGACGCCGGGCATGATCCTCAAGAGCGACAAGGGATTCTGGCGCATGGGGCCACAGAAGGATGGTCTCGAGTTCACGTTCAAGCGTCTCGCTCCTGGACGGTACCGCCCGATCGCGCTCGTCGGTGACATCGCGATCGCGATTGGCGATTGGTTCGATCTCGCGGAGAGCGAAGAGCGACACCTGGATCCTCTCGTGACCGAGCCGGCGGGTTCGGCACGCGTTCGTTTACTGCGCGACGACTCGACGCGATCGATCGAGGCCACCGTCCGCGCGGCGCCGACCGGTTCGTATCAGAACGTGTCGGAAGACGTCGGGCTCGGCAACGAAGTGTTCTGGAGCAACCTGTCGCCCGGCAAGTACTCGCTGACGGTTCGCGGCAAGGGTGCCGGAACGGTTCGTCACGAGTTCGAGGTCACGTCCGGCGTCGAGACGGCCGTCGAGGTCAAGCTGCTCGCGGCGGCGATGCACCACTTCCTCATGGAGCTACCGAACGACCGTGACCTCGGCTCCTTGACGGTGAAGGTCATCGATCCGCGAGATGGCAGCGCGTACTGGAGCCTGACCGAAGAACGTGCGGTCGTGCTGCCCCGTCCGTACGAGCGACGGATTCAGATCCCGCTCGGCACGTGGAAGTTCGTCGCGGAAACGACGACGGGACTCCGCGCCGAGAAGACGCTGCAGGTCCGTGATCTGAAGCCGGCACGCACGATTCGGGTAACGCTTCGGTAGCGTTCGAGTGGCTGCTGCGGCGTTCCGTGTGAGGGGCGCCGCAGAGAAGTAACAACCCTGTCGTTCTTCCGGTGGGGTGCTCACGCGACGCGCGGGTGTAGACGGGCTCGCTATGCTTCGCGGCCATGAGACAGATCGGACTCGCCCTCACCGTTCTGGTCGCGGCCGCCCCCGCCTCGACTCAAGAAGCGCGACTCACCGAAATCCTCGCCGGTGGGGAGCCGGCGAATCGCGTCGAGCTCCGCGAGATGCAGGGCTACGTGCAGGAGTTGATCGAGCGCGTGCTGCCGGCGACGGTCTCGCTGCCGGGCGCGAGTGGCGTCGTCATTCCGAACGGCTACGTGCTGACCGCGGGTCACGTTTCGGTGTCGGCCGGGCAGAAGATCGAGATGACCCTGCACGACGGTCGCGTCATCGAGGGCGAGACGCTCGGCGCGAATCACGGCACGGACACCGGTCTGATCAAGATCCTGTCGAAGGGCGAATTCCCGACGGTTCCGATGGGCACGACGACGTCGCTGCGGAAGGGCGAGTGGTGTCTGCAGCTCGGGCATCCGAGCGGCGCGAAGATCGGACGCTCGGCGCCGGCGCGACTCGGCCGTGTCCTTCACATCCCCGAAGGCAACGGGTGGCTCGTCTCCGACTGCACGATGCAGGGCGGCGACTCGGGCGGGCCGATCTTCGACATGCAGGGCAACGTCATCGGCATCAACAGCCGCATCGCCGACAACCTCGCGCAGAACATGCACGTGCCGATCGACGCGTTCCACCGCGAGTGGGAGTCCCTCGACAAGGGCGAGGTCATCGGCAGCATGGACAGGCGCGGGCGTTCGGTGCGCTTTGGTGCGCGCTACGACCGCAAGCACAGGGGCGCCGTCAAGGTGCGCGAGGTCCTGCCGGGTAAGCCGGCCGAGCGCGACGGTGTCCAGGCCGGGGACATCATCCTCAGCGTCAACGGCACCGACGTGAAGCATCGGCGCGAGATGGCCCGCCTGATCAAGGAGGCCGAAGACGCGGTCGAACTCGAGATCCGACGCGATGGCAAGGACGTCACAGTCACGGTCGAGCTGCGCCCGGGTTTACCGGTCATGGAGCGCAACGACCGCGAGCTGCGCCGCCTGCGACAGATGCGTGCGAACGATGCCGTGGTCAGCGCGTTTCGTGGCGTCGTCGATCGAGTGAACGCGAGCACGGTTCCGATCATGCTCGAAGGCGATCGCGTGCTCCTCGGTACCGTCGTGCGCGCGGACGGCCTCGTCCTCACGAAGGCGAGTGAACTCGAAGAGACGGGGCTTCTCTGCCACATCGATGGGCGTAACGTCGCCGCGACCTGGGTCGGTTCCGATGAAGACAACGACCTCGCGCTGCTGCGCGTCGGCGCGAAGGATCTGGCGCCGATCGAGTGGGCCGATTCCGTTCCGTCGCGTGGGGCCTGGCTCGCGAGTCCCGACGGCGACGGCCTGCCGGTTTCGGTCGGCATCGTCAGCTCCGCGCCGTACTCCCACGCACGCGGCTACCTGGGAGTGCGGATCGATCGATCGTCGGCGCCGCCGCGTCTCGACGAAGTGGTCGACGACTCGGCCGCGTCTCGCGCCGGCCTCGAGGCCGATGACGTCCTCCTCGCGATCAATGGCACCAAGCTCGAGAAGGCCAACGACCTGCGGCCGGCGCTGCGCGCCCACCCGGCCGGCACCGAGATCAAGATTCGCGTGCGCCGCGGCGAAGAGGAGTTCGACGTCACCGCGAAGCTCGGATTCCAGACCGAGGCGTCTCGCCAGGAGCGCGTCTGGGGCGAACTGAGCGAAGTCCGTGCGGGATTCGGCACGGTGATCCAGCACGACACGGTGCTCCTGCCGTCCCAGTGCGGCGGTCCGATCGTCGACCTCGACGGCAAGGCCGTGGGGATCAACATCGCGCGGGCCGGCCGTGTCGAGACCCTCGCGCTGCCGCGGGAGACCGTCCTCGCGGCCGTCGAGCGGATCCTGGCGACGAGCGACAAGTGACCCTCGACGAGGTGCGGCGGGGCCACTAGCCTCGCGCCCGTGAAGCGGAGAATCACCGGACTTTGCCTCTTGGGAGTCATTGCCTCGTCGTGCCACGTGATCGAGCACGGCTACGACGGCGATCGTCAGCTGACGCCCGGCATCGAGCTGCTGCGTGAGAGTCGAAAGCTCGGCGAGATCTCCGGGAGGAAGCGCGCGCTCTACACGCTGTTCGGGTTCGTCCCGCTCAACCGCCCCTCGGGCGCGGAGCTCGCGGAAGACCTGGCGGAAGAGGAGTTCGGTCCGAACTTCGACGGCATCACGCGCATCGAGATCGAGGAGTACTACGACTGGGTCGACGTCATCTCGAGCACGCTGTTCTCGCTGTTCATCTCGTCGCGCACCGTCGAGGTGCGCGGTGATGTGCACGCGATCGACGGGAGGCGTGGGTGAAGTCGAGACTGCTGTGCCTCCTGCTCGTGGCGTCGATCCTGTCCGGGTGCTTCCACTACCGCCACTTCTGTGAGAAGGGCGACGACGCGAAGTCACGCTACAACGGCGTGTTCTTCGGCAGTGTCGAAGAGGCCGAGACGCGCGAGGACGACTCGCTCGAGCTGCGTGCCGACCACTGGCACTGGTTCGCGCTGATGGGCTTTCGCCCCTGGGACGAATCGGAGCCGGTCGAGGCGGGCACGATGATGCGGGACATCCGCTCGGTCGACTCGACGTTGCGGTGGCGGTTCTACCTGCGGACCGAACGCACCCTCCTGCACGTCGTCATGGAAAACGGGATCGACCTGATCCCCCTCGTCGTGTTCTTTCGGCCGCTGTTCTTCAACTTCCGGTCGCTGGAAGTGCGTGGGTGGCCGGGTCTACCGGGTGCGCGACGGCCGGCGGCGCGGACGCCGTAGGGCGGGCTACGGGACGCGGACGACCACCCGGAATCCGAGTGTCTTCGCGCGGAAGTCGCGCATCTGCCGGTGCATCGCGTCGACCGAGCAGTCGTCGGCCGGGCTGTTGTAGGCGCCGCCGACGTAGCGACGCTGGTTGCCCGCACTCTCGTCGGGTTCTGGCTGGACCCACTCGTGCACGTTGCCGTGCATGTCGTAGAGGTTGAGCGAGTTGGGCGAGCGCCGCCGAACGGTCTGCTTGGCGTCCGAATCGAAAACGGCGAACTCGGCGAGGTCCGTAATCGGGCAGTGGAACTCGGCGCGACTCGCATCGGAGCCGAGGCACGCCCGTCGCCACTCGGGCAGCGTGGGTAGGTCCATGCCGTTCGCGCGCGCGAACGCGATCGCCGCGTCGAAGCTGACGTCCGTGACGGGGTATCCGGCTCGCTGCGAGTCGGCCATGCCTCCGCCCTTGGAGAACTCGGCCTCCGTGACTTCGGTGGTGCCCACGTAGAGGTGGCCCGAGGCCATCGGGACGAGCGTGAGGTGGATTCCGGACTTGTCGTGGACCAGCGTGCGCGGGAGCGATCGCTCGGATCCGGCGGCTTGGTACTCCCGCGTCGGAGACGAGAAACCGGACGGGATCCACGGTGGTGGCAGAAGTGTCGTCAGGTGCTGCTGCGCGCGCTGGAGATACGGTTCGTGCGTCGGCAACTCCGGGTGCTCTGACGGGCGAAAGCGCATCGCGAGGACGGCCGTCAGCCGTCGCGCGTCGTCGGCTTCCTGCGCGAGGGGAAGCGTCGCGTCGAACGTGAGACCACGAGCGCGCGCGGCGGCTTCCGTCGCGCGGAGTTCGGATTCGACGGCCGTGGCTTCGCGCACCGTGCCCGACGCGCGGAACATCTCGTCGAGCGTGCGAGCCTCGAGGCGCCGGAATTCCTCCATCACGCTGGCGACGCAACCGAGACCGGACGCGTCGGCGATTGCCCGTCGCCAGGTCGTCCAATCACGATCGACGCCGCTGCCTTCGATCGCCTGCCAGCTCGCGCGCGCGCGGAGGAGCGCGTCGAGTTTCGCGAGGTCGGCCTCTGGCGCTTCGTCGCCGTCCGCTGGCCGGGTCGTCGCCGAGAGGTCGGTCGTCAGCTGCCGGAGCGCGTCCTGATCCGGCGGACGCAATGCCGCGAGCATGCGGTGTGCGTTTGCGACGAGTTCGCTCCAGGCTTCGAGCGCCTGGCGCTGTCGCGCGAGTTCGGCCTCGCGTTCCGGATCGGGGGCCGGCTTCGGTCTCTGTCCGTCGCCTCGATCGGGCGGAGTCGTCGGAGTTGGCGGCGCGGCGCCGTCAGTTTCGTGCCACGGCCCGAACATCCAGACGAACGCCGCGAACACGGCGACGACCAGCGTCCCGGCGACGCGACTCGCGACGCTCGTGGGGGCCGCCTGGGGTCGCCCGTGCCGGAGCAGCGTGAGCGCTTCGGCCGCGGACCCGACGCGTTCCTCCGGGTCCTTGCGCAGGCAGGCTTCCGCGAGGACCCGCAGACTCTTGCTCGGCAGGGTTTCGAACGGCGGGTCCGTTTCGCAGACCGCCTTGATCAGTTCGAGAGCCCCGCCTTGGAACGGCGGCTTCCCGGTCGAGAACTCGAACGCGAGCACGCCGATCGACCACAGGTCACTCGTCTGCGTCGAAGGTTGACCGTCGAACACTTCGGGCGCGATGTACGGAAGCGTGCCCATGATCATGCCGACGCTGTGGGTGACCTGATCGTTGCCGACGACGCCACGCGCGAGTCCGAAGTCCGCGATCAGTGCGCGACCGCTCCGGTCGAGCAGCACGTTGTTCGAAGATAAGTCGCGATGGACCGAGTTCTCGTGGATGCCGTGCGCGGCGGCGAGGCCCGACAGCACGTCGTCGAGGATGCGCTCGACCTGCTCGCCGTCGAATGGCCCGTCGCGCGAAACGCGTTGCCCCGCGCTCTCTCCGTCGACGTACTCCATCGCCAGCCACTGCACGGTCTCGAACTGACCGTAGTCGTAGAAGCCGACGACGTTGGGATGCTTGAGCTGACTGAGTGCACCCGCTTCGCGACGCATGCGCGCGACGTCTCGCTTGGTGCAATCGGTCAGCAGCTTGACCGCCACGTCGCTGCCGAGCTCGACGTGCTTGGCCAAGAAGACCGAGCCCTGTCCACCGCTGCCGATCTTCGCTTCGAGTCGGTACGAACCGATGACGCAACCGATGCGCGCGTCGTCCGGCTTCGGCGCGGGACGACCGCCGGTCAGCACGGTCGCAATGCGAATGTACTCGTCGCGTGCGTCCTCGAGCTCTTCCCGGTCCCCCCCGAGCTCGGCCAGTGAGACCACGATCGAATCGAGGTCCGTGTCCGCCGCGAACTCTTGGTCCGGCGTGACTTGCAACAATCCTCGGTCCTCGAGGAAGTCGACGAACGGGTGGCGGGAACTGGGCTCCATCTCGATTGCGCGCGCTACGTCGGCGGGAGTTTAGCGATCCACAAAGGCGCCGTCGCTACACTGGGCCGGTCATCCGGAGGAACCTCAACGATGAGTCGCAATCACCTCGCTCTCTTCGGGTCGCTCTGCAGCGCTTTGTTCGCCCCTCATGTCGCCGGACAGGCCGATGCGCCTGTCGTGATCAACGAATTCTCGAATGACGACGCGGGAGCGGACGACGCCGAGTTCGTCGAACTCTTCAACGCGACCGCGGCGCCGGTGGACATCGGCGGCTGGTCGGTGGTGGGTGGCGACGCCGGCGGACCGGACAACGCGGCCAACGTGATCCCTGGTGGTACCACGCTGGCTCCCGGCGCGTTCTACGTGATCGGGATGGCCGCCGTCCCGGGCGTCGACCTGGCGCAGTTCGGCTCGTGGCAGAACGGCACCGAAGCGCTGACGCTCTACGACGCGGGCGGCGCGGTCGTGGACACGGTCACGTACGAAACGTCCGACAGCGGCGTCTTCGATCCTGCGCTCGTCGAGGGCGACGACGGGTTGTTCGGCGTGATGGTCGACGCGGGCCAGCAGCCCGGCGGGGCGCCGCACATGGTGTGGGGCCGCGTTCTCGATGGGTTGGACTCCGGTCGGAACGGCTACGACTTCCGGCTGCAGCCGGCGACACCGGGTGCGTCGAACAACGGTGGCGAGTCGCTGCGTTCGTATTTCGAAGACTTCAACGCGCGACAGCCGGGCGATCGCCCGGCCGAATGGGTCGGCACCCACGACAACGCGGTGACGATCGATCCCGGCGTCGCGGACGCGAACAACCCGTACGGCATCCACACGTCCGGTGATGGTGGAAACGCAGGCGTGTTCTGGGACGCGGCTGGCAACAGCAACGCGATGATGCTGCAGAGCGCCGTGTGCACGAGCGTCTTCTTCGAGGCGTACGTGTTCTTCGACGCGACGCCGCTGGCCGATCCCGGCGATCACGAGACCTGGACACTCGGCTTCGGTACGACAGGTAGCTACTACAACGAGCCCGATCCGCAGGACGTCGGCTTGCCGTTCGGGACGCAGAACGGAAATACCGGCGTCGCTTGGACCTACCAGCGACTCGGTGACGGCTCCGCCAACCTCTACCTGATCGACCACAACGACGGCGGCTGGGGCCACAATCCGAACACCGTCACGCCCGAGCAGATTCTCGGGCTAGTCACGCTTGCGCCGGGACTGTCGGACGGCTGGCGTCATCTGAGTCTGTGCATCGTCGACGATCAGGTCGAAGCGCACTTCGGTCGGCCGGGCCCGGGGCACATCGCGATGTTCGGCACGGTCGATGTCGCGCCGCGGGGTTTCTACTTGGGCTACGCGGGTGACGTCGTTGGCGCGACGCCGGCACGGCCGCTGACCGTCGACTACTTTGTCGTGAAGTGCTGCGACCCCGCGACCGCGACGTTCTACTGCGACGCCGGGCATCACTCGCTGGGTGGTCCGGTGCTCGGGCTCTCGGGGCTGCCGAAGCTGGGTGAGGAGTACACGCTCAGCGCCGGCAACACGCACGGTGTGATCACCGTGCTCGCATTCGGCGACGCGCGGCCGGCGCCGCTGCCGATTCCGTTCGGGTTCTCGGGCGCGAGCTTCTGCCTCGATCCGCTCGCGACGCTGCTCGCTCCGTCGGGGTCGGTGACGATCGAGACGCCGTTCGTGCCGCAGTCCTGCCACACGGTGATGTCCGTCCAGTGGTTCGACTTCGACCCGACCTCCGCGCTGCCGCTGCCGTTCGGGACGTCACGCGCGTTGGCCCTCGAAGTCGGGCTCTGAAGCGGGGCCGGGGACCCTGGGGCCCCGGTGGCATCGGCAACTCCGGCGCTCGGGAAATTTTGGACAGTCGCGGTTCATCCCGGCGCCCGCGTCGTTCCGATCTTAGAGTGGCTCGGTCAGAGCCAACTGAGACCACAGGTGCCCTAGATGACCCCGACTCGCCTGCTCGCAACGCTCGTCATGATCGCCGGAATGGTGATCACCTCCGACGCCACGGCCCAGAATCCTACGGTCGTCGGCGGAGGCTGCCCCAACCGTGCTGCGCCTTCGGTCAGCGGGTCGCTGACCATCGGTTCGACGATGACGCTCGACATGGCCTGCGCCGAGACTGCCAACTCGATGCGCTTCATGCTGTTCGGCGTCGAGCTGCCGGCGACCAGCCGGGTGCCGGTCGTGATGCAGACGTCGTTCCAGCAGTACGCGACGTGTTCGGTATCGATCTTCCCCGCGATCGTCGTCGCCGACTTCTCGACGACGTTCGGGCCGATCCCGATCCCGATCCCGAACGACCCGATATGGCAGGGCTTCCCGCTCGGACTGCAGTCGTACTGCGTCGAGTGTGGATTCTCGGGGTGCTACCCGACGCTGTCGCCGGGCATCGTCGTCACGATCGGCTGACCGGCGCGAGGCCGGCCGCCGTCGCTACATTCGGCCGCGCACGATCTCGAGGATCTCGCTCTCGAAACGGATCGCGTCCGCTTCGATCTTCTCGCCGCGCGCGAGGTAATCGGCGACCGCGGCTTCGTCTTCGAGGTCCTTCGCGTTGATCCGCACGTTCAAGAACGCGCCGATCACCGCCGACCGGGCGCACAGCGCGGCGACGCCCGCGTCGGATGCGGACGCGGCAAGACCGTGCTCGGCCATCGAGCGGATCACGTCCATTGACTGCAGCGCGACTTCCATCGTGCGGAACGGCACGTCGATCGCGCCCTTCGTAGCGGCCTGAATCGCCGCGTGCCGCGCGGCCTTCTCTTCGTGCGTGCCCTTCGGCAAGCCGAACGCGGCCATGATCTCGTTGAACGCGTCGGTGTCCTTGTCGATCAGCGCCACGAGTTCGTCCTGAGAGGCCTTGGCTTGCTCGGCGTGCTCCGAGAACTCATTCCACCGATCGTCCCAGCCGCGCTTGTGCGAGGACAGGTTCGCAACCATCGCGCTGAGCGCGGCGCCGAGCGCGCCGAGCGTCGCCGCGACGGAGCCGCCGCCCGGGGCGGGCGACTCCGACTGCGTTTCCTCGACGAAGTCCTTCACCGTCATCCCGGCGAGCGTCCTCTTCGAGTCGTCACGCAGGACGTACTCGATGATCTTCTCGTTCGGGTCGAACGGGCCGAGCTCGTCGAGCCCCATGGACTTCACGGCGATCTTGATGATCTCGCTGTCGGGGATGCCGGTCGAACGGCTCTGCTTCCGCAGGAAGTAGCGCCCCGCGTCGAGCATCGCCTGTAGCGGAATCAGTCCGACGAGCTCCGAGCCCGTGACGCGCACGCCGCGGGCGTCGGCCTTCTTACAGACCTCGTCGAACGCGACGTGCACCGGCGAGACCGAGATGTTCGTCAGGTTCATCGAGATCTGGGCGACGCCGTACTCCTCGATGAACCAGCCGATGCCCTTCACGCACTTCAGCGACCCGGGGATCCACACCGCGTCGCCGTTGTCGTCCTTGACGATCGGACCGGTCAGCGGGTTGCCCTCACGCTTCTGCCGTCCCTTCTCGCGCACGTCGAACGCGATCGCGTTCGCGCGACGGGTCGACGTCGTGTTGAGGTTGACGTTGTAGGCGATCAGGAAGTCGCGGGCCGACACGGCCGTCGCACCCGAGCGCGCGTTGAACTCGGCGGGGCCGAAGTCCGGCTTCCACTCGGGCTTCGAGAGCTTGTCCGGCAGGCCCTCGTACTCGCCAGAGCGAACGGTCGCGAGGTTGCGTCGCTCCTCCGTGCGCGCGGCGTGCTCGTAGCAGTAGATCGTCAGGCCGACTTCTTCACCGAGGCGTCGCGCGAGCGTGTGGGCGTGCTCGACGGTTTCTTCCATCGTCACGCCGGCGATCGGCACGAGCGGGCAAACGTCCATCGCGCCGAAGCGCGGGTGTTCGCCCGCGTGCTTCGACATGTCGATGAGCTCGGCCGCCTTGCGACCCGCGCGCACCGCCGCTTCGACGACGGCTTCGGGCGGCCCCGCGATCGTGACGACCGTGCGGTTCGTCGCTTTGCCTGGATCGACGTCGAGCAGGCGCACGCCGTCGACGGTCTCGGCCGCGTCCGTGATCTGTTGGATCACGGACATGTCGCGTCCTTCGCTGAAATTCGGGACGCACTCGATGATGCGCTCGGTCACTTCTGGTCCCTGCTGTCCTGGTCCTTGCCTTCGAGCTCGTCCGCGAGCTGCGGTCGGTCGTACACCTTGCGCAGCGCCTCGGTGATGATCGCCGGGTGCACGCAGATCGTGCGCGGCGTCTCGTCCGTGAACACGAAGCGGTTGCCGAGGCTCTCGATGTTGCCGTCGAACACGAGGCCGACGAAGTGACCGTGCTTGTCGACGATCGGACTGCCCGAGTTGCCGCCGATGATGTCGCACGTCGTCACGAAATTGAACGGCGTCGACATGTCGAGCTTGTGCGCGTTCGTCAGCCAGTTGTCGGGCATGCGGAACGGGTCCTTGCCACCGAACTCGGTGTGACGCGCGAACAGGCCGTAGAGCGACGTGAACCACGGCGCCTTCGTGCCGTTGTAGTCGTAGCCGGCTACGACGCCGTCGCTGATGCGCAGAGAGAAGGTCGCATCGGGCGGGATCTCGGTGCCGTAGACCGCGAACGTGGCCTCACCGATCCGCTTGATCATGTCTTGCTCTTCCTGGCTCGGGCCGCGCTGCATGCCGCCGCCTTCGCGCTTCTTCGCGACGAGCTCCTCGAGCTGAGTCCACGCGTCACCGAACTTGGCCTCGAGCTTCGGGTTCGACGCGACCGCTTCGCGGAGCTTCGTTTCGGCCTTCTTCTTGACCGCCATGATGTCGGCGTTCTCGAGACCGGCGAGGTAGCCACCGTACGCCTTCCTTGCGTTCTCCAGCATCAGCAGGCGCGGGCGCAGGTTCTTCGCGGACTCTTCGCTCTCCGCCATCGCGGTGCGCAGTTGATCGAGCTGCATGCCGATGCCACGCAGCGCGCGCGGGTACTGCACGTCGCGCATGTACTCCATCTGCGCGATCGTGTTGAGGCGGCCGGTCGAGCCGGGGTTGCCGGTGACGAAGACCGCGTCGCCCTCGCTAGGGCCCTCGTTCTTCCAGCGCAGGTAGTGCGCCGCCGTGTTGGCCGGCTCGCCGTCCTCGTAGGCGCGGCACAGCGCGAAGTCGAGGCAGAAGCGCGGGTAGGTGAAGTTGTCGGGATCGCCACCGAACTCCGCGATGTTCTTTGCGGGGGCACAGACGAGGCGCACGTCGGAGTACACCTTGTACATGTAGAGCTGGTAGTTGCCGCCCTGGTAGAGCGTGACGATCTCCGGCGTCAGCTCGGGGTGTTTCTCGTTCGCGGCCTTCGTGATCTTGATGCGGTTCTCGCGCAGCTTCTCCTGCCGCTCGGCCGCCGTCATCTGCTCGGTGAAGCCGTCGTTGATCTCGGCCGTGATGTCGCGCTGGCTGATCAGCTGCTGCACGGTCAGGTCGGGAACCGGCACTTCTTGTTCGAGGCTGTTCGCGAAGAACCCGTTGAGGACCCAGTCTTCTTCCTTCGGCTGCACCTGACCGACGTAGTCCTGCGCGCAGTGGTTGTTCGTGATGATCAAGCCGCGCGGGCTGATGAAGGACGAAGAGCAGCCGTTGCCGAAACGCAGTGACGCGAGACGCAGCGCGTCGAGCCACGCCTGCGTCGGACGGAAGCCGTAGGTCTGTTCGAACCAATCGAGCGGGGCGTGCTCGAAGGTCCACATGCGGCCGAGCTCCTTGTGCTTCTGGGCCGACAGCGCGGGCGTGAACAGCGCGAGGAGGGAAAGCGCGGCGCCGAACGGCCGCAGGTTCGCGATCAATGACATGGCGGTTCTCGGGGTTCTTCGGAGTGCGGAGGGCGAGGCAGCTTAGCGGTCGGCTTCGCCGGTGTCTAAAGCACTGGCTGGGATGCCTCTACTCGCGCTCGAACTGCCGCACTTCGTACACTTCGACCACCCGCATTTGCTTCCGCGGCCCGAACTCGACCTCCTGCGTGCGCCGCGCGGGCAGCCCGTCGTCGCCGAATTCGAGCTTGGCGTCGCCGGATCGGTTGCCGCCGACGACGAGTCCGAAGCCCACCGCTCCATCTTCGGTCAGCGCCGGTTCGACGGACTGCACCCATTCCCGCGCGTTGCCGTCCGTGCCTTCCGGTGCCGCGCCGCCGAACAGGCGCGCGAGATTGTGCAGGATGCCCATGCGGGTCAGGCCAAGCAGGACGCCCTCGCCCAGCGCGCGGGGGCGCGCGAGGGTCGTCGGCTCCTGTCTGCCGAGCTTGATCGACATCGTCTCGCCTTCGGCGCGCAGCGAGACGCGGTTCGATTTGCCCATGAACTCGCCCGAAAACTCGAGCTCCACGACGTCGCCTTCGATCTTCAGCGTGCCGTCGAACGCGGACTTCACGATGCCTTCGGAGCGAGTCTGGAATCCGAGCTCCAGCTTGGTCGCGGCGAGGAGTTCGCGCTCGAGCGCGTCGAGTCGCAGCGCGGCGCGGTCGCGCACCCTGCACGTGTACGTGTCGAGCGTCGTGCCGTCTTTGCCGATCGCCGCGCACCGGATCTCGGCCGCGGTGAAGTCGAGCTTCCAGACGTGGTGCGCGCTCGCCGCGTGACCGGGCGACTGCAAGAACAGGCGACTGCCCGAAAACGGCGTGCGCTGTGGCACGCCGAGGCCACCCTCGCCGATGTAGACGACACCGTCGTCGACGAAGTTGTTGCCGAGGATCGGCGGCGTGCGCTTCAGCGTGTGTCCGTCGGCTTCGCAGACGAGGTCGTAGCGTTCGTTGTCGAACACGGGCTGCCAATGGAACTTGGCGGCGTCCGCGAGCTTTACCGCGGGCCAGATCGGACGGTGGTACTGCGCGACCTTCCAGCGGATGTTGCGATGCTCCGACGAGACGTCTTCGAGGAAGCGCGTCTGTGGCCCGCCGCGCGGGATCTCTGTATTCAGCGTGACGAGTAGGATCTCGGGCGTGAACAGCGTCTTGAAGTAGTTCTTGCCGAGGCCGCCGCCGGGCGAGCCGAAGACCTCGTCGAACAACGCGCCGACCGACTCGTGGTTGCCGCGCGTGGGCACGACCGGGAGCATGCGTCCGTCTTCGCCGGTCGTCAGCTCGTGGTCGGAGAGCCACTGAATCCACTGATTCAGGTCCGTGCCGCTGTAGACGTAGTCACCGCCGTGCGCGAAGCACAGGACATCCGGGTGCGCGGCCGCGGTTTGCGCGATGCGTCGGTTCATGTCGCGGCGCATCGCCGGATCGGAGCGGGAGTCGCCGCCCTGGATGATCGAGATGTCGACGTCGCCGGTCGGCGCGGTTTGGAACCAGAACTCCTGCGTCGCCACGTCATCGCTGACGATGCGGAAGTAGTAGCGGGTCGCCGGTCGCAGACCGGTCAGCGTCGCGTGGTGGTAGTGCAGTTCGGGAGTGTCTGCGGCGCCGGTGAATCGACCGTTGACCTGGGCATCGATCGCCTGCTCGTACGATGTGATATCGTCGCTGCGCGGGGCGGTGTCGTAGTGGACGCGGTGCGTCGAGCCGGCCCGCGCCGTCGACCACGAGATGATCGCGCGGGTCTGCGGGTGCTCGGTCCAGGTGATTCGCCAATGGTGTGGGCCTCGCGGCGCCGCCGCGCCGGTCGTCTCCGGCGCGCAGCTGCCGAGCAGCAGAAGTGCCCATGCCAAGAGGTGGATCGAACTGCGGCGAGTCATCCGCGGCAGCTTAGCGCGATCGGATCGCGCCGCGACTGCCGGACGACGCGCGTGCGATTTCGGCAAGTCCACTTGGGTGCCCTTGTCTCATCGCTTCGACGCCTGCTAGGTTGCCGAAGTCCCTCGGGTCGCCGAGGGGGTAACCGCCCGGCGGCAGTTCATCACGCTGCGCCTGCCGGGATGGCTCAACGAAAGGAGGTGATCCAATGTGTTGTTGTGATCTTTTCGGAGGGCTGCACGTCTGACCGTGTAACCGACGGGTTGGACGGCCTGTGTAGCCGCCCACACTCCGAAATGAGCGGGCCCGCGCGCCACCCGGCGCGCGGGCCCGCCCCTTTACCCCCTCCCTTCAACCTCCCGTGCTGCGCCTGCGCATGCGCGATGGTGACCCGTGGCCCGCGACGCGTTCGCGGGTTGGAGATCTCTAAGATGCTTATCTGATGTGGCTTACGTTCTCCGTGGCGGTGAGCCCTTCAGCCCGACCCCGAAAACATGCAGAGTTCCTGAAGGGCATCCCCCCGCGATCTCGGACAGGTCCGTGAACACGACCCACCAACCACGAACCAAGAGATCCATACGATGCACTTCGCCAAGACCACCCTCCTCACCCTCGCCGCCGTCCTCCCGATGACCATGACCTCCTGCGGCGGCGGCGGTGGCGGCGGCGACGAACCCCAGCCGGAGGCGGCGGCGCCGGAGTCGCAGGGTGCGCCGGGCGGTCTGCTCGACGGCGCTTGGATCGTCACCTCGCGGGTCGAAGTCGGCGCGCCGGCTCCGGAAGGTGCGCCCGAGGAGGACTTCGCGTCGGACGGAGACCGCCTGGTCTTCGCCCAGGGCCTGTTCGTCTCGACGGAAGGCGAGTCGGTCGACGGCTTGGCCGAGCTCCCGGACGCGGAGGACGCGCAGGTTTCGGTTCCGGTCCGCCTCAACGAGGTCGGCGAGCAGGAGGAGTCCGCGTTCGCTCTCGTCCTGCAGGCGCAGACCCCGATCTTTCAGCTGACTCGCGGCGTCCGCTTCGTCGCGATCACGACGTCGGCGACGACGGCGACGATGAAGCTCGAGACGCTGACCGAGTTCCGGTTCGGCGACGAGGGCGAATCGATCGAACGCGAGTTCGAGCTCGAGCTCACCAAGTCGAACAAGCAGCTCGACGGCGAGCTGACCCGTAGCCGCGTTCGCATCAGTGTCTCCGGTGGTCGCGCGATCCTCGCCGGGACCATCGACAGCGACACCCCGCTGCTGATCGCCGAGCTCGACGCGCAATTCGAAGTCGACGCGATCGTCATCGACTCGCTCGTCGACGGCATCGATCTCAACGCGGTCCTCGGCACGGCCGTCGCCATCCGCGAAGCCGGTCTCGACACGCTCGTGACCGCGGCGGGTGAGCTCGCCCCCTCGGCATTCCACATGTTCCTGGGCGGCGTCGAGCGTCGCGCCGAGGAAGGCGCTCGCCTCCTGGTCGATCGCGACGCGGTCGGTGGCATCAACAACGCCGTGGTCATCACGCCGAACAGTCCGATCGCCGCGGCAATCCGCGAGGTCTACGAGCAGCTCGGCTTCGCCGCCGAGACCTTCGACTTCCTCGACGACGTCGCGTCGAGCGCCGGTCGTCTGCTGACGCTCGAAGAGATGTCGAATGCCGGCATCCTCACCGACTGAGGCGGGTTCGTGTGGCGCAGGCCCTGTCGTGATGGTGAAAGCCAGCGCGGCCGGGCCGTTCTGATTTCAGTCGCCTACGTCGGGACGGCCGAGGTGTCCGTCGCCGACTGACCCGTGATCGCTCGCTGTCGCGTGCACAGCAGGAAGAACAGCGCGAGCGGTACGGCGACGTTCGGGAGTCGCAAGGCGACCTCCCACTTCGCGACCCAGCCCGAATGCACGGTCCGCGACAGCGCGGTGATCAGCCCCCACACCGCCATGTAGAGAGCGATCGAGCGGGTCGGCTTCCACAGGATCCATGCGGCGACGACGATGTCGACGACACCGATTGCGACGAGCAGCGCGTAGATCGTGTCGGGTTCGAACTCGCTCCCCGTGAACCTGCGGCTCGCGATCACGATGTAGTCGAAGAACGCCGGTTCGAATCGTAGGGCCTCGTAGCCGTGGCACGCGAACGTCAACGCGGCGGCGACGCGCAGGATCCAGGTGGCGCGTTCGACTCGGATCCGCGGCGGGACTAGGGCGAGCAGTGCGATCGGCGCAAGAATGCGCGTCGCCATCGCGCCTGGGATGATCCACGGGTGTCGCTCGGTTTGCGAGACCCGCGCGAACGCGACAAGCAGGAGCCAGGCCGCGATCCACCACAACGCGGTGCGCGCCGGCGGGAACCAGATCGCGATCGATGCGGCGAGGACGATCCACGAGCCGACGCGCACGATCCAGAGCGCGACGTCTTCGGGCATGCCCCATTCCATCCAGAGCACGGAGAAGATCGCGCCGCCATGTGTGAGGCCCGTGTTCGCGACCGCGGCGACACAGCCCAGAATGGCCACGCGGAGGAGGGCGCGGGCCATGCGCATGTGAGCGTCGTTCAACCGAACAGCTCCCCCTGCTTCGCTTCCTTCCGTTTCCGCACCTCGATCGCACTCGTCGCGACCGTGAGTCCGAGCCGCCTGCAATGCATCGTGAACAGCTTCTGCGCGACGTCCCACTTCGGTCCGACCCCGACCATGCGGTGGCCGAAGCGTCCCTCTTGCAGATTGCCGTCGCGCATCGCGTCGAGCCCGCTGAGCACCTTCTTCGCGCGGTCGGGGAACGACTCGCGCAGTCGCTGCTCGAACACGGGCAAGACCGATCGTGGCAAGCGGACCAGCGTCAGCGCCGCGCGGCGCGCGCCGGCGTCATGTACGCGTTCGAGGATCTCGGGAATCTGGTGATCGTTCAGTCCGGGGATCAGCGGCGCGATCGAAACGCCGACGTCGAGGCCCTCGCTCGCGAGTCTGCTCACGGTCTCGAATCGGCGCGACGGCGGCGCGGCGAACGGCTCGATCGCGCGACCGGTCTCGTCGTCGGCGAACGGGATGCTGATCGAGATGTCGAACGACGCACGCTCGTGCAGCGCGTGGAACACGTCGATGTCGCGTTCGCACAATGCACCCTTCGTGACCATCCCTACGGGGTTGCGGGAGTCGGCGCACACCTCGAGGCAGTGACGCGTCAGGCGATACGTCGCCTCGAGCGGCTGGTAGCAATCGGTCACGCCGGAGAACGCGATCGACTCGCCCTGCCACGACTTCTTCGCGAGACGCTGGCGCAGCAGGGACGCGGCGTTCGTCTTGACGACGATGCGGCGGTCGAAGTCCGTGCCGGCCCCCCAGTCGAGGTATTCGTGAGTCGGACGCGCGTAGCAATACGCGCACGCGTGGAAGCAGCCGCGATACGGATTGACGCTCCACGTGAACGGCAGGTCGTCGCTGTCGTTCTTCGAGACGATCGACTCCGCCTCTTCCTCGAACACCTCGAGTTCGACGTCGGGCGGCGGTCCGAGCAGCTCGACGTGCGAGCTGTGCCAGGGATTCGGCGGGTTCTCGGCGCGGCGTGGCATGCGTCGAGATAGTAAGCCGGATCGACGCAACGCAAGAGGCCCCGCATCGTCACAGGTACGACGCAGGGCCTCTCGCTGTTCACAGGTGGAGGGGCGAACGCGCTGGTCAGACGATCACTTGCTGCCGCCCGCGCCGTCCGCCGCCTTCGGCAGGACGACCGAGTCGATCACGTGGATGATGCCGTTGCCGCAGATGATGTCGGCCTTGACGACCTTCGCACCGTCGACGGTGACCCCACCCTTCTTGCCGGCCATGACGTTGAGCGACTGGCCCGCGAGGGTTTTCGGCATGACAGCCTTGCCTTTCGGCAGGTCCGTCGAGAGGACGCGACCCGGGATGACGTGGTACTTCAGGATGTTCGACAGCGCCGGGATGTCTTTGAGGAGACCTTCGATCGTGCCGGCGGGCAGCTTGGCGAACGCCGAGTCGGCCGGGGCGAACACGGTGAACGGGCCGTTGCCCTTGAGCGCGTCGACGAGCTTGGCCTTCGTCAGCGCGGTGGCGAGCGTCTTGAACGACCCGGCTGCGACGGCCGTGTCGACGATGTCCTCGCGCGGCAAGACGACCGTGTCGATGACGTGGATGACGCCGTTCGAGCACGGGATGTCGGTCTTGACGATCTTCGCACCGTCGATCATCGCGTCCTTACCGGCCATCGAGACCATCAGGCTCTGGCCCTGCGCGGTCGTGAGCCAGGTCTTGCCGAGGACGTCCTTGGCCATCATCTTGCCGGGCACGACGTGGTAGGTCAGGACGCTGGCGAGCTGCTTCTTGTCCTTGAGCAGCGCCGGGATTGTACCCTTCGGCAGCTTCGCGAACGCATCGTCCGTCGGCGCGAAGACCGTGAACGGACCTTTACCCTTCAGGGTGTCGACGAGCTCGGCGGCTTTGACCGCGGTCACGAGCGTGCCGAACGAGCCGGCGGAGATGGCGGTGTCGACGATGTCCTTCGAGGACGCCTTGGCGTAGCCAGCTTGGGCGCTGAGGCCGGTGGCGAGGACGGACGAGGCGAAGATGGTGGCGATAAGACGCATGAAGTTCGGACTTGGCTGAAGTTGAGTGGAGCGGACCGTGATCCGCGTGTGGCTGCCTAAATCGCTCCAGGCACCTCCTCGGATGCAGCGAATCCCGATTTGTGTCCGCCCTCGGCTACCGACCGGGCCAGAAAACGCGGTTTCATGCGGCGCGCTCGGACGCCGGCGCCTATCACTAATCGGCCCTCTCCGCCCATGAAGTATCGCTCGCCAGGCCACCACAAGTCCGTCTCCGACTTCCGCGAACACCTGCAATCGATCGATGCCGCGTTCGATTGTGACGACGAATTGCGCGGTCCCGATGGCCCGCTCGCGCAGCCGTTCGAGCACCGCGGTCGCGTGATCGGCAATCGATTCGCGATCCACCCGATGGAAGGTTGGGACGCCGAGCCCGACGGGATGCCGTCCGACCTGACGCTACGCCGCTGGCACAACTTCGGGCGCAGTGGTGCCAAGTTGATCTGGGGCGGCGAAGCGTTCGCCGTGCGTGCCGAGGGGCGCGCGAATCCGAACCAGCTGTTCCGCAATCCCGAGACGAACACATTGGTGGGATTGCACGCATTGCGCGGCGCATTGTTCGCCGGCCACGACGAGATCGGAGCGTCGCCGGAGGACATGTACATCGGGCTGCAGCTGACGCACTCCGGCCGGTTCTCGCGTCCGGAGAAGGACCTCGCCCCGCGCGTCGCCTACCGGCACCCCGTGCTCGACGCCAAGTTCGGGGTGACCGACGACGCGATGCTCAGCGACGAAGAGCTCGAGTCGATCGCCGACGACTACGTCGAGTCGGCGAAGCTCGCGCAGGAAGCCGGCTTCGACTTCGTCGACGTCAAGGCGTGCCACGGCTACCTGCTGCACGAGACGCTTGGCGCGAAGTCTCGGCCGGGACCGTACGGCGGCTCGTTCGAGAATCGCACACGGTTGTTCCAGCGCATCGTCGCAGGCATCCGCGGCGCGTGCCCGGGTCTCGACATCGGTGTGCGCGTATCGATCGTCGACGTGTTCCCGCATCGCGCAGGCGAGGACGGGGTCGGTGAACCTATTGGCTGGGATGCGGAGCTGCCGTTCGAGCACGGGTTCGGTCTCCGTGCCGACGACCCGCGGCGCATCGACCTGACCGAGTCGCTGCAGTTCCTGCGACTGCTCGAGTCGCTCGACATCCGGCTCGTCAATCTGAGCATCGGCTCTCCGTACTACTGTCCGCACGTACAGCGGCCCGCGGCCTACCCGCCGTCGGATGGCTATCAGCCGCCGGAAGATCCCCTCGAGAGCGTGATCCGACACCTCCGCGTCATGCGCGCGTGCAAGCACGTGTTCCCCAGCCTCGCGTTCGTCGGCACTGGCTACACCTACCTGCAGGAGTACTTGCCGCACGTCGCGCAGCACGAGGTCGGTAACGGCCACGTCGACTTCG
Source organism: Planctomycetota bacterium (assembly GCA_028281765.1). Lineage (GTDB taxonomy): Bacteria > Planctomycetota > UBA1135 > UBA1135 > UBA2386 > JANQJF01. The sequence goes on along the minus strand of JANQJF010000071.1, from coordinate 20,514 downwards.
TCGGGCTCGGTCGCATGGCGCTGATCTACCCCGACATGGCGCACGACGTCGTGCAGGGCAACGAGATCGCGCGCAAGCGGATCTGCCGCACGTTCAGCGACTGCACGACGGCGCCGCGCAACGGGATGATCAGCGGCTGCTTCCCGCTCGACCCGTTCTACAAGGAGCGCCCGGAGTTCCAGCAGCTCCAGGCGATCAAGAAGAAGGCCAAGTCATGACGCACGGCGACGCGACGCAGGATTCGATGAACCTCGACTCGGTGCGAGCCGGTCTGCGCATGTCGAATCCGCCGGATCCCGCGCAGCTCGAAGCGGAGAAGCAAGCGCTCGCCGCCGTCGAACACGCGCCGACCGCGCAGCGCTACGGTTTCTACGCGAAGCTCAGCGGACCGGGTTTCCTGCAGAGCGCGATGACGCTCGGCAGCGGCTCGGCTGCAGCTTCGCTCTTCGCGGGTGCCGCGTTCGGCTACTCGCTGCTCTGGGTTGCCCCCGTCGGCATGCTGATCGGGGTCGTCGTGCTCGGCGCGATCGCGCACCAGACGTTGTCGACCGGCATGCAGCCGTTCGAAGCGATGCGGAAGTTCGCGGGCGCGCCCCTCGCGTGGGCGTGGGCGATCGGCGCGCTCGTCGCGTCGATCATCTGGCACCTGCCGCAGTACTCGCTCGCGTCGGCGTGCCTGTCGAACCTCGGTGAGCTCGCCGGGATCGAAGGGCTCGAGCCCGGTTGGATGGGCGTGATCGTGCTCGTCTGGGCCGTCGGGATTTCGTGGATGTACGGCAGGACTCCAGGGCTCGTGCGCGCGTACGAGCGCACGCTCAAGTACATCGTCTGGGGTGTCGTCGTCTGCTTCGCGATCGTCGTGTGGAACACCGGCGTGCGCGACTGGGGCGAGCTCGCCGCCGGCTTCTTCTCCTTCGAGATCCCGGGAGAGCGTAACGGCATCCAGGGGATCGAAGTCGTCGTCGCCGGACTCGCGGCTGCCGTCGGCATCAACATGGTGTTCCTCTATCCGTACAGCCTGCTCGCGCGTGGGTGGGGGAGGGAGCACCGGCAGCTCGCTCGCTTCGACCTGATGACGGGTATGCTGGTGCCGTACGCGCTCGCGACGTCGCTGATGGTCATCGCCACCGCGAATACGGTGAACCTCGACCCGGCGTTCGAGGCGACGCGCCTCAGCCCGATCCAGGCCGCGACGTCGATGTTCCCCGACAGCGATTTCGGTCGCGTCGTGTTTCTCGTCGGCGTGCTCGGCATGGTGCTGAGCACGATCACGCTGCACATGACGACGTGCGGCTTCGTCTGCAGTCAGCTGTTCGGCTGGCAGGTCGGCAGCATGAAGTATCGGCTCGCGACTTGGCTGCCGACGCCGGCCGTGCTCGCGCCGATCGCCTTCCCGAACGCGCTTGTGTGGCTGGCGGTGCCGACGTCGATCATCTGCGGCCTGTTCTTGCCGCTCGCCTACGTCGGCTTCGCGTTGCTCCACCGCAACCGCAGCTACCTCGGCGACGACACCCCGTCGGGTCTCAAGGGCAAACTGTGGGTCGGCGCGATCTTCCTCGCGACCGCGCTCCTGGTCGTGGCGCTCGCGCTCTACCTGATCAACAAGTTCTCATGACGCGTCGTCGTCGCTGAACACGGCGTCGACCTCGGTCTCGACGACCCAGTCGGGATCGAGCAGGCCGCTGACGACGACCATCGTCGCGGCCGGCGGCGCGTCGCCGAAGAACTCGGCGTGCGCGCGGCCGACGTCTTCGGCGACCGATGCGTCGGTGATGAACATGCGTGTGCGCACGACCGTGTCGACGTCGCCGCCGAATTCTCGCAGCGCGTTGCGCGAGATTTCGAAGCAGCGCCGTGTCTGTGCGTACGCTCCACCGGCGACGGTCTTGCCGTCCGCGTCGAGCGGTCCCGTGCCGCTGACGCAGACCCAGGGCCCGCTGCGGATCGCGCGGCAGAACCCGATCGTCTTCTCGAACGGCGAAGCGGAAAAGTAGCGGTGGCGCGTCATGCGCCGAGCATACGCGTTATCCTTGCCGGGCGAGTTGGCCAAGACTGCAGACAAACCCGTCGTCTCTCGCGCGACCTCCTGCTCGGCGAAGTGGGAGGACATGGTCGGTGACGAGCGCGCACGCTTCTGCGCGAGCTGCAAGCTGAACGTCTACAACGTCGAGGTGCTGACGAAGGACGAGCTGGAAGCGCTGATTCGGGAGAAGGAGGGGGAGACCCTGTGCGTGCGGATGTTCGTGCGGAAGGACGGGACGGCGTTGACGCGGGACTGTCCGGTCGGCTTTTGGCGCAGCGTGATCCTGTGGGCGGCGGCGCTGGTGGGGCTGACGCTACTAGCGGTTTGGTTGTTGGAGAGGAATCGGCCGCCCCCGTTCGTCGGGACGCGGTTTTGAGGCGGAAACGTCGTCTCGAGGCCACTGCCGTTGCCGGACTGCCCTCCGGCCAAAGTCGCCAATTTGTGAATTGATCCCCGCTATGCCCGAAGGGGCTTGGCGCCCGGAGCAATGCTGCTACCGTCGCCACCCCTCCCAATCGAAGGAAACCCCATGAAACACGCTGTTATCGCCGCTCTGTCCGCCGTTCTGTTCGCTCTCGGTTCCTGTGGTGGCGAGTCGCAGGCCGCCTCCGTCGCCGGCAAGTACTCGCTCGATACCAAGGCGTTGGAGAAGATGATCATGGACGGCATGGGTGACATGCCCGCCGAGCAGAAGGCCATGATGAAGCCGATGATGGAGGGCATGATCAAGGCGATGGGCGAGATGTCCGTCGAGGTGAAGGCCGACAACACGTTCGTCGTCAGCGGTGGCGATCAGGACGCGAAGGGCACCTGGAAGCTCGAGAATGGCAAGGTCTCGATGACCACGACCGAGGGCAAGGACAAGGGCGAGACCCGCGTTCTCGAGATCAAGGACGGCAAGCTCGTCGGCAAGGACAAGGGTCCCGACGGCAAGGAGATGGAGATCACTCTGATCAAGAAGTGATCGGAGCGACACTCTCGACTCACACGTCGCCGTAGAAGCGCCACGACGAGCGGAAGTCGCGCGTCAGTTTCTGGTCGATGACGAGCGCGCGGACCATCTCGATCGGGATGCTGTTCGCGCGCAGCACCTGGTCGTGGAAGTCGCGCTCCGGCAGCTTGCCCGAGTCCACGACTTCGCGACGGAGCGCGCGCAGCTGCAGTGCGCCCAGCATGTAGGCCGCTTGGTAGAGCGGGCCGTACCCGCCGACGACCGACCGTCGCACTTCGGCAGTCGCGTTGTTGCGCTCGTGCCCGACGCGCTCGACGAGGAAGTCGATGCACTCCTGTTCGGTCATCTCGCCGAGGTGATACGACAGCGAAAACACGATGCGCGCGCAGCGGTGCATGCGCCAGAACAGCATGCCGACGCGGTCCGCGGCGCTTTGTTGGAAGTCTCTGTCCCAGAGCGTCATCTCCCAATACAGCGCCCAGCCTTCCATCCAGAACGGCGTGCGGAACAGTCGCCGGTAGGTCCGGTGACGGTCGGTCATGAACCCCTGTAGATGGTGACCAGGGATCAGCTCGTGGTGCACCGTAGCGCGCGCGAAATGGCGGTTGTTGCCGCGCATCGACATGAGCTTGTCGATGTGCGCCATCGCGTCGGTCGGGAACGACACTTGGATCGTCTCGCCGCCGAGGAAGTACGGGCTCGTCTTCTGGCGCTCGGGTGACATCATCGTCATGCGCCAGCTCTCCTTGCAGAGCTCCGGGACGGTGATGAGCTCGTGCTCGTCGATGTAGTCGATCGCTTCCCAGGCGAGCTCGCGGATCATCCGCGGCTGCTCGCCGGGCTCGACGTGGCGGTTCTTGACGGAGTCGAGTGCCTTCTTCCACTCCTCGCCAAAGCCGAGGTCGCGAGAGGCGCGGAGCATCTCCTTGTCGCACCACGCAAACTCCTTCTGCGCGATGCGCACCAGCTCTTCGGGCGAATAGGGGATCATCTCGAAGGCGAGCTCGTCGAGCAGCGCGGCGCGACCGATCGGCTCGCCCCGGAAGGATCCGCCTCCGCGTTGTTTTGCGCGGATCGCCTGCGCGTAGTCGCCGAGCGCCTCCTCGACGTCGGTGTAGGGGCTCTTGACCCACCAAGAGAACATCGGGTCGTAGCCTTTGTAGAAACGGTACCACTCGCGCAGCGCGCGGCTCAACGCGCTGACTCTGCGCGCGGCGTGGTTGCCCGTCTTCGAGTCGAGGTCGACGGAGCCGAGCGAGGCTGTGAGCTTCTCGATGGTCGGCGCGAGTTGGGAGAGCTGCGCGGCCAGCTTCTTGGGTTCGATCGGCTCGACGCCACGCCGTTTCTCGACGAGTTCGACGATTGCCTCGGCGAACGGGACGAGTTCGCCGATGGCGTCGTCCTGTTTCGCGGTGCGCGTGCGCCTCGCGAGCTCGCGCTGGATCGCGTTGCGGAACAACAGCCAGTCGACTTGGTCGTCCTTGGTCAGGTCCTCGAACGGCAGCGCGGCGAGTCCGTCGAGCGTCTCGTGGAAGAACCGCTGCATGCGCTGCGCGAACGTGTTCGAGAACACGAGTTCGTAGCGTCGCTCGAGCAGCGCCTTGTCGGTCTGGTATCTCTCGATGAGAGGGCGGATTCGCGGATCCTGGGCGAGCGTCGACGGGGCCAGGGCGATCACCACGAGCAGCGGGAGGGCGCGCATGGGCTCACTATCGCACCGGCTGGGCAGGAGATCGATCGTCGAACCCGGAGTAGGATCGTGGCGTGCGAATTCGCCGTCTCCTGGTCCAGGCCATCCTCACCGTTCTGCTGCTCGAGCTCGTGCTCCAGCTTGGCGCGGTCGTGGTTTGGCTGACCAACGCGGGGGCGGAGGTGGCCACGAAAGACAGTGCACGTCGCGTGCTCTGTGTCGGCGACTCGTTCACGTTCGGGATCGGTGCAGAAACCCCGGCGGGCTCGTACCCCGCACAGCTCGAGCGCGAGTTGCGCGAGCGCACGGGGATGGACTTCACCGTCGCGAACTGTGGCTACCCCGGACAGCACTCCGCCGACGTTCTGCTCCGGCTGGACGCGGACTTCGATCGCGTGCGACCCGAACACGTCTTCGTGCTCGTCGGGACGAACGACGTCTGGCGCAAACCCGCTCGCGTGGAACTGCCCGCGAGGTCGGGCGCGTCGGGATCCGATCCGACGGGATTCCGATGGCGATTCCGCGTCGGCCACTTGGCGACGTGGTTGTTCGATCGGCTCGGAGATGCCCGCGGTGCCGCGGTCGGAGTCGGGGGAGAGTCGCTCTCCCCGGACCTCTTTGTCGGTCGGGCGTTCCGCACCGTGCGAAGCGAACGCCTCGAGTTTCACGGCGACGGTGTGCTGTTCGCGGCGCCGTTCGTCGGGAGCTGGCGAGTCGAGGGGCGCAGCGTTTGGTTCGGGTTCGGTGGCGAGCTGCAGGAGTACTCGGTCACCGAGCACGAACATGGGCTCTTGCTCGAAGCGGTCGGGACGCATCCGAGTCAGCTCCTGGCGAGTGATCCCGAGCCTTTCGTGTCCGGCGAGCTGCCGGACGAGCAGTTCGTCGAATCGACGACGCTGCGAATCGATGCGGCGGCGAGGCTCGGACGCACGAAGCATGCGCGGCGGCTACTCGAAGAGCTGCTCGAGCGGGTGGGCCCGCAACCGTCCGCAGAAGAGGCCACGAGCGTCGCGCTGAGCTACCACAGACTCGGAGCGGATCGCGAGCACCTCGAGTGGTGTCGCGTGCAGGCTCCGCGCTTTCCCGATGACTTCGCTCTGCACGTCCAGTACGCAACCGCCTGTTGGGCGCTCGACCTGACGGACGAGGGCATGCGTGTCGCCGAGGTCGCGGAGCGGACCGCGAAGGAGCCCGACGAACGCGCGCGGGCATATCGCGCGAAGGCGCGGATTCGGAAGTTTGCCGGCGATCCGCCGAGTGAAGTGCTCTCGGATTTGATCCGAGGGCTGCTCGCGAACGATGACGCGGACATGTTCCTCGAGGAGGTCGGCCTGTTGGTGTCGCCCCTTCCGACCGCTGCTCAGCTGGATCATGTGTTCAAGAACGACTCAGCGTTGGGGCATGGGCGTGCACGCGTCGAGTCGCTGCTCTCGTCCGTTGTCACTCGAGCCGCGAACGTCGAGGACGTGCTCGTGGATCATCTCGTGCAGTTCGTCGACCGCTGTCGCGAGCGGGGGGCCGGCGTGACGTTGGTCGGTTACCCGAGCGGACTCGCCGAGACCGAGCGCGCGATGACTCGCGTTCGAGACGCTCGGGGTGTTGCTGTCGTGCGCGTGCAGCGGGCCTTTCGCGAGCTGCTGACGGAGCGTCCTCGCGAAGAGATCTTCGCGCCGGATGGCGGTCACTGCACGGCTGAGGGATACGCACTCCTCGCCCGATTGGTCGCCGAGTCGTTCGTGTCGCGATTGGACTGAGCCTCACTGCAGCATCGACAGCAGGACTTCCTTGGTCTTCGCCTGGTCCTTGAAGTCGGTGTGCAAGAACACGACCGCGAGCGTCTGCGTGCCGTGCGATCGCAATCGAATGTCGATCTCCGCCTTCGCGCCGTAGTCGCCGTAGTGGAGGTCGAGCAGGAACCGGTTGCGGTGCCAGTGCGTGTCCTTGGTGCGTTCCGGGCGATACTTTTCGATCGGCTCCGGAGGGGCGGGTTTCGGGGGCGGCCCCTTCGGGTTCTTGCGGACGAAGCTGCCCGCGGCGTTGCGCGCCTTGGCGCGTCGCGGGGACATCACGTCTCGGGCCGCGGTGGCCGCCTGAACGTCCAGCTTCGTTTCGATATCCTTCGGTGCCTCGTCGAGAAGGTAGACCCGCATCGCGAATCCGCTGTAAGCCAGGCCCTTGCCCCAGGTCGAGCTGCCGCCGTGGAACGCGCAACGTCGCGTCGACAACGCGCTGCGCAGCACCTCGTCGATCTCCTTGTCGAACTCTCCCTGCACCGGGATCTTCTCGAGTGCAGCGCCGTCCTCGATCAGCGCGCCGCCGAACTTGTCCTGCCAGCGCACCCAGCTCGTCGGGATCCGAAACGCCGGACCGCTCCTTCCGACCGTGACGTTGCGCCCATCGCGCGTCGAAGTCGCGGCGGGCTCGGGCTTGGTCGGTCGCGAACTCGGTTGGGACGCCGGCTTCGATTGCCCATGTGCCGCCCCGGTGAAGACGCAGACCAGGAGTGTCGACAGGTAGCGGTTCATCGCGGGTACTTCGCCACGAGCTCGATCAGGAACCCGTGGTGGGGACTGTCGCGGCGCACTGCAATGCCGGTGCCGAGATCGGGGAAGTAGTCGTAGTCGTTCCGGAACGTCCTGCTGTTCTCGAGTTCGTTGCGGATCTGCGGGTAGGTGTCAAACACTTGGTACAGGATGTCCGGCCGGTGCTGTTCGAAGAACGCTTCTGCCGTGAAGCCACCGGCGTCGACGATCCACGGTTCGTTCAGTCCCGAGAGGTCGGCGATCGTCTTGTCGATGCAGACGACGCCAGGGACGCCGACTTCGGTCGTTGCGATCGTGAAGTCGCCGTCGAGCTGTGCGAACTCCCGGATGCCGTACCAGATCGACGGGTTCGGGATCTCCGCGTGCATCGCGGCGATGTCGAAGCGACCCAGGCGGCGGGCATCGTCGCGCTTCTGCGGCTGGAACTCGACGATTCCGCGCACGGCCGGCAGCGTCAGCGCGACGAGTGCGGCAGCGCCGAAGGCGTGGGCCGCGATGGGGAGTCGTGCGGTCGCATCGCGGAGCCTATCGGTCCGATCACCCAGCAACCGCGCGAGGCTGCGCGTCGCGAGCCAGGCGATTACGGGAAGGGTCGGGTAGTAGAAGCGCGCGTTCTCGCCCATCATCTGCAGCACAAAGAACAGGTAGTAGGTAATGAAGAGCACGGCTGCGCCGGTGATCCCCTTCTCGACCGGTGACGTCGCACGCCACCAGCGGCGCGGCGCGAACACGAAGTCGATCAGGATCAGCACCAGCAGGATGCGGTACGACAGCGCGAACTTGAGTAGCTCGAGTTGCGGCGTGTCGACGAACACCGCGTGCATCTCGTCGCTGAAGAACCCGGTGGACTTCGCGTAGAACGACAGGGGTAGCGGGCGGCCGAAGTAGATCTGCGCGGCCAGGAGCTGGGCGCCGAGCACGAGGCCGGTCGTCGTCATGGCGATGGCGCCACTGCGTCGTGCCTCGTCTCGCCCCAACACCAGCATCGCGGTCGGTGCCGCGAACGCGAACAGCAAGAGGTCGGGTCGCACGACGAACGCCAGACCACCGACCGCTCCTGCGAAGATCGCGCGAAACGTGGTCGCCCGCCGCTCGGCGCCGAGGTAGGCCCACAAGAGAAACGGCACGAACGTGAGCGCGAATGCGGTGTCCATTCCGCTCGTGACCATTGCCGCGAAGTGGGGCGCGCTCAGGCCCAGCGAGAGTGCGACCAACACCATTGCCGGCAGCCGGACGCCGCGTGGCGCGTCGCGCGCGATGAGTCCGAGCAGGGCGAGGGCGAAGACTCCGGCGAAGACCGCGCAGCCGACCAGAATCGCCTGTGCCGGCCACGTGGGAAACACGACCATCAGCGGCGCCAGTGCGAACACCCAACCGAGCGAGGTCGGCCCGAACGAGGGCGCGGCCCCCGGGTTCCACGCGACCGTCCCCTCGGTCACGAGGTGGTGCGCGTAGCGAGCGTAGAAATAGCCGTCGTCGAGGATCTGGAACCCGTCGAACAGCGTGACGATGCCGTAGGCGACGACCCCCAACAGCGCGGCGATGAGGCCGGCGCTCAGGGCATTTCGCAGGAACGGGTTGGACGGTCGGGTGTGATCGGTTTCCGTCATCAGGGTCTCGTCGCCCAGGCGACGGCGCGTCATGATAGCGGCGCCCTGGCCCGGCCCCTCTCACCAAACGACGGAGCTCGTCCGCCCGTCCCCCTCCCGATGAAGCTGATCCTCCCTCTGCTGTCGGCGCTGCTGCTCGCGCTACCGATCGTCGCGGCACCGATTGTCCCTGTTCCGGCCGTCGCAGTCCCTCAGGCGCCTGCCGACGAAGCCAAGGCGGTCAAGGTCTTCAAGAAGGCCTATCACCCCAAGAAGCCGCAGCCGGTCTCGGCGAGGCAAACCGCGCTGACGAACATCGCGGCGTTCGACTCGCAGAAGGTCGCGAAGTCGCTCGTCGATGGTCACGTTGCCGTCGGCAACGAAATCGAATCGATCGACGTACAGCGTGTCGGCTGGCTCGCGGAATACGTCCAGCTGACCAAGGGCAAGGAGTTCGAAGAGAAACCGAGCTATCCGCGTCCAGTCTTCAACCGCATCAACGAGCTGAAGAAGCTCCTGCAGGATTCGCGCGCGAACGTGGACGAGCTGCGCGGACTCCACGCGGCGCTGCGCGCACAGATCGGAGCGCTCACCGAAGCGCAGGCCGTGAAGTGGCTCGTCAAGAACGTGCTCGCGAGCAAGAAGCACACGCTCCTGCTCAAGCTCACGGTTTCGCGACTCGCCGGTCAGCTCAGCGACCGGGTGCTCGATGACCTCCAGCGCGTGTTCGCGAAGGCCAAGAAGCCGGCGCAGATCGTCGCGCTGCTCGAGGGCATCTCGTTCGCCGAGAAGAACGCGCAGAAGCTCGCGCCACAGATCATCAAGCTGCTCAAGCACAAGGAGCAGCCGGTGCGCGAGCGGGCGGCCTACGCGCTGTCTAAGATCGCGGCCCCCGAGGCGATCGAGCCGTTGATCGACCTGCTCGAGACCGAGAAGGGCCGAGCCCAGGAGAACGTCGCCGCTGCGCTCGAAGTGCTCACGCGGCAGAACCACGGGGTGCTCGTCGCCTCGTGGCGTCGGTGGTACGCCGATGAGAAGGAGAAGCTGCTCGCGGGCAAGGCTCCGCTCGGCGGTGGCATGTTCGCCCGCAACGCGTCGACGAAGGACATGGGCTACTACTTCGACATCGCGATGGACGGGCAGTCGATCATGTACATCATCGACTCGTCCGGATCGATGAAGGCGGAGATCGAGCTCGTCCTCAAGAACAGCAAAGGCGAGCCGAAGAAGGACACGCGCCTCGAAGCCTGCAAGGGCGAGCTGATCTCGGCGCTTGGCCGCCTCGAGCGCGACGCCGAGTTCAACATCATCTGGTACAACAACCTCCCGTATCTGTTCAGCGAGCAGATGCTCAAGGCGAGCAAGGCGGACGTGAAGCGGGGCCAGGATTGGGTCAAGCAGCTCAAGCCGAACTCGTCGACGAACATCTACGACAGCTTGAAGATGGCCTTCGACGTCGCGGGGCAGGGTTCGAAGGACAAGTACTACGGTGTCGAGCTCGACACGATCTTCCTGCTGACCGACGGCTCGCCGACGAAGCCCGACGGCAAGGCCGACAGCACGGAGAAGATCATCGAGGCCGTGCGTGAGTGGAACGTGCTCAAGCGCATCAAGATCCACTGCATCGGCATCGGCAAGAACATCAACACCGCGTTCCTCGAGCAGCTCGCGCGGGAGAACAATGGCGAGTTCCGCAAGTACTGATGCAACTACCGACGTTTGAAGACGTCCTCGCCGCGGCGGAGCGCATTCGGCCGCACATCCACCGCACGCCCGTGATGACGTCGTCGGCGATCGACGAGATGGCCGGGGCCTCGCTCTTCTTCAAGTGCGAGAACCTGCAGAAGGTCGGGGCGTTCAAGATCCGTGGCGCGACCAATGCGGTCTTCGCGCTCGATGATGAATCGGCCGCGCGCGGCGTCGTGACGCATTCGTCCGGCAACCACGCTGCGGCGCTGGCGCTCGCGGCGCGGAAGCGCGGCATCCCCGCGCGCGTCGTGATGCCGCGCACGGCGCCTTCGGTGAAGGTGAAGGCCGTCGAGGGATACGGCGCCGAGATCACGTTCTGTGAACCGGTCTCCGAAGCGCGAGAGGCCGCCTGTGCGGAGATCGCCGAGCGCACGGGATCGGTCGTGATCCCGCCGTTCGACCATCCGCACGTCATCGCCGGGCAGGGGACGGCCGCGCTCGAACTGCACGACGAGTATCCCGATCTCGACTGCGTGATCACGCCGTGCGGCGGCGGCGGCTTGCTCAGTGGCACGGCGCTCGCCTACGAGACGCTGGCGCCCGCGACGAAGGTCATGGGCGCCGAGCCGCTCGCAGCCAACACCGCGACTCGCTCGCTCACGAACGGCGCGCCGGTCGCTGCCGGCAACCCGACCACCGTATGTGACGGTCTTCGCACGAGCCTCGGCCAGCTGACCTACCGGATCGTCGAGCGCGCCGTGTCCGACGTCTTCGCGATCGACGAAGGCGACGTCATCTGCTCGATGCGTCTCGTCTGGGAGCGAATGAAGCTGATCATCGAGGCGTCGTGCGCCGTCGCGCTCGCGGCGGTGTTGAAGAACCCGGACAGATTCGCGGACCGGCGCGTCGGCATCGTGCTGACGGGTGGCAACGTCGACTTGGATCGACTGCCCTGGGTCGTGTGACTTCAGACTGCCCCGATGCGGGGCTGACGAGACGGTCATGAATGGGGCTACGTGCTGGAGGCCCGTACCTCCGGTGAGGCGGGGATGACGCACGCCGGAATCGTCCGTCTCTCGAACTCGTAGCGAGACGCCCCATTGATGTTCGATCCGGACGGGTCGGCGCGTGAGAACTGTGGAATCGTCGTGGGGCAGGGCACTTACGAGCTACAGGTTCGAGTCCGCGGTGCGACGGGCCGGATCGCCATTGGCGTATTCGCAAGTCGGCTCAAGTGTCTCATTGCGTGTCGACGACGAGACCGATGCATGAACACACCCCGGAAACCCCGCCGCAGGGCGCGATCCGTGATCGGTTTCACGTTGGTCGAGCTTCTGATAGTGGTCGTGATCCTGAGCATCCTGGCTGCCGTGGCGATCCCGCAGTTCACGAACAGCGCGGAAGAAGCGCGCGCTTCGAACCTGCGGACCAACCTGTCCGTGCTCCGCAACGCGCTCGAGTACTACAAGTTGCAGCACAACGGCAAGTATCCGGGCTACCCGAGTGCGGGGGGAAACCCGACGGGCGCAGAGTTCGTCAACCAAATGACGCTCGCGACCGAACTCGACGGTGATTTCGCAGCGCCAGGCACGTCCGGCTATGAGTTCGGTCCGTACATCAATGAGAGCATCCCCGAGAACCCGATCAACGGGCTCTCGACGATGACCATCGTCAATGACGGTGGCACGTTCCCGGCGGCCGACAACTCGACTGGTTGGATCTACCAGGCGGAGATCGGCAAGATTCGCGCGAACAGCACGGGCAAAGCCCCGTCGGGCCGCGCGTACTACAACTTCTGAACGTTTCGGGGATCGAGGTCGGTGATGCAATCCCAATGGGGTTGGCGGGAACAAGTGTCGCGCGCATGGGGTGTGTGCGCGCACGAAGGACGATGGTGAGGACGCAATGTTCCGAGCCAAGGCCAGTGCGATCGCGCTCGACTTCGGCGAGCACGCGGTCAAAGTCGTCCAGCTCGCGGTGCGTGACACGCGCCTGAGTCTGCAGGACGCGCGCAGCGTCGAGATCTCGACCGACTCCGGCTCGGATCGCCGCGCCCGCGTGATCGCAGCGGCGCGGGAAGCGCTGCGGACCGGCAAGTTTCGGGGCAATCAGGCGATCACCGCGCTGCGTCTCGCCGACGTGACGACGCGGCACATCCGCGTGCCCCAGGCGCACCTCGAGGATCCCGGCCCGTTCCTCCAGAACGAAGTGCAGGACCAGCCGGGCGACGGTCGTCAGATCCAGTTCTGCGCGATCCCGGTCACCGAACTGCGCGAGCGTGACGAGCAGCGGCGTGAGTAGCTCTGCTGCATCGCGGACCTCGACGTCGTGCATGAGCACATCTCGCTCGTCGAAGAGCTCGGGCTGACTCCGGTCGCGATCGAATCGCCGATATCGGGAGCGGCTTCCCGGTCGATGTCCCGACGGGATTCACGCCGGCTGTACCGATGGGGTTCGAGCTGCCTTCCTCCGGGAGCTCGGTGTCGATCACGTGGCGGGGACGACAGTAGCGATTCCGAATCGCTCCGACAGCTCGTCGGCCCGCGCGCGAATCGCGCGCCGCTCCTTCGCGTCGAGCCGATCCACGTTCCGGTAGACCATCGACATCCGCTGGTTGCGCCTGAGCCCCGACTCGTTGCGTAGCATGAAGTCCCAGTAGTAGGCGTTGAACGGGCACGCGTCTTCGCCCGTGCGCTCCTTCGGGTTGTAGCGGCAGTCCGAGCAGTAGTTGCTCATCTTGCGGATGTAGTTGCCGCTGGCGGCGTACGGCTTCGAGCCGACGACGGCGTGGTCGGCATGCACGCCCATGCCGATCGTGTTCGGGGTCGTCACCCAGTCCACGGCGTCGACATACATGCCGTAGAACCAGTCGCCGATCGCGCGGGGTTCGATGCCGGCGATGAGTGCGAAGTTCGCGAGCACCATGAGGCGCGCGATGTGGTGGCCGTAGCCGTGCTTCAGGACCGGCTGCAGCGATTGGGCCATGCAGCGCATGTCCGTGTCGCCGTCCCAGAAGAACGACGGCAGTGCGCCGTGGGCGTGGAGACCGTTGCGGTCTCGGTAGTCCGGGCCTTGTGTCCAGTAGATCCCACGGATGAACTCGCGCCAGCCGAGGATCTGACGGACGAAGCCTTCGACACTGTTGAGCGGGGCGGCATCGTTTTCGTAGGCCGCGACCGCCGCATCGACGCATTCGCGTGGCGAGAGCAAGCCGAGGTTGAGCGCGGGTGACAGCAGCGAGTGGTAGAGGAACGGCTCGTCGGTCCACATCGCGTCCTGGAATCGGCCGAAGTTCTCCAGCCTGGCGCCGATGAAGTCGCGCAACGCGCGCTTCGCGGCGTTGCGGGTGACGGGCCATCGGAAGTCGGTCGGATCGCACTCGCCGGGGAGGTCCGGGAGCCGGCGCTCGACGAGTCGGATGACCTCCTCGGTGATCGCGTCGATCCGGGGCGTGTAGGGCTTCGGCGAGTCGGGCGCCGACCGGAACGTTTCGCGGTTGTCGCTGTCGTAGTTCCACTGGCCGCCGACCGGCTGTGTGTCTTCGACGAGGACGCCGAAGCGCTTGCGCACCTCGCGGTAGAACCACTCGAGGCGGAGCTCCTTGCGACCCTCGGCCCACGAACCGAACTGTTCGGGAGTCGTGTAGAAGCGGCTGTCGTCGAGGACGTCGGCGGGAATCTCCAGTCGGTCGGCAGTGGCCCGGAACATGTCGAGCACGCGCCACTCGCCGGGCATCGTGCACACCATGCGCTCGGGGCGAAGGGACTCGCAGACCCGCTCGATCTCCGACGCGAACTCCTGCGTGTTGTCACGGTCGTCCAGGCAGACGTAGCGCACGCGATAGCCGCGTTCGACGAGGTCGGTGGCGAAGTGCCGCATCGCCGACAGGAACATCACGGTTCGCGACCTGTGGCTCGGGCCCTGCTCGGACTCGCCAGCCACCTCCATCATGAGCACGGCGTCGCGCTCCCGGTCGAGTTCGGCCACGGCGTGGAGGTTCGGATCGAGCTGATCGCCGAATACCACGGCGAGGTGGCGCACGCGTCCGCGGCAGCGGGGTCTCTGGAAAGCGGCGGTAGGCATTGGGTTACGGCAATAATTCCTCGGAACGCGCACGGTTTTTCGCCGTGTAGCGCATCCGGGATGCGGTGCTCCCTCGAAAACACCAGTCCCGCGAAAGAGGTCGTCATGTTCCAAGACCCACCATTCCGCCGTTTCCTCCGCGAAGCCTCGAGTGAGCCATGGCTCAACTTCCGAGCGCCCGCCGGGCTGACCCCGGGCGAGGTCGTCGGCTCTTACACCCTCGTGTGCTGCCTGGGTTCGCACGACGAAGAGAGCGTCTGGCTCGCCGAGCGCTCCGGGCCCGACCACAACGCGGTCGCCCTCCGCATCGTCGACGGTGACCTCGACGAGCCGCGACTGCTCGAAATCGCCGATCTGGGCGACGAATCGCCGGCCCTCTCGGCCTGACTCGATTCGAAGCGCCGCCTCGGCGAGCGCGCCTTCTTGACCTGCATCCCGCCGGGCGGCAGCGTGGGACCCAATGCACGCGGTCCCGACCAAACGAGAGCAAATCCAGGCGCTCCTGATCGCCACGATTTGCGCTCTCGTCTACCTCGGTCCCGCACTGATTCCCGGGCGCGCGCTCGTGCCGCACCCGCCGGAACACTTCGAGCCGCTGCGCACGGAGGCTCTCGCGAACGGCGCGACCGTGGAAACGATCGAGCGCGGCAATCTGACGATGGCCGACAAGTATCACCAGTCCCTGATGTGGGATCGGGTGATCGAGTCGCGCTTCCGCGCGGGCGAGTTTCCGCTGTGGACGCGGGACATCGGCGGCGGCGCGCCGTTCGTCCCGCAGATGGGCCAGCCGTATCAGCCGTGGAACGCGCTGCTGTTCGTGCTGCCGTCGGCGGAGTGGTACGGGCCGGTCGTGTTCCTGCAGCTCGTGCTGATGGGTTGGTTCGCCTACCGCTTCCTGCGGCGGGTTGGGTGTCGTCACGCGAGCGCCGTGTTCGGGATGGTCTGCGTCGTCCTCGGCATGTGGACGCAAGGCCGCGTGCATCAGAACGTCGTGATCTCGGCCGCGCTGCCGCTGTTCTTGATGCTGTCCTGCGTCTGGGACCTGTTCTTCGCCGAGCGGAAGGCGCGGTCGATCGGCGTCCTCGCGATCGCGGCGGGCGTGTCGTGGTCGGGCGGCTTCGCGCCGGTCAGTCTGCAGGCCAGCTACCTGACGGTCGCGCTGGCGGTCGCGCTCGCGGTCACGCAGCGCGAAGCGCGGCCGGCCCTGCTGGCCGGCGTCGGGATCGGTCTCGGTGCCGTGGTCTCCCTAGCGACCATGGGGCCCGTCCTGCTGGCGTCGGCAGAATCGGCGCGGCAGGTGCCGACGGCCGAGCATCTCGCGGCGAGCGGTCTCGACTTCGCGAACGTGCTGACGCTCGCGTGGCCCGATCTCCTGTTCTGGCCGAATCCCGGCTTCGTGTCGGATCGGCCGTCGGTTGCCGCACTGTCGATGCTGACGCGACTCGATCCCCAGCCCAACTACACGGAGATGACCTACGGCGCGGGCCTGGTAGCGCTGCTGGCGGTTGCCGCGCTGTTTTCGCGGGGTGGCGTGCGACTGGAAGGGCTGCGCCTCCGCGGTGCTCTGGTCGGGTTGTTCGGCGCTGCGGGTGTGCTCGCGTTCCTGCTCGCGAACGCCCAGTCGCCGATGTTGGAACTGACGGCGGTGATTCCAGGCGCGCGTGCCGGTGACCTGCGGCGCTTCCTGTTCACGGTGCACGTCGCGGTGTGCGTGCTCGCGGCCTTCGGCTGCGACCGCTGGCTGGACGGCGCGAAGGCGTGGGGATCGTTCACGCTCGGAGCGTGCCTCACGGCTGTGAGTGCGGGGCTCCTCTTCGTCCACATCCAGTCGATCGAAGGTCTGACGCAGCTCTACAGCAAGCTGTTGGCCGAGGTCTACTCGGCGCAGGCGCCGGTCACGCCGGAACTCGTGCAGAGTCGGTTCCGGCCGGGAGAAGTCGAGGCCAACGCATCGCACTTGTTCGCGACGGGGTTGCGAACTTGGCTGGTCGGCCTGTGCGCGACGCTCGCGATCTGGCTCCGGCGGGCGTGGACGGTGCCACTGCTCATCGTGCTGGTCGCGATCGAGCTGCTGCACGCGGGGTACGGCAACCGTCTCGCGATCCCGGTAGAGCGCGTGACGACGCCGCCCGAAGTGCTGCAGCCCGCGATCGACGCCACGGGCTCGACCGCGAACGGCGTGCGTCCCCGCTTGATGAACCTGGCCGCGCTTGGCGACGTCACGCCGCGCGACCTCGTCGTCGCGAATCTGCTCGGCACCTGGGGGGTCGAGCACTTGGGCGCCTACAACCCGCTGCCGAAGGCACGGATGGAGGAACTCTGGCTCGCGATCGAGCCGGACCGTGAAGGCAAGCCTCGCGTCGTCTACGGCAGCGGCGGTTCCGGTGTCGACTGCCTGCGCGATCCGGCGACCGTCGATCATCCGATGCTCGACGTGTTCGGCGTCGAGTGGATCCTGGCCAGCACGCCCTGCGACTCGCCGCGGCTGCGCGATGAGACGCCGGCCGGGGTCCCTGAGCCGTTCCGGCTGTATCGGCGCTCGGGCTCGCTGCCTCGTGCGACGTTCGTCGACACGTCGCGTCGGATCGAGGGCGGCGCGGAGCGGTTGCGCGTCCTCGGCGATCCGACGCGGGACCCGCGGGCCGAGGTCGTGCTCGAGTCCGCCGACGCGCCCCAAGCGACCGGCGACGGTGTGGTCGATGCCGACGTCGAGGTGATCTCGCACACCGACGAATACGTCGCAGTGCGTGTCATCTGTCGTGAACCCGGCTACCTGCGGCTCGCCGATCCGTTCGATCGTGGTTGGACCGCAACGCGCAAGAAGGACGAGCCGCTCGACGTGTTCGTTGCCGACCACTACTTCCGGGCCGTCTATCTCGAACCGGGCGACCACGAGGTCGAGTTCCGGTTCGACGGCATGTCGGTGCGGGCTCCGCGCTGGCTGGCGTTGCTCGGGCTGCTGATCAGCCTCGGTTTGATCCTCTGGCGGCCGCGGCGGCGCTAGAATCCGGGCGTGGTGTGTCGTGCGACAATCCTGCTCGTCACTCTGGCTGCTTCGCCCGTGGCTCAAGAACGGCGCGCGCATCCGCTGCACCGCGCTGTGACGATGCAGCTTGTGCCGGACGTCCTCGAGTTGTTGCAGTCGACCGAGCGTCGCGACGTCGCGTGGGGTGCGCATCTCGCCGGCGAGCACGATCTGCGGGAAGTCGTCCCGGAGCTTCGCCGCACCCTCCTGCAGTGTCAGACCGAGAACCGGATCGCCCGGCTGCTGTTGATCGACGCGCTCGCACGGCTCGGCGCGGAGTTCACGGTTCGGGAAGCGACGTCCTTGGATCTGGACCTGGCGCTCGAGCCGAGCCTCGCGATCCTTGCGCGCAATCCGAATCGGCACTCGGGCAAGCTTCGCGAAGTGTTCGACGCGCACGCGACGTCGCGGCGCGGCCACGCGTGGGTCGCGGCTGGCAATCTTCTCGCGGCGACGCGCGCACGCGGGTTCGCGCACGAGGTGCTGTCGAAGCTCTCTCTACGGATCCAAGTGACGGTGACCGATCCGGGTGCGGAGCCGAGAAGCGTCGGCGTCGGATTCGGAGGTGGTGCGGCCGGCGGCATGCGCGCGATTCGCATTCCGCCCGGCTATCCGCCGATCCCCAGCTACGACCTGCTGCTCGTCCCGAAGCCGGGGGACTTCGTGCTCGCAGAGGGGCCGAAGTCGACGGTGTTCTCACGGCGTCGCGCGGCGGTGCGGCGCACGCTGCGCGTGCGCATTCGCAATCGCCGCTACCGTTCGGGTGTCGTCAAGCTTGGTTGGCTCGAGCAGATGGCCGGTGAGAACGCTCTCGGTCACGAGCTGCGTCTCGATGCATGGCGGACGACGGAGTTCGTCGACGCCGAGACCTACGAGCGAGATCTCCGGGTCTTCGCCGCCGAGCAGGAAGCGGCGTTTCAGGATTTCGCCGACCGTCTGCGGGCTGCCAGAGTGATGACCGAGGAGGAGCGTGCGCGTATCCGGCCGTCGATCCGGTTCGTCATCCACGACGCCCGGCAGGATTCGGCGTCGAAACTTCCGAATCCGCCGGAGCAAAACCGGTGAGCCGAAGTTCCTGCCATTCTGAATAAATCCCTGGTGACGGCGGAAGCCTGACGGCCCTGGATCGTCATGACTGGGCTAGAATCCGCGATGGCCGACTGGCCAGGATTTGGAAGGCAGAGGACACATGCATCGAATTCGTCTCATTGCCCTGGCGGCGCTGCTGCCTTCGTTCGTGCTCGTGGGGGCGACCCCCGGGCCGGAGACGCCGATCCCCGCTCGCAAGCTCGGCAAGACCCAGAAGATCAAGAAGTACGGCTACAGCATCCGCATCCCGGACCGCTGGACGGCCGTGCCGAACCAACCGGGAGAGACCAAGGTCGTCGGCAAGTGGGAGCCGGACCCCAAAGAGGTCGAGAAGAAGTGGGACGTCGCTTCCTACGGCTGCGAGCTCACCGTCGTCCGCTTCGCGGCGACGAGTGCGGTGACCGGGCAGCAGAAGGAGGAGGAAGAGGAGAAGAAGAAGGACGAGCCGAAGATCCCGGACGAGCTGCGCAAGTTCATGGGGAAGAAGTTCGGCAAGGCCAAGACCCTCGAGGGTTACCTCGAGAGCAACTACGAGGGTGCGCGCAAGCGCTGCCTACCGAAGACGATCAAGGCCGGTTCCGGCAAGCGTAAGCTGCAGGGTGAACTGCTCGAGTTCACCAAGGGCAGCTCCTACGTCGTCGCCGCGCTGTTCGAAGAGACCGACTGGCACTGGGGCGTGTTCTACGAAGCGCGCGAAGACTACTACGTCAAGGAGTGGAAGAAGCTCTACGGGAAGAGCCTCAAGTCCTTCCGCGTCTTCGAGCCCGAGGGCAAGGTCTACAGCGTCGCCGACGGCGTCGACACCAAGAGCCTCAAGGGAGACAAGAAGCGCGAGGCGATCAAGGCCGGTATCGCGGGCTCGCCCGGTTGGTGGGCGCACGACACGAAGAACTACGTGTTCCTGACGAACACGAAGAAGAAGAGTCTGATCAGTCAGCTCGGCAAGGAGATCGAGACGATCCGCGCGAAGGTCTACGAGAAGTACTTCCCGCCGACGAACACGGTCGACGCGATCTGCATCGTGCGCGTGTTCTCCGACGAGTCGGAGTACTACCAGTACGGCGGCCCGCGCGGTTCGGCCGGCTACTGGAGCTCCGCGAAGGAGGAGCTCGTGCTGTTCGACGGTTTCTCCGGCGTGTCGAAGGTCAAGAGCGTCAAGTTCACGAAGTCCGTGATGTACCACGAGGCCTTCCACCAGTACATCTACTACGCGGTCGGCGACCTGGCTCCGCACTCGTGGTTCAACGAGGGCCACGGTGACTTCTTCGCCGGCATGTCGGTCAAGGGCTCGAACGTCTCGTTCAAGAAGTTCAGCTGGCGCGTCAACTACCTCAAGCGCCACCTGTCGCTGCGCAAGAACCTCATCCCGATCCGGAGCTTGGTGCGACTCCCGCAGCGCGAGTACTACAGCAACGCGGGTCTCAAGTACGCCCAGGGCTGGGCGTTGATCTACTACCTGCGTAAGGTCACGAAGAACAAGGAATGGCGGGCGATCCCCGACCGCTACTTCAAGCACCTGCGCGACAACCTCGCGGCGTTCAAGAAGTCCGGCAAGGACAAGGACGACGACAGCGGCGAAGGCGTGCCGGGGATCCCGGGTGTGAAGGTCTCGAGTTTCGTCGATCGCGAGAAGGTCGACGAGATCCTCGAGGCGGCCGTCGACAAGGGCTTCGAAGGCGTCGACTACGAGAAGCTGGACGCGGCCTTCCTGAAGTGGGTCAAAGCCGTCCGCTGACGGATGCGGGCTAGAAGCTCGGCCGAGAAGGACCATTTCCAGGCGGCATGAATCGGCTCACCCGGTCGGCGACAGATTCCTCGGGAAATGCCATGA
>JANQJF010000116.1 GCA_028281765.1 Planctomycetota bacterium | reverse complement strand
ACGTGCCGTGTGGTGCGTGCACGATCCTCGTCCCGTTCCTCGCGGTGCCGGTGCAGATGGCGAGCGGGTTCGCCTCGCAGTCGTTCCCGATCGAGTGCTCGCCCGACTTCCTCGGTGTCTCGTTCGAGTTCCAGTTTGCGGCGATCGGCACCGGCACGGCGCCGTGCCCGATCGTTCCCGGCGTCGCGGTGTCGAACATCGTCAACGCTGAGTTCGGTCTGTAGGATCGGTGTCTGCGATGGACGACGGTATCCCGACCCAGCCCGATCCGCTCGACCTGCACGACTTGGTCGCGCAGTGCCTCGAGAAGATCGAGGTCGAGGGTCCGGGCGCCGTCGATGCGGTGTGCGCGGCGCACCCCGCGCGCAGCGACGACATCCGCGCCGCGCTCGCGCAGCTGCAGGCTTCGGGCCTGATCGCGCGCGAAGTCGAAGAACCGCTGCCGCAGTCGATCGGTGGCTACGAGCTCGTGCGCCGGCTCGGCCGCGGTGGGATGGGTGTCGTCTTTCTGGCCCGCCAGGCGAAGCTCGGTAGGGAAGTCGCCTTGAAGTGGATTCGCGCGGACCTCCAGCACCTGACGGAATCGCGGTCGCGGCTGCTGCGCGAGGTCGAAGCGGTGGCCAAGCTCAGCCACCCCGGCATCGTGTCGGTCTTCGACGTCGGCGAGCACGACGGCAACCCGTACTTCTCGATGGAATACATCGAGGGGATGACCGCGGCGGAGCTGATCGAAGAGGCGCGAAGCCGCGATCTGGCGACGCTCCGTGGTCGGGACATGTTCGACGCGCTGCGACAGTCCGCTCCGGAGACGGTCGGCAATGCGGTCTCCCAAGTCCCCGCGTTGTTCGAGGGGTCCTGGGCGCAAGCCGCGTTGCGGATCGTGCGGTTGGTCACCGACGCGCTCGCGCACGCGCACGCCCGGGGCGTCGTGCACCGGGACGTGAAGCCTTCCAACATCATGATCACAGCGGGTGGCCGTGTGGTCCTGTTGGACTTCGGCCTCGCCAAGCTGCCGGACTCACCGAAGATCACACAGACGGGCTCCACGCTCGGCTCGCTCGCCTACATGTCGCCCGAGCAGATCGGTCGCGAGCCGCTCGACGCGCGGACCGACATCTACTCGCTCGGCGTGACTCTCTACGAGCTGCTCACGCTGCAGTCGCCGTTTTACGGCGACGACCACGGCGACATCCGCTGGCGAATCCTCGCGGGCAGTCCGACCGGGCCCCGCACGATCTCGCGCGCGATTCCGGTCGATGCGGAGACCGTCTGCTTGGTCGCGATGGATCGAGAACGCGAGCGTCGCTACGCGTCCGCGGACGACTTCGGTGCCGATCTGCAACGAGTGCTCGAGCTGCAACCGATCACGGCGCGACGGCCGAGCCGCTTTCGGCGCGGGCTGCGCTGGGTTCAGCGCCATCGCGCGCGCAGTGCGGCGATTGCGTTGGCGGTCATGCTGACCGCGTTCGCGCCATTGACCTGGTGGTTGCTCGATCGTCGCGCGAATCGCAAGGTCGAGGCCGCGGAGCGTATCGCCAACGCGAGCTTTGACGAAGCGCAGGCGTTCGTCGACCGAACGCTCACGCGACTGCAGAGTCCGGCCGTACAGCGGCTCGAGGGCGCGCACGAGATGCGCGAGACACTGATGGAGGACGCGCTCGAGCAGTATGCGCGTCTGCGCGAGATCCGTTCCGACGCGCCGGCGCTGATTCGCCGGGACGCGGGGCTCTGCTTGGCGTTCGGCGACCTGTTCGCCGAGCTCGCGTCGATGGAGCAGGCCGTCGAGACGTATTCGCGGGGACTCGAAGCGCTGGGTTCGCTCGGCGAGTTGTCATTGGACGACCTGTCGGCGCTCGGCCAGCTCACGGCAGGGAAGATGTCGAGTCTGCACGCGCTGGAGCGCGACTCCGATGCGCGCGCAGCGGCGCGAGCGGGTCTCGAGCACTTGGAGCCGCGTTTCGCCGAGCACCCGGAGCGAATCGAGGTCGCCGGGCCTCGTGCGTCCATCTTCTTGCTGTTGTCGAAGATCGAGTTCGCGGCGCGCAACGACGAGTCGAGCGTCGATCTCGTCACGCGGGCGATCGACGATCTGCAGGCGGTCGATCCGGCGGGAAAACGTGACGCGTTGAATGCGCAGCTCGCGCAGGCCTACCACGAGCGCGCGACGTACGCGTTCCAAGGCGGCCGCTACGAAACGGCGCTCCTGGACTTCGATCGGGCCAGGGGACTGTTGATCGGCGTGCTCGAGCGAGACCCGAATCGCATGTTCGAGAGCGGTCGTCTCGCCGCGCTGTACATGTCGTACGGCGCGACGCTGAATCAGCTCGAGCGATTCGATGAGTCCTTCGACTTGCTCACCGACGGAGTAGGACTGCTCGAACGTGTTTTGGCTGCACAGCCCGATCACACGAGGCTGCGGAGTACTCTCGGCGGACTGCTCAGCAACCTCGCCCAGATCCACCTACGACGTCGCCAGCCGGCTGAAGCGTTGGCTCTGCTCGATCGCGCGATCGCATGTCAGGCCGCTGTGCTCGAGCGAAACCCGGACAACCGATATGCCCGGAGCTTCCTTCGCAAGCACAAGGTGATTCGGTTGGGCGCTGCCATCGAGTGCGGGCAGTACCGCGACCTGGACGCGAGCATCGACGAGTGCCCGAGTCTGTTTGGCCCGGCCGTGGGCTCGATTTTCGCGGCGCGCGCCGACGCGATGCGTGCTGCGGCCGTGTCGAAGGATGAATCGCTTCCCGAAGACGAGCGCGAAGCGCTCCTCACGACCTATCGACGTCGATCACTCGAGGCCGCGCGACGCGGCATCGACAACGGGTTCCGAGACGCGAAGTTCTTGTTCAGTCGCGAGTTCGACGGCATGCGCGACGTAGCGGAATTCCGTGATCTACGGGAGAGTCTGGCGAGTCGCCGGGAAGCCGCCGGCAACCGTTGACTCGCCCTCAAGAATCGCTCCGCGCGAGCCGGATGCCGAGGTCCGCGAGACCCCGATACACGGCCGTGCGCACGGCACCCTCACTGCGGTTGGTCGCCTCTGCGATCTCCGTGTAGCTCAGGCCGACGACCTTGTGGAGCAGAATCGCTTCACGCTGGGCTTCGGGGAGTTCGTCGACCGCCGCTTCGATCCGCGCGACTTCTTCGTGACCAGCCGCCACCTGGGAAGGCGAACAAATGTTCGCGTACGCCTCGAGCAGCTCGCCGTTTCGCTGCGCATCGTGCGCTGGGGACTCGGCGCCGATTTCGCGGCCCGCGTCGCGCATTCCGGCACCGTAGAACTCTGCGCGGCGGAGGATCTTGCGCTGCGCACGTTGGAACAGCCAGTGTCGGAAAGCAGCCTCCCCGCGGTACTCGAAGTCGCCGAGGTCTGCGAGAGCTTCGCGGCAGATCGACTGCGCGAGGTCCGAGCAGGATTCCTTGGCCCGGATCCGTTCGCCGATTCGGAGGCGGAGATAGCCGCGGAGTGCCGGTAGCTCCGCGACCAAGAGCCGTTCGAGCGCCGCTCGATCCCCTGCCGCCGCGCGCCGAATGTCGTCTTGACGGGACTCGTCCACGATTTCACTCCGGCGCCTGGCGATCGGTCATGGTCACCAGCGTACGGGTGCCCGGCACGCCTCTGAAGCGGTTTCCGAGACTCCCTGCGCCGCTGACAGCGCGGCGTCGGCCCCCACGCCGAATTCGACGGGTCGTCCTGCAACCGGTCGGATCAGCGGGTCTATGTGCTGCGTCGATTTCCGCCGATTCGCCGAGTTCCGCGGCGATTCGGCGTCATCCCAGTCGTCGTGGTCCACATGGAGATGCACGCACTTCTGACTCACGCGGAGTGGGTCCGTCGCGTCGCGCGAGATCTCGTGCGCGATCCGCACACCGCTGAGGATCTCGCGCAGGACACGATGTTGCGCGCCATCCAGAATGCGCCCGAGAGGATTCGGTCGCCGCGGCACTGGCTCGGTCGGATCCTGCGCAATGTCGTCCGCGAGCGGTACCGCCGCGACATGCGGCGTCAGTCTCGCGAGCAGGTCGCGGCATCCCGCGCGGAGGACGCCCCGTCGAGCGACGAGCTCGCATTCCGGGTCGATGCCCACCGGCAGGTCGTCGAAGAGCTGATGGCCATGCGCGGGATCTACCGGGACGTGCTGCTGAGGCGCTACTACGAGGGAGAGACTCCGACCGAGATCGCGGCGCACATGGGGCTTCCGATTCCGACCGTGAAGACTCGGTTGCAGCGCGGGTTGGCCGCGATGCGCGAACGCCTCGATCGACGCAATGGCGGGGATCGAGGCGCGTGGGTCGTCATGCTGGTGTCGCTGTGTCGGGTTCCACCGAAGTCCGTGCAGCCCGCCAACGCGACGATCACGTACGGGGCGGGTGTAGTCATGGCGATCGCATGCGTCGGTCTCGGCCTCTCGTACGACGCAGCTTCGCCGCCCCCGCGGAGTGAGTCGCGCGTCGCGCGAGGACGTCTGCCGTTGGAGGAGATCGAGGATCGTGACTCGCTCACACAGCGCGACGTCGTCGGGGTACGGTCGTCGGGCGGCGAGAGTCCGACCCGTGCCGTTGCACTCGATCTCCGCGGTAGAGTGCAGTTCTTGGACGGGACGCCTGCGTCACGGGTTCGCCTGGCGCTGCGATCTCCCGAGAGCCGCGAGGACGACTTGTCGTTCGAGTCCGCGATCGACGGGATGTTCGCGTATGCGTCGAGCGGACGTCCCGGGATGTTGTGCGCTGACGACTCCGACGTCGTGACCGTCTTCGCGACGCTGGTGCGAGACCCCGCGTCACGGAGCGGCGCCCAGGTCGTCGTCGCGCGCAGTGGAACCGTCGAGGGCCGCGTCGTCGACGACATCGGCCGTGGCCTTCCGAACGTCGAGGTGGAGGTGCTGCCGCCGCGGGGGGCGCGTGCTCTCCTCGGGCTCAGCTCCGGAGCACGCTTCGGCTACGACACGAGAACGGATGCCGACGGTGTCTTTCGGATCGATTCCGCGCCGATCGCGAACGGGGTTCGAATTCGTGCGCGTCGCGGTGGGTGGCGCACCTGTGAAGTCGAGTGCGACGGTTCCCAGGAACGGCGCGTGCTCGAGATGTCGCCTGCGCTCCCTTCCGCGGACTCGATCGTGGGTGTCGTACGCGACGCCCACGGTGGGCCGCTCACCGACGTACGCATCGGCAGCGGGTTGAACGTCACGCACTCGGACGCGTCGGGGCGTTTCATGCTCGAGCCCGGGTTCACGAACAGTGGCCGCGCCGCGACACGGCTCGTCGCCGCACACCCCGGCTACGGGCCGCTGGTGATTGACGCCACGGCGCACACCAGCGGTACGCCGCGCTGGCCCGATCCGCTCGAGCTCCGGATGGCAGCCGAAACACGTTCGATCGACGGCCGCATCACGGACCGCGGCGGAGCGCCACGCGCGGACGTCGTCGTGTGGCTCGCGGACCCGAGCGTGGTGTTCGCGGCGCCGGGCTCCCAGGAGTCGATGCTGACTCCGTTCCCCGAGCTCGCGGCGCCCGCGGGACCCGAGATCGCGGAGTGGTCGCGCGAGTGCGAGACGCATCGCGACTTCTGGCACCGGGTCCGCACCGACGCGCGCGGACGCTTCGAGTTCGAGGGCCTCGGCGATCGCGTCTACCGAGTCGCGGCGCTCGATCCGGCCACGGGTTTCTGGTGTGAGGTGGGTGAGGTGCATGCCGGCACCACGGGATGCGAGCTGACGTTCGAGCCCCGGACCAGAGAGGAAGAGTCGGTCGTCGTCGTGCGCGACGGCGCGGGACGTGCCGTCGCGGGCGCGACCGTGTCAATCGCGACGTTCCCGTTCCGAATCACGGTCGCTGGTGAGATCGTGCAGTTGCGCGAAGAGCTTCGGGAGATCGGAGACACCGATGCCGATGGGCGGATCGTCGTCCCCGACCTGCCCGTGTGTGAGTCGTGGATCAAGGTCATGGGCCACGGCCTGACGAAGGTGTATTCGCCCGTCGATCCGTCGGTTCATGAGCACGAGGTCCGGGTCACGCGGAGTGCGGACTTGCGCGTGCGCGTCATCGGCGACGTGGCCGGTGATTCGATCAGCGTGCAGGACTCCGAGCGCGAAGACACCCTCGTACTGATTCGACGGGGGGCGACCGCGACGCGTACGGAGCGAGTCGCCCTCGATTCGGACGTGTCGCCGATCCTTCGGGTCAGCGACGCGGCGACGGACGTGGTGCTATGGCGAGGGGATCTCGAGATCGCTCGGTACCCGGTGGCGCTGGAGCCGGGATCGGTGACCGAGGTCGTGGTGCGTTGAGGTCGGGAGCCACGCGGTCTCTCGAGCATCTCGACTTTTCTTGAGTACTCCCGTGCCCGCTCGACATCCGAGCCTCCGCAGGCCGTCCCCGACCGGACCGACTCCGACGGGGCGAGACCCCCAGGCCCGCAATCGACCAGCACGAATCCAGGACCCATGAACCGACTTTTCACCACCCTCGCCTGCACGATTCTCGCCGCGTCCACGACCGCGCAGACGATCACCATTCGGGATACGCTCGAGCCGATCGGCCCCTCGATCTGTAACGACGGTGCGACGCACCGAGCGCAAGCCCATCGCAACTTCAACACCGGCCAGGATCTCCGCCTCCGATCCTCGACGATCGACCTCAGCGACTTCGAGAACGCCCCGGTCGACATCGTCGCGACGTTCGACCCCAACGCCGCGATGTGCCCGGTGCTGGACGTCGTGTCGATCACGGCCGCGTCGTCCGGCATTTTCGGCAACATCCCCGTCCAGTCGCCCGTGCCCGGAACCCTGTCGTTCGACTTCTACGGGTTCTCGGCGCCGGTCTTCCCGGGTCAGCCGCCAGCCGCCCCTCCGGCCGGCGACACCTACTTCGTCTTGCTGTCGTTCGGACTGATGCTCCCGATCGACTTCCTCGACTGGGGCCCGATCCACATCGACCTGAGCGGCTTCGTCCAGATGGGGGTCGGCGCGCCGATCGGGCCACCGACCCTCGGGAACCCCTTCTTGTCCGTGGTCGTGCCGGACGACCCGAGCTTGCACACGTTGGACTTCTTCGTGCAGGCGGCCGCCGTGCACAACGACGCGACGATCGAGTTCACGAACGTGCATCGCTTCCAGGTGCCGTAAGCGTGAAGTCTCACCGCTCGGTCGTTGCGAGACGGCCGAGCGCGGTCGCGAGTTCGCGCATCGACTTCGGCCAAGCGCCGAACTCGAGGACCCCGCTCGGCGCCGAGATCGCGGGTGCCGCTACGCCGTCGACGATCCCTCGGGACGGCTGCGCGTAGTAGAACGGCAGGGCGTCCTGACCCCACGTCGTCGCACGGCTCTCGGCAAAGACTGACAGCGCCGCGGCGTACCGCGACGGGTCACTCCCGATGTTGTGCGGCCCCGGAATCCAGACGAGGCCGGAGATCGCGTGCGGCGAGAGCGGGCTGATGCAGAAGTTGTAGGTCAGCGTCGCGTTCTCGGTGCGTGGTGCCCACTGGTCGTAGGCCGGTTGCGGGAAGCCGGGCGGGCCGGATGCGAGCTCGTCGGGTAGCACGGCCCCGGTGTTCAGGATCGCGGCGACCCGCTTGTTGTAGGTCCGGAGCGTCTCGATGTATCGATCGACTGCTGCCGCGCCCGCTGCGGTGTTCGGGAACAACTGGTTGAGTTCGTCGCGCTCGGCCTCGAAACCCTGCGCCGTCTGCAGCGCGTCATACGACACCCAGGTCAGAGGTGGGTTCTCGGCGCCGAGCGTGACGATGCCGAGCGGCACACCGGGCCTCTGGACTTCCTTCGCGAACGCGTATCCGGCAGCCGAGACCTGAGGCCGCTCGCTCTGGAACGTCATCGCCTGCCACGAAGACTCGTAGCGGCCACCGCCGATCTCCATGCGTCGCTTGCGCGGCTCGCGGAATCGGCGGGCTTTGGTCTTGATGCGGAACTCGCGGACGTCCGGTAGGGCAGTCGTGTCCGCGTCCTTCTTGAAGAGTTCGCTCGCTAGCTTCGCGGTGCCGGTCAGAATCCAGACGTCGCCGACGACGACGTCTTGCACCGTGCGTGACGCGCCATCGCTGCAGGTGACGACGAGATCGCGACCCGACGTGGACGCGGGCGTCGGATCGAGGTCGACGCGCCACTGTTCGAACTCGTCGACCGTCGTCGTCTTGGACTGCCCCGCGAATCGCACGGTGACCACGACGCCCGAGCGCGCGAAACCCCAGACCGGAATCGCGTGATCGCGCTGGAGCACCGTTCGCGGTCGGAACAGGGTGGCGAGCTGCAGATAGGGCTTCGGCTCGTTCGTCGTCTGCGCAGTCGGCGTTTCGGTCTGCAGGTCTTCCTGGAACAGTGGCTTGCCGTCGAACACCGCGAACGGCGTCGCCGGCAGGCCCGCGCGGTTGTAGAGGTTGGCCCCGATCGGAACCGCGCTATAAGCGTATTGCACACCGACCGGTTCGCGCACGGCGGCGCTGCGCACGAGGACTGCGTCACCGGCGATCGTCGCTTCGGCGGCGTGCCATACGCCGTCGCGGCCGGCGAGTCGGAAATGCCGCAGCGGCTGTCCGGGCGTCTCGCGCACGGGCTCGACGTACGCGTCGGGCGACTTCCTCGTGTCGGCTTCCATACCTTTGCTGCCGACCATCAGGCCGCCGCCGGGGCCGCGCTGCTCGAAGCGCACGCGCACCGCGCCGCCGTCGATCGAGTGACCCACGAAGATCGGTCCGGTGTACGCGAGCTCGTCGCGGCCGTACTGGTGCGCGAGCGCCCAGCGCGCGAGCCGCTTGCCCGGGTCGAGCTTGTTGGCGTAGTGGATGCTCTGCGGCCGTGCCGGGTTCAAGTCATGCTGCAGCACCATCCCGACATTCTTCGCCGTCATGAAGAACGCGCGTTGCGCCTCGCGGATGTCGGCAAAGCCGACGGTGTCCGGGTCGGGCGAACCGTAGCACTGCATCTGGGTGAAGTAGAAAGGCAGGTCCGGCCGCGCCCAGTTCGCGCGCAGCCCGTCGACGAGCGCGTGCATCTTCTCCGCATAGATGCGACCGTCCCCGGCGTTGTGCGTGCCCTGGCACCAGATCACGCCGCGGATCGCGTAGGGGACCAGCGGCGCGACCTTGTGGTTGTACATCCGCGTCGGCCCCTTCCAGTCGGCGCCGATGCCGGGGAGTTTCGGGCGGGGGAGTGCCTTGCCGCCTCGTTCGATTTCCGTGGCGCTCGCGGCACGCCACTCCCGAAGTTCGTCGTAGAAGCGCGCGTAGGCGGCCTCGCCGTCCGCGGTCGTCGGGTCGCTGCTGCGCACGCGCTGCGCGATGTCCTCGAGCTCGGGGCGCGCGGCGAAGGCTTCGTACGGGGTCCAAGTTTCGACGGGCGTCGCGCCGTGCGTGCTCCGCAGGATGCCAACCGGCACGTCGAGCTCGGTGTGGAGTTCGTACGCGAACGCGAGAGCCAGCGCGGAGAACGAGCCGGCCCGGCGCGCGCGTTTCCAACCCTCCTTGGACGTCGTGCGATCTCGCTGGAAGACCGACGCGCCGATGTCCGCGGCGTACTCACGGATCGGCACCTCCGGCTTCGCGCGCTGCAGGCGGTGGGCGAGGTCGCGGCATATCGACTTGCCCGCGATCCAGTCCATGTTCGACTGGCCGGATGCGAACCAGACTTCGCCGACGAGGACGCCGCGTCGGTCGAGGCGGTGGCCGGTGTCGGTGGTGACGACCAGGTTGCGTTCCTCGGCGGATGCGGTCAGCGGCGCGAGGGTGATGCGCCACGTGCCCTTGGGGCCGGTAACCGCGCTGCGTCGCTGCCCGGCGAACGCGACGGTCACTTCGGTGCCCGGCGGTGCCCAGCCCCAGACGGAGGCGGGCAACTCGCGTTGGAGCACCATGTCGTCGACGAAGGGGGAGCCCAGTTCGAGGGACTCCTGGGCGATCGCGGAGGGCAAGGCCAGGATGGCCAGCCCGGCAGCGATTGCGATGCGGGCGACGGAACGAAACGAACGCCGAGTGCGGGGGGTCACGTCGCCAAGCATAGCTCGGCGAGAGTCGGCTCACCCTCCGACGGCGATCCCGGGGATGTGGGATTCCGCCCTAAGCGTCGTGCTGCAGAACTCCGAACGCCGAATGGTCAAGCGATTCGCTTGCTCGACACGTCGACGCATGCGCCGCTCGCGGGTGACGCGCTGCGGCTCGCGATGCCGACCGTCCGACGCGAGGGCAATCCGCTTCCCGTTGACGAACGCGCCGCGGCTCGACTCGAGCTTCTGAGATCTAGAGGAAGCCGGCTTCGACCCAGTCGGCGTGGTCGCTGTTGATGCCGCTGTCGGCTTCGGTGACTTCGAGCTTCAGCTCCTTGGCACCGTCCGGCAACGCGACGTCGAAGTGCCAGCGTTCCATGCCCTTTATCACGACGGACTCGGCGAGCAGCTGGTCGTCCGCGTGCACGCGGAACACGACGCTGCACACGCCGCGGTTGCCGACCTCGTCGTCGATGCCGGCGATCGCGACGAAGCGGGTCTTGCCGGCCGGGATCGCGTAGACGAGGGTCGAGTTCGCGTGAGTGCCGATGCCCTTCGGGAACGTCTCGCCGTCGATGCGGAGCGGGCGGTCTTCGATCGAGAGGTTGCGACGCGGTTCGCCGTTCCAGCCGGACTCGCCGCGAATCCACGGTAGGTCGACGAGATGTGTGTCCGGCTTGGGTGGGCGCGGCCCGCGGCCGGGATAGAACAGCGCGTCCTGGGCGCGGCGCGCGGCGGCGACGGCGTCAGCCGCCGGCACGACGCCACGATTGTTGAACGGGCGCATCGCCTTCGCGAGCCGCCTCCCGATCGTGACGTGGTCGCCGTCCGCGTAGTGATACCCCTCGTCGAGGTCGGCAGTCTCGAAGCACACGACGTTGGGATCGGCCTTCGCGACCGCGCGCTGTGCGTCACGGACGGCGGGTCCGCCGCCACCGGCTTCGTCCCAGACACCGGAGTCGTTGATGACGATCACGCAGACCGGCAGCTCTGGCGCGCCGGTCGCCCCACGCACGTCGCGGATCAGATCGCGCAGATTCGCCTCGTAGAACTTCTCGCGGCCGTCGAAGCAGTCGTTCTCGCCCTGGAACCAGACGAAGCCGCCGAGTTCGATCCGCCTTCCCTTCGCGGCGGGGCAGTACTGCTCCGGTCGCTCGAGGATGCGGTGGAACTGCTTGAGCATCACCTTGTAGAGGTGTCCGATTTCGCCGCCCGCGCGGGTGACCGCGCTCGGCGGACGCCAGTGTTCTTGGATGGTCGTGCCACCGACTGCGAACTTGGCGAGCAGCACGGGGCCTTCGTTCGCCCTGCCGAGTGCGTGACCGAACGCGAGTTCGGGGCCGACCTCGCCGCCGGCGCCGGGCGCGAGGGGATTCGTCTCACCCCGCCAGTGGCACCACACGTCGGGTCGCGGCTTCGCGAGCTTCTTCGCGTTGGCCTCCACCCATTTCTTGGAAGTGGCGCCGACCATGTTGGATTGGCCGGCGAGCAAGTAGATCTTCAGCGGGGCGTCCGCGGGGAACTCTGCAGGCTTCGGTTGGGCGACGCGCGGTTTGCGCGGTGCGTAGTCCTGGTTGGCCGCGATCTCTTCGGGGGTCGGCGTCGGAGTCTCGATGCCCGACTCCGGCACGTCGATCTTCGCGGTCCACGCGACGGCGTTGAGCACGAGCTTGCGAAAGTCGTCGTCGACGAAGTTCTTGTGGAAGTGCAGTCCGGTGAAACCGAACCCGCGACCACCGTCGGGGCGCTCGAACGCCCACGCGAGGTGCTGCGGCTGACGCTTGCGCACGGCTTCGCGCACGGCCGGGTTGCCGCTGTGCGGACCGTCCTTGCGGCGCATCGTGCTGTGCGGCGGGATCGCGGAGAGGATGGGCGTGACTCCGTCCATGTTCGGCCGGAAGCGCATGTGGAAGTACCATTCGTCGCGCGAGGCGAACGGCTTCACGCCGCGGCTGATCGGGTGTTCGGGGAGCGCGTCGAACTGCGCGGTCCACGTCGGATTGACCGACCAGAATCGCTCGAAGTGGCCGCCGATCCAGTCGCGGAACTTCTCGCTCGGCCGCCCTTCGACGGTCTCGACGCCGTAGTGGAGGAACGCGGCGCCGACCCCGCGCTTCATCAGAGCCTCGAACTGGTCGAGTCGCTTGTTGACGAGGTGGCCGCCGCCACCGTTGCAGAAGACGACGACGGAGTCCGCGTTCTCGAAGGCAGTGGGTTCGGGCCACTTCCCGTCGAGGTAGACATCGGTCTCGAGTCCTTCGAAGCGTGACTCGAGAAGGCGCGCCATGAGCAGGTTGCCCGCGTTGAACTCGTGCGCGCCGTATCCGTGGCTGCGAGTGCCGGAGAGGAAGACGATCTTCTTGGAGGCGGGGAGGGTGTGGGGGGATTGGGCGGAGAGGGTGGTGGTGAGGAGGGTGAAGGCTGCGAGCGTGAGGGTGTTCATGGGCGCGCAGGAGTTCTATCCGATTGGGGATGAAAGGAGCGTGATTCAGTGGAACACCACGGGCACCACGGAATCACCACGGTCACCACGTGAGTGAACGAGGCCAATGCGCCTGGTCATTCAAACATCTCTGGCCAGTCACGTTCTCCGCCGATCTTTGGAGCGGTTGGCCGTCACGGCGGTCTTGACCGATCCACGGAACGGAGAATGGTCGAATGTCGCTGGCAGTCGGATGTCGTGGGCCATCTCGGAATCCCTGGCTTCAAGAAAGACTCGTCGGGCGCGTGACTGCCCGAGAGCGTAGCGAGCCGATCGCCACGGTTTGCCCAACTCACGTGGTGACCGTGGTGATTCCGTGGTGCCCGTGGTGTTCCACAGAATTCCTATCCTCCGCGCGTTCCCACGCCACATCCCGGGTCACAAGCTATTGTGAACTCAGTCCGCAACTCATTCGACCCATCCGATCCTGCCGATGTGTCTGCGCGGGAGGTCATCCGCGCCGCGACTCGAGTCCATAAGAGTCTCGGTCCGGGCTTGCTCGAACGTGTCTACGAGTCCGCTCTCGTCTTCGAGTTGAAGCAACGCGGCGTCGCCATTGCACAGCAGGTGTCGTTGCCGGTGATCTACCGAGGTGCTGAGCTACCAACGCAGATGCGTTTGGACTTGATCGTCGACGAGTGCGTGGTGGTCGAGGTGAAGGCTGTTCCGCGAGTCCTCCAAGAGCATCACGCCCAGCTGCTGAGCTACATGAGAATGGCGAACCTGGGACTAGGGTTGTTGATCAATTTCAACGCGATGCTCTTGAAGGAGGGGGTGTCCAGGTTGCGTCGGTAAGGGGATGTATTCGATAGCCGATTCAGTGCAACACCATGGGCACCACGGAAGCACCACGGTCGCCACGTGAATGAACCCGGCCAACGCGGTTGGTCACTCGAACGATGTCTGGCCGATCACGTTCTCCGCAGATCTTTGGGACGGTTGGCCGTCGCGGCAACCACGGTCTTGGCCGATCCACGCACCGGAGAATGGTCGAAGGTCGCTGGCAGTTGGATGTCGTGGGCCATCTCGATGCCCTGGCCGACTTGTCCAAGAAACCCGTCAGGCCGGTGACTGCCCGAGTTCGTCGCGATCCGATCGCCACGGTTGGCCTGACTCACGTGGTGACCGTGGTGATCCGTGGTGCCCGTGGTGTTCCACGGAATCAGTAACTCAGGACGACCCCACCCGTCCCCCTCAGAACCGCATCACAATCGGATACGACTGCCCGAACGTCAGTGGGGTCACCTGCAGCGCCAGCCACGTTACCTCGATCTCGAACTCCGGACACAAGAACCGCACCGCGTTCGGCACGCACAGCGAGACCTCCCACGGATCCCCGCAGACCCCGGAGTTCGGGCGCGTCAGCGTCCCACCGATCGACACCGGCGGGCCCCAGCTCGTGATGAACGCGACGATCGCGCCGGGCGCCGGGCCGGCGCCCGGCCAGCCCCAGCCGTAGAGCTTGTACTCCACGCTGCCCGCACCGCACGGTGACGCTCCCGACGGACACGCCATGAACCCCGTGCCTTCGAGCGTGCGCGGCACACCCGGGAACACGAGCGGCGGGTTGTCGCCTTCCGGCGCGCCCATGATCGCGCGGATCGGGTTGAGCTGGCCCATGCCGACCGGACCCATCTGTCCGAGTGGAACCAGCGGATCGAGCGCACACAGCGCATCGATATCGTCGTCATCCGACTGTAGGCCCTTCTTCGACGTCATCGAAGTCCCGTCCGGACACTTGTACTCCTTCGATGTCGTCGGGCCGTCAATGCTGCAATCGACGATGCGTAGCTGCCACGCGAGATCCGCGCGCTTCGTCGAGAAGAGAATCAGCTCCTTCTCGGAGTCGATCGCGAGCGCGTCGAGGTCGTCAGTCTGCAGCAGACCGAGATCCGACCAGCTCTTGAACGTCACCGGGCACGACCACGTCGTGCCGGTCCACGTCGACCGGAGGATCGTCGCGCCACTCGCGTCGCTCGGGTTCGTCCACCATGCCGTCGGAACGAACGGCACCGTCGCGCTGGACACCGAGAAGAAGTAGCTCGGGTTCGGCGACAGGAAGTTGATCACCGTCAGCGGGTCGAGCGCATACATCGGCATGAAGTGGTCGAGCGCGTCCATCTCCGGCGTGTCCGCGGCCGGGAAGCCGAGCTCCGTGCTGTCGTGTCCGCGCTTCGTTCGGCGCCGCGGCGGTGGCGCGGACGGCGGGGGCGGGAAGACGCTGCCGTCGACGACGTAGAAGAACTGGTCGGCCGAGCGACCCGTGCCGGGCGGCTCCGCGCTGATCACCGCACTGCCCGCTGCGATCGTCGAGCCGGTGACCGAGAACGACAGCGCGTCCCAGCGGTTGGCCTCGGGGACGACGAAGCCGTTTGCGTCGGCCCAGAGGTAGTCGAGGCCGATGCTCATCGCGTCGATGTCGATGCGGTCGATGACCCCGGGCTGGCCGAGTCCGCACACGCCCCATGCCGTCTCGACGTCGAAGTGCGGGCGTCCGGGGCCGGAGATCGGCCACGCCGTCGGTGGAGGGTTGGTGAACCCTTCGCACTTGAGCATCACGCCGGGTGCTCCGACGGGTGGGTTCGCGATGGAAGTCGCGATCGACCCGCCGCCGAACGGTTCCTCGGACTGGTTGCACTGCGCCGCCAGCGCGCTGCACAACATCGGAAGCGCGGCGGCGAGCGCGAGGCTCGGGCCGCTGCGACGGAGTCCGCGGTGGTGGAATCCGCGGTCCCTGTGTTGGGCGTTCATTTCTGTTTCCTGTGTCGGGAGTAGATCTCGAGCAGGGGATTCCCGGGATCCAGCGTGTGGGCGAGTTCGATGAAGTACGCGCGGAGCGCGTCCGTGGTCTCTTGGTCGAGGCCGCCGGCTCGGGGCAGCAGCGTCGTCAGGTTGCCGATCTGGATCGCGTTCGCGGGCTTCGAGCGAAGGCCGTCGAGCATCGTCTTGACGGCCTTGTTGAAGTCGCTCTGCCGCAGAGCGCGGACGAGCACCGCGTTGTGTTCGACGCCGCGTCGATACTTCGCGCCGGGTGCGAGCGGAAGTGCCGTTTCCAGCTCGCGCAATGCGCGATCCGCGAGGGCGTCGACCGTGGACTGTTCGGTCTCACCCGGCGCGAACGCGACGCAGAGCTCCTGGACGGTGATGTCCGCGAGCAGGTGTGCCTTGCGCCACGCGGCGTGGAACCAGCCGGATTCAGGCAGCGGTTCGGCGATGCGGCGCGCGCCGGCGAAGTCGCCGAGGTCTCGGAGAATCTGTGCGTGCGTGAACTGGGAGTTTGCGAGGTGCGGGCGCAGTTCACACGCGCGGCCAACGTATTCGAGAGCCTTCCGCGGTTCGAGCAATCGTCGGTAGCATGCCCCGAGGTTGAGCAGCGGGCCGTGGCGGTCCGGGCGGAGTTCGAGCGAGCGCACGAGCGGCTTCACCGCCTGGCGGTAGTTCTTCTGACCGGCGAGCGCGAGTCCCCGCATCGCGCAGGTGCGCGCCGTCTCGTGACCGTAGATCGCTTCGAGGCCCACGGCCTCGTCGTAGAGCTCCTGGAATGCGTCCCAGCGGGCGGTCTTCTTACGCTGACTATCCGCGTGCCCGGCGAGCGCGATCAAACGCAGATCCCGAGCCGGCAGGTAGTCGTCCATCGCGGCGGTCAGATGGGCGAGCGCGCGCGCGTTGAAGCCCTCGACGTGCCGATTGCGGAGTTCGTGGAAGCCGGCGATGAAGTGCTCTTGCGCCGACTGCGGTTTCGCATCGATACCGGCGAGATCGACGGCTTGGGTGCCGCGGCGTTCGGCGGTCGCGGCGGCGTAGCAGGCGGCGACGGCGTCGACGTAGGCGCTGCCCGCGACGGCAGCGACAGCGCGGAGATCGTCCGCCGCGCCGTCGTGTTCGCCCTGATCGAGTCGCAGCGCCGCGCGCCAGAGGCGGGTCGGAACGTCCGCGTCATCGATCGCGAGGATTTCGTCGAGGACTCGGATGTAATCCCGGCGCTCGTCGAGCGGCACGAGCAGCCGCTGGCTCGGGTCGCCTTCGATCGCGAGGAGCGACGGTAGCAGGCGCATCTTGTCCGCCTTTGCCGACTCCATCGCCCGCGCTTCCTGCTCGGACCAAAGCAGCAGGGTCGTCGGGATCAAGACGGCCGCGAGTGCGGCGCCGGCCGCGGCGAGTGCGCGCGCCGGCCGACGACGCACGCGCCGGGCGAAGCGTCCGACGCGGGTGAGCGGCCGTGCGCTGACTGGCCGGTGGTCGAGGAACGCCTGCAGGTCGCCGCGGAAGTCGGACATCGTCGCGTAGCGTCGCGACGGTTCCTTCTCCGTGCCCTTCTCGACGATCGCCGCGACGTCGCGTGGCAACTCGGGACAGAGCGCCCGCAGTGCGGGTGGATCTTCGATTGCGAGCCGCGCGAACACTTCGAGCGCGTCGCCGTGGAACGGCGGACGTCCGGTCAGCAGGTGGTAGAGCGTTGCGGACAGCGCGTACACGTCCAGCCCTGGCCCCGGCGGAGAACCACCGGCCGCCTGTTCGGGAGCCATGTACCACGGCGTACCGAGGATCGACTGCTCCGCGGTGAGCTCCGGGTCCCCGGACCGCGCGGCGATCCCGAAGTCGAGGAGCAGCGCGCGCCCAGTGCGGTCGATGAACACGTTCGACGGCTTGACGTCGCGATGGAACACGCCCTGTTCATGCGCGGCGCCGAGGCCCTCGGCGAGTTCCGATGCCCAGCGCATCACGAGTCGGAGATAGCTGTCCTCCGGCAGCTGGTCGCAGCCGATGCGTTTGCGCACCTCGTCGAGATCGACTTCGTGATGCTCTTCGCGAATCGCGAGAATGCTGCGCAGCGACACGCCCTGCAGCAGCTCCATCACGAGGTACAGCTCGCCGTTGTCGGCGCGGCCGCGATCGAACACGGTGACGACGTGCGGATGCGCGAGCGCGGCGAGGGATTCGGATTCGCGGAGGAAGCGCGCCTCCGCGTCGCCGCTCATGAACAGCTTGGCGTCGAGGAACTTCAGGGCGACCTCGCGGCCGAGCTCCTTGTCGTCGGCGCGGAACACGACGCCCATCGAGCCGGCGCCGATACGACCGGTCAGCACGTAGCGGTCGCTGATCGTCTGGCCGATGCGGTCGGTGGTCGCGTCGCGGGGCACGAGGCCTTCGATGCCTTCGCGTACGCCGAGCGCGTCGGCCAGCACTGCGGCGACATCGGGCTCGTCGCGGCAGAACTCTTCGACCAAGGCGAGGTCGCTCGCGGTGTTCGACGGCTCACTTCCGGCCGCCATCCCCATGTCGCGGAGCAGCGCGAACCTCCGGCGTAAGGAGTCTGCATGCTCGGGAAACTCCTCACAGACCCGATCCACAGCGTCGTCCCACTCGGACTCCGAGTGCTCCAGGCACCGCCCGAGTAGCTCCTCCGTCACGTCCGGGGATCCGGGCATGTCCGGCGATTCGAGGTCGTCGGCGGGCTGTTTGGCGTCGTTCACGGCTCGATGAGAAGAGTGCTCCGCCCGCATCACGTGAGGGCGTAGCCGCATGTTACAGTCATTTGGTCCCAAACCCTGAATTCCGGACGTGTCCGAAGCCGCCGAAGACGAAGTTCGCCAGCTCGTAGATTCCGCCAAGGCCGGAGACGCCGAGGCGCTCGACGAATTGGTGCGCCGGCACCTGCCGGCGCTACGGGCGTTTTGCCGCCTCAAGAGCAGCCAGGCGGTGCGCGACAAGGAGGCCTGTTCGGACCTCGTGCAGACGGCGTGTCGGCAGGCGCTGCAGAACCTCGACAAGTACGACTGGCAGGGTCCGGGCAGCTTCCGCAATTGGCTGTTCGCGTTCGCGATGCAGAAGATCCGCAACCGGCAGCAGTTCTACGGCGCCGAGAAGCGCAGCGGGCAGCGAGAGGTGAAGGGCGAGTTTCGCGACCTCGGTCAAGCGTACGCGACGATGAGCACGCCGAGCCGGGTCGCGATGGGTCGCGAGGAGATCGAGCGCCTCGAGGGGATCATGGGGGACATGCCCGACGACTATCGAGAGATCATCGTGCAGTCGCGCATCGTCGGTCTGAGCCACGCGGAGATCGCGGAGCAGATGGGGCGGAGTGAGGGTGCGGTCCGCGTCCTGCTGAGTCGCGCGCTCGCACGGCTCGGGACGATGCTGGAGCGGGAGTGAGCCTGATTTTCGGATTGTCGCGACCGAATCCGCGCGGGCCGGTGTCCTGCTTCTGACAATGCCGCCATCCGACCCCGACCCCGTTCTGCAGGCGCTGCTCCGCGAGGAGCGATACGTCCGCGGTCTCGCGCGTGAGATCGCGGGCGAGAGCGCGGGTGAGGACGTCGCGCAGCAGGCGTGGGTGCAGGCGCTGCGGCACGGTGGTCGCGACGTCGGTCAGCCACGCTCGTGGCTCGGTCGAATCGTGCGCAACGTCGCGGCGAACTTCGCGCGCGGCGAGAGCCGCCGGCGCGTGCACGAGGGTGCGCGTGCCGAGTCGCGGATGGCCCCATCGTCCGCCGAACTCATGGAGCGCGAAGAGCGACGCCGCGCGCTGGTCGCGTGCGTGGACAAGTTGGCCGGAGCTTCGCGTGATGTCGTGTGGCTGCGGTACTTCGAAGGAATGCCGCCGCGCCGCATCGCGTCCCGACTCGGGCTGAGCGTCGATCAGGTCCAGGGCCTCCATCGTCGCGCGATGGAGCGAATGCGTCGCGAGCTCGACGAATTCGCGGCAGGTGAGGGTCTTTCCGGCCGGCGGGCGTTCTTGCTGCCACTGATCGTGACCGGTGCGCCGCCGCCGCCCACGACTCCCTGGATTCCGACTGCCGCCATCCCCGGAGCACTGCTGATGTCGACGAAGTCCAAAGTGGTCGCGGTCGCGGCCGTCGTTCTGGGTATCGCCGCGTTCGTCGCCTGGCCGCCCGGAGACGCGCCACCGTCGACGCCTGGCGATAGTGGGGAGCCGGCACGGATCGAGGCGGCTCGTGGCGGAGTCGAAGACGACGACACGGACGACGAGGCCGACGTCTACGCGGTGGAGTCCGAGCGCACGTCGGTCGGATCGAGCGCGTCGAGCGAGGAGGTCGAGACGGCAACGCTGCGAGTGCGTGCGTTCCACGAGTTCGGAGGCACCCGCGCACCGGCCGATGGCGTGACCGTATTCGTCGGGCGACGAGGAGCCGACCACGCGGACGCGATTCGGGCGCGCACCGACGCGACGGGTTCCGCGAAGTTCACCGGCCTAGCCGCGGGTGCGTTCCTCGTCTGGGGTGATCGGGAAGGGCGCTGGCGCCGAGTCAAGACCGAGCTCGCGCAGACGAGCGAGGTCGAGCTCGTGTTCACCGGAGGATCGACCCTTCGCGGAGTCGTCGTCGACGACTCGGACCAGCCCGTGGCGGGCGCGTCGATCGAAGTCGCGTCCCCGGGACTCGTCGGAAGCGATCCCGCGTTCGCCGCGGTCACGGACGAAGAGGGGCGGTTCGAGGTGCTGTCATCTCCGGACCCGTGCGTCGTGTGTGCACGCGCGTCGGGTTACGTAGCGTCGCCAATGCAACTTGCATGGTCCGAGGGGCGAGAGGCCATCGAGGTCCGGATCCAGTTGGCGAACGCTGGGGGTGTCGTCGCGGGCACGGTGTTCGACCCGAGTGGTGAGCCCGTGTCGAACGCGCGTGTCAAGGTCGGCGCCGGGCGACTGCAGGGGCTTCATCCCGAGCCCGATCGCCCGGAGACTCTGCCGGCGCTCACGTTCACGAACGATGACGGGCGATTCCGTGCCGTCGGACTCGCCGCGGGCGAGCATCCGATCGAGGTGCGTGCCGTCGGCTTCGGTCCGTGGTCCTCGGTCGTAGATGTGGGTGCGCTGTCCACAACCGAAGTTCGCGTCGATCTCTCCGCAGGTGCGTCCTTGTCCGGGGTCGTGCGCGACGGCGCGGGGAATCCCGTGGCCGACGCGACCGTCGAGTTCGGCACGTGGGGCGAGTTCACCCGCCGATCGACCCGGAGCGAGAAAGACGGTGCGTACGAGCTGCGAGGACTTCCCGATGGAGAAGTCGAACTGCACGCCGAGCACGGCGACTACGGGGAAGTGGACGCGTCCGTCGTCCTGAAGCCCGAGAGCGCAGCGGAGCTCGATCTGCGATTGAACCGGGGGCAAGTTCTTCGGGGCCGCGTGACCGATGTCGCGGGCCACCCGGTGTCGCGGGTCTTCATCGAGGCGACCGCCGAGAAGACCCGGGATGCCGAACACTGGCTCGGGTTCGTGCGGACGGACGAGGACGGCCGCTACGAGCTCGTGAACTGTCCGACCGACCGTCCGTTGCGCGTCGACTTCGGAGGTTCTGCGATCGAACCGCATCGAGTCGAGGATGTCCTCGCGAGCGTCGGCACGCTGGACGTGCAGGTGCGGAGAGTGGCTGCCGCGACCGCGAAGATTCGCGGCACGATCGTCGGCCCGGACGGTCGCCCCGTCGCAGGTGCGCGCGTCTCACCGTGGCACGCGGCGCGTGGGACCGGGCCCGGGCCGGTGACGACAGGCGATGATGGCGCGTTCTCGTTCGCGGCACTCAATGGTGGGAAGTGGAGAGTGCACGTGTACAGCCCCGATCATCCCGACCCGTCGCCCCTGACACGGATTCTCGGCGATGGCGAAGACTGGAACCTCGGCATCGTGCAGCTGGCCGTCGGTGGTCGGTTGCGCCTTCGCATCGCAGACGATGCTCGGGAAGGGCTGCGGTGCATGATCGCCGCGGATGCGACGTCGCAGCGGTGGTTGGTCCGCACGACCGAAGATCGGCCGAAGTCCGCGATCCTCGCCGCCGGCACGTATCGGGCGCTCGTCTGGGGGCCGCGCGTTGCCGCGCGGTCCATGCCGTTCTCGATCTCGGCAGGCGTCTACTCCGAGATCGAGGTCGAGGCGAGTTCGGGGATCGTGCAGCGCTTCGTCTTCGAGCTCGAGGACTCGACGGCGAGCTCGACGGGAGCGACGCTGACGATCGCTCGAGACGGTGCACGTGTCGTCGACCAGTGGCTGCCGTACCGCGGCGAGAAGCCGTGGTTTTACGAGGTCGCGCTGCAGCCCGGTGCGTATCGCGTGGGCGTCGGCGGATCGAAGCGTGGTTCGGCCGAGATCGTCGTCGGCGCGGATCGACCGCGCACGACGACAGTCACGCTGCGGTGAGCACTGTGCCGCCCGACGCAGCGAGTCAGGTGATCAGGTCGAGCCAGTCGCCCTCGAACAGCAGCGTGAGCACGAAGAACACGGTGGCGCACGCCAGGATCGTCGTCGCGAGGTCGAGTCCCAGACTGACCGCGAGGATCCAGCCGACCGCCGCTCCCGCAAGTCCGCCGACCAAGCCGAGTCCAATGCGACGCGCCCGAGTTCTCCGTCGGTGGCCATTCATGGTCACGACACTACTGTCTGCCGGTTCGATCAGGATCCGCGCGTCGCGCGGCGGATCGGGATCGTGCAGCTCGAGCAGTGCTCGAGTTCGCACAGTCGCCCGTTCTCCATCGCATCGCGGTAGCGGCGCATCGTCGTGCTGTTGAACACGTCGAGGAAGTGCTCCTCGAACACGTTGCCGTGCTCGAAGAAGCCGTTGTAGTCGGCATCACAGTGCGCGAGGTCGCCGTCTGCGAACACGATCAGCCGGTCGTAGAGGTCGTCACAGCGGAATGCCTCGCCACCGCCGTAGAGCGCCCGGATCGCCTCCGCGTTCTCGAGCTGTCCGCCCCAGTTGTGGATGTCGAAGTAGACGATGACGTCGCCGGCATCGCGGGTGATGTGCTGCTCCCAGAACGCGCGGTACTCGTCCCACTCGTCGCGGTTGAGTTCCTGGCGGATGAAGCGGATCATCACGCGTCCGACGGACTTGCCGGCGGCCCGCTTTTCGTCGCGCAGCTGCAGGTAGCGCTGCACGTTCTCGACGACCTTGGCAAACTTGGTGCGGCCGCGGATCGCCTCGTGAGTCTCCGC
Source organism: Planctomycetota bacterium (assembly GCA_028281765.1). GTDB lineage: Bacteria > Planctomycetota > UBA1135 > UBA1135 > UBA2386 > JANQJF01. The sequence continues at coordinate 13,557 of JANQJF010000116.1, read as the reverse complement.
CTTGGCGCCGTCGATGCTGCAGATCAGCGTGTCGAGGCCGGCGTCGAGCAGTGCGTGGGACGCCGCTTCGGTCAAGAGCGTGCAGTTCGTCGCGAAGCCGGTGCCGCGGAAACCGTGGGCCTTCAGGAGAGCGATCTTCTCGGCGAGCCTCGGGTCCATGAGCGGCTCGCCGTTACCGTGCATCGTGAAGTATTCGACATGCTCGCGATACGGCTCGAGGTCGGAGACGAGACCGGCGAACTTGTCGAAGTCCATGACCGTCGGAGGGCGCTGCCAGTCCTCGATCGTGCACATCGAGCATCGGGCAGTGCACATGCCCGTGCCGCCGACGCTCTCGAGCTGCACGTGCGTCGGCATGACGAACGGTCGGCCGTCGCGTTCTACGAAGACTGCTTGCCCTTCCGCTGTCGAACTCATCACGTGCCGCTGGACCTCACCCTAACCTATCGGCACGGTCGATCCTATCGCGCGAGCGCTTTGCGGATCCCGGGCCGATTCAGGAGGCGGTCCTTGAGCGCTTGCCACTCGCTGCGAGTCACTGGTCGCGTCCGCGCAAGCTCCTCGATCTCCTCGCGGACGGATTCGAACCGAGTGACGTCGCGTCGCACGAGCTGGACGAGGTGGAGCCCGCGCTGGCTGCGGACCGGTGCGCTGACGTTGCCGATGTCGAGGGAGCGGACCGTGTCCGCGAATGCGACGCCGTAGCGCTGGAAGCGATAGTCGGAGATCGTCGTGGGCTGGAGCCGGCTGAAGTCGCCGTCGAGCTCTTTCAGGCGTTCCTGTACGCGGCGCATCTCGGCGTCTGCAAGCTCCTCGACGCGGCTCGGGTCCGAGCGACCGATCAAGCGCAGGCGTTCGCGGATCGGCTCGAACGGGATGAACACCTGTCGGAGTTCCGCGCGCTGGCCATCGGGTCCGTAGCGTTGCTCGAACAGGCGCAAGAGAAGCTTGCGGTCCGGTCGCCGCGCGTCGAGCACGAGCGCACGGATCCACGCCTCGCGGCGCGCGAGGACGTGCTCGCTGCGCAGGCAGTCGGCTTCGCTGAGACCGGTGCGCGTGCGATACTCGATCCAGCGTTTCGTGTCGCCGTCGAACTGCTCGCGAATTCGAGTCTGCAGACGACGTCGGGCGGCCACGTCCAAGTCTGCGAGCGTCGCGACCGCGGTCGCGTCTCGGCGCTCGGTTGGCAGGGCGGCGAACTCGGCTTCCAGGAGCCTGTCGAGCACGACCTCCTGCAGGCGCGCAGAGCCGATCACGTCGTGCAGATACTCGCGATACTCGTCGACCGTGACGCGCACGTTTGCTGCCGGGGCATCGACGAGCGTGGAGTCGTTCGGTGCCTGCGCGGCAGCGAGGAGCGCGATCGCCGCGGTGGCGATCACTGCAGCGTCACCGACTGGACGTTGCCGAGCCGGAAGTTCGCACCGTCGACTTGCGCGACCTGAAAGTGCAGCGGGAGTCCCACGGCGCCGGGGTCGTTCGGCAGTTGGAGATCGAAGGTTGCTGAGCCGGTGGAGCCGAACTGGGTCGATCCGAGGCCGAGCATCGTGGCGGGATCGAGCCGCAGCAGGCCGTCGAACCCCGGCACCGGAATCGGCGCCGCAGCGAGGCCGAATGCGAGCAGCGGGTAGCCGACAGCGCCGTCGCGGCCGTTGTAGCCCAGCCTGAGATCGGTGCCGAGGATGCCGCTGGTCAGGAGAGTGCAGTTCGCATCGGCCGTCACGCCGTGGATCTCGAAGTCATCGATCGCCGCCTCGAGCAGCGATGGGAAGTCGTCGGCGACCCGGAAACGGAACTGCATTTGGTCCGTGAGGGGCACGAGCAGGGGAACGACCGTCTGCGTCCAGGCCGGATCGGAGTCGCTCGTCGACCAGATGCGAGTCCAATTCGCGCCGCCGTCGCTCGTGACGTCGAGGTCGAGCGAGTCGTTGCTCTGGCTGTCCACCAACCATGCGGCGAATCGCAGCTCGGCGGCAACCAGGTGGGAGAGGTCGAGTGGCGGTGACACCAGCTCGGTCGGTCCACCATCGACGTCGAAGACGCCCGCGCCCGACCCGGCGTTCGGGTCGGTGACCCAGCACAGGCTGCCGCCGGGCGTGTTCTGCGATCCGGGCTGGATGACGTCTCCGCTGAAGACTGTCTGTTCGGGAGCGCCGCGAGCCCAGTTGCCGGTGGAGGCCGACGGGGTCGCAGACACCACGAATCCGTGATCGACTTCCATGTCCGTGCCGACCGCCAGGCGCAGCGGGCCGACCGCGAAGTCGCGGGTTTCGATCTTGCCGTCGCCCGTCAGCGTGAGGCGCAGCTTCGCGGGGTCGCCAGCACCGGCCGTGAACGTGAGCGGGGTTGCGGCCGTGTCGAGCGTCGTCAGTCGCGCCACGGTGGCCAGACTGATCGATGACACGTGCAGCGCCGCGGATCCGTTGACGACGGACAGGCTCAGTTGCGCACCTTGGATCGGGGCCAAGCCGCAGTTTCGGATCGTCGCGGAGACGATCGCCCCCTCGCCCGGCTCGATCGAGCCGTCGCCGTCCGCGCTCGGATCTTCTTCGACCGTGACGTCGACGAATGCGAACACTCCTCCCGCGGTGATCGCGAGCTGGCGATACATGTCTTGCTGCCGCTGGGCAATCGCGACCTGTTCGGGCGGGGCCGGCCACCAACCGCCTTCGGCCTGCGTTCCCAATTCAGGTGTCCAGCCGAGCGCGCCATGCGCGACATGGTGATGATCGAGCGTGGTGCCGGCCGCGAAGTAGAGGAGGTCGGCGCCGCCACCGTGTGGCATGCCGCTCAATGCGGTGACCCGGGCGCCGATCTCCTCGTACTCGGCGCCGTTCGCCGGGTCACCCGACTGGTAGCCCCAGGGACGGAGCAAGATCTCTCCGGACGTGTGGCAGGAGCAGGACTGGGTGAAGTTGCGCGAGCTGACGAACGCCTCGAGCGCGGCTGTCTCCGGTTCCGAGAACGGCGCCGGGCCGCGATAGGTCGTGCTGTTCGGGTCGGTCGAGTTGCCGCCGAACGGCGCGGTCCAGCCCGTGGCGTAGTTGCGGTTGAGGTCGACACCGAACGAGCCGCCACCGTTGTTGCGACGATTCTTGCGCCAGAGCCCGCCGCCGCCGGGATTGTTCACCCGGTTGTACTCGTATCCGTCCGGGTTGACGCACGGCACGAAGTACAGCTCGCGGTTGTCGATGATGTAGGTGGCTTCCGGATCCGAGCCGTAGCCGTCGAGCAGTTCGTCCATGAACTGCAGAGTCGTCGTCAGGCTGACGGGTTCCCGCGCGTGATGCAGCGAATCGTAGTAGGCCTCCGGCTCGTCCTCGTCGACGCCGACGTTGTCCGAGATCTTGACCATCCACAGATCGCGGCCTTCGATCGACGTGCCGATGCTGACCTTCTGCGCGCAGATCGCCGGGTGGTCCGCGGCGAAGTCGTCGAGGATCGATTCCATCTCCGCGAGCGTGAAGTGACCGCCCATGCTGCCCTGGCCGACGGCTGGCGACGTCTGGAGAAAGCTGATCGACGGGGAGGAACCCCATGCCGCGAGCTGGCGCGCGTAGTGCGTCTCGAGATCGCGGATCGCGACGTCGAGATCGAAGCCTTCACGGCGCAGCAGCGCGATGTCCGCGTCGGTCGCGAGGACTTCGACGACCTTCGCGGGGAGCTCGATGGTCGAGCACGCGGCGAGGTCGAGGTCGAGCTGCATCAGTCCCGCGAGCGACTGGGCGTCGCGGATGAACACTTCGACGAGGTGCTTCGGAGCAGTCCCGACGGCCTGTGCCGGAGCGAGCCGGGCCGTGGCGATGTGAGCGAACGAGAGGAGGGAGACGAGCGCGAGGAGTCGTCGCGAGGAACGCATCGGGAGTCTGTGCCTGTAGAGGGCCGTGGGGCGGGCCTGGGTTCCCGAGTGTAACTCGACTCGCACGCGGGAAACGGGCACAATGGCGAAAGCGCAACCGGCGATGGCGTCGGCGCGTGGTTTCGGTGCGACGAAGGGAGGCCTTGGTGCCGATGGTGGCTGCTTGAAAGTCGTCGTCCTCTGCGGCGGCAAAGGAACTCGGATCCGTGACGTCTCCGAGGAGCTGCCCAAGCCGATGATCCCGATCGGCGAATACCCGATCGTCAAGCACATCATGGACATCTACGGTGCGTTCGGGCACCACGAGTTCATCCTGTGCCTCGGGTATCTCGGCTGGCGCATCAAGCACTACTTCCTGCACTACCGCGCCGAGCACGGCGACGTGCAGCTCGACTTCCGGGATATCGACAACCCGCGGTACCTCGCGACCACCGAGATGCCGCCGTGGAACGTCATCCTCGCGCAGACCGGGATCGAGTCGATGACCGGCGCGCGCATCATGAAAGTCCGGCGCTACGTCGAGAATGAGACGTTCATGCTGACGTACGGTGACGGCGTCGGGGACATCGACATCGATGGGCTGCTCGAGTTCCATCGGAGCCACGGCCGGCTCGTCACGATCACGTCGGTGCATCCGCCCTCGCGCTTCGGTGAGCTCGTCGTCGAGGACGGCGTAGTCGCGTCGTTCCACGAGAAGCCGCAGGCGGCCGGCGGCCTGATCAACGGCGGTTTCCTCGTCTGTGAGCCGGGTGTGTTCGACTATCTGTCGCATGACGAGTCGTGCGTATTCGAGACCGACGCTCTGCAGAATATCGCTGCCGATCATCAGCTGATGTCGTACGAGCACCAGGGCTTTTGGATGCCCATGGACACGTCGCGCGAATACGTGATGTTGAACGAGCTGTGGAATCGCGGGGAGGCGCCGTGGCATCCGGGGAATCTGCGACGTTGATCGGACTCGAGCGATTCGCCGGCCGCCGCGTGCTCGTCACGGGGGACACCGGATTCAAAGGTGCGTGGCTCGCGAGCTGGCTGGACGATCTCGGTGCCGAGGTCCATGGAGCGTCGCTCCCCCCGAGCCATGCGCGCAATCTGTTCTCGATTCTCCGGCTGCGCGACAGGGTCGAGCACGCTGACCTGGACCTGCGGGACCGCGATGGAGTCGCGAAATGCGTCGAGCGGGTTCAGCCCGCGTTCGTGTTCCACCTCGCGGCGCAGGCGATCGTGCGGCGTTCGTATCGAGCCCCGCTCGAAACCATCGATACGAACGTCATCGGGACCGCAAACCTGTTGAGTGCCATTCGCGATCTCGAGTCTCCGTGTCAGGTCGTCGTCGTGACGTCCGACAAATGCTACGAGCGACCCGAGTCCGGCAGGCGATTCGTCGAAGACGATCCGCTCGGTGGGTACGACCCGTACAGCGCCAGCAAGGGGATGGTCGAGGTTCTCGTGCGCTCGTGGCGTCGTTCGTTCCATGGCGACGGAGACAGTGTCCGCATCGCGACGTGTCGAGCCGGCAACGTCATCGGCGGTGGCGACCGCGCCGAGGACCGCATCGTCGTCGACGCGGTTCGCGCGCTGGCCAACGGCACGTCGATCCGTGTGCGCAATCCCGCCGCGCGGCGCCCGTGGCAGCACGTGCTCGACCCGTTGTCCGGCTACCTGCGCGTCGCGCTCGCGCTCGAAGACGACCCGGCGCATGCAACCGCCTGGAACTTCGGGCCGCACGCGGACTCGGAGCGCACCGTCGCAGAGTTGTGCGACGCGATCGTGTCGTCGTGGGGGAGCGGTCGTTGGGACCACGACGCTCCGGTCGATGCGCCGCACGAGGCGCCGTGCCTGCACCTCTCGAGCGAGCGCGCGACGAGCCGGCTCGGCTGGCGGCCGTCCTGGGCGTTCGACGAGGCCGTCAAACGCACGGTCGCGTGGTATCGAGCGGCAGAAGAATGCGCGGACCATCCGGACGCTATGCTCGCGCTGACGCGAGAGCAGGTCCGTGCGCATGGTCCGGCGGCGACGGCGGGGTCGCGTTCATGACGGCGGACGCCGAAGTCCGAAGCGCGCGGGCGTCGTGTGAGGTGCGGACCCTGTGTCGCGGGTGTGACGGAGACGAGTTGCAGACCGTCTTGGAATACGGGGCGGTTCCCCTCGCGAATGCGTTGCTCGGTCGCTCATCGTCTGAGGAAGTCTGGACGTATCCACTGACGCTCGCGTGCTGCGCGTCGTGCGGGCTCGCTCAGATCCGTGAGACCGTCGACGCGTCGGCGCTGTTCGAGGACTACGCGTACTTCTCGTCCTACTCCGACACGACGATCCGGCACGCGGCCGCGCTGGTGAACGACCTCATCGCGGCACGGAGCCTCGGACCCGGTAGTCTGGTGTTCGAGGTCGCGAGCAACGACGGCTATCTCCTCCGTCATTTCCTTGATGCGTCGGTGCCCGCGGTCGGGGTCGAGCCGGCCGCGAACGTTGCCGCGGTCGCCCGAGAGAATGGAATCGAAACGCACGTCGCGTTCTTCGACCGCGGAGTGGCGCGGGGGCTCGTCGATCAGCACGGTCACGCCGACGTATTGATCGCGAACAACGTCCTCGCGCACGTCGACGAATTGGGGGACTTCTTGGTCGCGGTGCGATCGGTGCTTCGGCCGAACGGTATCGCCGTCTTCGAGTTCCCGTACGTGGTGGACATGGTCGAGCGCTGTGAGTTCGACACCGTGTATCACGAGCATCTCTGCTACTTCTCGCTGACCGCGTTGGCCCCGGCCGTCGAGGCGGCGGGGTTGCGGGTCGTCGCCGTGGAGCGAATCGCGATCCACGGCGGCTCGCTTCGCGTGACAATCGCGCACACGGGTGGCGAGTCGCCGCGACGATCCGTCGCGGCGCTGCTGGACGAGGAGCAGAGTTCCGGCGTCGGCGCGGTCGGTTACTTCGACGGGTTTGCGGCTCGTGCGCGCGCGGTGCGGAACGATCTCGTCGTGACGCTCCAGCGATTGCGCGACGAAGGGGCAAGGATCGCCGCGTACGGCGCGGCGGCGAAGGGCAGCACTCTGCTCAGCTTCTGCGGGATCGGCGACGAGCTGATCGACTTCGTGGCGGACCGCAATCCGCATAAGCAGGGCCGCTTCATGCCTGAGGGTGGTATCCCGATCGTCGGCGCAGGTGAGTTGGCGCGCCGGCAACCGGACTACGCGCTTCTGCTGACGTGGAACTTCACGGAGGAGATCCTCGCGCAGCAGGCCTCGTTTCGCGCCGCCGGTGGCCGCTTCATCGTCCCCGTCCCGGAGGTGCACATCCGATGATCGACGGCGTCCTCGTGATTCCCCTGCGTCGCATCCCCGACGCCCGGGGGACCGTCTCGCACATGCTGCGTGCGTCCGATGATCACTTCCGCGGGTTCGGCGAGATCTACTTCTCGTCGGTCCACCCTGGCGCGGTCAAGGGCTGGCACCGCCACGAGCCGGCGACGCTCAACTACGCCTGCGTCTCGGGATCTCTGCGGCTCGTGTTGTTCGACGGGCGACCCGACTCTTCCACCGAAGGGGAGATCCTGGAGCTGTGCATCGGCCGGGATCACTACGCACTCGTGCAGATCCCGCCGGGCGTGTGGAACAGCTTTGCCGCAATCGGACCCGAGACCGCGGTGGTCGCGAACTGCTGCACGCACGAACACGGGGACTTCGAGAGCGAACGGCTCGACCCGTTCGACAACGACATCCCGTTCGACTGGAATCGCAGGCCCGGCGACTGATGAAACGCATCCCGATCGCCGGCCCGTGGATCACGCAGCACGAGATCGACTACGTGCAGGATGCGGTCGCGCACGGCTGGTACGACAAAGCCGGCGACTACGTCGATCGGTTCGAGAAGGCCTTCGCAGCCTGGGTCGGCGTAGGCCATGCGGTTACGACGCCGTCGTGCACCTCCGCGATCCACCTCGCACTCGCGGCGGCTGGCATCGGCCCCGGCGACGAGGTCGTCGTCCCGGAACTGACCTGGATCGCGAGTGCCGCCCCGATCGACTACGTGGGGGCGACTGCAGTGTTCGCCGACGCGGATGCGTGCACGTGGTGCGTGAACCCGGAGACTGTCGGCGTGGTCTTGTCCGAGCGTACGCGAGCCGTCATCACGGTCGATCTCTACGGCAACGTCGCGCCGAGCCGGGAGATCGCCGCGCTGCGCGACGACCTCTTCGTGATCGAGGATGCCGCCGAGGCCGTTGGCTCGACGCGCGACGGCGCGCGCGCGGGCTCGCTTGGCGCCGTGGGCGTGTTCAGCTTCCACGGGTCGAAGACGTTGACGACCGGCGAGGGGGGCATGCTCGTTACGGACGATCCTCGGCTCCACGAGCGCTGCCTGTTCCTCCGCGACCACGGCCGCGCGCCCGGTGACAAGTCGTTCTTCAACCAGGAGGTCGCGTTCAAGTATCGCATGTCGAACCTGCAGGCGGCGCTCGGGCTCGCGCAGCTCGAGCGCGTCGACGAGCTCGTCGCGCGCAAGCGCGAGATCTTCGGCTGGTATCGCGAACTGTTGGTCGATGTGCCCGTGACGTTGAACCAGGAGGAGGAGGGTGTGGCGAGCTCGTTCTGGATGGTCACGGCGCTGCTCGAGGCAGGGGTCGACCGGGATCGCGTCATGGCGCGTCTCGGCGAGAGTGGGATCGACACGCGTCCGTTCTTCCATCCGTTGAGTTCGCTGCCTGCGTTGCAGGACCGAGGGGAAGCCGTGCGCGCACGAGTCCGCAACTCGTTCGCATACGAGCTTGCGCCCCGCGGTCTCAATCTCCCATCCGCCGCGTCCCTGACGCCGGAGCAGGTCGAGCGCGTTTGCGTGGCGCTGCGCGAGGCCCTCGAGTCATGAAGGTCGCGATCCTGCAGCCGATGTTCCTGCCGTGGGTGGGCGTGTTCGAGCTGATCCAGTCGGTCGACGTGTTCGTCCACCTCGACGACGCGCAGTACAGGAAGGGCTATCGCTTCAACCGCGTGCAGATCAAGACTGCCGGCGGGAGTCGTTGGTTGACCGTGCCGGTCACGAATCCGACGGGGCTCGCGATTCGCGATGTCGTGATCGACGATTCCAAGCCTTGGCGTCGGACCCACCTGCGAACCTTGCAGCAGAGCTACGCCGGGTGCGCGTTTCGCGCTGAGATGCTCGCACTCCTCGAACGGTTCCTCGCGCTCGAGACGTCGAGCCTGTGCGAGTGGAACGTCGCATCGGTCGAAGCGATCGCGGACTACTTCGGGCTCGAGTGTCGCTTCGAGACCGCTTCGTCGCTCGGCGTTTCCGGAGCGGGATCCGCGCGCGTGCTCGAGATCGTGCAGCGGCTTGGCGGCACGACGTATCGAACGGGTGATGGTGCTCGCCACTACCTCGACCATGACGCGTTCGAGGCCGCGGGCGTTCAGGTCGAGTACTTGGACTACGCGCGGGCGGCGTATCCGCAGCGGCACGGAGCGTTCGATCCGCACGTGTCGATTCTCGATCTCGTCGCGAACTGTGGCCGAGACGGGCGCGAAGTGTTCGTGTCGCCGACGCGGCCCTGGCGGGAGCATGTCGATGTCTGAGCCGGAGGACTTTCGCAAGCGCGTCGCGGACGGGGTCGCGCGGATGGCCGCCGACGAAGGGCTGCGCGACTGCTCCCGCGAGTGGATGCGTCGCACACATGAGCACGGCTACGACTACGTGTTCTCGTGGCTCGGGCGACCGATCATCCAGCTCCCGCAGGACATCCTCGCGGTTCAGGAGATCATCTGGCGGACGCGTCCGGACCTGATCATCGAGACCGGGATCGCGCACGGTGGATCGCTTCTGTTCCACGCATCGATGCTGCAGCTGCTCGGCAGCGACGGGCGGGTCGTTGCGATCGATGTCGACATCCGTGAGCACAACCGGGTCGAGATCGAGCGCGCGCCCGTGTTCGATCGAATCACGATGATCGAGGGCTCGTCCGTCGACGCGGCCGTGGTCGAGTCCGTGCGGGACATGGTGGCAGCGGCTTCGAGCGTGTTGGTGGTGCTCGACTCGGACCACACCCATGCGCACGTGCTGGCCGAGCTTCAGGCGTACGCCCCGCTCGTGAAGCCCGGAGGTTATGTCGTGGTCTGCGACACTGCGATCGACCGGATGGACGCCGACGCGTTTCCGGATCGCGCGTGGGGGCCCGGAGACAATCCGATGACCGCGGTCGACGAGTTTCTGCGGAGCGACGGGCGCTTCGTGGTCGATGAGGAGATGTCGGCGAAGCTCGTCTTGACGAACGCGCCGCGCGGCTACCTCAAGTGCATCGGCTGATTCGAAGTTGACCCCAGATCCCACCCCGCTCGTCACCGTCGGAGTTCCCGTCTACAACTCCGCACGCTATCTCGAGGCGTCCCTCGCGAACGTACTTGCGCAGGACTACGAGCGGCTCGAGGTCATCCTTTGCGACAACGCGTCGACGGACGACACCGCCGCGGTCTGCCGCGAGTTCGAGGCACGCGATCCGCGCGTGCGCTATGTCCGGCGTCGGGCCAATCTGGGATCGCGGCGCAACTTCAACCACGTGTTCGAACTCGCGAGCGGGGAGTACTTCATGTGGTCTCGCGGGCACGATTTGCTCGCGCCGGACTTCGTCTCCAAGGCTGTCGAGATTCTCGACACGGAAGACGAGGTCGTGCTCTGCCACGCCCGGGTGACCGAGATCGACACCGAGGGTGACCCGACGCGGTCGATCCTCGAACGGATCGACACGCGGGGGATGCCGGTGGATCAGCGGGTTCGCGCGGTTTGGCACGAGGTCATCGGACCGGCGACGTGCGGGTTGATCCGGACCAGTGCGATGGACCGGACCGAGCTCTACCGTGAGCTCGCGGGCTGCGACATCGTGTTCTTGCTCGAGCTCGCCGTGCACGGCACGTTCGCCTACATCGACGAGCCGCTCGTCCGGATCCGCCTCGTTCGCTCCGAAGCGAGCGAGGACGACAGCGTGCTGCGCACCTATCGACAGATGAACCCGTTCTGGGAGGACCGCAGGCGCCCGTTCGATGCCCACATCCTGGAGTTCTGTCAGGAACATCTGCGGGTCATCGAGGAGCTGCACGTCGACGCGGCGACGCGACTCGAGCTGGAGCGGGACTTCGTGGATGTCTTCCGGAAGCGCTACGAAGGCAGCATTCTCCGCGCTGCCGAGTCGATCGCCGAGCGGGCGATCCAGCATGTCGAGAGCGGGGCCGAACCGAGCTACGAAGCCTGGCGCGCGCTCTGGTACCTCGACGTGATCGCGATGTTCTTCCCCGACAACGAGGACATGGTGCGCGCGCGCGAGCTGCTCTCGGGCGTCAGCGCGCCCGTCTGATCACGCGTCGAGTGCCCAGTCGAGGAACGCCCAGCGGTCGGCGGCTTCCGCGATGCGCATCTTGACGGGCTTGCCCGCACCGTGCCCGGCCTTGCGTTGGACGCGGAGCAGGATCGCCGAGTCGGGTTGCGCCAGCTGCAGCGCCGCGGCGTACTTGTAGGAGTGACCGGGCAGCACGCGGTCGTCGTGGTCTCCGGTCATGACCATCGTGGGTGGATAGCGCACGTCGCTGCGGACGTTGTGCAGCGGCGAATACGCGTAGAGCGTCGGGAACATGTCGGGGTCGTCGCTCCGGCCGTACTCCGATGCCCACGCCCAGCCGATCGTGAACGTGTGGTAGCGCAGCATGTCCATGACGCCGACCTCGGGGATCGCCGCTCCGAACAGCTCCGGATGCTGGTTGAGTGTCGCGCCGACGAGCAGGCCGCCGTTGCTGCCGCCGCCGATTGCCAGTCGCTGCGGGGCTGTGTAGTCGTTGCGCACCAGGTAGCGCGCGCACGCCGCGAAGTCGTCGAAGACGTTCTGCTTGTTCTTCAGCATTCCCGCGGTGTGCCACTCCTCGCCGAACTCGCCGCCGCCACGCAGAGTCGCCTGGACGAACAGCCCGCCGCGTTCGGCCCACACGAGGTTCGGAACGGAGAAGCGCGGGCGCAGCGAGATGTTGAAGCCTCCGTAGCCGTAGAGATACGTCGGGTTCGAGCCGTCGAGCCGCATCCCTGCTTTGTGCACGAGGAACATCATCAGGCGCGTGCCGTCGTCCGCCTGGAACGACACCTGACGGGTCTCGAACTGGTCGGGATCGAACCCGAGCTTCGGCGACCGCACCGTCGTCAGCTCCCGCGTCCCGAGGTCGAACGAGTAGACCGAAGTCGGCCGCGTGAAGCTCTGGAAACCGAACAGGACGCGCGGGCGGTCCGGGTGCCCCGAGACGGACGACACGGACCCGATGCCGGGCAGCGTCACGGCTCCGGCGGGCTTGCCGTCGGTTTGGAAGAGCCGCATCTCGTGGCGGGCCTCGGTCAGGTATCGCGTGACCAGAAGGCCGCCGCACAGGTCGACGGACTCGAGCTTGTCGGCGCTCTCCGGCAGCACCTCGATCCAGTTCGCCGGATCCGGCGCGTCGGGGTGCACCGCGATGACGCGGCCGTTCGCGGCTGCATTGTCGGTTCGGAACAGCAGGTGATCGCCGTGCCGCGCGATGAAGCCGTAGCTGGCATCGAAGTCCATCAGAAGCGGCCGCACGGCCCACGACTCGTCCTCGAGGTCGATGATCGCGACCCGATTGCGGCGGTCCGTGCCGGCGGAGATGCGCAACACGGCGTACTTCCCGTCGCGGGTCACGGACGCGCCGAAACCCCACTTCGGTTGGTCCGGACGCTCGTAGACGACGCGGTCCTCGGACTGCGGGGTGCCAAGTCGGTGGTAGCACAGCTGCGGGGCTTCGTTGGTGGCCTCGTAGACTTCGCCCGACTCGGGTGCGGCGTAGCGCTGGTAGAAGAACCCCGCGGCGTCCTCCGTCCACGCGGCGCTCGTGAACTTGGTCCACACGAGGTGGTCTTCGAGCTGTTCGCCCGACGCGATGTCGAGCACGTGCCAGTCGCGCCAATCGCTGCCGCTCTTCGACGTGGCGTAGGCGAGATAGCGTCCGTCATGGGATGCGGAGACACCTCCGAGCGCCACCGTCCCGTCTTCCGACAGGGTGTTGGGATCGAGCAGAACCTCGCCCTCGGCCTCCGCGGCCGCGGCCTTGTAAACGACGGATTGGTTCTGCAGTCCGTCGTTCTTGCTGAAGATCCACACGTCCCCGTGCCGCTCCGGCACGGAGTAGCGTTCGAAATTCCAGAGCTCGGTCAGGCGGCGGCGGATCGCGTCGCGAGAATCCGCGAGCTGGAGATGGGCTTCCGTGTAGACGTTCTGCCGGTCGGCCCAGGCCAGGACCTCGGGGCTGTCCTGGTCTTCGAGCCATCGGAAGGGGTCCTCGACGCGCGTGCCGTGGTAGTCGTCGACGGCGTCGACCGCGCGGGTGTCCGGCGGCGCGTCCGGCAGGGTGCTCTGCTCGGGCATTCCGCCGCAGCCGGTTGCCAGAAGGGTAGCCAGGCACGCGGCCAGGCCGGTCGGGATCGAGCGCTTCCGAGGGGTCGACATCCCGCTCTTTTTAGCCGGGACCCGTGGGGTGATCCCACGGTCGGATCGAGGGTTCGGGCGATTCGAGGATTCTGCTCAAGAAGGGCTTTACCCCGTGCCGTTCCTAGTTATCGTTCTCGGCCCCGCGTGCCGAGAGCACGTGCGATCCTCGATAGCTCAGTTGGTAGAGCGGGTGACTGTTAATCACTAGGTCACAGGTTCGAGTCCTGTTCGAGGAGCCATT
>JANQJF010000070.1 GCA_028281765.1 Planctomycetota bacterium | reverse complement strand
ACCCCCCGTCGCCAGCACGAGGCTCCAGCGCGTCGTATGGAACGAACGGCGTCTGGAATCGGGGTCGACCATGGCCGAGTTCTACCCTGCCCGGGCACCACCGCCACTTCCTGGCTAAGATCCCGCGTCCCCATGTCCGCCTGCAACCCGAGCCTGACCGACTTCCTCCCGACGACGGCGGAAGAGCTCCGCGCGCGCGGCCAGTCGCAGCCGGACATCGTGTTCGTCACCGGCGACGCCTACATCGACCACCCCTCGTTCGCGATGGCCGTGCTCGGCCGCACGCTCGAAGCGCAAGGCTTCTCGGTCGCGATCCTGCCACAGCCCGACTGGCGCAGCGTCGACGCGTTCCGCTCGCTCGGCCAACCGCGCCTCTTCTTCGCGGTCAGCGCCGGCAACATGGACTCGATGATCAACCGCTACACGGCCAACAAGAAGCCGCGCAGCGACGACGCGTACTCGCCCGGCGGCCGCGCCGGCCTCCGCCCGGACCGCTCGACGAACGTGTACGCCCAGCGCTGCCGCGAGGCCTTCCCCGGTGTGCCGGTCATCGCGGGCGGAGTCGAGGCCTCGCTGCGCCGCATCGCACACTACGACTACTGGTCGGACACGGTGCGGCCGAGCATTCTCGTGACGAGCAAAGCCGACCTCGTCGGGTTCGGCATGGGAGAACGCGTGATCACCGAGATCGCCAAGCGACTCGACGCGGGCGAATCGCTCGAGGATCTGCGGGACATGCGCGGCGTCGCCTACCTGATGCGCGGCAGCGAACAGCTACCCGAGCACACGTGGGCCGACGCGACGAACGACGGCGAGACGCGCGCCCTTCCGAGCTTCGAGGACGTCAAGCAGGGTGGACGTCCGTTCGCCGAGATGACGCGCGCGCTCCACGACGAAACCAATCCGCTCAACGGTCGCAGGCTCACGCAAAGGCACGGCGACCGCACGGTCGTGATCAACCCACCGGCGCTCTCGCTCGACACGCCGGAGATGGACGCGATCTACGACCTCCCCTTCACGCGTCGGCCGCACCCGCGGTACCGCGAGCCGATCCCGGCGCACGACATGATCAAGGACTCGGTCACGGTCATGCGCGGGTGCTTCGGGGGCTGCACCTTCTGCTCGATCACGATGCACCAGGGTCGCGCGATCCAGAGCCGTAGCGAGAAGTCCATCCTCGACGAAGTGCGGACCATCGCAAGCGCCCCGGACTTCAAGGGCCACATCAGCGACATCGGCGGTCCGACCGCGAACATGTACAAGATGCGCTGCACGAAGCCGGAGATCGAGAAGCGCTGTCGCCGCCTGTCGTGCGTCCATCCGACGATTTGCAAGCTGCTCGGCACCGACCACTCGCCGACGACGCAGCTGCTCCGCAAGGCGCGCGCGATCCCGGGCGTCAAGTCGGTCAAGGTCGCCTCGGGCATCCGCATGGATCTCGCGGCACGCGACTCCGAATACCTCGAAGAAGTCGCGGCCCACCACACCGGCGGTCACCTCAAAGTCGCGCCCGAGCACGCGAGCGACAAGGTCCTTCGCCTGATGAAGAAGCCCTCGGTCGGTTCGTTCGACGAGTTCGCCGAGGCGTTTCAAGCCGCCTCGAAACGCGCGGGCAAAGAGCAGTATCTCGTGCCCTACTTCATCGCGAGCCACCCCGGCAGCAGCGTCGAGGAGATGATCGAGCTCGCAGTGTTCTTGAAGCAGCGCGGCTATCGCCCGCGCCAGGTGCAGGACTTCATCCCCGCGCCGATGGACATCGCCACGTGCATGCACTTCACCGGACTCGATCCGATGACGATGCAGCCGGTCGACACCGTGAAAAAGCTGCGCGACCGCAACGTCCAGCGCGCGCTCATGCAGTTCTTCAAACCCGAGAACTGGTTCGTCGTGCGCAAGGCGCTCGTCGACGCCGGCCGCCAGGACTTGATCGGTAGCGGACCGAAGTGCCTGATCCCCGCCAAGGCGCCGAAAGAAGCTCTCGCCGCGCGGCGGCGTGACGCCGAGCGCGCGACGGCCCCGCAGGGCCAAGGCGCGGTCGGGTATCGCCCTCACCGACGCTCGAAGCGATAGCGGCCGCGGTCACGGACCGACGGTGACGAGCCCGACGCGCGAAGAGCCGAAGTCGATGGCGGTTCCGGCGTAGTCGAGCCGCTGCGCGCCCAGCGTGAGACCACACGGCGATAGGTCGGGCGGTCGCGTCCAGGGATTGACTGCAGCAATCCCCCGCGCACCTCGGGGCGTCTTTACGGAAGCTCGACCGTTCCTGCGTTGGAACGTCGCCTGCACACCGCACCCTGCTTAGACTGCTCGGCGTGAATCGTCCAACGCGCCGCACTTTCGTCTTCACGTCCGCCGCAATCGCTTTGCCCTCGGTCCGCGGGCGAGCGGCGAGCTTCTCGCCCAACGAACAGCTGAACGTCGCCTGCGTCGGCGTCGGCGGAATGGGAGGCGCGGACCTGAACCAGGTCTCCAGTGGTAAGAACGTCCGCATCGTCGCGCTGTGCGACGTCGACGCGAACAACCTCGGCAACGCCGCGAAGAAACACGCGAAAGCCCGCACGTTCGCGGACTACCGGAAGATGTTCGACGAGATGGGCAAGGACATCGACGCGGTTGTCGTGTCGACACCCGACCACATGCACGGCCCGGTCGCGATCGCTGCGCTCGAGCGCAAGCTGCACGTCTACTGCCAGAAGCCGATCGCCCACAACCTTCTCGAGTGCCGACGCATGGCCGAGCTCGCCGAGAAGCACGAACTCGTGACGCAGATGGGCACGCAGATCCACGCGCACGCCGCCTACCGCACGGCCGTCGCCACGCTTCGCAGCGGCGCGATCGGCAAGGTGCGCGAGGCGCACCTCTGGGTGAGCCGTTCGTGGGCCGGCCCGAAGGATGGTCGTCCCGACCACACGGACGAAGTGCCGAAGCACCTCGACTGGGACCTCTGGCTCGGCGTCGCCGCCGAACGCCCGTACGTGAACCGCATCTACCACCCCGGTCAGTGGCGCGGCTGGAAGGACTTCGGTTGCGGCACGCTCGGCGACATGGGCTGCCACATCTTCGACCCGGTGTTCACCGCGCTCGGCATCGGCGCGCCGAAGAAGGTCGTATCACGGGGACCGCAGCACTTCGAAGAGACGTTCGCCCCTGATAGCGACATCCTCTACGAGTTCCCCGGGTCAGAGCAGACGACCGACACGCTCACGTTCCGATGGACCGACGGTCGCAAGACCAAGCCTTCCGCGAAGCACGCGCAGCTGCCGGACAGCGACAAGCTCCCGGGTGCCGGCTCGTACCTCGTCGGCGAGACGGGCGTGATGGTCATCCCGCACTGGGCCATGCCGCGCTTCTACAAGGACGGCGAGAAGCTCGACGTCGAGCTGCACGAGATGGCGTCGATCAACCACTACCACGAGTGGACCGACGCCTGCCGGGGCGAAGGGCGCACGACGACGCCGTTCTCGTACTCGGGGCCGCTGACCGAAGCCGTGCTCGTCGGCACGGTCGCCGGACGGTTCAAGGATCGCGAGCTCGCGTGGGACAGCGCCAAGCTGGAGTTCGACATCCGCGACGCCAACGAATACGTCACGCGCAACTACCGCGAAGGCTGGAGCGTCTGACCCCGAGCCCATGCTTGCGATCCTCGCGACGGCGCTGTTGATCACCGCATCCCAAGATCCGACGCCGGGCATCGCACGCGATCTCGCGACCGCGCGGCGCAAAGCGATCGAGTCGGTCCACTACGACCTGAAGTTCCGACTCGAGCAGGGCATCGATACAGTCCGCGGCAGCGTGACCGTCGAATTCGAACTCAGGGCCCCACGCGACTCCGGCCCGATCCAGCTCGACTTCGACGGCGCGGCCCTCAACGGCATTTCCGTGAACGCGAAGTCCGTCGACCTACGCCGGCAGAACGGACACGTCGTCATCCCGAACGCCCTGCTCCGCGACGGCAAGAACACCTTCCGCGCGGACTTCGCGTCCACGGTGGCGTCGACGGGAACACCGCTGACGCGCTACCGCGACAAGGCCGCGAATCAGGACTACTTCTACACGCTCGTCGTTCCCGCGGACGCGCATCGGCTGTTCCCGTGCTTCGATCAGCCGGACCTCAAGGCCACGTTCTCGTTGCACCTCGAGGTTCCGGACGGCTGGCACGCGATCGGCAACGGCGCGGAGATCGCGGACGAAACCGCCGACGGTGTGCGCACGGTGCACTTCGCGAAGTCGAAGCCGCTCCCGACGTATCTGTTCGCATTCGCCGCGGGTCCGTTCCAACGAATCGACGACGCGCATGCCTCCGGCGTCGGTCGCGACGATTCTCGCCCGCTGCGGATGTACGTCCGCAAGAGCCGCGTGAAAGAGCTCGAGCGCGAGCTCCTGTTCTCCATGCACCGTGAGTCGCTGCAGTGGCTCGGTGACTACTTCGACTCGCCATACCCGTTCGGTAAGCTCGACTTCGTGCTGCTACCTGGCTTCCCATACGGCGGCATGGAACACGCGGGCGCGATCTTCTACCGCGAGGCCTCGCTCGTGTTCGATCACGTGCCGACCGAGAGCGAGAAGATCCGGCGTAGCACGCTGATCTATCACGAGGTGTCGCACCAGTGGTTCGGCAACCTCGTGACGATGGAGTGGTTCGACGACCTCTGGCTCAAGGAGGGGTTTGCGACGTTCGTCGGCTACACGCTGCTCGACGTGCTCGAGCCCGGCAAGAACGCGTGGCTGAGATTCCACCAGCGCGTCAAGCCGCGGGCCTACGCGATCGACGGCACACGCGGCACGACACCGATCTACCAGAAGCTCGGCAATCTCGCCGACGCGAAGTCGGCCTACGGTGCGATCGTCTACAACAAGGCACCGGCCGTACTGCGCGAGCTGCACGCGCGCCTCGGTCCCGCGGTCTTCCGTCGCGGCGTCCAGATTTTCCTGCAGCGCCACGCGTACGGAAACGCGCGCTGGCAGGACCTCGCGGCGGCACTCGACGAGGCGTCGGGCTCAGATAGCGGACTGTGGTCGACGAGGTGGATCCTCGCGCCCGGCATGCCACGGGTCAGCGCGCAGACCGTCGCGGATGCCGACGGCACCGTAACCGCATGTCGACTGCGCCAGATCGGCGCGCAGGGAGAGAAAGCTCTGTGGCCCCTGGACGTCGAGGTCATGGCGTTCTCCGCGCCTGATCGTCACGAGACGATCCGCGCACGCTTCGTCGGCGCATCGCATCCACTCGAGGAGCTCGTCGGCAAGCCGCGGCCGAAGTGCCTCCTGCTGAATCCGCGGGACGTCGCGTACGGCCTGTTCGTGCTCGACGAAGCGAGCAGCAGCTGGATCTGTGACCACGCGCACGAGATCGAGGACCTGCTGCTTCGGGCGACCGCGATGTCAGCGCTCTACAACACGCTGCGCGAGGCCAAGCTCGACCCGCGGCGATACCTGGACGTCGCAATACGCCTGCTCGAGCGCGAACGCGATCCGGAGACGCATTCGTGGTTGCTCGGCACCGTCGCGACGACGATGGGTCGCTATCTCCCACGCGACGAAGCGAAAGCCGCGCGCACGCGCGTCGCCGAGTTCCTGCTGCCGCAGCTGCAGCACGGACTACCCGGGCTCGAGCTCCAAACGATGCGCTTCCTCGTCCGACACTGCGCGACGCGCGACGTGCAACTCGCGACACGCGGCGTGCTCGACGGCGAGACGGAGGTTCCCGGGCTCGAGCTCGGCCGCCGCGACCGCTTCCTGCTCGCATCCGCGATGCTCGCGTGCGGCCACGTCGACCTACTACTCCAGGAGAAGGTCAACACGCGGGGTCAGGACTGCGGCAAGGAGATCTTCATGGCACACGCCGCAGCCGACGACCCGGCAGCCAAGAAGCAGTACTTCGAGCTCTACCAGAAGCTCAACGAACCTCCGGAGCAGTGGATGCAGGACAGCCTCTCGTTCTTCCACTGGCCGGGCCAGTCGGGGCACACGTTGCGCTACCTCCGTCCGGCCCTCGACATGGTCGAGTGGGTGAAGGCGAACCGCCGCATCTTCTTCATGCCAGCTTGGATCGACGCTTTCGTCAACGGCCACAGTTCGCCGGAGGCGCTCGAGATCGTGCGCACGTTCTTGAACGAAGAGCAACTGCCGGACGACATTCGCCGCAAGGTGCTGCAATCCCTCGACGGTCTCGAACGCGCGGTGCGGATTCGCGAGCGCTGGGGCTGATTCCATGGACGCGAACAGCATCCTCGTGCCTACCGTGATCCTCGCAGCGCGGCGCGCACCCGCCGCCGCAGCTCCGGCACGAGCTCCTCGACGAACCAAGGATTCTTCTTCAACCAGATGTTGTTGCGAGGGCTCGGGTGCGGCAACGGCAACGCCGCAGGTGCGTGATCGCGCCACCCCCGAATCACCGAAGTCAGCGAAGTCGAGCCACTGCCGATATGCCACTTCGCCGCGTACTGCCCGACGACGAGCGTGAGACGCAGCGACTTCATCCGGTTCAGCAACGCATCCCGCCACGCGTCTGCGCACTCGGGTCGGGGCGGCAGGTCCCCGGACTTGCCGGTGCCCGGGTAGCAGAAGCCCATCGGTAAGATCGCGATCTTGGACGAGTCGTAGAACGTCTCGCGCGTCACGCCCATCCAGTCACGCAAACGATCCCCACTCGGATCGTCGAACGGCACGCCCGACTCGTGCACGCGACGCCCGGGCGCCTGACCCGCGATCAACACGCGCGCGCGGGTGCCGACCTGGAGCACCGGACGCACGCCGTGAGCGAGGTGGGGCGCACACATGCGGCAAGCGCGAACTTCGTCGAGCAATGCCGCGAACGAGGGTCGCACCACTCAGCCGCCGATCGGCATCGCGTCTTCGTCGACACCGAACCCCGCGTCCATCGCGACCCACACGAGCTGCAGGCCCGGCGGCAGCGGCAGGCTCGTGGCCGGCACGAACTGAGACCACCAAACGGAACGCCATTCGTAGGGCGCAAGCGTGACGACGTCCGGCGCTCCCGCCCACAGCGTGATCCCACCGACGCGAATCTGCGGCTGGTAGTACGCCGTCCGCGCCGTCCCGGTCTCGTTGCGCAGCTTCGTGCGGTACGAGAACCACTTGCCGCCGGGGAAGTCGAGCGACAGGTCCTCGCCTTCGGACACGGTCACGACCGGCTCGATCAACTGGTACGGGCGATCGACACCGAGGCCGTGCAGGTCTTGCTCGGTGCCGGACGGCCAGCGCACGTGCAGCCGCTCGACGGAGTTCACGTCGCCGAGACCGAAGTGCGCCGCCGGCTCCGAAGACGCTTGATACGAAAAGTTGCGGCTGACTTCGCGCCGCGCGATCCAGTCGCCGAGGTGCGCGTCGATCCGCGCGCCGAGTCCGTCGCAGTTGCTCTGGCGGCCGAACAGACGCACCTTCATCCAGTGACCCGCGAGCGCGGAGTCGTTGCGCATCAGCACGGGCGCGCCGTTGATGTTGACCTGCAGGATGTCGACGTCGCCGTCGTTGTCGTAGTCGGCGAACGCCGCGCCGCGCCCGATGCCGTTGTCGAGCGGGGACGCGACTTCCGTGAACGTCATCGACGGGCCGTCGTGGCGGTAGAGCACGTTGCGCGTGTGCGTGCCGTTCGCGATGAACGGCGCCGCCGGGATGTGGCCGTTCGAAACGTAGAGGTCCAACCAACCGTCACAGTCGAAGTCGGCGAAGCCCGTGCCCCAACTCGTCGCCAGCAGCTCCGGCACCGTGTCGGGATCGAACGTCAGCTCGGTGCCGCTCGCGGTCGTGATGTCGGCGAAGCTCGAGCCGTCGTTGCGCAGGAGCACGTTGCGACCGAGGTTCGTGAAGTAGTAGTCGAAGTCGAGGTCGCGATCGATGTCCCCGATCGCGATGCCCATGCAGTAGATCGCGATGTCGAAGTCCATCGCCGCGGAGACCTCGGTCCACTGCCATCCACCGAACGTCGCACCGTCGTTGCGGTACAGCTTGTTCGGCAGCACGGTGTCGCCGAAGTCGTTGGCCACCATCATGTCGACGTCGCCGTCGTCGTCGAAGTCGGTCCAGGCGGTCGCGAGCGTGCAGCCGGCACCCGCGAGCATCGGCGTCGTGATCTCGGTGAACGTGCCGTCGCCGTGACCCCGGTAGATCCGATTCGGCTCCGGGGTGTGATTCGGGAAGATCGAGCCCGGGATGATGTAGTTGCCGACGTAGAGATCGAGGTTCCCGTCACTGTCGAAATCGCCGAACGCCGCGGACGTCGTGAAGCGGTTCCATTCTCCGGCCATGGTCGGCGTCGTGATGTCGGTGAAGACACCCCCGCCGTCGTTGCGGAACAGCAGGTTGAACCCACGCCGCCCGAAGAAGACGTCGGGATCGCCGTCGTTGTCGATGTCACCGACCGTCACGTTCGTGCCTTCGTCGCCGAACGCCGGCGGGAACACGGCGTTGGCCACGGGCACGAACGACGCCCCGTTCATCGTGTTGCGGTAGAGCTTCGGCGTCGAGTCACCGCCGGACAGCAGGACGTCCATCCAACCGTCGCCGTCGTAGTCCAAGAACGCGCCGCCCGCGCCCATCATCGTGACGGGATCGACCTGCACCCAATCGATGCCGACGGACTGGGTCACGTCGGACAACACCAACGACGACTGCGCCGCTGCGCCAACGGCGAGCGCTCCAAGCACGGGACCAACGAGAATTCTCACGGCAACACGACCTCCGCAGTGACAGGATCGACCATGGCCAATTCTCCCGTGCGGGTCGCCCCTCCGGCAAGGGTCACGGTCACGACGAGACCGGCCATCGCGGCACCCGACCCGGGCCCTGGATCGGTGTCCGCGTCGAATTCGAACACCTCGCCGGGATCGAAGTGCGCGAACGAGAAGTCGAGGATGCGGTATTGACCCGCAGACAAGCCGAGGACCGAGCCGACCCAGCCGGTGTTGTTGGCCGGATTGCACGGTGACACGAGCGTTCCGCCGTAGGCGAGACCGACAGTCGTGTCCGAATCATTACGGTACGTGCCGAGGCACAGCGGCGTCGTGCTGTTCCCGCCGTCGAACCGATTGGCCATGTTGATCTGCGCCGTGTCGAAGTAGTTCGTGTTCGGCACGCTGGAGCCGATCCAGCTGAGACGCAGGTTCGTGATCGGTGTGCTACCGGCGTTCACGACCCGCCAGAATCCCTGGGTCGTGTCGGCGTTGAAGTTGTCCACACCCTGTGCGCGCACGATCACCGGAGCGATGTCGCCGACGGTCATCGTCGCAGCGTTCGACGTCGAGACGCCGAACGTGTTGACCGAAGGCGCGATCGCCGCAGCCTGCGTCTCGATGACCAAACCGGCCGTGCCGGGTGTCGTCGGCAGCGGCAGCGCGACCGTGCCAATCGGCGCGGTCAACGTGATCGGGATGGCGCCGATGTCCGCTGCGGTCAACAGGTCACAGCCGGTCATCCCCAACGCGTCGAGATCGACCTGCAGAGGAAACGCTCCGAGCAGCAGCGCCGCGACCGTCGCGTCGGCCGGCACGTTGTCGACGTCGATGTCGAACGTATGCCCGGTGATCGGCAGGCGCGCAGGCGGCACCGAGATCGTCAGCGGACCCGAGGCCGGGCCCATGTCGATCGGACCCGCCGAGAAGTCTGCCGACCCGTCGTCGTCGCGTCCGCCGCCACCCGACCAACCGACGAGCGTCGGCATCGCGGGCGCAGGCTGGCTGTCGTAGACGAACGAGACGCGTCCGTCGCTGTGCAGCTGCGCTTGGAACGTGCGCACGACTCCCCCGCTGAACGGCATCACGTTCTCCCACGTGATCCACGCCGTCGACGCGTTCTGGTTGAACCACACGTTGCCACCCGACGACGGATCCCAGTCTCCACCGAAGACCGCGAAGCTCGGAGTCTCGTTGCGGAACTCGAGCAGATCGATCACCGGACGCGTGTCGAGAATCGTGCCCGATTCCAGGTACACGTAGCCGTTGCTCGACACATCGATGTTCTGCGTGCTCCCGTTGCCGGTCGGATACGGGAACGCGAAGTTGAGCGTCGGCGGGAAGAGCACCTCTTCGTCGCCAGACATGAGATCCGATCCACCCGCAGTCGGCAGCATCGCGCCGGGCGACGCGATCGCGACGTAACCGAGCTGCCCGTTCGGAAACCACTCGAGCTGCATGCCGGCGAGGTCGAACGCCCCACCGTCGAATGCCTCGTAGAGCAAGCTGTCGTCAGGACAGCCTTCGCCCGAGGTCTGGAACGATCCGGCGATCTGGGCGGTCGAGATCCCCACCAGCGCCAGACAAGCCGAGAACGAAACCACGGCGTGTGCATGCATCGCAGGATCGTAGCCGCTGCGCGGCCGTCGCGTGGCGGCGTACCGCAATCGATACGGAGAACCGGAGTTCGGCACATCGAAGGTGGTCAAGGTCGAGCCGACCGCCGATACTCACGGTGTTGCGACCAATCCTCCGTCGCTCGCGTTCCCCCACCCCCAAAAGGAAGACTTCGCCATGCTCGCGAAAACCTGTGCGCTCGCACTCGCCGTCTGCTCGTCCGCCCTCGCGCAGACTCCCCCGTGCGAGAGTCGCAACGACTCGAACACCAACATCAGCGGCGCGCTGACGGCGTCGCCGTTCGTCGGGCTCAACCCGAGCCGGTACGCCTACCAGTTCGCCGCGAGTGCGACCAATGTCGTCGAAGCCGCCGCGATCTTCACGGACGCCCTGGCAGCTGGCGGGAACCGCTACATGCGGATCGAGATCTGGGACAGCGACGACCCGAACCAGCTCCCGAACAACATCCTCGCGCGCGGCAGCTGCAAGCTCGGCGTCGACCGGAAGTGGTACGGCGTGAACCTCGACACCCCGGTCATCCTGAACGCCGGCACGAACTACTGGTTCGTCGTGAACCAGCCGGGGTTCATCCAACTGTTCGAAGAACCGGGCGGCACGGTGTTGCCGCGCCGCATCGCCACGGGCAGCACGCCGAACTGGGGCTCCGTAGGGTCCGGCTCGCCGAAGATGCGCCTGTTCTGCGGACGCATCGACTCGGCCGACTCCGTGCCAACCGGCGACGCGTGCCCCAACTCTCTCGGCCAGCTCGGCACCATCTTCACCAACGACGTGCCGAACGTCGGCAACAGCGACTTCCTCGTCGAGGGCACCAACCTGCCCGGTGGCGCGAGCGCGACGCTGCTCATCGGCTTCGACCTCGGCTTCCCGAGCATCGACCTCGGGTTCATCGGGCTGCCGAACGGCTGCTTCCTCCACACCGACGGCATCATCTCGACGACGGGCACGGTCGGCGTCGGCGAGGTCGGGGACTCCGGCCATCCGAACCCGATCGGACACGTGGAGTTCAATCTCCCGATCAGCCCGAATGCGGCCGTCGGGCTGACCTTCGAAGCACAGATCTTCGCGACGGATGCGGGCCAGGTCGCGCCGATCCCGCTGATCGCGACCAACTCGATCCAGGTCACGATCGCACCCTGACGGTTTCCGGGCTCTTGCGTGGGCCCGAAAACGCCGAGTTCCGTTCGCCCCCTTGCCACTGGGCGAGGCGCGGCGTCACGCGCAGCGAGCCCGCGCGTCCGGCGCGAACAGGGTTTTCACGAATCCGTTACGTCGAGTAGGCTCTCGCCGCGGTCCGCGACTCCTGGACCGCGCTCGCCCCTCTCCCAATTCCACCGGTCCCACACATCCAAACCATGAATCGACCGATCTCTCTCCTCCTTGCGGCGTCTCTGGCATCCCCGCTGGCCGCCCAGTGCTACAACCCCAGCATCGGCTCGAGCCTCGGCGCAGGCGACGACACCATCCACACTGTCTCGCTGGGCTTCTCGTTCACCATGCCCAGCGGTGCGACCGTCACGAGCGTCAGCATCGACTCGAACGGTCGAATCACGGCGCCCGGAGCCGCGGGCGCCTCGGACTTTACGCCGTCGTCCGGCGAGTTCACCGCGCAGACGATGATCTGCCCGTACTGGGACGACCTCGCCCCGCAGGATGGTGGCGGCCTCCACTTCGGCACGAACGGCAGCACCGCCGTGATCACGTGGCTCGACACCCCGCTCTTCGGCGGTGGCAGCGGCCCGTTCACGGTGCAGTGCGAGCTTCGCTCGAACAACACCTTCACTCTCTACTACGACCAGCGCGCGCCGTCCTCGGACTCGCTGTGCGGCGCCTCGGCCGGTTTCGGCGCGGCTCAGCTCAACCTGTCGGACGCGATCGGCGGCTCGATCAACTCCCCCAGCAAGACCGCGTTCCAGGACTTCGGCACGTTCGACCTGGCGGACGCGTCGTTCGATTACTCGTCGAACGGCGCCGGCTACCTGATCACCGGGACCGACTGCATGTCGCCGCCGATTCCGCCCGTCGACACGAGCGCCCCGACGAACCTGCCGGACGACACCCCGGCGAACGCGCCGTCGCTGTTCGTTCCTGGTCTCGACATCGAGGCGCGGATGGACGCGTCCTACCAGAACAACGCCGACTCGGACCGCGTCGCGGTCTCGATGCAGACGACCGCCTGCAACCCGGGCAGCGTCATCGGCACCTGGATCCCGCAGCCGAACCCGAACCACCCGCTGATCTGCCAGATGTACCTGCGCCTCGTCAACGGCCGCATGGAGCAGATCAGTGACTGGGGTTACGTCAAGCACTCGTTCGCGTCGACAAACTCGAACGGCTGCGGCGGCGGCTGCCAGAACCCGGGCTCCGGCCAACTCCTCGGTCTCAACTGCTCGGACACGTACGGCGCCGGCCTCAACGCGAGCCGCAACTGGGCCGGTCCGTCGTGGGAGATCAACGCGTTCACCGGCGACTGGAACGCCTTCGGATCGCACTGGGACCGCGGCTGGCCGCAGACCACGCCGGACGGCAGCGGCACCACCGCCAATGCGCCGAACGCCACCGCGTTCCGCTGCATCATCGAGAACGACAAGCTCAGCGATCCGAGCGCCCAGTATTTCGGGATGAACTTCTACATCCACCAGTGGGAGCCGGAAGCGAACCGTGAGAACAACATGTCTCACCGCCCGCTGAACATCACCGTCGGCAACACGTCGTCGCTCGGCAACCGTCAGGCGGGCACCGTCCTCAACCGCTGGCCCGGCGCGCGCGTCGAGTCGGTCGCGAACTACGAGAACGGCGTCACCCCGCGTGACGGTCGCTTCTACGTTGCGTGCGTCGTCACGCAGCTCGCGGACGGCTGGTACCACTACGAGTACGCGGTCCACAACCGCGACAACCACGGCCGGAACGGTCAGTTCTCCGTCCCGCTGTGCCCGAACGCACGCGTTCGCGACATCGACTTCAAGGACATCGACCTCGACGGCGCGAACGAGTGGATCTCGAGTGTCCAGTCGAACCGCCTGCAGTGGGATGCCCCGGCCGGCAACGCCCAGCCGTGGAATACGGTGTTCAACTTCTGGTTCGACAGCGACGCGGCTCCGGGCGACGGTCAGATCGACATCGTCCAGGCGACCCCGCAGATCAACGCCGACGCAATCCTGTCGCTGACGAACGACGCCCCGGTCGTCCAGGCCAACATCAACGTGCCCGCTGGCTGCGGCGGTCTCGACATGTGGCCGAACGCCCAAGCGACGATCCCGTCGAACCCGGGCATGGTCATCAACGGTGCCGCCAACGGCGCAACCGTCGGCGTCCTCCTGAGCGTCACGCAGAACATCGTCAACTTCGGTGGCTGTGACTTCCTGCTCGCCGACATCCCGTTCGCCCTGACGGCGACTGCGGGCGGCACCGGCAGCGCGACGATCGTCGTCCCGGTCAACAACGACCCGGGCCTCGAAGGCGCACGCCTGCACATGCAGGGTGTCGAGCTCGCGATCGGCGGCTCGTTCCTCGGGGTCGCGAACCTCTCGAACGTCGTCGAGATGCGTATCGGCAACAACACTTCGGGTTGCAACTGATGGCGCGCCGGGCGTAGCGAACGCTGCGTCATGGACGGGCCGCGGACCTTCGGGTTCGCGGCCCGTTTTCGTTGGGTGGTGTGTAGGGGAAGTGCGTGGTCTGTCGACCACGCACTCTCCACCTACCCAATTACCACCTGTTGCAAGACACCAAGCCCAGCCACCCCGACCCGTTCGGTATCCTCTCTCGATGTGAACGCCTGGCTCCGCATCGCTCTCGTCGCGTTCGCCTGCGTCGCGACACTCCGCGCGCAGGACGACCGCCCAAACATCCTCTTCTGCATCGCGGATGACTGGGGTTGGCCCCACGCGAGCGCGTATGGGGACGAGGTCGTGCAGACCCCGACGTTCGATCGGATCGCGCGCGAAGGCGTCCTCTTCGAACATGCCTACGTGTCGAGCCCTTCGTGCACGCCGAGTCGCAACGCGATCCTGACCGGGCAGTACCACTGGCGGCTCGGCCACGGCGCCAACCTGTGGTCGACGCTGGACGTCGCGATCCCCGTGTATCCGCTCCTCCTGGAGCAAGCCGGCTACCACGTCGGTCGCTGGCGCAAGAGCTGGGGACCGGGCCGCCTGAAGGTCGGCGGTTACACGGACACCCATCCCGCCGGCACGAACTACAAGAAGGGCTTCGCCCAGTTCCTGGAGGCGCGTCCGGACGGCACACCGTTCTGCTTTTGGCTCGGCGCGCACGACCCGCATCGCGGCTACAAGCTCGGCTCGGGCCGCGCGTCCGGAATGCGGGTCGACGACATCGAAGTCCCTCGCTTCTATCCCGACGCCGAGACGGTGCGGTCTGACATCGCCGACTACTACTTCGAGGTACAGCGTTTCGACAGCGACGTCGGCAAGGCGCTGTTATTGCTGGAACAACGCGGCGAGCTCGACAACACGATCGTCGTGATGACGGGCGACCACGGGATGCCGTTTCCACGCTGCAAGAGCAACATCTACGACATGGGCGTGCGCGTGCCGCTCGCGGTGCGCTGGGGCAAGCACGCCAACCGACGGGTAACGGACTTCGTATCTCTCGTCGACCTCGCACCGACGTTCCTCGAGCTCGCAGGGGTCGACGTGCCGGACGTGATGAACGGGCGCTCGCTGTTGCCGCTGCTGACGGCGGAGGGCACCGGACGCATCTCGGACGACCGCGACCACGTGATCTACGGCAAGGAGCGCCATGTGCCGTGCCGGCCCGACCACTCGGGCTATCCGTGCCGCGGAATCCGCACGGCGAAGTGGGCCTACATTCGCAACTACGAGCCGGGCCGTTGGCCCGTGGGCGATCCCCCACTGTTCGGTGACACGGACCCGGCACGGAGTCTCGGCAAGCAGATCACCAAGAGCTACATCCTGCGACACAAGGACGACGAGGACGTGCGGCGCAGTTACGAGCTGTGCTTTGCGAAGCGGCCGGCACGGGAGCTCTACGACATGGAGAACGATCCCGACCAGCTGCGCAACCTCGCCGGGGACCCGACCCATGCCGAGCTGCTCGAGAAGCTCGATGCGCAGCTGACCGCGGAACTCGAGCAGACCGAAGACCCGCGTGTCGTCGGGGGCGCGGACGCATTCGACAAGTATCCCTACTTCGGCGGCAGCGCGTGGCGCCCGCGCAAGAAGTAGGGGTGTGGCGCGGGACTCAGTCCCCGATCAACCACTCCGCGGCATCGGTCACGCCGATCCGACCCGGGCTCACGAGCGCGCCCTGCAAGAACAGCCGCAGTCCGAGCAGCCCGTTGCTGTTCGGCACGTCGATCGGAATCGTGACCGGTGAGCCGTTCCAGTCCGGGCCGTCCAGGACCGCGAACACGTCCCCGATCAGGAACTCGCCGCTCGAATCGACGGGACCGAGACCGATGCCGGGCACGGCGATCCCGCACGGGAAGCCTGGCGCCGACTGACCGGAGAGCATCAGGGCCGTCGAAGATCCGGTCGACATCTGATCGGTCGGATCATCGATCCCCATGCCCACCGTGAATCCGAGGAGCGGCAGCCCGTTCGTCGAGAGGCTGCCTTCCGGGTTGATGCCGCAGCCATAGATCCGGCCGCTCGAAACCAGACGGAAATGGAACGTGCCGACGACGAGCGGCGCGTTCTGGAACGGGCCACTGCTCTGCGTGACCGTCTGGATCGGAATGTGCGGCGTGATGTCCGCGTTCGGCGACAGGTAGGTCGTGCCGCTGTCGGTTCCCGAGTCCCAGGCCAGGAGGTCGACCGTCAGGTCGTCGACCCACAGCCCGTTCTCCAGCAGGTTGAGGCTGCCGACACCGACGAACCAGTCCGGGCTCGGCGCGATCATCGCGACCAGCGTGAACAGCGGCTTCTCGGCGTTGATCGTGAACGGCATCGTCGCGGTCGACGTCGCGCCCAGGGCCGGGCCGAACAGCACCTGATCCGCGGAGCCGGCGTTGACCTGCCCGTTCACTTCCGAAGCGAGCGCGCCGGTCGAACCCGACTCGGCCATCGACTCCATGCCGTTCGACGCGATGCCGCCCGGCTCCCAGAACGTCACCGAGTCGTCGTGCGTGCCCCCGATCAGCCCGGAGAAGTGGGCGCCTCCGGGATAGTCGATCGGGTGGGACGCCTGGCTCCAGGTGCCGGTCCAGGTCAGTTCGTACTTGGCGATGCCGGTCTGCGCGACCGCCGGGGCGGCGCACGCGGCGAGAGCGAGGAGGGTGAGAGTTCGCATGTCGAAGGGCTCCGGTGTGAGGATGGCCGCTGTTACGAGCCTGACCGATTCCGATCCGAGGGATCCCGAATCCTCGGTCAGGTTTTGGCAAGGATCGGGGGACGCTACTCTGGACGCCATGAACATGCTCGTTTCCGCGCTCGTTCTCGCCTCCCTCGCCCCGACCGGCCAGCCGACTTCGCCCGCGGCGCAAGAGGCGAATCCCGTCAAGGTGTTCGTCCTCGCCGGCCAGTCCAACATGGAGGGCAAGGTGCAGAACAAGCTCATCGAGCACCAAGCGAAGCACGAGAAGACCGCCGAGATGTTCGCGCACCTGCGCAAGGACGGTGAATGGATCGTCCGCGACGAC
This sequence comes from Planctomycetota bacterium, assembly GCA_028281765.1. Lineage (GTDB taxonomy): Bacteria > Planctomycetota > UBA1135 > UBA1135 > UBA2386 > JANQJF01. Next base: position 26,348 of record JANQJF010000070.1, on the reverse strand, counting down.
GTCTTCATCAAGTTCCTCGGTCGCCACGGCGGGCTGACGATCGGCTTCGGCTCTCGCGACCGCACGGGCGCCGAGCTCGAGTTCGGCACGATGATGGGCAACCACTTCGAGGAGCCCGTGCTACTCATCAAGGCGGCCTGGGGCGGCCACTCGCTCTACAAGCTGTTCCGTTCGCCATCGGCGGGCATGCCCGACGACAAGGTGCTCGAGGACGAACTGAAGAAGGCACAGGACCGCGTCCGGAAGCAGAACGAGAAGCACAAGCGCGACAACCCGATCCCGACGATGGACGACATCACAAAGGACTACGGCAAGTCGTATCGCAACATGTTGAAGGAGGTCCGCGAAGGCATGGCGAAGGCGGGCGACATGTTCCCCGCGCTGAAGGGCAAGGAGCTCGAGCTCGCGGGCTTCGTGTGGTTCCAGGGATGGAACGACCAGTACAACGGCGCCGAGACGGAGTACGAATCCAACATGGCGCACTTCATCCGCGACGTGCGCAAGGACCTCGGTGCGCCGAAGCTACCGTTCGTGATCGGCGTCATGGGCCAGAACGGCAAGACGCCCGCGAAGGGTCCGATGAAGGTCATTCAGGACGCGCAGCTCGCGATGCAGGAGAAGGACGAGTTCCGCGGCAACGTGCTCGCAGTGCGGACGGACGAGCTCGAGGACGAAGCCGCGGCGAAGCTCTACCCCGAGTGGCGCAAGCGCTTCGAGGAGTGGGAGAAGACCGGCAGCGACCACCGCTACCACTATCTCGGCAGCGCGATCTGGTTCACGCGCATCGGGCACGCGATGGGCGAAGCGATGCTCGAGCTGCACGCGGCGCGGAAGTAGCGGTCACCGCGGGACGCAGGGCTGGAGAGCCATGTGCTACTCGCCGCGCCGACGGTCAGCGGCGCCCCGCTCGATCCGATACACCAACAGCTCGATGTCCAGCGCGGGTCGACCCTGGTCCTTCGCCGCGAAAAACCCGAGCCGCGTCATGCCGAGCTTCTCCATCAACCGCCACGAAGGCTCGTTGGCCTCGACCGTGTGCGCGTTGATCGAAGTGAGATCCGTGTTGTCCCAGATCCAGCGCAACGCGGCCTCAGCAGCCTCGAACGCGTAGCCGTGGCCCTGCGCGCGCGGCCGCACCCACCAGCCGATCTCGATGTGGCTGCCATCGGGAACCGGCTGCGGGCCGCACAGACCGACGTGCTCGCCCGACATCGTGCCGATCCACCACATGCAGAAGCCGTGCTCACGTTCGAAGCGCGCCTGGCGGTCGATGAAGTCGTCGATGCGCTCGTCTTCCCACGGCACCCCGTCCGTGATGTGGCGCACCACGTCGGGATCGGTCGCCATGTCGGCGAAGTCCTGGCGAAGCGCATCCGTCCAGGGTCGGAACTGCAGGCGCTCGGTCGGTGCAGGAGGCATCTCACCGATGATCGCGCGTCGCTCACCGACGCGCCAGTCAGGACAGCACGAACTCGGCCTCGATCTTGCGCGTGTTCTGCGGCAGGCCACCCGGCTCGAACACGACGTAGAGGTGCAAGTAGGTCTCCCCGCCCCACCGCTCGATCATCGCCGTCGGGTAGAGCCCCTGCAGGTCCCCCGCCTTGCAGCGCAGCTTCGTGACCTTCAGCTCGCTCAGCGACGCAGCGAGCTTCGCCGGGATCTTCTCCCGGAGCGCGATGCGGTGCGTCCACCGGCCGCCGCAGCGGTAGACGTCGATCGCGCTCCAACCCTTCGGCAACGCCTTCGCCGTGCACGTCACCTTCAGGCCCTTGCGGCTCTTCTTGATCTTGACCTGGTACGGCGGCTTCGCGCATTTCTTGAGCGGCGCCCAGGTCGGGTCACCGTAGAGCGCGCGTCCGGCGCCGCCGCCGACCATCGTCATCGTGAGCGACGACTGCGGACGCGGCTTGCCGGCCTCGTAGCGGAACAGCTCGTACTTTGACCGTCGCAGCGCGATCGCGGTGCCGTCGTACGTCGACTTGATCGCGTGCCCGAGCGCATCGCCGTGCAGCCAAAGGTGCTCGAGCTCCTGCGCCGCCTGCTCGAGACGATCCGGATCGAGTCCGGCGAAGAGACCGCTGACGCCCGAAGCGATCACCGCGAGCGCGAACGACTCCATCGGCTCGACCGGCAGGCGCGCGATCCCGCCGGCCTGCGGCCGATACCACGCACCGGTCACGCCGCAGTAGCACGGCCCGCTGAAGTAGAGCGCGGGCGACAGATCGAACTCCTGCTCCCGCAGCTCGCGCGCGGTGAGGCCGTCGACGACGCGGTCGGGCTCACCGTGGCCCCCGGCGTGCAGCACCCCGTGCCCGCGCATCCGGTCGGTGCGCTCCCGCATCTCCTCGACGGCGCCCGTGTAGAGCCAGGTCTTCTTCCACCCCTTCGCGATGTCGTGCGCAGCCGGGCCGCCCTCTTGCAGCGTCTTGTTCTTCGCGGGTCCGAAGTCGAACACGGTCTTCGGGAGCGCATTCTTCTTCTTGCCGATCTTCAGGAACCGCCTCGCAAACTCGAGCGCCTCGTCCGCAGTCGCTCCGGTGACGTAGCCCGGCGCGAAGTCGACGAACGGGTCCGCGTCCAGGGACGCCGCCATCTCGAGCAGCTCGAAGTGCGAGTTCGCGTCGATCCGCTCGGGCCGCGTGACGACGATCACGAACTCCGGCAAGAGCTCGCCGAGACGCGCGCGGGCCGAGGCGACGCTCCCCTTCTCGAACGTCACGGTCGCGACCGGGCTCTTCTTCTCCTGCAGCAGCTCGACGACAGGATAGTAGTCGTCGCCGGGCACCAGGTCGGTCAGGAGCACCGTCGTCCCGAGGTTCGCGGCCGGCGGCGCCCCCTCCGCATCCGCGCAGAGATCCGGAACGAACACGGGGGCGGTCGTTTCGTTACCACCCTGCTGGGCGACCGGCGCCGCGGCCAGCAACGCCCCCATCACGAATCGTGTCGAAGTCAGCATCACCCGCATTGGACGCGAACGGGCACAGCGTTGCGTGTTTCCTGGAAAAAGTGTCCGCTCCCCGCCCATGGACTCCCTGACCCAAATCGTGCTCGGCTGCGCCGTCGGCGACGCGGTGCTCGGGGACAAGGTCGGCCGGCGAGCAGTGGCCTGGGGTGCGGTCTGTGGGACGCTGCCGGATCTGGACTTTTTGCTGCCGATCCAGGGCGCGATCGAGCACTACTCCTACCACCGGTCCTGGAGTCACTCGATCCTCGTGCTGACCGCGGCGACGCCGGTCGTGACGTGGGTGATCGGCAAGACGCACCCAGGGACACGCGAGCATCGAAGGGGCTGGCTCTGGCTCGTTTGGCTCGTGTTCATGACCCACATCCTGCTCGACTGCTTCACGGTGTACGGCACGCAGGTCTTCTGGCCCTTGCCGTGGGCTCCGGTGATGTGGGGTTCCATCTTCGTGATCGATCCGCTCTACACTTTGCCGCTGCTCGCAGCGACTCTGAGTGCACTCGCATGGAGGAAAAGGCACCCACGTCGCACACAGATCATCACGCTGGCCGGCCTGGTGGTGAGTTCACTGTACCTGGTGTGGACCTGTGTGGCGCAAGCCCAGGTCGCGACGCGCATTCAAGATCACTTCGCAGCGGATGGCCTTACCGTGACGAACGATCGAGTGCTGGTCACACCGGCGCCGTTCCAGTCGTTGCTCTGGCGATTCGTCGTGATCCGCGGCGACGAATACCGCGAAGGGCTCTACTCGCTGTTCGCCGACGAGTATGTCATCGACAATGCGCACCCGCGCAACCTCGATCAACTCGGTGGGCTCGCCGATTCCTGGCCGGCGCGGCGAGTCGCATGGTTCACCAGCGGATTCTACGCCGTCGGAACAATTGACGACGAAGTCGTGATCACCGACCTGCGCATGGGCGTCGAAAGTGCGTACGCGTACCGGTTCGCGATCGGCCGGCACGCCGATCGGGAGTTGCACGGGATCGAACCGCGACGCATCGAAACACGCATCCCGGATGGCACCGGCGTGCTGTTATGGCGCCGAATCTGGGACCCGCACGCGGTCCCACCGGACTGGTGGCAACCCCGCTGACGCGCCTACGCCGTGGACTCGCTCGCCCCTCCGGCCGCGCTCCAGTTCGTGAAGCCCCCCATCAAGCTCGACACGTCCGTGAAGCCCTGCTCCATGAAGAAGCCGGCCGCACCGATGCTCGAGTTGCCGTGGTAGCAGTAGACGACGATCTTCGCCGCCTTGTCCGTCTCCTCGAGGAAGTCGTGCACGTTGGAGTCGTCGAGCCGCATCGCGCCCGGCACGTGGCCGGCCTGGTAGGAACCGGGGTCGCGGATGTCGAGGAAGACCGCCGCCTTGTCGTCGTACAGCGCCTTGGCCGCTGCGAAGTCGATCTGAGGGATGTCCATGGGCCGCGGATCGTAGCGCCCGACCGTTACTTCGTCTGCCCGATCGACGTGATCGTGCATCGGTTGACCCGATTGAACAGCGCCACCGTCTCCGCGTCGTCGGCCCCCCGCTCGACCCGGTAGAAGAACCGGCCGTTCGCGGTGTTGTACCACATCGTGCTCTGGCTCCCGGAGGACAGGTGCTTGGTGTTCGGATACCGCAGGTTCTGACCCGACGCGATCCACAATGGCGTCGGGTGATCCGGCCAGTACGGATTCTCGGGGATTCCGTCCGCGAACCACCCGGGGTCCAGAGTCGGGGGGTAGGCGCCGTTCTGGTGGTAGTAGATGTCGATCCGCGTGCGTATTTCTGCGACGTTCTGGGCTGCGGTGGAAGAGCGCGCCCTCTCCGAAGGACCGCCCAACTCCGGGACCGCGATCGCCGCCAGGATCGCGAGCACGACGACCACGAGCAGGAGCTCGACGAGGGTAAACCCTCGGCGTCGTCGTTGCGGCTCGGCGTTGCGTGTGCGGATCGGCATCAGCGGCTCCTCGCACTTTCGTCGCGCCGACGGGCAGCGCCTGAGCGGTACGCAACGAGCCGATGTCACCGCGCGATTCCGCTCGTAGCACGGCCTCGTGTCATGGACAGGATTTCCTGTGCCAATCCGCAATACTGGCCAAACTGACTAGAATACGAACCTGGTCATCAGTCATATGACGGACATCCGCGACAAGATCTTGGACACCGCCGACGAACTCCTTGCGCGCTACGGCTACCGCAAGATGACGATCGACGACCTCGCGCGCGGGGCCGGCATCGGCAAGGGCACGATCTACCTGCACTTTCCGAGCAAGGAGGAGGTCGCGCTGTCGACGGTCGATCGCATCGTCGATCGCGTCATCGCCAAACATCAAGAGATCGCCGCGACGGACGCGCCCGCGGCCGAGCGGCTCGCCGCGATGCTCGAGGCGCGGGTGCTGGTCCGCTTCGACGCCGTGCGACACTTTCCGGAGAGCGTCGGCGAACTGCTCGCCAACCTCCGGGGTCAGCTGTTGCAGCGTCGGGCCGATCACTTCCGACGCGAGAAGCGTGTCCTGAAGTCGGTGCTCGACGAGGGGCTGGCGTCCGGCGAGTTCGCCATGGACGACTCCGGCGAAGTCGCGCAAGCGCTGCTGACCGTGACCAACTCCCTCCTGCCCTACAGCCTGAGCACCTCGGAGCTCGGTCGCCGGGCGGACATCCGCAGACAAGTCGAGCGAGTCGCCGACCTCGCATTGCGCGGCCTCCTCGTCACCGTCACGAACTAGACAAGCACAGACCCCAGGAGCCATACGTGTCCATCCGTCACCTCTCCCTCACCCTCGGGCTCGCGACGTGCGTGAGCAGCCTCGCGGCTCAGCAAGACTCGTCCGCCCCGCTCTCCGATTCCGACATCGCGGCCACGGTGAACGCACTCGCCGAGAGTCTGCGCCGCGACTACGTCTTCGAGGACAAAGCCGCGGAGATCGCTACCCTCCTCACCAAGAAGCTCGAAGACGACAGGTACGACGGAATGTCCGACCGCCGCCGCCTCGCGGAGGTCCTCACGCGCGACATCCAGAGCGTGAACCAGGATCTGCACCTGCGCGTCCAGCTGAATCCGCCCCAGCCGACCGGTCCCCGCCTGTCGCCCGAAGAGATGCATCGACTCCGCCTCGAATCGGGGCAACGCCGCAACTTCGGCTTCGAAAAGATCGAGAAGCTGGCCGGCAACGTCGGCTACCTGGATCTGCGCGGGTTCGCGTCTCCACGCTACGGCGGCTCGACGGCCGTCGCCGCGATGACTCTGCTGCAATACAGCGACGCGATCATCATCGACCTGCGCAACAACGGCGGCGGTGACCCGGAGATGATCCAGCTCATCTCGAGCTACTTCTTCGACGAGCCGACGCACCTGAACTCGTTCTTCTTCCGCGGCCAAGAGCAGATCGACCAGTTCTGGACCCTGCCGCACGTCCCTGGCCAGAAGATGATCGATACGCCGCTCTACCTGCTGACGAGTCGGCGGACGTTCTCGGCGGCAGAGGAGTTCACGTACAACCTCAAGCATCTCGAACGCGCGACGGTCGTGGGGCAAACCACCGGCGGAGGTGCCCACCCGGGCGGCACCCGAGGCCTGCCGAACGGCCTCAACGTGTTCATCCCACGCGGCCGCGCAATCAACCCGATCACGAAGACGAATTGGGAGGGCACCGGCGTCAAGCCGCACGTCGAGACCGCAGTCGAGGACGCCCTCGACGTCGCGCACGCAAAGGCACTCGCCGTGATCGCCGAGAAGGCGAGCGACGATCCGCAACGCAAGCGTTCGCTCGAGTGGGCGGCCGCCGCGCTCGACGCCAAGACGAACCCCGTCGCGCTCGAGCTGGCGGTCAAGAGGAGCTACGCCGGGAGCTACGGCCCGCGAAAGATCACCGTCGACGCGTCGGGCAAGCTCTGGTACGCGCGGGACGGCCGCGATCCGAGTGAACTCGTCGCGCTGAAGGACGGACTCTTCATGGTCGACGGCATCGACTACTTCCGGATCCGGTTCGTGGAGGACGGCGGGAAGGTCGTGGCGCTGGAAGGGCACTACGACGATGGGCGGACGGATCGGTCCGAACGACAGTGACCACCTGGAATCGCTGGCCATCCAGTTCGGCGATGACTGACAATCCCTCCGTCCACCCCACCACCCCGTGAACCCCGATGCCGGCCTGCCGCACGCTCTCGTTCATCACCCTCCTCGCCGCAACCACTGCCGCCCAAACCGACTGGCCGAAGTACCGCGGTGCCCACGGCGACGGCGTCGCTCCGAAGCAAGCCGTCTCCGAGACGTGGGGTGAAGGCGGGCCTCCTGAACTCTGGCGGCATGAGTTCGGCTCCGGCTTCTCGACCGTCGTCGCGGTCGGCGATCGGCTCTACACGATGGGTGCGCCCGGGGAGACCGAGGACGCGTTCTGCCTCGACGCGCGCACGGGCAAGACGCTCTGGCAGGTTCCGCTCGGACCACGCTTCGCCGACAAGTTCGGAGACGGGCCGCGCGCGACGCCCACCGTCGACGGCGACCTCGTGTTCGCGGTGTCCTCGACGATGCACCTCGCGGCGATCGAGATCGAAGGCGGCAAGGTGCGCTGGCAGAAGAACCTGCTCGAGGAGTTCGGCATGGCGCAGCCGCGCTTCGGCTTCGCGGCGTCGGTCGTGGTGGCCGGCGGGCGCGCCGTGCTCGAAGTCGGCGCAGGAGAAGGGAAGGCCGTCATCGCGTTCGCCCGAGACACGGGCGAGATCGAATGGACGGCTCTCGACGGCGGACCGAGCAAGTCGACGCCACTCCTCGTCGAGCTCCACGGCGTCCCCCAGCTGATCTTCAACCGCCCCACCAAGATGTCCGCGCTCTCGCTCGACGGCGAAGTGCTGTGGACGCACGAAGCCGCGCGCGACGTCATGGTCATGGCGCAGTTCGTGCCCCCCGACCTCGTGCTGACGTCTTCGGCCTACATGGGCAAGGGCACGATCGCCGTGCGCGTGACGAAGACGGGCGAAGGGTTCGAGACCGAACAGGTATGGTCGAATCGGCGATTCCGCAACCACTTCAACAACTCCGTGCTCGTGAACGGCCACCTCTTCGGCTTCGACAACTCGACGTTGCGGTGCATTCGCGCGGAAGATGGCGGCCTCGCGTGGTCGAAGCGCGGCTTCGGCAAGGGCTCCGTGATGGCCTGCGGCGACGTCCTCTACGTGCTCGGCGACCAAGGCACTCTCGCGCTCGTCGCGGCGGACTCGACGGAGTACCGGGAGTCCGGTCGCGTGCAGGCGATGCACGACGACGAAGGGCGCTGCTGGACTTCACCGACGCTCGCCGACGGGCGACTGTTCCTGCGCAACCTCAAAGAGATCGTCGCCTACGACGTGCGCGCCGCCGCGTCCGACGCAATCGCGTCCGAACAGGCGACACCCGCGGCCGAATCGCCGACGAAACCCAGCGCCGAAATCGAACTCGCCGAAGTGCTGCGTCGGTACACCGCCGCGCGTGGCGGCCTGAAGCGCTGGCGCGAGGTTCAGACCCTGCAGACGGAAGGGACCTTCACCTCGTTCAGCGAGAGTCACCCCTTCACGCTCAAGAGACGACGCGACGATCTCTACCGGCTCGACTACACGTGGGCCGGCGACAAAGACGTGCGGGCGCGCGATCGTGAGGGGCTGTGGTGGCGCCAGACCATGTTCCGGATCACGGACCCGGCCCGCGTCGAGATCGAACCCTACGAACGGCAGCTGAAGCGCGAATCCATGTTCGAGCCCGCGCTGCTCGACGCGAAGGCGAAGGGCATCGAGGTCGCGCTTCTCGGTCGCGGCAAGGTCGTCGCGATGCCGACGATCGACCTCGAGCTGACGTTCTCGGATGAATCCAAGGAACAGTGGCGCCTCCACGCCGAGACGTTCCTCGAAGTCGCGGTCGACTCGACGATTGTCGACATGAGCCAGGCGCGCGAACCGATGGAGCGGCGCGTGTTCTACTCGGACTTCCGAACAGTGGACGGGCTCGTCGTGCCGTTCCGACTCGCGTCGGAGTTCGGGGCGCGGCTCGAGGAGTTCGAGGTGTCGAGCGTCACGGTCGACCCGGAGCTGGACGCGTCGGTGTTCGACATGCCGGAGGGCAAGAAGTGAGCGGCGCACGCTGATCTCTCAACACCGCGCGCGTCCCTCTCGTTCTCAGTAGTCGAACGTCAACGCCATCCGCCCCGTGAACGAGATCGGTGGCAGCAGCGAGCACGGCTGCGTGCCGGTCGGGCCGACGATCCACTGCAATTCGAACGTGCGGCCGCGCAGGTCCGGGTCGCACGGTACCGACAGGTTCATCGACGCCGCGCCGCCAATCGGAGTCGTGCCGATGGCCGCGTAGTAGGTGTTGATCACGCAGCTGCCGCACGTCGTCGTCGGGGCACCTGCAATGCTGAAGCCGAGCGCAGCTCCGATCGCAGCCGGATCGGCGCCGGTCAGGCGCACCGTGAGATCCGGGTTGCCGATCGCCGCGGCGCCTTCGAGGCTGATCGTGCCAGCCGAACCGCAGCCGCCGCCGAGCTGGACCACGGGACCGCCGGACGGATCGGCCATGGATGCGATCGAGAACAGGATGTCGCGATCGGTGCCGAGCTGGCCGCCGAGGTTCGTCGTCGAGTTCCAGACCGCGAGCCAGCAGCCCGAGCCGAGAGCCGTGAGCGCGACGCCGCCGTCGCTCCCCGTGTCCGCGTGCGCGTTGCGGTTGATGGCCGCGGCGGGGGTCCACGTCGCGCCTGCGTCGGTCGAACGAATGCCGACGACCTCGGTGTCCGAGCCGTTGACGTGGCCGAGCGCCGGCATGCCCGACGTCCAGGCGACCATCCAGTTGCCGTCGCCGTCGTAGGAGACCGTGGCAAACTGGTCTTCGGCCGAGTCGGTCGTCGCGTTCACGCTGACGGGCAGCAGCGCCGACCAGGAGGTCGCGTTGTCGGGCGAACGCGCGACGATGACGTCGGTGTCGTCGCCGAGCGTGCTCGCGAACGCGCCTTCGCGGTGCCACGCGCAGACCCAGTTGCCGTTGCCGTCGGTCGCGAGGCGCGGCGCGAAGTCGTCCTCTTCGGGGTCGTCCGAGCCAGCCGTGACGTTCAGCGGCACGGGCGTTGTCCAGCTCGCGCCGACGTTCGTCGAGCGACACACCATGATGTCGTCGTCGTCACCGATCGAGCCGGTGTCGTGGTTGGACGTCCACGCAACGACCCAGAGACCGCTGCCGTCCGTCGCGATCGTCGGCTCGAAGTCCGCACCGCTCGTCGCGGCGAGCAGGACCGGCGCGTTCCACGACAGGCCTCCGTTCGTCGACGACGCGGTGATCGTGTCGAACGGATCCGTCGTCCAGGTCACGACCCAATTGCCCGAACCGTCGGTCGCCAGATCAGGGTCGAAGTCGGAATCGCTGTCGGTGGTCGCGTCGGTGTTGACCGGCACCATCGGCGTCCACGTCTGACCGTTGTCGGTCGAGCGCGCCGCGAAGATGTCCTGGTCCGTCCCCGTGCCGCCGATGCTGTCCGGGGATTCCCACACGACGATCCAGTCGCCCGACCCGTCCGTCGCGATGGCGGGGCTGCGGTCCGCAGCGGCGTCGACACCGGCGTTCGAGTTGAGGGCGGCGGGCTGCGACCAGGTCGCACCACCGTCGCTCGAACGGGCGACGAGGATGTCGAGGTCGGTGCCGATCGTACCGCCGAGCGAATCGCTCGACATCCAAACCGCGACGCAGTTGCCCTGACCGTCGTTCGCGACGCTCGCGAAGTTGTCGGAGCCACTGTCGAGACTCGCGTTGGCGTTGAGCGCAGCCGGCGCGCCGGCCAGCAGCGGATCCGTCACGGTCGCGACCGCGATGTCCGCGTCGCCACCCGCCGAGACGCCGAGGTCGTTCTCCGACGACCACACCATGACCCACGCGCCGCGACCGTTCGTCGCCACGCTGACGTTCGAGTCGGATCCGGTGTCGTCACCAGCAACGCTCGCGAACGTGCGTTCGGCGGACCAGCTCGCGCCGTCGTCGTTCGAGTAGGCGTAGAGGATGTCGACATCGTCGCCGATGGTGCCGCCCAGCGAGCTCTCGGACTGCCACGCGACGACCCAATTGCCGGAATGGTCCACGGCCAGCTCGGGCATCGAGTCGAGCGCTTCGCCCGAGCCGGCATTCGCGTTGATCGGCGCGGGCGCCGTCCACGTGCCACCGTTGTCGGTGGAACGGCAGAACACGATGTCCTGGTCTTCGCCTATCGTACCGTTCAGGTCGGTCCCGGATTCCCACACGACGATCCAAGTGCCGACGCGGTTCGTCGCCAGACGCGCGACGAAGTCCTGACCGTAGTCCTGGACGACGCGTAGGCCGTCCGGCGGCGACCAGCTCACGCCGCCGTCGCTCGAGCGCGACACGAAGATGTCGCTCTCGTCGTAGTAGTTCGACCAGGCCGCGACCCAGTTGCCGTCGCGGTCCGTCGCGAGGGTCGGACCGAAGTCGTCGCTGTCGTCGGTCGTCGCATCCGGCGCCAGAGCCGAGACCGGGCTCCAGGTCGCGCCGTGATCCGTGGACCGGATGCAGAGGACGTCCTGGTCGCCGCCGATGACGCCCCCGACGTTGAACGTCGAGTCCCAGACCGCGATCCACGTCCCCGCGCCGTCACACACGACGTCGCAATTCGTATCGAAGACCGAGTCGCCCGCGCTGTAGGCGGCCGCCGCTTGCGGAGCGGACCACGTTACGCCGTCGTCGGTCGAACGCGCGAGCACGATGTCCGCGTCCGAGCCGATCGTGCCACCGAGGCTGTCGTGCGAACGCCACACAACGACCCAGTTGCCGAGGTCATCGGTATCGGCCCGCGGAAAGAAGTCGCTACCGGAGTCGGAGCCGGCGTTCGTGTTCAGCGCCATCGGCGCCCCCCACGTCGCTCCGCCGTCAGTCGAGCGCGCGAAGAGAATGTCGGCGTCGGTGCCGATCCCGCCGAGATCGGTGGAGGACGACCAGAACGCGAGCGTCGTGCCGTCGCAGGCCGCGACGACCTGCGCGCCGCCGTCGAACTCGGAGTCGGCGGGCGCGTTGGAGTTGAGCGCCGTCGGCTCGGAGAAGCCGAGCTGGGCCTGGGCGCAGTCGGCGAAGGTGCCGGTGATGGCGGCGGAAACGGCGAGAAGGGCGAACTTCGAACGGTTGGACATCGTGGCTCCCGGGACAGGGGGGATCGGGCATTTCCCTGTCTGGGGGCTGAAGCGAGAGGGGGGCGGCGGGTCCGCCAAGTTTTTGGGGATGCAACGCGCGTTTTCGGGCTCGGACCCGGACCCGTTCACGTTCCACGGGTCGGGACTCGGGTCGCGGAACGGGGCCTGTCAGAGAGACCGTGTCAGAGCGGGCGCGGATCCGGTTGGCGTACCATGGCCGGTTGGACGGGCAAATCTACTCGGCGGACAGCGTCGGCCAAGAAGCGCTGGCGAGGACAGCCCCTCGGGCCGTGGAACGTGTCCCGACCCGTGGAACGTGAACGCGCCCGGGTCCGAGCCCGAAAACGATGCGAACCGCGCGCCTAGCCCATCACCGCAACACGTGAATCGTGTTGTGCACGTTTCCCTTCACGGCCTTCCCCTCCACAGACTTCAACGTGTAGCGGATCTCCATCCCCCACGTCGGCGCAATCTCCGGGATCTCCAGGTGCACCGTCTTCCGATCCGCATCCACCCGCACTCTCTTCACCTCCCACGCACGCTCGTTGAAGTGCTTCGAGCCGTAGCGCTTCGTGCGCTTCAGATCCCACGCCTTCACGCGCCAGTTCTTCACGTTCTTCGCCGACTCGACGTCGAGCTCGCCGCTGAACGCGATCGTCATGCCGCGCTTCGTCGCCGACAACTCGACCGGCAAGTGCACCGGACGCCCCGTGTAGCGCAACCGGTACAACCCGCCCGGCTGCTGCTGGCTGCCCGCCCACGCGAACATACCCGCCATGTAGAGCTGTCCGTCCTTCGGGTGGAAGCGGCCGCGCATGATGCCGGTCGGGGACCGCTTGATCGGGAAGGCGCACATGCCGCCCTGCATCTGCCCGTCGACCTCCTCGTGCGGAACGACGTAGACCATGCCGTAGCCGTACGACAGGTTGAGCAGGCGACCCTGCAGCGGCCCCCACTTCGGGCTGTCGACCCAGAGCAGCTCACCGGGCGAACGGTCGAAGCCGTTCGTGATCCATACGAGCGGCTGCTCCATCGCGTCGTCCGCGGTGTCGGTGACGTCGTGGTAGCCGTACATGTTGCCGTAGAAACCGCCCTGCTTGACGTAGTTGATGCGGTTCTTCGGGTTCCAGTGACCCTCTTGGTCGGTCACGATGAACGTGCCGTCGGGGTTGATGCAGACACCGTTCGCGGCGCGGAAGCCATTCGCGACGATCTCGGTGCGCTGACCATCCTTCGAGACTTTGAGCAGCGTGCCGTGGTGCGGGACGAGCGCGGTCTTCGCGTGGCGGGCGGACTTCGCGTAGTAGAAGTTGCCGTCATCGTCGGTCTGCAGACCCATCGCGAATTCGTGGAAGTGGTCGGTGACCTGGTGGTCGTTGTTGAACGACTCGAAGTAGTCGATCTCGCCGTCACCGTTCTTGTCGTGCAGGATGCAGAGCTGGTCGCGGCACGTGACGTAGATCTGGCCGTCGACGATCTTGACACCGAGCGGCTGGTAGAGGCCGGACGCGATGCGCTGCCAGGTGATCGGGATCGTGTTGTCGGTCGCGTTCTCAGGAAGAGCGTTGAGGCCGCGGACCTTCCACATGCTGCCGTCCCACGCGCTGACGATCGCGGTGTCGCCGTCGTCGGTGAAGTCGAAGCCCGTGAGGCGCATGCGGCAGAACCACGGGTTGTCCGCGGGGCGCTTCAGCACGTCGACCTCGAACGGACCGTCACTCTTCCCGAGGATCGCTTCGGTCTCGAGGATCTGACTCCAACGGCGTGGACCACCACCGGTGAGCGTGGAGAGATCGCGCGCGGGGTCGTCGAACCCAACCGAATCGATGATTGCCTTGGGTGACGTCTGCCCGTCGACACTCGTGAACCAACACGTGAATCGCAGCGGCGCGTCGCCCGCGGGAATCCGCAGGCGCAGGTCCGGACCGTCCGCGACCCACTCGAACCCGGCCGTATCGCCGACGTAGCTCGCGATCGTCGGCGCATCCAACTTGCCGCTCGACGCTGCCGGCTCGCCCAGCACCAGGCGCGCCGGATTGGGTTGCGCGATCGGATCGCGCACGAATCCGTTGCTGGCTTTCGCCGGGTTCCAGTGCGCTGCGAGCGCCGGGTGCGGATCGGCCTTGCCCACCCGCGCGATCTCGTCGCGGTTCAGGACATCGTTGTAGAAGCGCACGTCGGTCAGCCTGCCCTTGAACGCGCTCTCTTCCGGGAAGTCCGCGGCCGTGTAGCCGATCCGAACGACCGCGTTCCGCAGTGGCTCGTTGCGCACGAGGGTGCCGGTACGCCGGTCGCGTCGACCGTCGACGAAGAACGTCACGTCACCTGTGCGATGTTCGTAAGTCACCGCGACGTCGTGCCACTTGCCGTCGTCGACGCGAGCCCGGCTACGGCACACACCGACCCATCCGATGTCCACCGAGAGGTGCCCGCCACGGACGAACCAAGTCAGCCCATCGGGGACCCACGTCGACCCCCGCGCGGTCTGCGCGACGATCGTGCCGTCGTCCTCCGTCCGGATGCGCGCGGTGATCGTGAAGTCGCCGTCCCCGACGTTGAGGCCCGTCGTGTCCTTGGCCTCGAGCCAGTAGCCGCCGCCGAAGTCGCTCGCGTCGGTCTTCGGTGCGACGGGTCCGATGCTCGTCGGCGTGTGACCGAAGATCGCGACGCCGCCGATCTGCGCGAGCTTCGCATCGTCACGGTTGTGCGCGACCTGCAGCATCATGTCCTGCTTGCGCGGGCCGACGTTGAACGTGCGCGTCACCACGGGGCGCGGCCCCGATGTGAGCACGCCTGGCAACTCGAGCACCTTCGTCTTACCCACGGTGTATTCGATCAGCGTGTCCGAGCCGTGGTAGTACATCCCCGAGTACTGCGCCCAGTCCCGCGGGAGGGGCCCGTAGATCCGCTTGTCCCGTCCGACCAAACGCACGTCTTCGAAGCTTCCGTCGGACGGACGCCCCCACCCCGGCCCGGTCGGGTTCGTGATCAGCACGTCCCCCTTCAGGCGGGGGTGAATCGCGTGCTTGCCGTCGAAGTGAATCGACTGCCAGTTGATCGGGTCGTCGCCGGTCCACGCCGCCGCGACGCGCAGCGTGTCGTAGTCGTAGACGAGCCAGTACTTACCCCTGGCGATCCCACCGGGCCCAGAGTCCAGCCGCACGACGTTGCCCTTGTAGGCGAAGTTGCTCGCATCTTTGCCGATCTCCAGAGTCATGACCTGGTTCGGCCCGTAGTCCATCTGCTGCCACTTCGTGATCTTCGACGGCGCGGGACCGCGGCTCTCCCCTTTCGGCAGCCCGGCGAGATACGCCTCGTCGATCGCGAAGTACTCAGCCTCGTTGTGCCGCTTGACGAAGTGCTCGCGGATGTAGTGGATCACGTCGTACTTCTGCGACGGCACCATCCACGTCTGCGCGGCCATCATGCCGAAGCCACGCGTCAGGGTCTGGTACATCGTGAAGGGGTCGTTGCCGTTCTTGAAGCGGTCGGCGTGGAAGCGCAGCGACGTCGGCAGCGAGCCGGGCTCGGACTCCGTACCGTGGCAATTGATGCAGAGTCGTTCGTAGATCTCCGCGCCACGATCGAACGCCGCGTCGTCGAGGCCTGCCAAGAAACCACGGTGGTCGATGGCGCTCTCGTATTCCGGCAAGGGCCGCGCGACGAGCAGCGCGGGATCCGGCTCGAGCTCGCGAGCTCGATCGGCTCCGCCATCGCGGATTTCGATCAGGTAGCGAACGAGGTCGAAGAACTGCTGCTCGCTCGCGAGCAAGTTGATCAACCCACCCGGCATCAACGACATCTCCGCCGTGCTGCGGTCGGTGACCTTCGACGCGTCGATCGTCACCGCCTTGAAGTCTGCGGCGGCGTCGCGGAACACGATTTTGCCGTCGGCCTCGGACTCGACGATGCCGACCTGAACGTCCTCACCGACCGTGAGCAGGACGGTCTCGTATCCCTTGCGAATCACCTCGGACGGATCCAGGATCGACTCGACCAACGACGCATCGGTCGTAATCGCGTCCACCGTCGAAAGATCCGGCCCGAGCCGATCGTCGGCGACGTGACACCGGACACAGGAGAGCTGCGGTTGGTGGAAGACCACCGCGCCCCGCATCGCGTCTCCGCGCTCACGAGCCGCCTTGACGACGTCGTCGATACCACGCGCTCGCAGTCGTTGTTCGACTTGAGCGGGGGCGGCCGATGCGAGGATCAGGAGGGCGAGACCGAGCGGACGCAGCATGGGCGAATCATGCCAAAAATCACGGCGGAGCCGGTCTCGACTTCTCGCTGAGCAGACTAGCCATGAAGACCAACTGCACGCGTTCGCTCTCCGCGGTCGCCCTCGTCGGCTGCGCCCTACTCGGAACCCAACCCGTCGCCCAGTGCGTCCCCGAGCCGCCGAACATCATCAGCTGGTGGGCTGGTGAAGACCCGCTCGGGTCCGTGTCGGTCGCCGACATCCGGGGGCCGAACCACGGAGTGGTGCAGGGCGCGGTGCTGCAGGTGCCCGGAATGGTCGGATCCGCGATCGGGTTCAACGGCACGAGCAGCACGGTGCGCATCCCCCACCACCCGAGCCTCAAGCCCGCCAGCCAGATCACGCTCGAGGGCTGGATCCAGATCGAGACCGTCGCCGGCGGCTTCTACGAGATCTTGCGCAAGGAGGACGGCAACGACCGGATCCTACTGTCGTTCCAACCGCCGCCGTTCACGTTCGCGCCCGGACCGATCGGGCTCTCGTTCCCTGGGATCACCGGATCGGGGTCGGCACTCGCGTTTGGCATTTCGACGAACGGGATCTACCGCGAACTCGAAGTCGGTGGCCCGACGATCGGCGTCCTCGACAACGGTCAGTTCCATCACGTCGCGGCGACCTACGACGGTTCGATGAGGCGCATCTACATCGACGGCCTCGAGGTCCAGAGCGTCGCCGACTCGGGCGCCATTGGCACGTCGGGGACCAACGACGCCTACCTCGGCAGTCTCGACGGCACGAGCGAGTTCTTCGAGGGCGCGATCGACGAGTTCACGCTCTACGACCGCGCGCTGTCGACGCAGGAGATCCAACGGATCTATCTCGCGGGCACGCAAGGCAAGTGTACGCTGATGAACACCGACGCCGACTTCATCTCGCTGACGAACGGCGGCACCCAGACGATGTCGCTCGACGCAGGACTCAGCGCGGCGAACAGTCCGTATCTCGTGCTCGGCACCGCGAGCGGCACGGCTCCGGGGACGGCCATCGACTCCATTCCGATTCCGCTCAACGTCGACGGCTGGTTCTTCACGTCCCTGAACGGCGCGAACCAGTTCCCGTTCGGCAACACGCTGGGCACGCTGGACGGCAGCGGCCGCGCGCAGGCGACGTTCTCGCTGCCACCAGGCCTGCCTTCGGCGCTGGCGGGCATCACGTTCCACCACGCGTTCATCCTGTTCACAAACCCGCCGCTCGTCGTGAACCGCGCGAGCAATGCCGTGCCGCTTACGCTGATTCCCTAGCGCCGCAGCGCGTAGATCGCGTTGCGTGTGCGAAACAAATGTGCTTCCACGTCGACGGGCGACAGTACGACGAGCGCCGATCGACCCGGCGTCCGATACGAGTCCAGCGCGTAGACCGTGTCCCCACGCTGGAACATCGCGACGTAGTGGTTGCCCGTCTCGTCCATCGGAACGAAGCGCTCCTTTGCCATGTCCTCATCGACGCCGACGACGAACACCACGTCTTCCGGCGTCGCGAGGAAATCGAGCACCGCGGCGCGCAGCTCCGTCGGATCGTCTCGAGTAGGCGCGTAGACACGCGTCATCGAGAGCCCGAGCGCGTCGACGATGGCGTGGTACTCGTCACCCTCGTTGTGCGCCCATCCGATCAGGCGACCTTCGTCGTCGTAGTCCGGCTTGCACGTGCCGAAGACGCCGGGACGACCATCGGTGTTGGCGATGTCGTAGAGCGCTTCCTGCAACAGGTGCACGTTGGCGAACGTCAGCGCGCCGTCGACCCCCGTCTTCTCGGCGATCGCGGCGAAGTCACCTCCGAGTAGAAGGTATGCGCTGAGCGTCGCTGCCGCCGAGCAGCGTGCGTAGTCCGCGTCGGTGTCGTCGAGCTTGTCGAGCTGCGAGACGTGCGCGAGCTTATGGAGGAGCGTGCTACCCGGCAGCCGCTCGGCTTCCTCGTACTCGAACTTGCTCGGAGGCATTCGCTTGTGACGCGGGAGACTCGGTGCTTGGCAGGCAATCGATACGAACAGCGTCAAAGACAGCGCGAGCGTGTTGAGGAGCTTGTTCATCGAGCGTCGGAAGGTAACCGAGCGCACGCAGCGCGGATCGCTCGGCCGCGAACGCATTCTCGGTCACCGGAGCGAATCCCGTCATCCCGAGTCCCGACAGTACGGACGATTGCTCCCACGTCAGCAAGCTCTCGGCAATGCGCTCGGCCCAGCCGGGCCCCAGACCACGACGCACGACGATCGGCTGCGACGGGAACGGCCCCCAGGATTCGAGAACACGCAGTCTCTCCGCCAGCTCGGGCCGCCGCGCGATCGCGATCGACAGCGCGTTCGAGTCGATCGACGCGGCGTCGATGTGGCCGGCGAGAACGGCGTCGATCGAGGCTCGGTGAGACCCCGTGCAGACGTTGCTCGCGAAGAACTCGGGATCACCGTCGAGCCGAATCGCCGCGGCAAAGAAACCGGACAGCGAGCTGCGATCGTTGAACCCCCAAACGCCACCCTCGAGGTCTTCGAATCGGCGCGCAGCGTGATCCCGCCGCACCACGACCTCGGAGAAGTAGACCGACCGATCCTGACTGCGCGGATCGTCGAACACGAAGCCGGCGGGCACGAGGTCCACAGACGGCCGCTCCAGCGAGCTCAGGAAGAGATACGAAGGCGCGCAGACGAAGCCGATGTCCACGTCGCCATCGTCCGCCGCGAAGGGATTATCATGGCCACACATCGGCCCCGAGCTCCGGGAGTCGAAGTCGAGCGCGATACCGCAATCCAGCGTGCTCTCGAGTCGCTCGACGACGCGCTCGAACAGCGTCTCCGGGAGACCCGGAGACAGGAAGCAGCGCGCGCGCAGTCGCCTCGGATTTCGACCCTTGAACATCGCGCGATGCTACGCCATCGGTCTTGGGAATGTTCCTTATTGGAATAATCGATAACACACCCTGCCGGCATCGGCGCAAGCTAGGATCCCCCCGCCATGACCTTCCCCGCCGATCTGACGACGCTCGACTTCGACAACCGCTTCACGCGCGAACTGCCGGCGGACAAGGACGCATCGCCGTATCCCCGCCAGGTCATGGGTGCGAGCTATTCGCGCGTGACGCCGAAGCAGTTCGCCGCGCCGAAGCTCGTCGCCCACTCCCGCGAAGTCGCGGAACTGCTCGGCCTCGGCGAGAACGCACATACCTCCGATGCGTTCGCCCGCGTGTTCGCCGGCAACGAGCAGCTGCCCGGTATGGACCCGTTCGCGATGTGCTACGGCGGGCACCAGTTCGGCAACTGGGCCGGCCAGCTCGGCGACGGCCGCGCCATCAACCTCGGTGAAGTGCACGGCACCGACGGCGCGCACTGGATGCTCCAGCTGAAGGGCGCCGGGCAGACGCCGTATTCGCGCGGCGGCGACGGCCTCGCGGTCCTGCGCTCGTCGGTCCGCGAGTTCTTGTGCAGCGAGGCGATGTTCCACCTCGGCGTGCCGACGACCCGGGCGCTCAGCCTCGTGCGCACCGGCGAACTCGTCGAGCGCGACATGTTCTACGACGGCAATCCGAAGGACGAGCCGGGCGCGGTCGTCTGCCGCGTCGCCCGATCGTTCATCCGCTTTGGCAGCTTCGAGATCCTGGCGGCGCGCGGCGAGAAGGAGCTGCTACAGAAGTTCACCGACTTCACGATTCGCAGCCTCTTCCCCCATCTCGGCGAACCGTCGCAGGCGACCTACGCCGCGTTCTTCGAAGAGGTGTGCCGCACGACCGCCGCGATGGTCGTCGAGTGGATGCGCGTCGGCTTCGTGCACGGCGTCATGAACACGGACAACCTGTCGATCCTCGGCGAGACGATCGACTACGGCCCGTACGGCTGGCTCGAGAACTTCGATCCCAACTGGACGCCGAACACGACGGACGCCCACGGCCGGCGCTATCGCTTCGGCCACCAGGGACGCGTCGCGCAGTGGAACCTCGTGCAGCTCGCGAACGCCCTCGTGCCGCTGTTCGACTCCACGAAACCGCTCGAGGCTGCCGTCAACGACTACGCGTCCGTCTACGAGAAGGGCTGGCGCGAGATGATGGCGAGCAAGCTCGGTTTCTCCGAGCACAACGGGGACGACGACGCCGCGCTCATCGGCGAGCTCATGGCCGTGTTCGACCTCGCGGAGACCGACATGACGGTGTTCTTCCGCGGCCTCGCGGACGTCGACGTCGCCGCGGACACACGCGCCGACGAGCGCATCGGCGCCGTCATCGACGCCTACTACGTCCCCACCCAGCTCGCGGGCGGCGTGCGCGAGCGGCTCGGCGGCTGGCTCGATCGATACGCGGACCGAGTGCGCGACGAAGACGACGGACGCGCCGAGCGCATGAACGCCGTCAACCCGAAATACGTCCTGCGCAACTACCTCGCCCAGCTCGCGATCGACAAGGCCGAGAAGGGCGACGACTCCCTCGTGATCGAGCTGCTCGACGTGTTGCGGCGGCCGTACGACGAGCAACCGACAAAGGAAGAGCACGCGGCGAAGCGACCGGACTGGGCGCGCGAACGGCCGGGGTGTTCGATGCTGTCGTGCAGTTCGTAGCGCGGCTGCGCGAATCAGCGCAAGTCGAGTTCGGACGGCGCCACCACGCCCTGAGCATCCACCTCGAATTCGGCGGATGAGCCGATCGCGTCTTCCGAATCGCCGAAGTCCCCGATCCGCACCGCTACCGCCTGAACCCGATACCGGCCAGGGCGAAGGCGCCGTAACGAGAGTCGACCGCTTCCGCCGACCCCCATCCTCGACACGAACGCCGGTGCGTCCACGCCTTCGAAGAGAGCACGCACGACCAGGCCGAGCGAAGGGCGCAGGTGCTCCTGCGCTTCGGTCGATGGCTCGGCTTTCGGCAACTTCGGAACCTCGACCGCGAGGGCCACGTCGAACCGCGACGGTTCCGCGAGCGGCCCGATGTGGATGTCCTCATCCCCAATCACGACCACGCCCTGCTGATACAGCTGCTCCAAGCGCGCGGTCAGTCGCAGCACGTATTGGCCAGGCGGCACGAAGTCGAATCGGGCTCGGCCGTCGGCATCGAACACAGCGGGCGTGAGATGCGCGGATTGCGGCAGCGCGTGGAGGTAAGCATGATCCATCGTAAACGCGTCGCTCCCTGCCTCGGAAGCACGGAACAGATACGCTTGCCGACGACCGCGCGCCGGCCAGGCATCGAACCAGTCCTTCGCAATCGAGACATCGATACCCCCTCCGCCAAGACGAACGTCGAGCACGATGTCCTGCCCAGAGCTCCTGACCTCCACCGGCCATGGCCCGGACGTCACGTAGCCTTTCGGATGCCGCACGTAGATCTGCCAGCCTCCGCGGTGGGCAACGCGAAACAGGTACTTCCCACTTTCGTCGCTGATCGCCACAGGCGCACCAATCGGGGGCCGGTCGTAGTCCAAGCCACTGAATCCGACGCCAGCCGCTTCCCGGTCCCGAGCCTCCTCGTCACTCATGGCGAACACTTGGCAACCCTCGACAACCGCATTGCGCATCCGAACGACGCCGCGCACTCGAGCCGTCACGGGCATTTCGATGTCACACCTGGTGACTTCGTCCGCAACCACCTCGACCACACCCGCGCCAGCCGGCTGATGCCCTCCACCGAGCAAGCCCGCGCCATCCCCACGCTTCACCGTCGCGTCCGGATCGAACAATGGGCCACTCGTATAGAGTTGGAGGACGTAGCGCCCCACCGGAAGCGTATCCAACTCGAAAACACCGTCGGCGCGCACGGCGCACGAGCCTGTCTCGTCTCTGGACGCGGGATCGGCCAGCTTGGCACTGACACGCCACCGCTTCACCTTGGCGTCCGCGAGTCCGAGTAGACGACCGTGGATCGCACCCGTCGCGGTCAGAACGATCTCGACTTCTTCCGGTCGCTCGCCCTCGACGAATCCGAGCGCCTGCACGATCCCTCCCTCCGGACTCACGGCGATCGCGAACGGACCGCTGGTATCGATCGGCACCGATGCCCGGCCCGACGCGTCCGAAACCCTACGTTTGCCGCTGCGTTCCCCAGCCTTGACGATGCGCTTGGCGCACCAGACGTCGGGCTGACGATACAGATCCGGGTATCGAATCTCCGGGCCGTCCCGCCACGCGATCGGCACGGCCGCCGCGGGCTGACCATCGGCCGTTCGCACGATCACCGACAACTCAGCGCGATGCGGGATCTCGAGATCCAGCTCGAGGTCCTGATCGACGACGGCAATCTCGACCGCTGTGGACGAGCCGCGCGCGCCACCATCGGCCCACGCCTTCCAAGCCCCTGGAAGCAATGGCCCCACCTCGTAGCGCCCATCCTCACCGACGACGAACTTCTTCCTCGACACCTGGAAGCGATTCAGGAACGTGCGGCGCTCCGTGTTGACCCGAACCGCATCGGTGCGGACCGTGAGTGCATGGGAAACGGCACCCGTGACGACACCGGATACCCAAAACGCACGCGGTAGGCGGATCTCGGCGACTCCCCTGGTCGTGTAGTTACTGGTTTCGACCGTGACGTGGCGCTCGGCTTCGATCCGCAACGTCGGCGTCGACTCCGTCGGCATCCCCGACAACGTGAAGCAACCATCCTCGCCGCAGACCGTCGCACGCTCGGCGTCTCCGCTGACGCTCCGAGTCGAAAGCCGGACGCGCGCACCCGCAACCGGCTGACCCGTCCAATCGAGCACACGGCCATCGATGCGGCGCCCCCGTACGAGCTTGACCGTACCGAGTTCGAGGCTCTCCCCCTCGGCGACTTCTCCGTAGCGGGTCTTTCCCAGGAACTCTCCCAAATCGAACGTGAGGTCCACCCACCCAGGAGCAATCCGTTCGAACCGAACTTCGCCTCGCGCATCCGTGTGACTCTCCGGCAGTGCGCCCGGCTCTCCGCCGACCAGACCCAGCCGCACTTCCGGCCCGAATCCCGACGACCATTCGCGGTGATCCAGCACGACGCGCACACCGGCGAGCGGCGCGCCGCTTCCATCGACCACTGTAGCGGCGACAGTTCCGGGACGACGAATCTCGCATTCACCGAGATCGACCTCTCCTTGACCGGAGGGCTTGAACTCCGCCACCACCGTCCCGAGCGGGGCACGGTCATCCCTCACCGCGAACGCGTGTCTCTCGGCCAGGATCCCGTCGATCGAAAACCCGCCGCCAGAGTCGGTTCTCAGAGTCGTGTGGAGGCTGGGCTCACCGCGAAGCGGGCGTCGCCACACTTCGAGCAGCGCATCCCCGAGGGCGTCCTCGCCAATCCGCAGGACTCCGCTGATGCGCGTTCCTGGGACTTCCGTCGTCGCAACGTCCTCGCGCTGGTTGGCGGCCGCACCCGCGCCTGCAATCGTCGAAGACGACGCCTCGCTCGCAGCCGCCTCCTCGTCCTGTGCATCGACGGAGTGACGACCATCATCGTCTCTCACGTCCGACGGTTGGACGCCAACGTCCCACCAGAGGAATGCGCCTGCGCCGATCAGCGCGATCAGCAGCAACGGTCCGAGAAGTTTCCCCATCTCGATATCCTAGCGGAACGGCAACGTGAAAGTCCGACACCGCGCCCTTCAACTGCCGCGCAGAGAGCGTGTGACTCTTTCGAAGAAGACCCGAGAGTCACAACGCTCTCCGCGGTGCGGAGCACCGCCAGCTAGCGAAGAGAGGCTGTACAGTGAATGCGTTCACAGCCTCACAGAGCTTGCAAGGGTAACGGCACACGTCTAACTTCCCGCAGTCCAACGCCGCAGCCGTGCGTCGGCCTGATTTCGGTCATCCCGGCGGTGGGCAACGCCAGGGAGGCATACCGATTGGCTCGACGCCGCAGCAAAGACGAGACGCCCAGCTTGTTTGACGACCCACCCGCCTCGCGCGGGGGCGGGCTCGATGGCGGCGACAGCGGCGAACAGCCCGTCGCGCTGCACGAAGCCGCGCAGGCGCGCTACCTCAACTACTCGCTCTCGGTCATCACGAGTCGCGCGCTGCCCGACGTCCGCGACGGGCTCAAGCCGGTGCAGCGACGCATCCTCTACACGATGTTCTTGGAGCGGATGTTCCCGGACGCGAAGCCGCGCAAGTGCGCCGGGGTCGTCGGGTCGGCGCTGAAGGACTTCCACCCGCACTCCGGAGACGCTCTCTACGACGCGCTCGTGCGCCTCGCCCAGACGTGGGTCATGCGCCACCTGCTCGTCGAAGGGCACGGCAACTTCGGCTCGATCGACGGCGATGCGCCGGCAGCGTTCCGCTACACCGAGTGTCGGCTCGCGCCGCTCGCGATGCCGCTGCTCGACGACATCAAGAACGACACGGTGCCGTTCCGGCCCAACTACGACAACACCAACCGAGAGCCCGTGGTGTTGCCGGCGCGCATCCCCAACATGCTGGTCAACGGCAGCACGGGGATCGCGGTCGGGATGGCGACCAACATCCCGCCGCACAACCTCGCCGAGGTGTTGAAGGCCTGCCTGAAGCTCCTCGCCGAACCGGAGATCGAGGACTACCGCCTCGTCGCGAACGACGCGATCACGGGGCCGGACTTCCCGACCGGGGGCCAGGTCATCGCGTCGCGCAGCGCGCTGCGCGAGATCTACGGCTCCGGCGCCGGCGCGATCAAGATCCGCGCCACGCACAAGATCGACAAGAAGGACGGCGGCCGCGGCTCCAAGGTGCTGGTGATCGACAGCATCCCGTACGGCGTCAACAAGTCCGCGCTGATCGAGCAGATCGCGCAGATCGTCATCGATCGCAAGATGGCCCTGCTCACCGACGTGCAGGACCTGTCGACCGAGGAGATGTGCATCCACCTCGTGCTCAAGGCCGACGCCGACGAGAACAAGGTCCTCGCGTATCTCTACAAGCACACGTCGCTGCAGGTCAACTACAGCTACAACCTGACGTGCCTGGTCCCGACGGAGAACCCGAACGTCGGCGCGCCGAACCGATTGGGTCTCAAGGAGATCCTCTGGCACTTCCTCCACTTCCGATTCGGAGTGGTGACGCGGCGCCTCGAAAACGAACTCCGCGCGCTCGAAAAGCGGCTGCACATCCTCAACGGCTTCGAGATCGTCTTCGACGCACTCGACGAGATCATCAAGATCATCCGCAAGTCGGACGGCAAAGCCGACTCGGCGAAGAAGATCATGGCGCGGTTCAAGCAGCTCGACGCCGAGCAAACCGACGCGATCCTCGAGCTCAAGCTCTACCGCCTCGGCCGACTCGAGATCAACCTGATCGCCGACGAGCTCAAGGAGAAGCGCAAGCGCGCCAAGGAGATCGGCAAGCTGCTCGCCGACGACAGCGAATCGACGTCGTCCGGCCGCTGGCAGATCGTGCGCAGCGAACTCGACGAGATGCTCGAGACGCACGGCAAGAGCAAGGAAGCCAAGCGCCGCACGATCATCGAGGGCCCGACCGAGGAGGTCGAATACGCCGAAGAGGACTTCATCGTCGCCGAGGACTGCCACGTGCTGGTCACGACCGACGGCTGGGTGAAGCGCCAGAAGGAGATCAAGGAACCGAGCAAGTCACGAATCCGCGAAGGCGACTCGGTTCTTGCGTGCGTCGCTGGCTCCACGACGACGACGCTGGGTTTCTTCTCGAGTCTCGGCACCTGCTACACCGCCCGCTTCGCCGACATCCCGGCGTCGACCGGACACGGTGAGCCGATCCAGAAGCTGTTCAAGCTCAAGGACGGCGAGACGATCGTCGCCGTGATGAGCTTCGACAAGCGCACGCTGGACGGGTCGATCGACGAAGACCCGAAGAAGCCCGACACGTGCCCGATGCTACACGGCTTCGCCGCGACGACGGACGGCTACGCGCTGCGCTTCGGTCTCGACAAGTTCGTCGAGCCGTCGAGCCGCGCCGGGCGCCGCTACGCGCGACCCGCCAAGGGCCAGGCGGTCGTCGACATGATCCCGATCCACGGCAGCGAGACGATCCTCGCGATCAGCACGCGCTGCCGCGCGGTCGTGTGTCCGGCCGATCAGGTCAACTACCTCGGTGGCCCCGGCAAAGGCG
>JANQJF010000046.1 GCA_028281765.1 Planctomycetota bacterium | reverse complement strand
TCGGCGATTGTGCCGCGGCGGTCGTGGCGAGTACCAGGGCTGCGAGGATGGGGGTATTCATGTTCGGCCTCCGTGGGATGGACTTGGCGCAGTCGAGGCCGTTCTCCTGCCACGGTTTCTGCGGATTTCGCCTCCGATCTGGCGCGACGCTGACGGCCAAGAATCAGGGGGCCTCCGTCACGCCATCTGACCTCGAAAGCTGGGCTAGACTCACGCCATGCGTTCCGCACTCAATCGCACGACCGTCCTCATCTCGTTCTTGGCCACGATTGGCTCGATGCCGGCGCAACGCTCGTCCGACGTCGTGATGAGCACGGGAATCGGCCCGGCTCTTGCGACGACGGAAGATCGGTCGATCGCCTACGCCGCGTTCCTGGACACACCGTTCGCCGGTGCCGCGCGCGACGTCTACTTCAGTCGTTCGGTGAACGGCGGAGCTTCGTGGTCACCGAGGGTGCGAATCGACACGGGCACTCTTCCAGGCACTGTCCACGTTGACTCCGTGTCCCTCGCCGCTTCCGGCTCATCCGTGTATGCGATCTGGGTCGACCTACGGAACGGGGAGTCCGACATCTTCTGCAACTACTCGACAGACTTTGGCGTCACGTGGGCGCCGACGGACGTCCGGGTCTGCTCGGATACCGCGGGTGCGGCGCAATCCGACGCCGCTCGGTTGGTCGTGCAGAATGGCGTGGTCCACGCCATCTGGCGAGACGAACGCAACGGTCGATTCGACCTGTTCACCAACCGGTCGCTCGACGGTGGCCTGACCTGGCAGACTATGGACACGCAGTTGAACACCGGCACCTCGGGCTTCAGCGCCTCCCGCTACGATGTGGCATCGACGGGCTCCTCGGTCTACGTCGTCTGGGACGACGACCGCACCGCAGCGCGCGGGGTCTACTGCAACTACACGAGCGACGACGGCGCGAACTGGCTGACCAACGACATCCGGCTCGACTCCGTCGTTGCGTCCTCGAGTTCCGTCGGGCCGTCGATCGCCGTGAACGGCGCGGATGTTCATGTCGCTTGGGTCGACTCGCGCGACGGCGACAGCATCTACTCGAACCACTCCGTTGATGGTGGAGCGACCTGGCTGGCCAACGATGTGAGGATTGACCACAGCCTGGGCAGCCATGAGACGAGCTCTCCGAAGCTCGCGAAGGCCGGCTCGGCGCTACTCGCGGTGTGGCGGGCGGGCCCCCAGTCCGGCGGCGACATCTTTTCGAATCGATCGACGGATGGAGGGCTTACCTGGCAGTCGACGGACACGAGCCTGACTTCGAGCGCGCCGTTCACCTCAGACTCTGCCTTTCTCCTCGTTCGTTCCCACGGCGATGCCGTCTTCGCTGCTTGGTCCGATCAACGGAACGGGGGACTGACGTTCTACACGAACTACACGGCCGACGCGGGCGCCACGTGGCAACCCCAAGACATTCGGTTCGACAACGACCCGGCGCCAATCCTGCAGATCCTCGTAGACGGAATCGCGAGCGCGTCGGGCGCGATGTTCTCCTGGTGGGGGTTAGGGGCAGCTCTGGAGGTTCGCTGCAACACGATCGGAATCATGCCCGGCGAAGCCGGCTGTCCCGGAGCGGCGGCGCCCACTTCGACGACGCCCGCGTCTTCGGCCAACGGCTTCACGATGGCTTGTCCGGGCTTCGTCAACGCGTGCGCGACCGCCCCCGTCTTCCTCGTCGGCCTGCCGGTTCCGGCCGCGTTACCGATCCCGCTTCCCGCGACGATCGGCTGCGGCGACTGCACGCTCGCCGTCTTCAACTCGTTCGGGGCTTTCCCGGACCCACTCGTCGTCGGCCCGGGCCTTCCGGCGGGAATCGAACTCGCAGCCCAGTGCGCGTGCCTCGTGGACAGTGGTGGCTCACTGTGCGTCGAACTGTCGAAGGCTGCGCACATCGTGTTCGGTCCGTAAGGGGACGTTCTTCAACACGGCGAGGCGTTCCGTGTCGTCGTCCGCCAGTAGCTCATGCCGTCGAGTTCGGGCACGAGTCAGGTCAAGGTTGTGAGGTGCTCGATCGCAGCGCCCTACTTGTCGAGGCCGAGTAGGGGGGCGAGCCGTTCGGCGATCCAGCCGGCGACGAGATCGTGGCCGCGGGCGGAGAAGTGCTTGCCGGTCGGCTGCCAGTTCGCGCTCGGCTCGCGGTCCGACATCAGCCGCGGCGAAAGGTCGATGCACGATACGCCGACCGCTTCGAGCGCGGCCGCGATGCGGCGAGTGCCGAGGCCGCGCTCGAGCTGCGTCGGGTCGAGCTGGTGGCGTAGGGCGGTTGTGGCGTAGTCGGACGCGTCGACCGTGATCGACGCCGGGATCACCACACAGAGGATCGGCACCGAATCGCCGACGACCTCGCGCATGCGCCGGAACGATGCTTGGAATGTCTCGAGGATCCCGGTCACCGCGGCCGGCTGCTGTTCGACGTCGAAACACAAACCCGCGGTCCGGAGATTCGGCGGCGGCAGTTTCGCTAGCGCTTCGAGCCGCTCAGACGTCGACGGCACCGCTGCGGTGATCGCGATGCCAGGTGACCACTCGACCAAACGATGCTCGATCCATTGCGCCGTGAAGCAGTGGGCGGCGAGCCAGCAGCGCCACGACGATTCGGCGACTCGGCCCAGGTCGTCTTCGAAGCGATATCCGTCGACCACGGTCTCGAATACGCGCGCGTCGTCGAGGAAGTCGTCGGTGACCGAGACCGCGGCGACCACCGCGTCGGGACTGAACTCGGCGTGCACGCGCTCCAACACCGCGACCTGCGACTTGGTGCCGTGGGACGGCAGCGCGGCGTTGCCGACGACGACGGCACGGTCGTGCGCTGCGGTGCGCAGGTGCTGCTCGAGCCGAGCAGGGTAGGACTCGGTGTCGCCGACGCCGTAGCCCCACGCGAACGCGTCGCCCAACGCGAGCACGCGTAGCTCGCCGTCCGTTCGCGCGGTCGCGATCTCGGCACCGCGCATGCCGAGGCCGTTCATGCGCACGGCGACGGTCTCGCCGTCGACGGTATGCTCACCGACCCAGCCGGGCGTTGCGACGACTTTGCCGTCCTCCAGCGTGTACAGCCCGCGCAGTTGCGACGCGACGCCGAGCAGGTGGCCAGTGGCGATCCGCATCGTGGTTTCGAACGCCAGCAGCGTAAACACCGCGAGAGCGACGCCAAGCGCACCGCTGAACGTGATGATCTTCTTCCAGGACCGTTTCCGTCGCCAGCGCACGGCCTGCGGATTCCAGTCGGTAAACCCAAAGACGTTGTCGGGATCGAACTTCTTCCACCAACGTGGTTCCGGCGCGGTGGTGCGATCGGACTTCTGCAGGATCACGTAGAGAGTCTGTCGCGCGAACCCCAGCGGGACGTCGAGCTTCGCCTCGCGGAAGTACTTGATCAGAATCTTGTCCTCGAGCTGCAGGCCGCCGGCGCGAAGCAGCTTCTCCTCGAAACCGTGGCCGACTGTGATCGGACGCAGGTCACCGAGCGCCATCTCGAATTCGTGGAAGCTGACACCGCGGCCCCAACGATCGATCAGCTCTTGCGTGCTCTCGAACGAGACTTCCATCTGCCGCTTGACCGCGTTGGCGAACGCGCGGTTCGGCGACTGGTCGGCGAAGTGGACGCCGACGCCATCCGGCAGCATGTCGTAGAACGGCATCCGCGCGGTGTGCTGCTGCTCGTAGGCGAGTCGATTGGGGGTATCGCCGACGACCAGGATGCCGCCATCGGCCAGGCAATCCCACGCCGCGCGCAGACTCGCGATGCGCTCGTCGAGCTTCTGATGCTCGAGGGTCGCGAACAGCAGCACCACGTCCGCGGTACCCTCGTTGTCCGCGCGGATCTGATCGGTGATCCGCGCCGGCTCGATGCAGTGGAACTCGATGTTGTCGAGGCCGAGGATCTTCGCGCGACGGCGCGCCGCCTCGACCGACACCTCGGCGATGTCGTAGGTCACGACTTTCTTGGCTTCGGCTGCGACGACCACAGTGCTCGAGCCGGTGCCACCACCAATCTCGACCACCGTGCTGTTCTCCAAGTCGCAGAACATCTCGATCCAAGGCACGATCGTGTGGGCGCAAAACCGAGTGCGGCGAAACGCGTGTTCGAACAACGCTTCTCCGCCCGCCTCGCTGTCCAAGAACTCCCTCGAGTGCTCCGCGAAGTAGGTGTCGAGGAGTTCCCGGCGGATGTCGTCCTGACGAGCCTCGACGGTCGCAACGAGCTGCTTGCTCTTGCTGAGGTTCGCGCCGCTGTCAGACATGTGCGAACCGTATCGGCTCCTCGTGAGATCGTCGAGCGGCGAGCCATGCGACCGTTGGCACAGTCGCTCGAATAGCCGTCTCGCTGTCCGAAGAGGCTTGGCAAGTCGAGTCCTATCCCGTGTCCAGTTGACCGCTACACGGGTCCATGGTGCCGGGGGACCGTGCAGATCACCGACACTCGGAACGAGGCGGTCGCGCCGACCTGCCCGGGGTCCGCGCGTTCGCAATTCCTGATACTGTCTGGACCCTCGCCCAGGCCGAACAGCTTTGCCTGGCAAATCGATCCGAACCCGGGTGGGATCCCGGCGATCGGAAGCACGACGTTCGGTGTGACGGTCGAAGTTGCACCGGGAACTCCCAACGCGTCTGCGGTCTGGCTGAGTCTGGGTGCGGGCAACTTGACGGCGCTCGGGTTGACGCTGTTGGTCGACGTGAGGCCAGGCTTCCTCGCTTCCGTGCCGATTACGCCCGCACCAGCTGCCTCACTACCGCTGCCGCTGACAGCGAACCTCGCGGGGATCACGCTGTATGCGCAGTCCGTGCACCTGGACAGCGGTGGGGTGCTGGCGACGTCCGAAGGCTGCGTGTCGACGTTGTCACGCCGTAGCGGACCGCGCGGTTCAGAGCCCGGAGCTCGCCCGCCCCCGGCTCACAGCTGCTCGAGGAAGATCTCGGCAGCGAACAGGCCCGCTTGGATCGCGAGGCCCTGATCGTTCCCGCCGACTACCGACAGCTGGAACAGGAACGGGTCGCCGTCGGTGATCTCGAAGTCGATCGTGAATGGGGCGAGGTCGTTCACGACGTCGTCGCCGAGGCGGTCCGAATTGGCCGGGAGCGGCTGTTCGTCACCGTTGATGACGATCGCCGCCGACTGCTCTGCGTTGGCCTGAATCGAGAACGCGTAGAACATGGACAACCGGTAGGAACCTGCCGGCAGCTCGAGCATCGGAGTGAAGTCCGCGTTGGTGCGGGTGGCGCCGGGGTCGTTCTGGTCGGCCGTAGCCTGGGCGCGGATCGCGAGGATTCCGGCCGTGATGCTGATCGAGCCGAAGCCGGGGTTCATTTGCGTCGACTGGAGCGACGCGTCGAATTCGTCGAGGAACAGGCGCGTGCGCTCGGGCTGTTCGCTCGCCTCGACGAGTTCGACGACGACGTCCTGCACGAACAGCGTCGACTGCTGCGCGAGCCCCGCGTTGTTGCCGCCGACGGCAGTGAGATCGAGCTGGAAGCGGTCCCCGATCCCGAACGTGAATTCGAAGGTGTCGAGCGCCACGTCCGCCGATACGGCATCGCCGATTCCGGTGGAGTTCGCGGTCAGCCGTTTCGAGGTGCGGTTGTTGATCGCGATCTCTGCCGTCAGAGCCGTGTTGGATTGTGTCGAGAACGCGTACCTCAGTTCGATCCGGTAGGTGCCCGGGACCAGGTCGAGCGACGGGGTGTAGCGTGCCGTGCTTTTCGTCGCGCCGAAGTCGACGGGGCTGGGCGTGGCGGTCGCTCGCAGCACGAGGAATTCGCCCTCGATCCCCATCGATCCCGGCCCCGGTGACTGCTGCGTCGACGTCACGAGGTTCGTGAAGTCGGCCAGGGCGAGCTGCTGGCGGAACGTCGTGGGGTTTGGCTGCGGCTGGGGGTTCGGATTGACCGTGCCACTGGAGGAGCCGCTCGAGCATGCGCTGATCCACAGCAGGGGCAGGGCGAGGAGCGAGTGGCGTGGGGTCATGGTGCGCAGTGTAGTCCCGCCTGATCGGGGGGTTACTGCAACTCCGAGATCTCACCGAGGCGGAGCACCGACCCCGTTGGCGAGGCGTGTGATGGAGCTGTCGGGCGCGTGGTGCTGTGCGACCTGAGTCGTGGTGCGTTCAAGTCGGCCGCGACGCTTCACTTCGCTCGGTGCGGACAGAGCCGGCACAAACCGCGTCAAGAAACGCGTTGCACTTCGACGTGCGGGTTCTTACAGATGAGGGGTGGCCGCGATTCCCGCAGGGCGATCGTTCGATTGCGCCGGACGGCCGTGCGGGGATTTCGCGGACTCGACACTCGCTCAGCTCAACACTCAACACCTAGAGGACTCACATGCTCTCCATTCGGAAGAGCCTGATGCTCGCAGGCATCGGGCTACTGGCCCCGTTCTGTACCGACGCAGTCGCCCAAGAGGCGCTGTCTCCGGTTCCCTCGATCGTTCTCGAGAAGATCGACCCGCTGCTGATGCGTGACGCAGACCAGTTGGCGACGCGAGGCGTCGTCGAGGGGCCACAGCGGGCACGCAACGATCTGCGAGTCGTCATCGACGTGACGATCCAGCCGGGCGACGCGACGTTCCAGAACAGCCGCGCGCGCAATCGTGTCGCGGTCGTGACGAACTCCGTGTTGCAGCGACAGCTCGCGTTCGAGCGCGCCGTGCGCGCCACGTTGCCGCAGCAGTTGCAGCGCGACGTCGTCTTCATCGACCGACTGTCGCTGCAGTACGGCGTCGTCGCGCTGCTGTCGAGTCGGACGGCGTTGATCGAACTCGCGCGGCGGCAGGACGTGAAGTACGTGTGGCGCGATACCTTGAATCACCTCAACACGATCGAGGGGCGGGCCCTGACGGGGTCGCTGCAGGCGGCCAACTCCGGGCACACGGGTGCTGGAGTCGGCGTCGCCGTCATCGATTCGCACTTCGACTTGCTGCATCCCGAGCTCGGCGGATCCACGAATCTGCCGAACGGTGTGGTGTCCGGCGGTCAGAACTTCTCGGACCCCGGTACGTCGATCTACTCGAACAACTTCAACGACTGCTATCACGGCACCGGCACCGCGTCGATCGTGCGGCGCTACGCCCCCGGGTGCAGCCTGTACTGCTTGACGGTGTTCCCGAACGCTTTCGACAGCGTGATCGCGAACTCGATCAACTGGTGCGTGACCAACCAGAACGGCACGGGCGGCGGTGCGCCGATCCGCGTGATCAGCATGTCGCTGGGCGGTGGCCGCTACTACAGCGCGCAGACCTCCGGCACGATGCACTCCGCCTGCGGCACGGCTCTCGCGAACGGCATCGTCTGTTACGCGGCTTCGGGTAACGACGGTTGGACGAACTCGATGGGTTCGCCGGCGGCGTCGACGAACTGCATCTCGGTCGGCTCGGTCTGGGACGCGAACAACGCCGCGTATTCGCCGTTCCCGCCCGCGTTTTGCAGTGACTCGAACCGTCAGGTGGACGAGCGCTGCTGTTACTCGGACACGGCGTCGTTCCTCGACGTCTACGCACCCTCTGAGGAAGTGATCTGTGCACGCTGTGGTGGTGGAACCTTCGCGCTCGGTGGCACTTCCTCGGCGTGCCCCGCTGCGGCGGGCCTGACGGCGCAGTTGTTGCATGCCGCTCCACAGCTCGCCGGGGACATGAACGCGATGACGTCGTTGTGGCAGACCACGGGCGCAACGGTCATCGGTGACACGTCGAAACGCCGCATCGATCTCACGGCAGCGATCGCGTCCGTCGGTGGTGGCGGCGGCGGTGGAGGTGGCGCTACGAGCCTCGACAACGGCGTGACGCAGAACTACTCGGTCGCCACCGGGGGGACGATCGCCTACACGATCGACGTGCCCGCCAACGCGACCGACCTGACCGTCACGATCACGGGGTCGGGCGATGCCGATCTCTACGTCAAGCGGGCCGCGATCAACTGGCCGGCGGATCAGGGTGCGCACGACGACGCGGAGTTCAAGTCGCAGTACATCGGCGGCTCGAGCGAGAGTGTCAGCTTAAGCAGTCCTGCAGAGGATACGTGGAACGTGCTCGTCCATGGCTACAGCGGCAACCCCGCCGGCACGATCACCGCGTCGTGGACCGTCGATAGTGGTGGTGGTGGCGGCGGTGGCAACGCGCAGTGGAACTACGTCGACTGGGTGAAGGACACGCCGCATCGCTACAGGAACAACAGGGTCTACACCGAGACGTACTCGGTGCCGGGTGCGCAGAGCGTCGCGATCCACTTCGTGCGCCTCGACACGGAGACCAACTACGACTTCCTGCGGGTCTACGACTCGAGTGGCACCCTGCGCTACACGGAGTCGGGCTACGTGATCGCGAACGGTTCGGGCAGCGCGTTCGGTCGGACCGACGGCTGGGTGGTGATTCCGGGCGATACGATCACGATCCAGCTCACGACCGATCACAGTGTTCGTGATTGGGGATTCCGTACCGACACGGCGGCGGCCTACTACTGATTCGGGGTCGAGAATGCCGCCTGCGGCGATGTCGGTCGTGAGTCCGGTTTGCCGTCAGCGTGCGAGGAATTGCACGCTGACCACGGATCCGAGCCGAACACCGTCGATCGTGACGTCCGACCAACGAGTGCCATCGTCGACCACTAGCAATTGGTAGGTCACTCCGAGCCGTGCCGGGAACTCGAAGGTCCCATCGGCTCCGGTCTCGACGGACGGCAGCCGGCGGCGACTCTTCAAGAACGCGGATCCATCCGTGACCGCGTAGCGCACCCACGCCTCGGGCACAGGCTCCCCGGTCGGCGACAGTACGCGCCCCGCAACCCGGTGACGCGGGTCTAGGGGAGCGTGCTCGAGTCGAATCCCGTCCACGGTCCCGCCCTCGCTCGGCTCGATGACGTCGCTGAATGCGAACTCCGATTCTCGATCGAAGGCCCAGACGCGAATCGGGATGTCGGGTGCTTGCTCGATCCGGAACGACCCGTCGCTGCGCGTGCGCACCTCTTCGATCGCAAAGTCCGTCCAGGGTGTTGGTCCGGCCTCGGCATGAGCTTCGGGTGAGTCGAGCGCGGCGGTTACCAAGACACGCACGTTCGCACACCCGTTGCCGTTCGCGTCGACGACTTCTCCGCGTAGGTTACGTGCCGTCGGCAGCGTGATGTCGCCGAGGTCCAGCCATTGGGCATCCCGCGCAAAGCCGCGGACGACGCGCGTCGCGCGTCCGGTCGCCGAGATGTGAAACTCGAGTTGCGTCCCGTTCGCCGGCGGTTGGAAAGCCATGACCGCGTAGCCGTCTCGGTTGGTTTGGCCGAATGCGTTGCGGGTCTTGGTCCACTCGAGCAGGCCATGGGGGACCGGTCGGTTGTTCGCGTCGAGAACCCGCACGTGGACGCCGGCGTGGGACGGGTCCAAGTTGGGTAGGTGGAACTTCGCGGGTCCGTGCGGGGCGACATCGGTTCGCGGACTGCTCGGCTTGTCTTCTTGCGGGGACTCCATGACGGACGTTGCGACCGCGACTTCGATCGGAATCGCGACCGGAGTGGAGGAAGTCGCAGACTCGCCAGTCTCGAGACTCCCGAGCCAGCTCCAGGCGCCGATGCCCGACACTGCGACCACGGCAGCCGCGCACCAAGCGGGAGTCGCCAAGGACGCGACTGGGGCAGCAGGAACGCCGTAGCCGAGGATGGCCGTGAATCCGGCCTGCCAGCGGGTGCGATTGCCGCCATGCCGAGCGTCGAGTCGAACCCGCAGTGCCTCGAGACCGCGCTTCAAACGCGCGCGTACGGTGCCGGGCGGGATCCCGAGTTGCTCACCGATCCGCGTCGAGTCGAGGCTGCGCATGTAGCGCAGCGTGACGACCTCGCGTAGGGCGCGGTCGAGCCCTGCGACTTCGTCGAGCAGCACGCGGAACGTCTCGCTCGACTCGGCGATCTCCGCTGCGGACGGCACCGAGTCGTCACGCGCCGCTGCGTGGCGTTCGTGAGCACGGCGGCGTGTCTCGGCACGACGCCACTTCGACGCGAAGTTTTGTACGACCCGGTGCAGCCATGGACGCACCGGCTGCGTCGCCTCGGGAGGCTTGCGCAGTGCGGCGAGCATCGTCTCCTGCGCGACGTCGCCGGCCGCCGCTTCGCCGACGAGGCTGCGAGCCAGCTGCAGCACCCAGGCAGAGTGCTCGAACAACTCGGCGAGGGACGCGGCCCGACTCATCGGCGCGGCTCGAACTTCAAGGCACCGTTGCGGGTGACCTGCCACACGCCGGCGGTCGAGATCGGCACGTAGTTGCCGAACTCGTCGAGCGTCGCCATGCCGGGTAGTCCGCTCGCTCCGCTCGCGCCTCCGTAGCGCATCGAGTCGACGCGCACATAGCCGCCGAGCAGGCCGAGGCCGAGCCCGTTGAAGGTGACGTTGCGAGGCTGCCAGGCGACTTCGAGTTGTTTCGAGCTGCCGCCGATCCGGTCGGTGACGACGATCTTCTCGGCGTCTTCGTCCCAGCTCAGCTCGAACACCACTGTGTGGTCGTTGCTGTCCGCCGGCAGGGTGCCGACGTTCTGGGACATCGCGGAGCCGCCGAAGCCGCCGGGCCGGCCCGTGCGGCGCAGGGTTTCCGCCTCGCGTTGCAGCTGCTCGAACTCCTTCGAGCCCCTGACCCGCGTTGCGAGCAGTGCGTCGAACGTGGCTTGCAACGCCGAGCGATGGCCGACCTCTCGCATCGCGTCGACCGCCGCGCGAGCTTTTTCGTCGAACGCTTCGGCATCGCCGCGCTTGGCTTCGACGATTGCGTCCAACGTGGCGCGACGCGCGGCGAGGTGGCGCCGGCACGGACCGTCGGGGACCTCGACACGGTCGCAGAGGTCGCCGGCGAGTTCGGTATCGTTGGCCTCGAGTGCGACTTCAGCGAGGCGTAGGTACGCGTCGCGCTTGACGTCATCGGGCCAGTTTGCGTCCCGCACGATCTTCGCTCCGCGTTGCACGGTCGCACGCGCCTTCTTCGGTTGTACGAGCAGATCGAGTTCGAGTGCGTGCCGTAGTGCGCGATCCGGTGGGAACACGAAGGGTGTGTCGCTTCGGGCAGCGGTCTTCGCCCGCTTCCACCACCAGTCGACGACCTTGCGACGCGGTCGGTCGTCGGCGGTCGCGACGTGCATGCTCGCCAAGTTGATCGCGACGGCTCGCTGTTGCGTTGTCATATCGCCGCCGCACTGCGCGTCGAACAGTTTCGCCAGTGGCTTCATCGCTTCGTGGATGCGGCCGGCGCGAATGTTCTCATAGGCCGCGTTGTTGAGACTCCAGCCGAGTCCGACCGTGTCGCCGATCTGTTGGCGCTCGCGGATTGCGCGCTGGTAGAGCGTCTGCATGCCGGGGAGGTCTCCGGCCGCGGCGCTGTGGCCGGCCATGTCGTGCAGGCACTGCGAGGCGAGTTTGGGCTGGCGCTGCGCCTGCACCATTCTTCGCACGCGTTCGAGGATGCGGTGTTGGGACTCGAGGCCTTGGGCATTGTTGGCAGCGCCCGCGATGCCGCCGTACGCGTCGTCGAGTTGCCGAGCAGCCGAGTCGTGCTTCGCGGCGAGCTGCAGCAGCCGTTCGAACCATTCGAACGCTGTCTCGATTTCGCCGACTGCGACCTCGTTGTGGACGATCGCGCGGCAGCAAACCGCGCGGTCACCGATGTGAGAATCGCCGAGCTGGGCGTAGATCGCGTCGGCTTGCTTGAGCTTGTCGCTCGCGGTGCGGAAGTCCTTGGCCCGCCATGCTGCGGAAGACGCGGCGCGCAGTTCGCTGGCGTGCTGGGCGTCAGCTTGCCGGGCGTCCGATTGCTGGGGCTCTTGGGCCGGCAGAACGGTCGCGAACAACAGCGTCGTTGCGAGGGCTCGTCGTGCGTGTCGATACATCCGGTCTCTCGGGTCTGGTGGGTTTCGTGCGACTGCCTGCATCACCCCGGCCGCTGGGAAAGTGTTGCGAGGTTTTCTCGATTCCGCGCGATCAGATGGTCTGTCGAGCGGCGCCGCGATGCCGAGCGTCGTTGCGAGTGCGTCGCTCATCGTAACGCCCAACGGATTCGCGCCCGGGCTCCACAGCGACCATTGGAGTTCGAGCCCAGAGTCTGCAGCGACGCGACCGGCTGCAGCGTCGCACTGGACCAGACTTCGGTGAGACCAGGGTCGCGCCGAGAGCATCGCACGCTGTTGTCGATCCGCAGTGCGAAGTCGTCGTAGCCGTCGCGATCGATGTCGCCCAACGCGGTCGGCACGAACAGGATCGGGAGCGACAGAAGCGTCGACCAATCGCCACCGGAGACCAACCAGGTGCGACTGCCGAAGTCGTGCACGTCGTGTGGTCTGCACGACATCAAGGAGCTCGACGATCGAGGCGTTCCGGGTTGCCTCGTCGCGACCACCGAGTTTCGAGATGTGGCCGAGGCGCAGGCCCGATCGCTCGATTTCGAACCGGCAGTGGTCTGGGGCGATCACCCGATCTAGAAACAAACGCCCGACGAGCTGAAGCGCCTCGCTACCCGGGCCGTCGCGCCGATCCTGGCTGCGATCACACGCTGAGTCTCGTTGGAGCCGTTCCGCCGCCGCCCCGAACCGGTGATCGCGCGTCACCGGGCCGGCATGGCGACCGTGGTGCCGGCGCTGACACTGCGCGTCCGAGGCAGCTGCAGCCGGGCCGAGCGCTTCTCGGCGACCGCGAGGCTCTTGTCACCTTGCGACGGACCTGAAGTCGATCGTCGCCTCCACTTGTCCAGTGAGTCGGAACGGCGAAGCGTAGGGGCCAGTCGGCGGCTGCGAGTCCTGCCCCACCTCGAGCAGCGGCTCTGCCCGCCGGCCGATTCCTCCGCCGGGACTGCGAGTGGTCACGCCATCGACCGTCAACTCGAGAGTGCTCTTCCCCATGTCGCCAAGGTGCCGAGCAACCACCCTAAACGCGCGAGACGTCACCGGGTTTCGCGCGCGAACTCGATAGAGCTTGCCATCGCGCCGGACGGTGAAGTTCGGGACGCCCTTCTCCAGAAACACGGACCACCCGTTCGACTGGCCACCCTGCGCGACGATCACTCCGTTCTTGTCCGCGGTGGAAACGAGAGCGCGGATTTCGAACGGGTTGTATCCGATACACGGCGCGCTCATGCCCTCGAGTTTCTGACCACGGCGGGCCCGAAACAGCCGATGTGTTCCTCGGAACGACTCGATTACGTCGAGGATCGTTCGGCGATGCTTGGGGTTCGCCGTTTCCAAGGACCAATGGAGCAGTAGCTCTTCATCCACGACGGCGAACGCCGCGATTTGGAATCGCTGTGGGGAACCGTTGGTTTCGGTCGAGAACAGCGCCCAGCGCAATCGCTGTCGCTTGCCGTGAAGCGAGTGCTTCCACTGGCGCCAGTCGCCGTTGGCCACTTGACTCGCCAGGGTGCGTCGCACGATTTCGTGCGGCCTACGCTTGTCGAGTGCAACTGTGCGGAATCGCAAGATCGCGCCTTGCTCTGCTTCGGTGTGGGTTTCCCATATCGCTTCGAGCGGGTGGTCCAGCCCGTGACGCCTCGAGAACCGCGCGGGTATACGAGCCTCGAAGAAGCGACCATGCGCGTGCTGCCGCAATCGCTGCGGTGTGTTGCGCCGCACGAGTTTGAGGTTCGCCCAGACGTCCGCGAACCTCTCGAGGTTGCCCCGACTCGCGTGGACGATCTCGACCGCTTCGTCGCCGACTGCCACGAGCGCGATCGTGATCTTGCCCTGATAGGCGGCCTGCGCGTCGAAGGACCAGATCCATGTCTTGCACCGGATTCCAGCGAGTCGCACGCTCGCTCGCGCTGGCTGCGTGCCAAAGTTCGTCGAGATCCGCCGCACAGCCGATGCCAGAGTGGTCTTGTCGGAATCCAGAACGCTGATGGTGAGCTGTCCACGACCGCCGCTTCCGATCGCGTTCGCGAAGAAGTAACGCCCACTCTTTCGCGGCAATTGAGTCCGGACCCGCTGTTGGCGACGGGTCTCATCTTCCCACCAGACGGGTGGGAGCTCGACTTGCAGACTCTCGGTCTCGCCGATCGGGAACTGGTAGTGACCCGCTCCTTCGACAATTGGCCGCATGGAACCAGCTAGAGCTCGATCGAGCGCGGCACCTCCGACCGTCGTCGCAGGATACTTGGACCAAAACCGTCCGAACGCATCGATCGCTGCCTCGGTCTGCGAGTCGCCGTGCCGTTCGAGCAGCCGCCTCCACAAGTTCGCGACCGATCGATTGGTCGGCGCAGGCGATTTCGTGCTGGGCTTGCCGGCGTGCACCCCGTCGGCCAAGGGAGGGCCAGCCGACTCGGACGGGCTCTTGGGCACCGCGATCAGAGCGTTGTTCTTCGCGTCACCGCTCAAGAGCCACACGTGGCTCGAGCCGACCGAGAGGCCTGCGCATGACGGCACTCGGATGCCCAGGTCGACTCGTCGAAGCGTGTCCGGCTGGCGATCCAATCGCCAAAGGCCTTTCCCGCCGAACCAGGCATGCGCCCCGTCGAGCACGATTCGCGACGCGTCGATCCTCGGTTCGCCGGCTTTGGGCGTGCGTGATCGCCACTGGTTCGACTCGAGTTCGTAAATCGATGGCTCGCGCCTTCTTCCCACTGCCCACACCTCGCGCTCGTCGGCGTCGAGCCAAGCGAAGCCCGCCGGGCGGAGGCCATCCCGTAGCGTGAGCGGGCGCAGCGTATCGGTTTGCCGGTCGAACAACGCGACCCTCGAAATGCCATCTTGTCTGATCAAGAACCAGGTTCGATCGCAGCCGAAACTCACGCAGTGTGGACACCCTGCGAAAGCGAATTCCTCGTCCGGGCCGTGCACCACCCGCCGACCGGTCCGCGGCGCGACCTCGACGATCCCAGACCGGTCGTGACCCCAAAGACGCATGCCGTCGAATCCTGTCACGTGGTATGGGTAGAGCACTCGCCACTCGCCCGATTCCCGATCGAACGAACATGCGAGCGACGCGCCCTTGTGTCCGGTAGGGGCGAGGTTCTGCACGATGCGATCGCCCAGGTCGACCAGGTCACGCTGCATCGCACGCGCTCCGTGACGGTGAAGCGTCCATGCATTCGATGCTCGATCCAGTCTCAGAAGTCCCGCGTCTACACCCACCCATACTTCGTCGGGTCGCACCACCACGGAGCTCCGGTGCAGACCCGCAAACACGTAGCCCGAGAATCGGTAGATGGTTCCGAGCTTGCCGGCGGTGCGTCGCACGAGATCCGAAACGTCCTCGTCGCGCGGCGCAAACGTGAGTGTGCGCGGCGCCGCGGGAGCCTCCGCATCGCGCGGAGCCTTCACCTCTCCCGATGCGGACGACGTAGAATCCGCTTCCGGTACCGGCGACTCAGTGGCAGGTGCCGCGTCGGCCGATGCCGGTTCCGGCTCCGTCGACACTACGTCGACTGGCTCCTGCACCGTGGGTTCCTGAGCTCTCGGCTCCTGCACTGCGGGCTCCTCCGGCACGGATTCGCCCTGGTTTGGCGCGCCTCCAGCCTCGCCAGCCCCGGCGGAGCGACCCGCGGTGACGGTCGATTCGGCAAGCTCGGTTCGAGGCCACGCTCCGTCGAGCAGGTACAGAATGACGAACGCCAGAGCGCAGGCTGCCGCCACACTCGAGGCCCAACGAATCACGGCCCTCGAGCGGTTCCGCGGCGCACGAGCGGCACGGCGCACCGGTGGCGAATGCACGGCGACTGGCGCCGCTGCGGTTGTCGGCGGAAACGGGTCGTGCCCGCCGAGCAGCTCGCGGCGCGCACACCATGGGCAACCGTCGAGGTGAAGACCGAAACGGTGTTGTGAGTTCTGCTCGCACTCCGCGAGCTCGAGCTCGGCAACCTTGAGGGCCTTGACCCACTGGGACGCGCGGGGCCTCCGGTCCGGCGCCCGGTGTCCGTCGTCGAAGCACTGTGCGAACAGATCGCGCAGGCGGGGGTGCAGCAGATCGATCGGCGGCGCCAAGGCGCGCGGACGGTACGGCGGTTGGGACGATCGTTGGTACGCCCAGTGCCCGGCTGCGATCCGTTGCTCCAGTGGTTCGGTACTCTCGGAGGTTGAGACGCCGGCGAACGGATGAGTCCCTTCCATCAGTAGCTGGAACACGAGGATTCCGAGCGCGAAGTGATCCTGATCGATCGAACGGTTCACATCGGCGAACGCCTTGCCCTGCAGCTCCGGCGCAGTGTACTCGAGCTTGCCGACACCGCACCGAAACAAGCGATCACCGTCACGAACCTGAATCGAGTCGAGGTCGACCAGGGTCGCTAGCGCGGTATCCGACAACAGGATGTTGCTCTCGTTCAGATCGCCGACGACGTAGCCTCGCGCATGCAAGCCGCCGACGGCCGCGACCACGTTCCGAGCCGCACGATGCAGATACCGATAGTCGAACCCCGGCACCGTAGCGCGGCGCCGTTTCGGGTTGAGCATCTCGATCATCATCCGCATGCGACGCACGCGCGGCATGACCATGCCGGCGATCCGACCGCTGTCCACATCGTCGAGAACGTCGCTGGGCCACGCGATCGATACGTGCCCCGTCGCACGCGTATGGTCGATCGGCGGATTGGCCAACATCACGGCGAGCTTCTGGTCGCGCGCTTCCTCGAAGCGCAGATAGATCTTGGCCGCTCGCCGCTCGTCGATCGCGAAAATCCGCGCTTCTCCGC
Organism: Planctomycetota bacterium; assembly: GCA_028281765.1. Lineage (GTDB taxonomy): Bacteria > Planctomycetota > UBA1135 > UBA1135 > UBA2386 > JANQJF01. The sequence continues at coordinate 29,231 of JANQJF010000046.1, read as the reverse complement.
CTGAGCCGAGCTCGCGACTGGTATCGATCTCGACGATCTCCCCGCTCGCGCGGCATCGAAATCGCGACGACGTCATACCCGTGGTTCTCCTTCGCATCGCAGGGACGCGACCAACAGAGTGACGTCGTCATCGGTACGGTCCGAGACCTTCGGCGAACGCAGCCACTGCGCGAACTGTTCCTGGGCTCCGGGATCGTCCGCCTTTGTCGCGAACTGGAACAGCGGATCGAAGAATGGGCGGTGGGGCCTGCTGTCAGGCAGCGCCAACGCGAGACGTTGCAGGCCATCGGACATCATCGCGAGACACTGTGGTGCGCCACCCCAAGTCTCGAGGGTGGCTTCTTCGATCGCATGCAGTGACGTCAGAAAGCAGGTCTCGTTCGCATACTCTCCACGCTGTGGCAGACTCGCGCCGAGGAACCCACCCGAGCGATCCGCGGCGACGACGCAACCGTCCCCGATCTGTGCGACGTTCACCGCCCTGGGCGACGCCACCACGACGATCAGTGTCGTCGCGAACTCGTCGATCGGTCGCCCGCACTCGGTTGCAGCGTCCGCAATGGCGGCGCGGGCCGAACCGAGAGCCGCTCGCAGCAACTCGGAGCTCTGTGTCTCGCCGGTCGCGAGGCGGGCACACGTACGCTCGACCGCCGTGCGACACGCCAGCTCGGCGCCCCGCCCGCCGGACTCAGCGCAGCCGGCTCCGTCCGCGACCGCCGCGACAAGCAGCTGGTCAGGAACCGCGCGCCAGCCGTGAGCATCCTGCCCGGCGCGTCCTTCGCGTGCGTGCGCGGCCCCGCAGACCGAATCAGCGAGAACCCGCCAGCTCGGCGACTGTGTCGGCGCCCACGGTGCTGGAGGCATCGCGAGTTCAGACGGCCGGTGGAGGAGGCAGGGAATCCTGTTCCTCGCCGGACAAGGCTACGAGCTGCACGCTCTTCGAGACCCACAGGAAGATCTCTTCGAAGTTCAAGCCGCGCAACATGATCGGCTCGCGTACGGAGAGGTTTGCGAGACGGCGCACATCGGCATCGCCGAAACCGATCGTGAAGAAGCACACCGAATTGCTGTTCTCCTCGAGTCGGATCCGTTCGCGAGCGGCCTCGACGACTTCGTCCGTCTCACCATGTGGCGCGCCGTCGGTGAGCAAGAAGATCCAGGCCCGGTAGTAGTCGATCTCGTTGCGCAAATAGCTGCGCTTGCGCTCTTCGATCAGATCGAGCGCGGTCGTGATCGCTGCGCCGATGTGAGTCTTGCCACCGGCGACGAGTTCGGGAACCTCGAACTGATCCGCCGTGCGGAACGGTTGCGCGAGCCGCACCTTGGTCGCGAACGTCACGACCGCGACGTCGACTCGCAGCGCCGCGAGTTTGTCGTTCAGCAATGCGGTCTTGAACGTCTCCAGTCCCTGGTGCAGCGCTTCAATGCGTTCGCCGCGCATCGACGAGGACGTGTCGACGACCAAGACGCAGGGACACCTGGGTTCGGGGTTGTCCGCGAACTCGATCGCGTCATTGAGGTTGAGATCGGACATCGATGGTTCCTGAATGGACTTGCCGTGACTCGCTCCCATTGCACAGCGTAACGAATGTCGGCTCGACCTGCGTCAATCGATAATGTCTATTTGGTAGGCCGTGAAGGTCCCGTGACAAATGATCCCGTGGAACCGGAAGCGACCCAACGCGCCCAACTTGATGATCCCCCCGACGGACCCGATCGGATCCGCTCGAACTCCGGAGTCAGCGACCCGTGCGAAGCGGGAACGGTCAGATCGAACTTGCGACCGTCGCTGGCTTCAAGCGAAAGGTTGGGCTCGTGGAAGCTGAAGTCCTTTGCGGTCGCCTCGGTGTCGGAACCACAGCCGAGCAGGATCGGGAAGAGAGACAGGAGAACTGAGAGCGGTCGCAGAGTCGTCAGGGTTCCTTGGTCGCAGTGATCGACAGCCTGCCAGCGGATCTACGCTGCACTCGACGAGATCGTTACGCCGGCCATTCCATACTCCCTCACGAGTCTTCGATCGCGCTTCTCGGGATCCAGCACGTCGATCCGCCCAAAGCGCGGACCTTGACGAATCCCGGCGTGCTCTCGATCCGCATCACGACCTGCGATGGGACCGCCACCGAGTTGCGCCCCTGCCTTGCATCGCTGAGCTCCGCGAAACCACGAGTGCCAGGTTTCAGCGTGAGCCGGATCGGCGCGTCGAACTCGCTGCGTGGAACTTCACCTCGACGGATGTTTCCCGCGAGGTCGCGCACGGTGTAGGTGACGCACCAACCATCCAGTTGGTTCGGCAGCCGGACCGTCCGCTCGATCGCATCGCCGCGCACCTCGGCTATGCCCGCGCCGAGTTCACCAGAAGCGAGCGGCTCGTCGAATGCGAGACGGACGCGAACTCGGGAACCTGCGCGCAACTGGTCGTCTCCAACCAAGCTCACGCGCTGTAGGACGGGGCTGTCCTGATCGCGCCGCACGGTTAACGACTCCTGTGAACGGTTGCCAGCCCGGTCCTCCGCACCGATCACGATGTCGGTCGGGCCCGTCTTGTTCAACGCGATCGACAGGCGCCACAAGCCGTCGGACCCGGTCGGCTCCATGTCCTGATCACCGCAGTGTACACGGGCCACTGCGCGGTCACGGACAGAGACGAGGAGTCCGATGGACGACGCGGTCACCGCTCGCGTATCCGCGGTGGGACGGACGATCTCGATCTCGGGTGGTTTGTCATCGCGGACGAGCTTTACCAGGACCCTGTCCGGAGCTCCCTCTGCCCGCAGTTCGATCGAATCGTGGGCGCCAGTGTCCGCTTCGATCGCGAAACCGCCATCGGCAGCAATCTCGTGCTTGGACACACCGGACGACGACACACTCTCCAGCCACGGCGACCACATGTTGTGCACGCGGCCGTGGAGCAGCACCGTGGCGCCCGAGTGGAACACCACTCCGTCGACGTGTCGATCCAAGTGAATCGTCGCCGCTTCTCGGACCAAATCGAGCCGGACCTCCTCCTCGGAGCTTCGGTCTGCTGTGTCCGTGAACATCAACTTCGGAGTCCACGCGCCGACTACTCCGGGCCAGGGTATCTCCCCGCTTGCGCGCCGGCCTTCGACTAAGAGCGGGTACCCGCCGAAGCTGGCCGACTCCACGACTTCGTCAAACTCGAACTCGACGGTGATGTTCGGGCGATAGGGCACGCGCGATTCCGCAGGCAGCACTCGCGAGACCAGGCTAGGCGGCCCCAAATCACGATGCACCGAGAGCTCGGACGTCGTGGCGTTGCCGGCGTGGTCGCGTGCGACGATCGCGAACACGTTGGCCCCGTCTTCCAACGGTAGGAACGCAGCGACCCACGTCCCGTCGTTTCGCCTGCGGAGCTGCCGTTCGTTCGCGTGCACGGACAACAGGTGTTCGTCGATCACCGAGACCACGAGATCGAAAGTGGCCGAGTCCGTGACTCGGCGATCGGTTGTGGGCTGGAGGATTTCGATCTCGGGTGCCTCCGCATCGACCATGATCGCGCGCTGCAACTCCGAGCCGATGCTGTCGTGGGCGTGCAACGCCACCACCTGGGGGCCGCCGGGCTCGAGTGAGAGCGGGATCGAGAACCGACCGTCTTCGGCAACCGGATACTGCGAAACGTCTCCGCCATGAACGAGGCTGATCGTTTCGGTTCCCGTGACCGACCCGGCCAGGGTGACCTCGCGCTGCGTGAACCAGATCGTCGACGAGGAGTCCGCCACCAGGTCCAGCTTGATCGAACCCAGGTCGCGAACCGGTGCCGTGGACGTCGTCGAGGCCGCAGACACCGACGGACTCGAGCTCGACCATGAACCGCCGGCGAGGATTGCGACAACCGCCACTATCCCGGCGCCGACTGACCACAGCAGACGGGAGTCGCGCGAGATCCAGCGGCGCGAGCCCCGGCACCCGTGACAGACCCATCGACCTCCGTACTTCACGACTCCAGCCAGCGGGAATCGTGCATGGCAGCGCTCGCACTGGAAACTGCGGTTCATCGCTCGCCTCATGTTGCACTGTATGGAGGGCTCGCACCTGTGATCAATCCGGACTAGAAGCTAGCGCTGCTCGACGCGAGCCCAAACGCGCTTCGCCAATCTGTACTTCACACCATCGACTTCGCAGGTGGTGCCGTCGGCAAATTGGGCGTTGTCGACCGATGATGTGGTGGTGATCTCGCCCGCGGTGAACGCGATCGAAACATCGTCGACCTTGATCGAGCCAGCGGCTTCGAACCCACCAGACGTCACATGCATTGTCGGGTTTTTGAGGGGGACGTTGTTACCAGCCGCCGCTGCAGCCCTTTGTGCTTCCGTCAGTGCGAATGTGGCAGCGTAGTCGGCCGACATCGCGAGACGAGCTTCGAACGAACGGCCGTCTTTCGCCTCGGAGAACAGTTGGACATCGGTGCCCGCCGTCTTGAACCGGAGTTTGAGAGGGTGATCTTTCGTCGCTTCGAACTTGCCTCCGAACATGAGTCCCGAGGAGGAGGCGGCGCGGATCGCTGAGCTCAGCGCGAAGCGGCCAGCGAGTTCGATGGGCTCCACGAGTTTTTGGTACGCGCGCAACCGCTCCAGCGTCGCCCGCGCGTCCGTCGCCCGTAGCGAGGCACCGTGTGAATCCAGGAACGCTTCGACTGCCTGGATCGTGCCGGCGTTCTCCGCTTCGCTCCACGCCTTCTCGACGCGAGCGCCCGCTAGGAGTGTGCTCGCTTCGTCCGCATGGGCACTGTCACCGTACGCGTTCAGAAACTCCGCGTACGCTGGAATCGTGCCGAGTCGTTTCGTTTCCTTCCAGGCCGCGCTTGCTCGAATGGCAGCAACGCGCCGCTGCACTCTCTCTCGGCTCGCGCTGGCCGGGTACGCTGCGAGAAACTCCTCGTATGCACTGATGGTGCCTGCCCGGTCGGCTTCACCCAGTGCCTTGGCGTGGCGCAGCGACACCAGACGTGTCCTAGCCTCGGCGGCGTGCTCGCTTTCGCGGTGCCGCTCTAGGAAGGCCTCGTAGGATGCGACGTCGTCGCCCTCCTGCGCCACGTTCCAATCCTGCTCGGCCATCAACTGGCGAATCCGACTCCGCGCGTCTTCGAGATGAGACCCGCTCGCGTGCTCGGTTACATACGTCTCGAAGGCGTTGAGAGTGCCGAGTCCGGTCGTTCTCGCCCAAGCTTCCGCGTCCTGACGTGAGGCCAGCAGCGACGTCGCTTCCTCCGCATTCTCGGCGGAAGCGTACTCTGTGAGGTAGCTGAGGTACGCCTCCGCAGTGTCTGCTTCCCGCGCCGTCGCCCAAGCGCGCTGCTCCCGGAGTTCCGTGATGCGCGCATTGGCCAGGGCAGCGTGCTCACCATCTCCGTGAAGGGACAGGTACTCGGTGTAGGATTCGATCGAATGGCTGCCCTCGGCTTGCTGCCAATGCTCGGGCTCTTTCGAGCAAGCGCCGAGGACAAGTATGACCGAGAGAAGGGTGGGGCGTGCGTGCATGAGAGCGGATCCTGGACAGGACGATCGAGAATGCGATGCGCCGGGGTGCGCGCCGTGGGTCTCAGAATACGACAGAACAACAGGAGGTGTTACGCGACACAGCCCCTCTACGTGGTCGTCACTCGTCGAGGCCGGAGCTTCGATCACCGAACCCGACAAGGGCGGCAAGGCCGCTCTCGACTTGGCTTTGGCCAATGGCCACGAGGAAGTCGCAGCGGTCCTTCGTGCGGCGTTTTCCGCCTCACCGGGCGCGCCGAAATAACCGGGCACGGAGCGGAGCGCGCTACGAATGTCACGCTTGGGCACGTCTTGGCGTAGTGTACGTCCTGAGCTGATCGGAGGTTTCGATGCTGTCTACACGCCTACTATCTCTTTCCTTGCTCGCTCTGCTTGTCGGTTGCGACGGATCTGCACGGGCGTGGGAGGAAGCCCGCCAAACCGGTACGCCGAGCGCAATTCGCGAGTTCCTGGCGAAGCATCCTACCGCGGAGATCGCGGCCGAGGCGCGCCATGCGCTTCAGGTGCTCGATTCAAGAGCGTGGGAAGAGGCTGATGCCAATGGGGCATCCGAGTCCTACCGCAGTTACATCGCGGCGCATCCCGAAGGTGCCCATGTCTCAGAGGCGAAGCACGCGATCGAGAAACTCGCCCTTGGCGCTGCGCGCAAGGTCGGCACGATCGACGCGCTCGAAGCCTTCCTCGTGCAGTTTCCCGATGGGGTACGCAGAGTCGAGATCGCTAGGGAGGTCGAGGTTGCTCGCGGCTGGGAGGCTGCGTCAGCGGCGGATACGCCTGCGGCGTATCGGGAGTTCTTGGCGGCGTTCCCGGCGGAGTCGATGGCCGCGCGCGCGCGCGAGGCACTTCATGTGCATGACACGCGGTCTTGGGACCAGGCGCTCGCGAACAAGTCGGAAGAGGCGCTTCTCGCCTATGCGACGCAGTTTCCCGATGGTGCACACACTGACGAGGCTCGAACGATGGCGGAGACACTGGCGCTCGAGAGTGCTCGTGCTGATGGCACGGTCGAGGCGTTGCAGAAGTTCGTGGCGTCGTATCCCGACGGCCAGCAAGTGGGCTCGATCGCCGAGGAGGTTGCAACTCGGCTCGAAAACCGCGATTGGAGGCGGGCGACCGATGCAGGTTCGACCGAGGCTCTCGAGAGTTTCGTCGCCGAGTACCCGAAGGGGCAGTTCGCTGCCGAAGCGACTCGTCTGTTGGCGCTGTCGCCGTTCGAGCGAGAACTTGGACTCGCGTCCTTGGCCGGGACCGTCGACGCCTACAAGGCGGTCTTGAAGGCCTATCCCGACCAGGATCAGTTGATCGTGTTCGAGGGCGGAATCGGCGGGTTCATGACGATGAGGATCGACCTCAGCGAGCTGTGCCCGGAAGACCGCCCTGAATTGGAGCGCATCGCCAAACGCCAGGGGGTTGCGTGGGACGACGTCGAGTTCTTCCCTGGATTCTCTGTTGGGGCGCCGCCGACGAAGAAGGTCGACGACGTGTTCAAGTCGTCGCGAGATCGCGAGGTTCGCGACGACTGCTACCCGATCCCGCAGTGGCGTGCCGAACAGTTGGAGTTGTTCAAGGTGAACGTCACCTCGGATGGCCCTGGCCAGGTGAGTCGATCCATGAACTTCGGCGAGAATGCGAACAAGGTGTTCGTGTTCGTGGGAAGGAAGTCGGGCGCCAAGTACCGCATCGTCGCGGCTAGCCTGGACCGCACGCTCGAGTAGCCTCGTCGGTTCGGTGGCCCTCCCGTCGACATCCTGCGAGCTCGCGTACTCGACGTCTGCGGGCGAGCTGGTGGTCGCATTCGCCACGGATCCTGCCAAGTCCGTTGCGTCCGAACCAGGACCATGGCTGGTGGGTCAGAGCCGCCGAGGCGAGGAATGCCGCGGTCGGCTGGGCGTCGAGCGTCTGTCACGATAGGCTTGGGTGTCGCTTCGCGCGATCTAGAGAATCGCTACGAGCTGCCCGTGGGTGTGCGTAACGCTTCGCCGGCGCGGCGCGTAGTCGTACGCATCTCCACTTTTGCTCCATCGCCGGATGATCTCTTCGTCACGCCCCATGTTCCATCACTCTCATGCCCCGTGGAGCCGTTCATGACCGGCGATCGGATGGAGTGCAGTCGCTGCAAAGAGAAATTTCCGCTCGACAGCGGCTTCAAGTACGGCGGGGCATGGATTTGCTACGGCTGCAAGCCCCGACGTGTCGGTGGCGTCGCTCTGATCCTGTGCGTGCTCGTGGTCGGCGCGTTGGTCGCGGTTCCGTTGATGTTCGGCAGCGAGTGGTTCGACTTCGGTGCTGCCGCGTCGACGGGCCCGTCCACACCGGGCCGGACGGAGATCGTCTTGGAGTTGGCGAGCGATGACGCGGACACCTCGTGGGTGAAGGCGGGGGACTTCGTAGTGTCCGGTACCGCGCCCACCGGGTCGCGTTCCCTGACGCTCGAGCTGGGTGGAGACACATCGTCGCACCCGGTCGACGGAGATGGCCGGTTCTCGATCCCGCTGACCCTGACGCCCGGAGTCGAGCACTTGGTCGTGCTGCGCAGCGACGACGTGGGCAAGTCTGAGTTGCGACGTAAGATCGTAGTCGACGCGACGGCACCGTTGCTCGAGCTCGTGTCTCCGGAGCTGGAAGCCAGGCTGACCCGTTCGGATACATTCGACGTCCGGGTCCGGGTCACCGAGGACAACGTCAGCACCGCGCGAATCGGTGCTCGGCCGCTCCGTGCGACGGGCGATGGCATCTGGAGTGCTGCGTTCGTGCCGCTCGAAGAAGGCGAGCAGGTCTTTCCGATTCGGGTCGAGGATCGCGCCGGCAATATCACCACCCTCGAACTCGCGATGCATCGAGACGTGGCGCCACCGAGCGTGCTCGCTCGGGTGCCCGGCGCCGACGAGACGATCGAGTTCCAGGACACGGTTCGCGTCGAGTTCGAGTTTGACGAAGAGCTGGCTTCGGCCGAGTTGGCCGGCTCAGCGCTGACCGTAACGGAATCGCGTGCCAGCGGAGAGATCGCCTGGCCGGACCAACTGGGTACGTGGACCGCCAAGTTGGTGTGCGAGGACAGGCTCGGCAATCGGGGCGAGATCGACCTGCCGTTCGAGTTGCGCCGCGCGGCTGCGCAGATCGTAGTCGAGCGTGTTGCGACCGGTACACTCTACTACGCCAGCGCGACGGCCACGGTGGTCGGGCAGGTGTCGAATCCTTGGTGCGACTGGGTCGAAACCAAGAGCGATCGCGTCGAGCGGAAACATCCACTCGACGTCGATGGCCGGTTCTCTTTCGATGTGCCCGGTGGACCAGCGTTGCAGATTCGCACGAAGGGCGCCGAGCCGATGGACTTGTTTCTCGTCCACGACGACGTCGCTCCCGAATTGACGGTGGTCCGCCCCGTGTCCACAGGCGAACCGGTGCGGGCGCCGAGTGTCGACGTGTTGGTTACCGTCGCGGATGCCAACCTCGCCCGTGTGCGCTGCGGGGACCAGGACATGGAGCGGGGTGAGTCCGATGGCGAGTGGTGCTTCTCCGTTCTGCTGAGCGCCACGAGTCCGACCCAGATTCGAATCGAAGCCGAAGACTTGGCGGGTAACCGTTCGGAGCGAGCCCTGATCGTGCAGCGCGACGTGACCAAGCCGAAGGTCGAGCGCGTGAGCCTCGTCGGAGACAACGAGCTGAAGCCGGGTCAACAGGTTCGGATCCGCGTTGAGTTCGACGAACCGATCGCCGGCGGCGACCTCGGGGGTGTGACGTTCGACGTGACTGAGAACGCGGTCGAACAGTCAGTCGTGTTGCCCATGGAGTTGCGTGAGTGGAAGGTCGCGTTCACCGTGCGGGACCTCGCCGGCAACGTGCAGAGCGGAACGATCGGGCGCGTGGACCTGGAACTCCCGACCGAGGTGCAGCTGAAGCCGAATACTCGAGGCTACGTCGGACTCAAGGCGGCCAAGGAGGACGGTGCTTTCGTGCGTGTTTCGGGAGTGGCGACGCGTTTGGAGAGCACGGCGGACTTCGTAAAGGTGCGGCGGTATGGGGGGGCGGTGTATTGGGTGAAGCGGAGTGCGATCGTGGAGTAGGCGGGAGATTCGCTCGTAACGTCGCTGCGAGGTTGAAGCGTGTGCGGGCGCAAGTCGCCGGCGGTCGCATCGGCCAACTCCGTGCGGCTAGCGCCGAGGTCGAAGCCTGCCTCCGAGAATGGCCCGACGAATCTCGGCGGTCGAGTCGTGCCGTGCTGGCGGCTCGCCCCCACGTTCGACGGAGCGGAAAGCGGAACTCGAATCCCCGTATGGCTGAGGATCGTGCTCGAGTGGCGGCTGCGCGCGCTACATCGCGCCGTTCGACGCCGGCAATGTAACACGCCCTCGGTTCATTGCGTAGAGTGGGGCGTGGGTGCTGTTCGAGCGCCGCTATCAAGCTCTGGGAGTCAATTCGTCCATGCTCGTTGGAATCTCTTGTCCTCATTGTGAGGCGACGCTGAAGGTCGCTTCGTCGAAGTTCGATACGGACGTTCGCTGTCCGGCCTGCCACAAGAAGTTCCTTTGCGCGGCGCCGACTCCGTCGGCCGAAATCGCTTTGGGTGCCGAGCCTGCGCCGACCGTTCTCGCTAGCGACGAGTTCTCGGCTGAGAGTGAGGCGGATTCGTTGGGCGGTGCCCGCGCGGTTGGCTCTGGTGGAGTCAGTGATCTGCTCACCGGGCTCATCGCTGCGGGGCTGACGGCGGGGGTCTTCGTGCTCCTGGTCGAGCCCGTCAAGGCCACACGGGTCGGGCAGATGTTCGCCGAGGGCTGGGTTCCGAAGGCGATCGTGTTCGTCTCTCTTTGGGCAGCGACGACGCTCGCGTTCAAGTTCCGCGCGATTCGTCGGCAGCGCAACTCGCTGCTCTACGACGTGTTGCCGACGGAGGTCGCGCACGAGATCCGGCCCGACAACGCCGAGGAGTTCCGAGATCACATCCTGCGGCTGCCTGTCGAGCCCGCTTCGAGTTTCTTCATCACGCGCGTGCTGCGCGGGTTGCGTCAGTTCCAGATCCGCAAGGATGCGCAGGCCGTCTCGAACCAGCTCGCGGCGCAGGCCGATCTCGATGGCCTTGCGGTGGAGAACAGCTACACGATGGTGCGCGTGTTCATTTGGGCGGTTCCAATCTTGGGCTTCATTGGCACCGTGCTCGGTATCGGTGACGCGGTGCAGACGTTTGCGACGTCGGTGAACGCGGCGCAGGACGTCGAGGTCGTGAAGGAGTCCCTCGGTGGCGTGACGCAAGGACTCGGCGTCGCCTTCAATACGACGCTGATCGCCTTGGTGATGTCCGTGCTGTTGATGCTGCCGATGAATTGGCTGCAGAAACTGGAAGAAGGCGTGTTGACGACAATCGGTGACTACTGCAACGAGGAATTCGTCATGCGCCTCGAGGCGTCGGCGCACACCGATTCCGACCCGGCGCAGCTGCTGCGGGCCGAGGCCGCTGCGTTCCGCGATGAGCGCGAAGATGCCATGCGGGCGTGGAGCGACAAGCTCTCGTCGATCGGAACCGGCCTCGCCGCCGACGTCGTGGCCGGCTTTCGTCAAGTCGACGAGGAGATGCAGTCGGCGTTTCAGCGCCAGGTAGCGCACCTGCAGGAGTCCGCGTCGAACGCGTTGGCGCAGCCGTTCGAACAGATCGGCGGTTGGGTCGAGGAACTGCGCCGCATCGGCACAGAACAGTTGCGGGAGGCGACCGAGAACTGGCAGGCCCAGTCCGCGGCGACAGTGACGGAATTGAAGGCGTTGACGAATGCGGTCGTCGAGGCGACCGAGAAGACCCTCGAGGCCGCAGAAGGCCGCAACGCGGAGTTGGTCCGTTCCCATCAGGAGTCTGCTGTCAAACTGGACACGCGACTCGCCGCGGTTCAGCAGAGCACCGTGGATGCCGCGTCATCCGCGACCGACGCCGTCGCAAAGGTCGCCGAAGGGCAGTTGGAACAGCTACAGCAGATCGGCGGCCACATCGGGGCGCTTACGGCTTCGCTCGGGTCCGTGCAGTCGGATCTCGGCGCCAAGTTTGCCGCGATTACGGATGGTGTCTCGGAGCCGGTCACGAAGTGCGTGACGGCGTTGGAGTCGGTGAGCGAGTCGGTCGGGACGAGTGTCGCCGAACACAGTCGAGTTCTCGAGCGCGTCGCGACCACACAACAGGAGCGATTGGAGGGTCTCATGAAGATGCTCGAAGAGTTGCACGCTGGAGTCGTGGAGGATGTTCCGGCATCGCTGCAAGCACAGGCGAAGGCACTCAAGAGTGGCGCGCGAGAGAGTCAGAAGATGTCTGAAGCGCTCGAGCGCCTTGTCGGTCAGATTTCGGCCGCGACCGAGGATGGCGAACTGTCGTCGGCGATGCTCGATCTGGGGTCGTCGGTTACCCAGTTGAACGAGCTCCTGAGCCGCCCCGACGCGGGCTGGCTTGGACGGATGTTCGGCCGCCGCAACAACCACTCCAGGACGGGCTGATCCGATGCGGAGACCACGAAGCACCGTAGAAGTGTCCCTGTTCCCGTTCTTGAGCATCTTGTCCTGCGTGATCGGGACGTTGACGCTCGCGATCGCAGGGCTGACCGCGGGCACCGTTTCCGGACACGATGCGGGTCGGGCCGAAGAGCACGCTCGTCTCGCCGTGGTGTCCGAGGAGCGGCAACGGCGGGTCTCCGAACTCGACGTGATCATCGCGAAAGCCGTCGAGCTCGCGGAGGCGTTGGATGCGGCCAAGCTCGAACACCAGCGCCTCAAGTCCGAGCGCGATGCAGCGGACTTGGTCGAGAGCCGTGTCATCGAACTCGAAGGCCAGATTCACGAGGCGCGGATTCGGGTCGAGAAGCTGCGTGCGCAGGTTCTGAGTCTGCAGTCCGAGATCGAGAAACTCGAGGCCGAGCTGCAGTATCGCCAGACGTCCGTGGACCGAGTGTTGGTGCTTCCGCCGATCCAAACCGAGGGAGTCCAGGCGCCGCAGCGCACTCCGCGTTTCGTCGAGTGCAGTTCGCTCGGATTGGTTCTCGACCTGACCAAGCCGGAAGCCGAGTTGGTGCATGTTCCCAAGGCGAAGGTCAAGGCCGACGCTGCTGTCAAGGCGTTGGTGCGCGCCGTCGCGGCGAGGTCCGACGAAACCCTCATCTGCCTCGTTCGCCCCGGAGGCGCGGCCGTGTTCCACCAGCTGGCGGCAGTCGCCCATGAGTTGAAGTTGAAGCGGTTTGCCAAGATCCCCGTGCCAGGTGATCGGCGCCCCGACCTCACCCTGTTCTCCCCGAAGTAGGTGATCCCATGAAGCGTATGCGCAAGTCCAGGGCGGCGGGTGCCGGCTACGATTCCATCCTCGACACGATGACGAACGTCGTCGGCATCTTGATCATCGTGGTCGCCGTGACGCAGCTCAGCGTTGCGGATGCCGTGGATCGCGGTTCGCGCGGTCAGGATCAGGTCGTGGCCGAGGTCTCGGAGGAAGCACTGGCGTCGGTGCGATCGTCGGCGCAGGAACTCGGTGAACGATTGCAGGATCTGGAGGAGCGATGGGCCGGTCTCGAGCTGAAGTCGGTCGACCGCCGGATCGAGTTGGAGCAGCTCGAACGGGCGATTCGCGAGTTGTCCGCCGAAGCCGTGAATCCGACTCCGTTCCACGCGCGCGAAGCGACGTTGAAGACCGAACTCGCCAGTTTGGAGCGCCAGCAGGCGTCGGTCGAGGACGCGGAGCGGGACGCTTTGGCGCGGATTCGGGAGCTGAAGGCGAGCCTTGACTCGGCCGAAACGCCGCAACTCGCGGATCGCCCGCAAGTGCGTCTGCCAAATCCGGATCCCGCGCGCTCTAAGGGTAAGAAGATCTATCGGTTCTTTTGTCGCAACGGGAAGGTGTACCCCGTCGACGAGACGCAGTTGGACAAGAAGATGTTCGCGGAGATCAAGCGTGTCGCCGGGAGCCTCAAGACGCGCTCAGTTGTCACTAAGCTCGACGAGATCAAGCAGCACTTCGGGGACAACGACTTCGGCGATGAGTTCTTCCGATTGAAGATCAACGGTTGGAAGCGGAACGAAGGTCGTCAGATCCGGTACTCGCTGAGCGCCGAATACACTCTGCGCCCGCATGCCAAGGGCGCGACGCTCGAACAGCTGAAGGATCCCGCCTCGGTGTTCGGGCGGAAGCTCGCGCTGCTCGACGATGCCAAACGGTGGATCTACTTCGGCGTATGGGAGGACAGCTTCGAGGCGTATTTGGCCGCGCGGCAGGTCGCGGAGCGGTCCGGTTTCGCCGTCGGCTGGACGCCGTACGCGGGCGCCGAGTTCGGCTGGTCGTTGAGTGGTTCCGGCGGCAGTGGCCCTGGGGCAATCCCGGACTAGGGCAGTCGATGGATCGCGGCACGACTCGATTGCGCGCGCACACTGGAATCGTTGCGGAACTCGACGCCCCGCTGCGCCCGGCGTATGCTGCCGAGCGGGGCAGTGCTCATGTCCGATTCCTCCGCCGAAGCAATCATTCAGGCTTACCACGACGCCTACTATCAGCGGACGTTCGGGATTCTGGTGCGGCTGGTAGGCGATTGGGTGGAGGCGAAAGACCTGTGTCAGGAAGTGTTCGCTCGAGCCGCTCGCTTCGTCGCGAACAACGGCGAGGCGAGCGAGGACCGCAAGAACGTGCCCGCGTGGTTGGCGCGGATTGCCGAGAATCTAGCGATCGATCACGCTCGAAAGCAGGGGCGCCGGATCAGGCCGAAAGTGTCTCTGGACGACACGGACGCCGGAGTCGCGGAAGGGCTCGCGGCTTCGAGTCCGGGGCCCGAGTTCGCTGCTCAGGAGTCGGAACTCTTCAGGCGCGTCACCGCGGAGATCGACCGCCTCACGGTGGCAGAGGGCGACGCCGTCCGAGCGATGCTCGCGCTGCCACTCCGTCGGCCGCAGGAGTGGGAGGCGAAGACGCCAGGAGCGCAACGTCGCCTTCGGCACCGGGCCAGGCAGAAGTTGCGGGAGACGCTGTTGCCGTTCTTGGAGGAGGCCGATGAATCCGTCTGATCTGTCGCGGCTCCGGGACTGGCTGACCGACGTGAAGGCCTGTTCGGATGGCTGTCCATCCGACGCCGACCTCGTCGACTTCGTATTGGAGTCATTGGAGGATGGTCGCGCCGCGACCGTCCGAAAGTCGGTCGACGAGTGCGAATCATGCCAAGACCGCGTCGCCGAGCTTCGCGAGTCGTTCACCTGGCTCGATGCGCGTCGGGAAGCCGGTGCGGCACGGTTGGGGCCTACGTACGCCCGTCCCGATCCATCTGCCACACCGCGGCCTAGAGTGACGGAGTTCTTGCGCGCGCGCGGACGTGAGATCAGAGAGTTCGCGCAAGCACTGCTCGACGACATCGTCGACCTCGCGCGTGCCACTCCGCCGGTGCCGGCGGTGGCCGCTGGTACGCGCAGTGGGTCAGGATCCAAAGTCCAGGCGGATGTCGATCCGGCCGCCGGCATTGTCGATGAGCCTGTGCCGTTCGATATCGTGACAGCGGAGATCGCGGCTGATGGCCGGTTGACGCTGGTCCTCTCGACCGACAAGTCGATTCCGGTTCGTAACCCGCGCGCACGTGTTGCACTCGTCGCGGGGGACCGCCGGTTGGTGCTGGATCCCGTCGAAGTCAAGGAGGGTCGGATCGAGGTCGCGGCACAATTGGGAACGACGGGAGAGCGGCAAGTTCTTCCCGTCGCGGTGATCTCGTTGCAGTTGCAGTCCGGAGAGTCCGGCGCATCGTGATGTCGCGGGGTCGACGTCGATGACCACGCCGAGCCGAGTCGACTGTTCGTGTGGCGCGCGGTTCGCCGTCGAGGCCGATGCTCGATCCGCGTCGTGCCCGGGCTGTGGTGCGGCGATCGCGATCGGCACGCCGGAGCATCGTGTCGGGGCGAAGCTGTTCGATTGCACCAGATGCGACGCCCGCCTGCCCTTCTCGGTGATGATCAAGATCCGCGGTGAGCTGATCTGCCGGCGGTGTGCGGCGGCCAAGTCGACGAATCCGATCTCGAAGTGGGGGCTCGGCGTCGCAGGCGTGCTGGCACTGGTCGCGGTGTCGAGTTTGCTCACGGCGTGGTCGCTCGGCGCGTTCGATGACGCGCCGAATCTCCAGCGCGAGTCGGATGTCGCAGAACTCGGCCCGCGGTCGGTGGACCTGCAGGTCGACCGTCGAGCCACGGTTCCGCCGCAGCGGCCCGCACAGGTCGAGGACGACGCGCAGCGGCCGGATCGCCAGCCGGAACCGCCGAGCGTGGATCCTGAGCCGGGTCGCGCGGTGCCCGCGGATCGCACCGCGCTGTTGATCTCGACGGATGACGGGCGCGCTGTCGTGCACGTCGACGGCGTGTGGCGTGCGCTGGACACATCCGTGGCGGGTGTCGACGCCGTACGTTGGGTTGACGTCGCACCGGATGGCACGGTTTGGATTACCGGTGATGGTGCGGTGGCGCGAGTGGGGGCTGAGTCGACTCAGGGCTTCGGCGTCGATGACGGCGTGCCCGCGGCTGCGATCTCGCACTTGTTCCGCGACCCCACCGGGCGAACGTGGATCACGTCCTGGGGCGATGGTATCGCCTACCGCGATGCCGGCCGGTGGCAGCGGGTTCGATCCGCCGACGGTCTGTGCCACGACGACGCGAACATGATCGGCTTCGGTTGGAACGACACCATTTGGATCGGTACCGACGCCGGTGTCAGCGTGCTGCGTGGGCTGGAGTTCCTCAGTGGTCAAGCGGTCCAACAGTTGGCCGATCTGAACGTGAAGTCGTTGATCACCGACAGCGAGGGGCGCGTGTTCATGGGCACGACGCTGGGGCTGCTCATCCTCCACCCCAACATGACGTTCAAATGGCTTACGCCGGAGAACGGGCTGCCGCAGAAGACGCCGCAGGCTCTGTGCATCGACAGTGCCGCCCGGCTGTGGGTCGGGACCTGGGGCGGCGGAGTCGTTCGCGTGGTGGGCACTGATGGCGAGTATGCGATCGCGCCAACGGACGCGTGCCGCGAAGCGGGTCACGTCGGGCGCCTCACCGAAGATAGCGCGGGGAATATCTGGGCCGCGTCGTTGAGTAGTGGCTTGTGGAAGTGCGACTCGACGGGATGGACCCGCGTTGCCGTTCCGCTGGGATTCGCAAGTGCGCGCGTCGTCGCCGCCCTGCCGGTCGAGGTCGCGAAGCGTCTCGTCAGGGGGGGCGCGCTCGAGACGTCCATCGCTCCGATCGCGGCTGATCGACCGCCCGCCGAAGCCTCCGGCTCGGCGGGGTCCGTCACCGTCCGCAACGCGTGGTCGGACCGAGTCCACGTGCAAGTCGCCGGCAGTGAGGCGTTCTGGCTGGATCCCGGTGGTGAGCGAGCTCTCGATCTCGCGACTGCCAAGTATCAAGTTCGCCTGGGTCGCGTCGATGGCGCGTCGATCCGATCGACGTTCCCCGCGGTCGGGAACGCGACGTGGCGGATCGGTCCGGGTCTTGCGGATCCGGCGTACCCATGGGTGTTCCTGGAACCGGCCGATGAGCGAGGTGACGCGCCGACCGAGCGCGTCGCAACGCGCGTTCACAACGAGACCATCCACGAGGTCTCCTTCTGCGTCGGGAACGCCGGCGCGTACCGCACTCTGCCGCCGGGAGCCGTGGCGGAGCTGGAACTCCCGCCGTACGCGATCCCGTGCGTGCTGACCGATCCACTCGGATCGGAGTCGTACCAAGTCATCGAAGCCGCGGTCGGCTCCGACTTCGTGGTCCGCACGTCGCGTGGTTCCGAGTTGGTTCTCGTCGCGACTGCGGCACGGTCCGTCTCGGATCCGGATCCAGCGGGGACCGAGTCGGTCGCTCCTTTGCCGGGGCTGACGACCGATACCGCCGCGGGGCTGGTCCGCACCTTCGGCGATGGCGATGTTCGAGAGCTAGCCTTCGATCACACCGGAATGGCGTTGGTTGCTTCGTGTGCCGAGGATCACCTCGTCGCGTGGAGTATCGCGGACAGCAGTGAGCTCTGGTCGCGAGCTTCGAGTCACGCGCGGCGCATCCTCGGCAGCGAAGCGAGTGGCGGATTCTGGACTGTGGATCATTCGGGCCGGGACCTGCGCCAATGGGATCCGCGCACCGGCCGGTTGCTGGGGGGCGTGCGTCGCCCGGCCATGCGATCTGACGCGATCGGATTCTCAGTCGACGCGCGCGTCGCGGTGTTCGCCGGAGTAGGGGGTTCGATCTACCGGTGTGGATTGGTCGATGGTGAACTCGGGCCGCGGCTCGGCGCACCGACGTCGCAGGGGCCGTTGACCCGCAGTGTGGCGGCGAATGCCGCCGGCACGCGCGCCGCCGAGGGGCTGTCCGACGGGACGATTCGGATCTGGAATCTCGAGCTCGGTAGCGCCGAACGAACACTCGAAGGGCACGCTGGGTGGGTCAATGCCCTGGCTTTCGACCCGAGTGGAACGCACTTGGTGTCCGGCGGCGGGCATTTCGAGTCCGGTGGTGTGCAGTCGCTCGGCAATCGCTGGGGCGGCGCATTCGTCGGCGGCAGTGTCTTGTTGTGGACGGTTGGCTCACGTGCGCCGGTAGAACTGGGTCGCCACCAGGGGCCGGTGACCAGTGTCGCCTTCTCTCGCGACGGTGCTCGAGCGGCATCCGCTGGCTACGACGGTCGAGTGGTCGTCTGGGATGTAGCGAAGGGCGTGCAGCGCGAGGTCGTGGAGTTCGAGCGCTCTCGGGTTTCGAGCGTCGCATTCTCGGTGCACGCGGACTTGCTGGCCTGGGTGCGGGGGGGGCGGGCGGAGCTGTGGAAGTTGCGCCAGGACTGACGGCGTGGATTCGAGTTCCGGTGTAACGCTGGTGAGCGAGTCGGCGTCCAAGGCGCCATGAGCCATCCCACCTCCGATTCGTCTACTCGTCACCCGATCGAGAACATCGCGTCCACCGAGATGGTGTCGGATACCGCACCGGTGGAGTCGGTCGATGCGTGCGGTGCCACCGGTTTGCCCTTTTGGTTCGTTGCGCTCTCGGCTGCCGGGATCTTCCTGTACTCGAACCGTGAGAAGCTCGGTCAGAAGGGTGGATTCATCTTCGTGATCGGCGCGGTTGTGCTCGGGGTGCTGTCGGGCAACATGCTGGGTCGACGATAGTGTTCGGTCCGTACGCTCACCGGACTTCGACGTCGCAATCCCCGTTGGCCCGCTCGAATCGCTGGACCTCATCCGGGTGGACGTTCTCACAGAGAACCAGGTCCAGATCGGTCAGGCGCGGAAGCTGGGTCAGGGCGGAAAGGCTGCGTGCGCTCGCAGCGCGCAGCTCCAGGTGTTCGAGTTGATCGAGCTGGGCAATCTGCTCGAGATCGGATTCTTCGGCTTGGCCGATGGAGAGGCTGGTCAGGGCGGGAAGCTGCGCGATCGAGCGGCCGTCGAACGGTCTGCAACGCGGGAGCTTCAGGACGGTCAGGCGCCTTAGCTTGCGCAGCACGGACAGCTCGAGTCTCTCGTGGCGGACCGAGCTGAGGTCGAATCTCGTCAGCGTGTCGTGCGTCTCGACGACATCGACCAAGAAATCGGTGGTCACGGAGTTCGGGAGCGAGAGCTGCTCGAGGGGCGGGACGCGGAGGATGGGTGAGAGGTCCAACCCCGCTTTGCACCCGACGATCTCGAGCCGGCGCAGCCCGGTCATCCCCTCGATCGCCGCGAGGCTTCGGAGTTCAGTGCACTGCCGAAGCTCGAGATGCTGCAACGATCGGAGGTCGCCGAGTGGTGCGAGCGACTCGATTTCGCAGTCCACCAACTGCAACGACCGCAGATTGGGCAATCCAGCGACGCTGGCGGCATCCACGAACGGCGCGAATCCGATCTCCAGCTGTTCCAGGCTCTTGGCATCACCAGCGGCCGTCCAATCGCGCAGGTTGTGGCACTTCCAAATCCGTAGCTGTCGCAGCCGCTGCAATCCGGCGATCGGGCCGAGATTGGTCAAGCTCGACTTCTCGAGTGCGAGCACCTCGATGTCGGGGCAATTGTGCACGAGGGCGGCGAGCATCGCGTTGGTGACGTACTCACGCATTGCCACACGCCCCGCGTCGAAGTCTTCGCCGCGCTGTGGTACGTCGACTTCGAACTCGATCGACGCAGCGACGGGGTCGGCTGGCACCAACGCGACTTTGATCGTTCGTCCGGGCTGCAGTGGTAGCTGGCCAGTGTGCACGTGCTTGTGGATCTTCGTGAGCTCGCCCTCGTCCCAGACGACGCGGTAGCTGGTACCGCCATTGGTCTGCAGTGTGACGCCGATCGAGTTCGAGAACTCGACGCCGCCCGGGAACTTCGGTCCCGTTCGGAACTCCGAAACTGCGCCGGCATCGCTGGACTTCTCTCCGGCCGTGAGCTCTTCGTGCTCGGACGCGGAGCCCGGCGCATCGCCGAGCCTGGCATGGCCCGTGCGAGCGTCGGCTGTCGGTGCGCCGGCGTGGGCGATCACCGTCCAGGCCAGCGCCGCGCCGAGGCCGAGCATCGCGGCGCCGGTCACGCTGCGTACGGTCGCGGTGCGGATGTGGCGACGCCACCTTCCACACGTTTGGCAGTACCGCCGCGTTCTGAAGCGAAACGTCATCTCCGCCGGAAAGCTGAGATTGCACGAGTCGCATTGATACGTTTCGGTCGGCATTGCGAAGAGGCGCGAGCGGCGAGAGCTTCGACAGGGTATCCCGTGGGCCGCGCCGGAGCCATCAAGCCGTGGGATCCAGTTACGAATCTCACTCACGCAGTGTTACATCCACGCCCAGAGGCACGGCGAGGTGGTGTAACGCCGAGCGCGTATCGCGCGTATGGGCCGCATTGCTCGAGATGCTCCGTGTCGTGGGATTCTCGGGCGGCCCGTTTCTCTCTGTTTCTCTCAGAGGAGTTGTCGATGCGTCTCGTGCCTTTGGTCATGTTTTGTTCGTTCTTCGGTGGCTGTGTTGGTCTGGGGGTCTTGACTGCGAGCACGTCGGTTGCGTCGCCGCTGTCGCCAGTCGATCCTCTGCTCGTCGCTGCGGCGAACGGGCGTATTGCCGAAGTTCGTGCTCTCTTGCCGCAGGCCGACCTGTCGGCGCGAGATCAGCACGGCTGGACTGCTCTGCATCACGCAACCGCCGGGAACTTCGTCAACACGGTGGCGCTGCTGCTCGATCGTGGTGCTGACGCGAACGCGAAGAACCTCGCGGGCGTCGCGCCGCTCCACTTCGCCTGTCAAGAGGGCTACCTCGCTGTGGTTCGTCACCTGCTTGACGCTGGAGCGTCTCCCGGACTCGAAGCCTCACCCGGCGTCACACCCCTGAATCTTGCGCTCGCCGCGGAGCGGGATGAAGTGGCGGAGTTGCTCCTCGGGGTGCTCGAGGCGAAGGGGGGTGCGCGATGATGTGGCGCTGCTTCGGATGGGGCATCGCGCTCTGTGCGGCAGTTCTCGGGAGTCCAGGCCTCCGGGCGCAATCGTTCACGCAAGACGAGCTGCAACGCATCCTTCAGTCGGCTCGGCTCAGCCAATCGGCGTACGACGACAACCCGCTGCAGCCTTTCGGGGATCGGCGCGCCGGGATGTGGCGACTCCGTTCCGAAGCCTCGTTGGAGTCGGGTCTCGACTACAAGCTATTCGAGCGGCGTTCGGCCGACGGTCGAGTCGAATGGGAACTCGCGTTCGCCGGCACCGAGGACGGCAAGGATTGGCGCTCGAACATCGCGCAGTCCACCATGGGCAAGACGCAGCAGTACGAGGATGCGCTTCGGGTCGCGCGTGACCTGCACAAGACAGCGTCCGAGCGTGGGATCAAGATGACGGCCACGGGCCATTCTCTGGGAGGTTCGATGGCGCAGGCCGTGAGCTTTGCACTAGGGATCAAGTCGGTCGTGTTCGACGCGGCGCCGCTGAGCAAAGCGTACGCCAACGGGACCCCCGCCGAGATGTTGCGAGCCCATGGCAACGTCACGAACATTCGCCTGAAAGGGGACCCCGTCTCAAAACTGTGGGGCACCCAGCTAGGGGCGATGCACACCATCGAACCCGCGCCGAGCGTGCTTGACGGCCTGGTGCCGCCGATCAGTCCTCTTGCGTCCGGGATTCGGGCAGTGCAATCGCACAATCACGACCGGTTGATCACCAGTATTGAACACACTGCGGCGGCCCTGCCGCGGACGCGACAGGGTGGCAGATCGATCCCGATGTTGAGCTCACCGGGGCTCGGTGAAAACCGAGAACTCGCGTCGCGGGCGATGGCACTGCACGCGTCCGGGGCGCGTAGCGTGTTGATCTACGGTGATGGCGCCGATGCGGACTTCATGGCGCGCGAGATGGGGCGTCGCCTCGGTGTCGACAACGTGCACCGCATCCGTGAGACCCTGTCCGATCACCAGCTCCAGCAGCGCGCGGGCGGGCTCGGTGTGGACCACGTGCTGGGATTCAAATCGAGTTGGCCGCAGCAGTCGTCGCCGCACGGCCGGTTCATGCTGCCGCGCCGCGAGGTGGAGAAGTTCGTCTCGCGTTCGCTGTCGATTGCGGGTGGTCTGCACAATCTCTCCGTGGCGCGCTTCGGCGAGACTGCGCGTACAGCGAAGCTCGACGAGCGATTCGAACTCCTCGGCAAGGCGAACGACTTCTATCAGATCGCGCGTGGTGTCGAGAACGACCTCCGCACGGCGAGCGCTGGCGACTTCACCTTCGTTCGGTCCGAGGCGTTGGCCGAGATAACCAAGCAAGTGATGGACTACGCCGAGAGTCAGGGGCTCAAGAAGTGGATCGGCAAGGAAGTCAACGTGGGGCTGTCCGAGCTTGCTCGCAGCGCGGCGAGCAGGGTGTCGAAGGGGCGCTTCGACCTGCAGAGTGCGACGGACTTTTGGGACGGCATCAACAAGGGCGCCTGGGCGACCCTCGGCTCCGTCGCGTTCGCGGGGAATCCACGTGCGATCAAGGCGTTCGTCGCCTTCGGCGACACGGCGGCGAACGTTCTGCGCGACGCGTCGTACGACATCTTTCGACGGAACTGGTCGGCCGCCTCTGGGACTGATGGTGTGATCATCGAGCAGTGGCGCTTGTCACAACAAAACCGCGTGCGCGCCAACGCGCCGATCCAGTCGCTGTCGAAGTACCTCGAGATCAACAACATCAATCTCGGGATGTCGGCGCGGCAGATCGCGCGCATCGACCAGCTCGAAACTCCGACCTTGCAGCGCTACCAGTCGCAGATCCATGGGGTGCCGCCGAGGCCGTTCTCCGAGCAGAATCGCCGGCCGCCGCCGATCGTGCGCATGCCGTACACTCCGCAACATCGGCAGCCCGGGTCCGAGTTGGAGTCGCGATTGACGACGCGCATGCACAGCCATTCGCAGCGCGCCCTCGTCGTTGGCCATGGCCCTGAGGCCGATCGGCTCCAGAGGAATCTCGAGGCCCGCGTCGGCGCGCCGAACGTTCACCGTGTGCGTACCAACCCACACCGGTCGGTGCTCGGACGCATCGCGGACGCATTCCGCGCGGAGGCCGTCTACTCGGCGACACCGGTCATGACTCGCGTCGAGACGCGATCGCACTACAGCGTGCGCCGGTCGCCGATTTCGCGCCCCGACACTTGGTCGCGCACACCGGTGTCGACAGGACCGACATTCCAAGCCGGTCGCTCGCCTGGAGTCGGTGGGGTGATGCTCGATGCATCCGCAGAGGTTGCGCACAGCGCGGAGATGCTGGCTTCGGGTCGCTTCTCACTGTTGTTCGAGAACCCCGATCAGGGTGTCTCGATTCGGGATCTACGCCGATTCGTCACGGCACTCTGGGCGACGTATTTCAGCAAGGAGGGTCCAGGTATCTCCATCGACCCGATCGCACCCAACGTCGATCGCCACATGGTTCGGTACATCGGAGAAGTCATCAATTCCGATCTTGGCCGTGTCATGAGGGTCGCGGACTACACGATGAAGGAGTGGGCAATCGGTACGAGTCGTCCTGATCTACCTGGATTCGAGAACCCCGACGACATCGCCAATCGGATCGGCAAGTTGTGTCGTGGTGGAACGAGTCGGTTCTGGTTCGTGCCCGACCAGATGAGATTTCACCTCGCTGGGGGCATGCTGTTGTTCGACAGCGGCCGAATGCTGCTCAAGACGGAAACCGAGAATGCCGGAGGCCGTGTCGATGTCGCTAATCAGGAATTTGCTCGGCGTTTCAGCGCGAGTTACCCGGCGATCGCGGAGCGGTACCCGATCTATCAAGAGCTGTTCGAGTACGCCAAGTTGATCAGTCTCTCGAAGTTCTTGGTCGAGAAAGAGGTGCCGATGCTGTGGTACCTGCTCGCGAACAAGGAACTGATCATCACGGAGGACTCACCTGGCACCGTTGCCGAGTTGGTCAAGGAGTCCGACCACTTTCCCCAGCTCACGATCAAGGGCGGCGTGGATCTGAAGTCGCCGCGTTCGGCTGCGAAGTACGTGCGGGACGACGTCGCGGCTCGAGCGCTGGCGCAAGCGCAGCGAGCGGCCGGTGCGTCGGCGGTTCCGGAGGTGCGCGTCACCGAGATGGCCGGCGCCTCGGCGAACAGTGCAATCACGGCGGCCGCGGCTCATGACGTGACGTTGGCGACATCGGGGGTAGGTGGAGACGTCTACCAGACGGACCTGGCGTTTCGCGAAGACGGGCGTCCCGGCTTGGAGTTGGTTCGGTACTACTCGCCTGACTACACCGGGCCCGCGACCTTCGGTGACGCCTGGCATCTGGCGATTCCCTACCGCCTGCAGCCCGCGGACGACGCAAGGCGCGAGTTCCGGGGAGTTCGTGTCCCCGAGCGCCTCACGGTCGAGAACCGACTCAGTGGTTCGACCGAAGTGCTCTCGTTTGATGATTCGACATATCAGGCGGTGGGCTACGTGCCCGATCGCGTCGAGGAGAGCACCGTGCTCGGCGTGTTCTTCCTGACCGATGGATCGTTTCGTTTGGTCGACAAGCTCGGTAGCCAGTTCCACTTCGACCCTACCGGTGAGGTCGTCGCGATGTTGCTGACCGACGAGTACAAGGTCGAGTTCGAATACGGCAGTCAACAACGTGAGGCTACCGCCGAGGAGCGGGCGGGGTTCTCGCTGAGTAGTGCCGGCGATCACCGTTCGAAGATCGGGCACATCGAGTTGCCGACGCGTCTCCAGCTGTCGAGCGAGGGGAGCATCGCGACGCGTTTCGTGCTCGATATCGACAACCCGGATGACGATGTTGAGTACGTTCCTGAGGATCGGGCTTCGCCGTTCACGCACGTCAGTGTGATGGTCGGTGGGTCGTTCGTGCTACACGAACGTGGTGGCCGGAGGCTGGCCTTCGATCCCGGCGGGCGGCTGGCTCACGTCGGCGCGCGCACCGTCGAGCGCATGGTCAAGGGTGATACGGTCGTCGCCTTCGACTACGAGTTTGCGGGCTTCGACTGCCGGATCACCCGAGCGAGAGTGACGAATGGCAGCGGGCCTGCGCACGTCGTGGCGTACGAGTACGCAAACGGCGAACTCGCGTCTGCCTCCGTCGGCGGGCGCAAGATCGAGATTCAGCACGAGGCAGGACGAGTCGTCGCTTCCGAGTAGGGGCCCATGGCGTCCGGTGCCGGCGCCACGGTCCCCCTCGGTGGGCTGGATTTTCGCCCGGTCCGCTGGCACGCTCATGTACGCGGGTCCGCTTCGCGCGCGACCCTGCGTGCGATGGCCAGACGAATCGGGAACTACGAGTTGATCCGCCTCTTGGGCGAAGGGGCGATGGCTGAGGTCTGGTTGGCGAAGGACCTCAGCCTCGATCGCGAGGTCGCGATCAAGATGCTGAAGGCCGCGAGCGTCGAGAGGCGGACCGTCGAGCGCTTCAACAAAGAAGCGAAGACGATGGCACAGCTTCGCAGTCCGCACATCGCCACCGTCTACGCGATTGCGGAGGACGCCGGACAGTGGTACATCGCCATGGAGTACTTGGAGGGTGGGTCGCTGCTCGCCGAGCTGCAACGCATCCGTCGAATGCCGTGGTTGGAGGCGACACGGGTCGTACGCCAAGCGGCTTGTGGTCTCCAAGCGGCGCATGAGTCGAGAGTCATCCATCGCGACATCAAGCCCGCCAACGTCATGCGTCGGTCGTCGGGTGGCGAGGTCGTGCTGGTGGACTTCGGCTTGGCGTCCATCGCGACGGACACCACACATCTGACCTCTCCGGGAATGGTCGTCGGCACGCCTGCGTTCATGGCGCCAGAACAGTGGCAGGATCAAGACCTCGACCAGCGAACGGATCTCTACGCGTTGGCGTGCACCTACTACCATTTGGTCGTCGGGCAGGCGCCATTCGGAGGGACGCAGACGGCCGTGAACCTCCAACATGTCAACGCGAAGTTCCCCGACCCGCGCGCCCGCGTTCCCGATCTACCGGATGCACTGAGCAAGTTGATGCGGCGGAGCGGCGAGAAGGATCCCAAAGCCCGCCATCAGTCAGCTGCCGAGTTCATTGAAGAGTTGGACGCAGCGACCGGCACCTCTGAGGGAGGCGTGGCCGACCGACTCGAGAGCTCTTCGGACGGAGTCGTGCTCGTGCGCCGCGGCGGTGTTCCCGCCGGACCTTGGACGTGGCGTGACGTCGGCGTGAGCATTCATCAGGATGGGGCCCAATACCGAGTCAGCGTGGAGGCCGAGGGGGCTGCGGGCGATGTCCCGGAGCCGATGGAGCTAGAGCTCGAGGCCGAGCCGATCCGGACGTGGATGGTCAAGCTGCGGGACGACTCTCTGACCACAACCGACATCGAAGAGTTCGGCCGGCGGTTGTTCGGATCTCTGTTCCCCGGCCCGCTCGCATCGACGTTCGAAGTCTGCATGCACGCGCATCACGACCTCGACAAGAAGTTGGGCCTGCGCATTCGACTCACGATTCATCCAGAGGAGCTGCGGCAGCTGCCGTGGGAGATCGCGCTACACGCCAGGAGTCGAAGGATTCTAGGGGCGACCGACGGACTCGCAGTGACGCGGGCGACGAGCGCCGCGCCGCAGGATCCGGTCGAGTTGGCAGGTCCGTTGCGCGTCTTGCTGTGTGTCGCAGACCCGCCCGACTTGCCGCCGCTCGAAGCAACCCGCGAGATCGGGGCCATCGAAGCCGAGTTCGGGCCGGTCGAGACAGGCGGGCAGGTGAAGCTGATTCCTCTGCGGAACTGCTCGCGTCGCTCTCTGCGACGTGCGCTGCAAGAGCATTCGCCGCATGTCGTGCACTTCATCAACCATGGCGATCGGCGCGGCAAGGTGGCGGGCTTGTTCCTCGAGAACGACGACACCTCGGAATCGGAGTTCGTCGAGGCTGCGCTCGTGCGCGACATCCTCGGCGCCGCAGCGTCGGTGCGTCTGGTCGTGCTGAACGTGTGCGATTCGATCGGTGTCGCCTACGAGTTGGCGCAGCAGGGAATCCCGTCGGTCGGCATGTTGACCCAAGTGTCGAACCTGGCCGCTCAGGAGTTCAGCGTCGAGCTCTACCAGGCGGTGTCAAACGGCGTAGAGCTCGGTCAGGCGGTGACGCAGGCCCGGAGCGCGGCGAGACTGTCACGGGCGTCGGATCGCGTCGATTGGTTCGCGCCGGTCGTCGTGTCGTCGAGGACTGGTTCAGGGCCGCTGTTCGCGAAGGCTCGAAACGTTCGAGTGCGCGTTCGTTCGGTGCCGTCGGGTGCTGTCGTCTGGGTCGACGGAGAGGAGACGTCTCAAAAGACCCCGTGCGAGATCGAACTCTCGGTGGGGCAGCCGCGCCACGTGCAGGCGCACTATCGACGGCGGCTCAGCCCGTCGCGCGTCGTCGATGCTGGGATGGCTTCGCCGGTCGTGTTGGAATTCAAGTTCCCACGAGAGACGCCCGTTCCGGTCGTCGCGCGTCGGTCGAATCGGGGGACGCTGCTGTGGGGAATCAGTGCTGTTGTGCTGGTGGCTTCGTTGTGGGGGTGGTGGTCTTGGTTTGCGGAGGAGTCGGGCGGACGGACGCCGCCTCCGGATCGGAGCGAGATGGTCGAGATTCCCGCGGGTGAGGTTCTCTTGGGTCTCCCTGATGACAGCGCGACGGTGCGTGGGTTGCGGGCGTACAAGCGGACGCAGTCGGACGACAACGTCGGGCGAGGAAACCTCGGAGGGATCTTCGGCCGAGTCGATGCGCCACCACGATCCGTTACGTTGGAGGCGTTTGACATCGACCGATACGAAGTCACCAATGCGCAGTATGCCGAGTTCTTGCACTCGGTCGGGGACAGGCACGAACACTGTCACCCCGATGAGCCACGGGGGTACTCACACAAGCCCCGGCAACCGGGCGACGACGATCAGCCGGTGGTCACCATCTCTTGGTTCGACGCATATGCGTATGCGAAATGGAGGGGTTGTCGATTGCCGACGGAGGACGAGTGGGAGTTCGCGGCGAGAAGCGAGCGCGGTTTCCTCTACCCGTGGGGTGACGAGTTCGTTCCTGGCCCGCACCTACGGTCCCAGGAGATTCCAAAGGTGACGGTGTGGCAGCCACCTCGGCCGGGAGCGCCGTGTGGAATGGCCGGCGGAGTCCAGGAGTGGACTTCCACCCGTCGCGGAGCGCTCTACATGGCTTGCGGAGGGGCTTCGACCGAGAGCTTGGTTCCCGAACTGAGGTCTTTGGTGTTCGTGAGGTCGTTCGCGGAGGATCGGATGACCACTGCGCCGTACGTCGGATTCCGCTGCGTTCGAGATGCCGTGGGTGATTGCCCTGAAGGCATGGTTCGAATCCACGGGGCTACCGTTACGCTCGGCGGCGAGGCCGGGCGGACCATGGGCTTGGTTCGACGCGCCAGTGCCATCGGCGGCAAGGCGGCGCGGACCGTGGACCCGCGACTCCTTCGCGGCAAGCAGCTGTGGCGACTGTTGGGTGATCCTGAGACCACGCAGGTTGCCGCGTTTCGGATCGACAAGTTCGAGGTCAGCAACGAGCAGTATCGCGATTTCTTGGAACACGTTCGCGCGCACGGTGACGCCGAGTTCCGAGCGGACGACCAGCCAGAAGACAAGGATCACACGCCGAAGTACTGGAACGAGTCCGCGTTCAACCACGACAATCAACCGGTCGTCGGCGTGGATTGGTTCGATGCGTACGCGTACGCGAAGTGGGCCGGCAAGCGGCTACCGACCAAGGCCGAGTGGGTCCGAGCTGCGCGCGCAGACCAGATGGCGTTCTACCCGTGGGGGGACGAGTTCGACCGGGCCCGGTGCAGTTGCGCCGAGGGCAAGGGTGCGGCACCGGTCCCGGTCGACTCGTTCGTGGACGGGGCCTCCCGGTTCGGTGTCGTGCAGATGGTGGGCAATGCGACCGAGTTCGTTTCGGAGCGAGACGGCTCCGATGTCCGGGTGCTGGGCGGCGGCTGGCGTGAAACGTGTGAGGTATACGGGCTCGCAACGATTCACATCAAAGCCAGCAAAGGGTATCGCGACGTCTGCTCGGGCTTCCGCTGCGCTGCGGATGTTGTCGCGCGTTAGTGTGGCGTCGCCGATGTTCGCCACATATGTCGCTGCCCCTACGGTCCGCCCGCTGCGTTGCTGCTCCTCAACTTGTCCACCGACACGGCTTGTCAGTGGACAAGTTGAGGAGCAGCAACGCAGCGGGCGGGTCGAATGGCCGGCTTCTCCTGATGCGGACTTCGGACGCGGAGCACTAGGGCTTGGTCCCAGCTTACCCGGCTGCGGCGGGCTCGGTCCGGCGCGCTCCAGCGCCGCTGAACAGACTGCCGAGCACCGAGTAGATTAG
>JANQJF010000018.1 GCA_028281765.1 Planctomycetota bacterium | reverse complement strand
CTACGCGCGCTTTATGCCCAGTGATTCCGAACAACGTTTGCACCCTCTGTATTACCGCGGCTGCTGGCACAGAGTTAGCCGGTGCTTCCTTTCAAACTTACGTCAACAGCAACGCTATTAACGGTACCGCTTTCATAATTCGTGACAGTAGTTTACAACCCTAGGGCCTTCGTCCTACACGCGGCGTCGCTCCGTCAGGCTTGCGCCCATTGCGGAAGATTCTCGACTGCAGCCTCCCGTAGGAGTCTGGGCAGTGTCTCAGTCCCAGTGTGACAGACCACCCTCTCAGGCCTGCTACCCGTCGTAGCCTTGGTGAGCCATTACCCCACCAACAAGCTGATAAGCCGCAATCGCCTCCTCGAGTGACAGGTCCCGAAGGATCCCCATCTTTACCTAGCAGAACATGCGATCCGCTAGGACTATCAGGTATTAGCAGCAGTTTCCCGCTGTTATCCCTGTCTCGAGGGCAGCTTGATTACGTGTTACTCACCCGTCCGCCGCTTTACTCACACCCCGAAGGGCGCTTTCACGCGCGACTTGCATGCCTTATCCACGCCGCCAACGTTCGTTCTGAGCCAGGATCAAACCCTTCACTTGAAATGCATTCTTGCTCGGTCGGCGCCGGCCGTTGCCAGCCGACTGCGCCCGAGCGATTCAGGTTCGTCCATCGCGTCTACCAGGAGGAAAGGAAACCTCCCGGCAGGCTAAATTTAGTCCATGCCTCAGGCACCTTCAGCACCTCGCGGCGCTGCAAGTGGTTGCCTGAAGCAGGCTTGGACTCATGTGTTTACACACATCAACGAGGCCGTCCAGAATGTCAAAGAGCGAGTCTGAGGGGCGCCGTTCGGCGCCAAACCGCTCACCCCCGTGCTGGGGGGCGGATAGTGTTAGCGGGGTCGAGCCCAAGGCGCAAGCGACCTATCCGAAAAATTCGCGCTGCCTTCTCCCCGACTACTCCACAAGTGCACAAGCCACTGCAAAACAGGCACTTGTGATCGTCACTGAACGAGGACTTTCGAGCCCTTCGGAACGAAGTTCGTGAATTCTTCGATGTCGTTCGGCAGAAGCCGCAGGCATCCCAGGGATGCCATGGTACCGATGCTTTCGGGTTCGTTCGTCCCGTGGGCCCCGAAGCCCGTGTAGGACTCGTGCTGGAACTTGACAAAGTAGCGCCCGAGAGGGTTCTCAGGGTCGCCGAACGGGATCAGGCGCCCGTCCGGGTGCGGCCAGTCGGGGTTCTGGATCTTGTCCCCCACGACGAAGGTCGTTTCCGGGGTCTCATGCCCCTCCTTGCCATGCGCCATCCAGTAGAGCCGCACGAGATCGTCGCCCAGGTAGACCAGGAGCGTGTAGCTACTCCTCCGCGCTACGCAGTGCACCGGATCGATCGGAACCCGCAGAACCTGCCCTGCGCGGAGCGCATTCGGGTTCTTGATGCGGTTCACGAGGGCCAGAGTGCCGCTGGCCAGCTTGAGCTCGCTGTCCCGGAAACGCCGAGCGATGCGATCCAGCGAGTCGCCGGGCTGCACCTTGTAGCGACGGGCTCGCGCCGCGTTGGCCGGATCGAAGACGACGCGGCGCACCAGTAGGCGGTGCTTGTCGTAGAGGGCGTTCAGGGCGCCCTTGGCATCCGCGTCCCCCACCGCGATCGGGCCGTTCGTGGCCGCTTCGAGGATCGTCGTCGAGACCTGCAGGCCGACCTGCGGCGACTCGGTCCGGGCGCGTTCCGCGACCTTTCGCGCGAGGGCGCGACCGAGATCCGTGTGGAGGAAGGCGTTCGAAGTGCCCAGCAGCTCGGCTGCGCGCTCCACCGACGCTTCCGCCGCCAACTCCGCGATGGCCCCGCCGACGCGGCGTCGATCCGCCTCCGTGCGCATCTTGCCGTAGGCGACGAACGCGTTCTGGACCGCCCGTGCGTCGCCGTCGCGCAGCTTCTGGATGAAGGCCGCGACGCGGTCGTCGTCCGCGGCCGGGGCGCTTGGCGCCTCCTCGGGCTTCGCCGAGCCGGCCTCCTTGCGCAGGGGCTGTTCGTCCCCCACGACGTCGTCGACGAATGCACCGTCGTCGTGCGCCTGCGCGGTCTTCGCCGCCCAGAAGTCCCAACCCCACCAAACGAGCCCGCCCAGAGCGAGCAGAGCGAGCAATCGCCCCATCAGATTCCACCTCCGTAACTGTGTGCGGAGGGGACCCGCCCGGCCCGCACTCCGCGGTAGTCGCGACCGCAGAACCGCCTCTGGGTCGTCACCGGACAACGTTAGCGGCGCGGGGGGCAGAATTCGAGAGGCACCGAGCCCCCATGACGCCGTGCGCGAGAGTGTGTGGCCGGTGAACCCATCGTGTTAAGTGGGCGCCCCCCGGAGGTGGCGGCTCATGGGCAGGCCGTGGCCGCCCGGAACCGCACGATCCTCTCAGGATCGGCTCCCAAAGACGAAAGCATCGGTTCACCTCGACCTCACGTTGCGATCACGAACGCGAGAGCTCGGTGCATCTCTGGTGTGCAGAATAGTCCACCTCCGCGCTCTGACAACGGCCACCGGAAGAATCCCTGACCGGTCGACGCGAAGTCCGCGAAAGCCCCACGGGATCGGCGCTTGACAACGCGCGCCACCGCAACCCCACGCGTCTGGGGATCCCTCGACGTCGCTCGGGGAAGCGAGGTTTTCCACAACGCATCCGCGCGCGCGGATGCCGCCCGAGCTACCAGCGATTGCCGCGGATCACGTTCAGCACGCGCTCTGCGAGCGCGACGGCACGCACGCCGTCCTCGCCGGTCACGACCGGCTGGCTGCGTTCGCGCACGGCCTTCAGGAACGCCGCGAGCTCGTCTCGCAGCGGATTGCCCGAATCCAACTCGAGCTCCTGCACGGTCAACAGCCCGTCGAACACGAACTTCCAGAGGTCGTCGATCTTGCTGGTGTCCACGGAAGTCAGGTCGAGCTTCTCGTAGTCCCAGCTGTCCGACTTGCGAATCAACGTCCCCTTGGCCTCGTGGAAGTCGAGGCTCGCGTAGCCGTCGGACGAGAACAGGCGCATGCGCCGCATCGGCTTCAGCGCGATGCGACTCGCCGTGAGCTGCACGACGGCGCCGTTCTCGAACTTCAGGGTCGCGGTGGCCATGTCCTCCGCCGGCGTGAACACGGCGCCGCCGAACGCCTCGACAGACGCCACCTCGCTGCCGATCAGGTCCCGCACGATGTCGAGGTCGTGCACCATCAGGTCGAGCACGACGCCGATGTCGACGCTGCGGAACGAAAACGGCGCGAGCCGCTGGGATTCGATGTAGCGCGGCGTGAAGCCGAGCTCTCGGATCGCCGCGAGCGCCGGGTTGAAGCGCTCCACATGGCCGACCTGCAGGATGCGGCCGTGTTCCTTGGCCAAATCGACGAGAGCGCGCCCATCGGCCTCCGTGGGCGCGATGGGCTTCTCGACGAGCACGTCGACACCCTCGCGCAACAGATCCCCGGCGATGCGGCGATGCGTCTCAGTCGGCGTGACGACGCAAGCGGCGTCGATCCGCTCGCCGAGCCCGACATGGTCCGTCAGCCCTTCGCCACCGTGCTCTGCAGCCACGGCCTTGGCCACGTCCTCCTGCGCGTCGACGACCGCGACGAGCTCGGCCTCGTCGAGGCCCGCGAGAAGCCGCGCGTGGTGCTTGCCGAGGTGTCCGGCGCCGATGACGGCGACCCGTGTCGTGTCCATGAGCGCAGCGTAGCGCGGGCGCCGCTCCGAGTCTCGGGCGGACGCGAGCGGTGATTTTCGACCGAACGTGAAACCCCAGGCCGGACCGCGGTTAGTCGAGAAGGAGGTGACACGATGCGAGCAACCATCGCACGGGTTTGCGCGTGGTCCCTCGCGTGGAGTGTGCCGGCACTCGCACTCGAGGCCTCTCCGACCCAAGGTATCGGGCCCGGACTCGGCTCGATGAACGTCAGTCCGTTGCACGGCGAGTCGGGCTCCCGACCGCGCACGACCGCAGCCCAGCGCGCGGCCGCGAAGCGCACGGCCGCGCGCATCGCGAAGCTCGGGATCGTGCGACGACGACTGGACGCGGCGGGTAGGCTCGCGCGGAAGGCCAGCGAGACGGACGACCCATTCGGTCAGCGACGGCTGTTCCGCGCCGCCGTGCGACGGACGGCATCGGCACGCCGCACGCTGGCCTCGCTACGCCAGCGGTGGCGCAAGGACCTGTCGTTCTGCCATCACGCGGATCGACTCCAGACCCGCCTCACGAGCGAGGAGGCGCGCTTCGAGCGACTGCTGAAGCAGGCGGAGGTCAAAGTCGCGGCGGCCGTGCGCGCGATGCGAGCGGCGCGGAAGCGATGATCGCCCGCGCGCAGGCGCGAATCACGCGTCGATCAGCGTGAACTTGAACTGCGCCTCGGCGACGAGCTGTCCCGCGACCTTGCAGCGCGCCTGGACGTGGCCGAGCTTCGGCTTGGCGCGGATCGTGTCGACTTCGATCCGGAGCTGATCTCCGGGCGTCACCGCGCCGCGCAGCTTGACCTTGTCGATGCTCCAGAGCACCGCGAGCTTGCCGGTGTTCTCGAGCTTGCGGAGCAGCAGCACGCCCGACAGCTGGGCCATCGCCTCGAGCTGCAGCACGCCGGGCATGATCGGCTCGCCCGGCCAGTGCCCTTGGAAGAACGGCTCGTTGATCGTGACGTTCTTGATGCCGACCGCGCGGCGATACCCATCGAGCTCGATGACCCGGTCGATCAGCAAGAACGGGTAGCGATGCGGCAGCAGGTTGATGATCTCACGGATCTCGAGGCCGGTGTCGTGCGCGACTTCGCCGCGCATCTCGTCGTCCTCCATGAGCTGGCGCACTTCCTGCACCAGCTTCATGTTCAGCCCGTGGCCGGACCGCGTCGCGATGATGTGCGCGTCGAGATCGGTCGCGAGGAGCGAGAGGTCGCCGAGCAGGTCGAGCACCTTGTGGCGCGCGAGTTCGTCCTGCTTGCGAAACTCGTTCTCCTTGACGCCCTGCGGCCCGACGACGAGCGTGTTCTGGTAGTTCGCGCCCTTGCCGAGACCGGCCGCGACGAGCTGCTCGACCTCGTGCTCGAAGACGAACGTCCGCGCGTCCGCGATCTCGTCGACGAAGCGCTGCGCGTCCATTTCGAAGCGGACGGTCTGGCGCTGCTCGCTGAGCTCGCCGACGCCGTCGGGGAAGTCGAGGTTGTAGTCGATCGTCAGAGAACCGCTGCCCGGCAGCGCGACGAGGGACGCGTCGCCATCCTGCACGTAGACCGGCTCACGGACCTTGTAGCGGCGGCGCGGAGCCCGCTGCTCCTTGACGCCGGCGTCCCGGATCTTGGCGGCGAACTCCTTCGCCGAGCCGTCCATGCCGGGCACTTCCTCGCCGTCGATGTGCACTTCGACGTTGTCGATCTGCAGCGCGGCCAGGGCCGCGAGCACGTGCTCGACGGTGAACACCTCCGCCTTGCCGTGATGCAGGCAGGTCCGGCGCTCCCGGGTCTTGATGTAGTTCGGCGACACCGGCACTTCCGGCTCGCCTTCGAGATCGGTGCGGACGAACGTGATGCCGGCCCCGTCCTCGGCAGGACGGAGCTCCATCTTCGTCTCGCGGCCCGTGTGCAGACCGACGCCGGTAAACGTCACGCTACTGCCGAGAGTGCGCTGTTGCCGGCCGACGGTGTCGCCGTGTCCGTTTCGTGTCGCTGCGCTCGCCAATTCGGTGCCCAAGTCTACTCGCTCTCGAGTTCAGCGGCCCGTCTTCGGGGCCGGGTTCGCCTGCAAGAACGCGATGACCTGCTTCGTCACGTCGAGCGCATCCGCGGTGTAGATCACGTCCTCGATGAGGTTCGACTCGATCTGATCGCGAAGCCGGTTGCCGTCGTTCTTGCGCTTGCGCAGGACGAGCCGGTAGCCCTTCTGCTCCGCGAAACGCGCGATCTCCTCGCGGAGCTTCTTGCGCACCTCGAGGTGGTATTCGGCCTGCGCCTTGTTGATCCACTGGACGTAGAGCTTCGCCTGCTCTTCCCAGTGCGTGTACGCCATCTGCGCCTCGAACTTGCGCTGGTCGTACTCCTGCGAACCCTTTTCGTACTCCTCGCACGCGTGCGCCTTCGCGTCGGCCGCCTTCTTGAGATCGATCTCCTTCTTGCGGAACCGATCGTTCATGGCTTCGAGCTGGCCACGCCGTTCGATCCACAGCGGGAACGCCTGGTGCGCCTTGTCGAGGTCGATCACGGCGATCGTCTTCTCGAGCGCGGCGGCCGCGGCCTCGCGGTCGCCGAGTGCGGCGCCGGCGCCGAATGCGAACGCGGCCGGAATGCCCAGCCAAAGGGTCATCAGCTTGCGGTTCATGTGCGTGTGGTATAGGCGTCCACGGGCGCAAGATCCACATCCGCGGTCATTTGCGGTCGAGGAAGCTGCCGCGCAGGACCCGGGTGTCGAACTCGAACGGATCGGATGAAGATGCGATCTCGCGCACGAGGCGCGCCACGATCTCGCTCACCCGCAACACGCCCGCGACGTCGACGAGCGACGCAACGTCTGCCGGGGTGTGGTATTCCGCGGGCACGCCGCTGTGGAAAACCACGGCCGGCACGCCCCCGACCAGGAACGGCCAGTGGTCCGATCGGGGCGAGGCGTACGAACGGCGCGCCGCCTCCCGAGCGCCGGCGCGATCGAGCAGCGCCGCCCAACCGGACGCGCTGCCGACCCCGTCGATTCGGAGACCGCTCTCGCCAACCCGCCCGAGCATCTCGAGGTTGACCATCGCGCGGATCGACCGGCGCGGAATCGTGCTGTCGCGCACGAACGCCCGCGACCCGGCGAGTCCGAGCTCTTCGGCGCCGAACGCGACGAACGCCACGCCGCACTCGGGCACGGGATCACGGACGAGACGCGCAGCCACCTCGAGCAGCGCCACGACCCCGGACGCGTTGTCGTCCGCTCCGGGGTGCAGGCGATCGCGGTGGCGCAGATCGACCAGGGAAGTCTCGCCGCGGCCGAGGTGATCGAAATGCGCCCCCACGAGGATCCAGCGCTCGTCGTCACTTCGCACGGCGGGCGGAACGACGCCGACGAGATTCGCCGTGCGCACGGCCGCCGCGCGTTCGCGAAACCCAACCGCGAATTCGACCTCGGGGCCGAGCAGACCGCGCCACCCGCGGTCCTGCGCCTCCTCGAGCGACCCGCCGAGCGCACCCCGCTGCCACAGACGCCCGGCCGCCTCGCGCGTGACCCAGAAGGCCGGCAGCTCCGCGAATCCGCGCGCGCGCGCCGCGGCACCGATCGGACCCGACCCCGACCGCTGGTCATCGACGATCAACACGGCGAGCGCGCCACGCCGCCCCGCCTCCGCGATCTTCGTCTCGAACGAGATCGTGCGCAGGTATTCCGGATCGAGCCGGCGCGCTCGCCAGCCCGGCGCGCCGCGCAGCAACACGACGACGGCGCCCGCGACGTCCAGCCCCTCGTAGTCCCCGTATCCGGCGAACACACAGCGACCCCGCGCGTCTCCCTCGGAGCAGAATCCGAACGGTTCCGCGTCGACCCCGAGCTCGGCCTGCCAGGAGCCGAACGCAAGCCGGGTCCGTTCGGAATCGGGGGTCGCGCCGCGCGCGGGATCCCGCACCGAGAACGCGTGCTCGAACGACGTTCCGTCGAGCGGCCGGAGACCCAAAGCCTCGAATTCGTGCACCAAGAACGCGCGCGTCGCGGCGCCCCCGGACGTCCCGGTCGCGCGGCCACCGAACTCGGGCGACGTCAGTCGGGCCAGTCGCGCGCGCACGCGTTCCGCCGCCGCCGCGTCGACGGCCTCACCGGGCGCAGCGCAGGCGGCGCAGGCGGCCAAGCCGACCCACACCCCCCATCGCCGGCGCGCGACCAACGCGTCAGTTCTTCTCGGCGTCGTCGACGACTTCGACGAGCGTCACGTGGAAGATCAGCGTCGAATCCGGCGGGATGCTCGGCGGACGACCACCCTTGCCGTAGGCCAGCTCCGGCGGAATCGTCAGCTGACGCTTCTCGTTGAGCTTCATGCCCGACAAACCGAGGTGCCAGCCGCGGATCACCGAGCCACCGCCGAGCGGCAGCTCGAGCGGCTTGTCCTTGCCGTAGCTGCTGTCGAACTGGCTGCCGTCGGTCAGGAAACCGGCGTATTCGATTTTGACCTTCGTGCCGTCCTCGATGACCTCACCCTCGCCTTCGACGAGCGTCTTGATCTTCAGGTCCGGGTAGTCGGCCGCGGTCTCCTTCGGCGCATCCGTCGGGCCCCCCAGGGGGTCGGCGCCGACGGTCGGCAGGTTCTCGGGCTTGTCGTTCGGATCCGGGTCGCTCGTCGGCTTCTCCGGGGTCTCGGAGTTGCAGGCGACCAGCGCGAGGAGCGCGGCGACCCAGAAGTTCCGTCTGAGGATTTCGATCATGATCAGGCGATAGGATGCCGACTCGACCTCTCCCAGAGAAGACATGATCGTCGCAATCGGCACGGATCTCGTCGCGCTCGAACGCATCCGCGGATCGCTCGAACGGACCGGAGCACGCTTCCTCGAGAAGGTGTTCACACCGGCGGAGCGCGCCTACTGCGAGAGCCAGAATCGGCCGGTCGAGTCGTTCGCGGCCCGATTCGCCGCGAAGGAAGCCGTCATGAAGTGCCTGGGCACCGGCTGGGCGAGCGGCGTGGGCTTCGCAGCGGTCGAGGTCACGCGCGAGGAATCGGGCGCGGTCGGCGTCACGCTGCACGGCAAGGCCGCGGAGATCGCGACCGACCTCGGCATCGTCCGGGTCCACCTCAGCCTCTCCCACACCGACGAGCACGCGGTGGCGTTCGCCGTCGCCGTGAGCGACCCGGGTTAGCCGGATCACCCGCCCCATCGCGCGTTGCGCGACAACACCGGCGGAGTGTCGAGTTTCGCTTCAGTGCGCGCCCTACGGGTGTCGACGGAATCGACAGTCGGGCGGACTTCGCTCGCGTCGTGCCGGGAAACACGACACTTTGCATGGGGAACAGATTCGAATCACTCCGCATCGTCGCGCTGTGCGGCGCCCTCGGCGCATGCCAGGCCGTCGATCCACACGCGGTCGACACGCAGCTGACGCGCGAAGTCGCGGCGCCCGCGACGATGGTCGCCTGGCTGATCGCCGACGTGGGACGGGAGTCGTTCCGGAACGCGGACCCGCTCCCCGAGCACGCGGGCGCGCCGGTGATTCGCACCGCCGACGGATACGAAGTCGAGTTCTCCGGCGACACGACGATTCGGGTCGGCATGAACGGTCGGATCGCGCCCCCGACGATCCGCATTCACGGGCGCTATCCGCGTCTCGCGCGCATGCCGTTCGAACCGATCGAAGTCGCGACGCGCGCGCAGAGCGGCCCGATCGAGCTGCACGCGTCGATCCGACCGATCGGCGACCTGCACTGCCACCTCGAGCTGTCGGTGCAGGGCGGCCTGCGAGAGCAGCGCATGCTCGGCCACATCGAACGCGCGCTACACGCGCTCGAACGCGCGCTGCGCACGGACGGCACGCTCGCATTCGACGACTGCTGCCCGCACCATCGACAGCTGTCGGTGCCGGCGCGCGTGCGGGCGAGCGTCGAGCACGAAGACGCGGGCCGCCTGCCGGCCGCCCGCCACGAACTCGAACAAGCCGTCGCGCACGCGCCGTCCTGCCTCGTGCTCCGCGCTCGACTGGCGCGGCTCGACGAGCGTCTCGCACGCGTGGACGACGCGGCCCGGCAGTGGCGGTATCTCGCCGAGTCCGAGTCACTCGGCCTGGTGGCGCGCGCCTTGTCGCGACGGGCGCAGCGCGCTCATGACGTGCTCGCGGCCGGCGACCGGAGCTACACCGAACTCGAGATCGCGCGGACGTACCTGGCCGCGGGTGACCCCGCGGCCGCGCGCGCGTGGAGCACCCGCAGCATGCACGGCGACGACCCGGCTCTGCGCGCGATCGAGGTCCGATGCGGACTCGAGCGCGCGCGCGGAGACCACCGGACGGCGTTCGCCCTCGGTATCAGCGAGCTCGGCGCCACCTCGACACCCGGCGAAGTCGCCATGCTCGCCGAGGACACCGTCCGCTTCGGCGATCCCGCGGTCGGCCTCCGCATCCTCGCGCGCTTCCTGCCGGACGCCACAGGGAGCGA
This sequence comes from Planctomycetota bacterium, assembly GCA_028281765.1. Taxonomy (GTDB): domain Bacteria; phylum Planctomycetota; class UBA1135; order UBA1135; family UBA2386; genus JANQJF01. The sequence continues at coordinate 409 of JANQJF010000018.1, read as the reverse complement.
CGCCGCGATCGCTCGCTTCGCGCTGCAACGCTGCAGCGAAGTGGCCGGCGACGAACTCACGAGTCGCGTCCTGTCGACCGAGCGCCGCCCCGGCCTCGGCGCGCGCGCGCTGCTGGCGTGGCGATACGACGATGCGACGACCGACGGCATCGCGTTCTTCGAGCGCATCACGACACTGCGCGAGCGCGCGTCCCGTTCGATCGACGACGTCGCGAAGCCGAGCGCCGCGCCGGAGTACGAGGGCGCACCCGGTGTCGCCGCGCCGGGCGCGACAGGCGTCGCGAGTCCGCCGCGCTAGTGCCCCGCGTCCGAAAGTCCGCATCATAAGTAACCGGCCATTCGACCCGCTCGCTGCGTTGCTGCTCCTCAACTTGTCCACTGACAAGCCGTGTCGTCGCAGCGCCTTGCG
>JANQJF010000006.1 GCA_028281765.1 Planctomycetota bacterium | reverse complement strand
CCAACCATCGAGTACCGCGAGCGCCGCGCTGGTTCCAGTCGAGGTCACGGGCGCGGTTGAGAGGCGGACGTCAATCGAACTCGAGATCGCCGACGTGATGATCCATGTGACCGGCGGGTTCGATGAGCGTGAGCTGACTCGGGTAATCCAGGTGATTCGATCGTGCTGAGCCTGCCGCCATCGATTCGCATCTACCTCGCGCGTGGCGCGACGGACATGCGCAAGCAAATCGACGGGCTCGCTGCAGCAGTCGAGCACGTACTCGAACTCGATCCGTTCAGTGGTCATTTGTTCGGGTTCTGCAATCGTCGACGCAATCGAATCAAGTTCCTGTACTGGGAGAGCTCCGGGTTCTGGCTGCTGCACAAGCGACTCGAGAAGGGCACGTTCGCTTGGCCTGTTGCGGCAGACGAGGGACATTCACCGATTCGAATGACCGCAGCCGAACTCGCTGCGCTACTTGGTGGCATCGACGTGCGAAGCGCGCAGCGGCGTCGATGGTTTTCGGGAAAGAGTGAAACACGATCGACCGCCACGTCTTCTTCCGCATAGTGGCGGTTGGGATGTCAGGCGACGCAGATGTTGCGCGCGAAAACGAAGACCTTCGTGCGCGGATTCGTGAGCTTGCCGAGCTCACCGAGCGCGCTACCGATCTCGCCGCGCAAATCGAGGCGTTGAAGCGCTACTTCTTCGACCGCCGTCGCGAGCGCTTCGTCGATCATCCCGAGTTGCCGTTTCCCGGCGACGAGAATGAGCCGGAGAAACCACCGTTCGTCGACGAGGCACCAGACGACGAAGAGCCCGATATCGATCCGCTCAGGAACAAGCCTCGTCGACGTCGTGGTGTGAAGCGCGTCCGCGACGACCTTCCCCGCAAACGGGAGGTGATCGAAGTCGCCGAGGACGAGCGGCGTTGCCAATGCGGTGACGTCATGCAAGAGATCGGTGAAGACATCACCGAAGAGCTCGAGTATCGACCGGCGTCGTTCTTCGTGAGGGAGATCGCTCGAAAGAAGTATGCGTGCAAGAAGCACGAGGAGCAGGGCGTCGTCACACCAGAGCTTCCTCCTCGACCGATTGCGAAGGGTATGGCGGGTGCGAGCTTGCTCGCCCAGATCGTGACCGCGAAGTACAAGGATCACCTGCCGCTCCATCGCCAGCACGGCATCTACATGCGCCAAGGCGTCGACATCGCCGAATCGACCATGGTCGATTGGGTGCGAGACGTAGCGGCGCTGTTGACTCCCGTTGTCGAGGCGACTCGCGAAGAGATCCTCGATGCGCCGATCGTTTCGACCGATGACACACCGATCTGCGTTCAGGATCGGAGTCACCCGAAGGGGAGCCGTAAGGGCTTCCTCTGGGCGTATCTCGGTGAGCCCGGTGACGTCGTGTTTCGCTACACGAAGGGTCGCAGTCGGGACGGACCACTGGAATTCTTCGGCAAGTACGAAGGCTACGTGCAGGCGGACGCCTACTCCGGTTACGACGCGCTGTTTCGCAGATCACGCGTGGCCGAGGTCGGATGTTGGGCGCACGCACGTCGCCGGTTCTTCAAGGCACTGGCTACCGCTCCCGAGCCAGCGAAGTACGCAATCGCGGCCATTCGTAGCCTGTACCAGTTCGAAGCCGATGCGACGAAAGCCGACTTCGACGTCGATGCTCGACGGCAGCTCAGACAGCAGGAGTCAAGACCGCTGCTGGAGATGCTCCGGCCATGGCTCAAGAGCTTGAAGAGCTCTGTCTTGCCGAAGAGCCCGATTGGAAAGGCAGTGAGTTACACGCTCAATCAGTGGGACGCGCTGTCTCGCTTCGTCGAGGACGGCCGCCTCGCCCTCGATAACAATCGGACCGAGCGTGCGATTCGACAGGTCGCGATCGGTCGAAAGAACTGGATGTTCGCCGGCAGCGACGCGGGCGGTGAACGGGCCGCCGCGATCTACTCGGTCATCGGCGGATGCATCGAACTCAAGGTCGATCCCCTCGAGTATCTTGAAGACGTCATTCGGCGAATCGCTGCCGGTGACGACCCGCGCGTTCTCACTCCACCAGCTTGGTCCGCGGCGCGGAGCTGAGTACCGCTCGCCACCGTCGACGTAAGTCGCGTTGTGTTGGCTACCGGGTGCTTACTGTTTGAACGCAAGAAGGCAGCGCGTGCGCTGATGACCGGCCCGGCGTGCGTGTGCCATGGTCACGAGGAGTCAGATCATGCAGGACGATCAGCGCCCTCCGAGTCTCGGGGATTTCATTCGGCAAGTACTCCCCACCAGAACCGACCAGGCCGAACGAGTACGCCCATGCGCTGAGCGTTTCGCGCGCCTCAGAGCGGAGGCTCTGATCCAATCTCCACCGCCCTGGGTCGTACGGGGCAAAGCAACGCTCAACAAGGCAGACTACGCGTTTCGAAGCTGCCTTGAGGGTCGATCCGTGTCTGCAGTCGTGGTCGTCAAGGCCTTGTACTACCTGGGCTTCGATCAGCGCTGTGATTCGTGGCGCGAATTCTTGCGCCCCCCGGATCCTGCGCCCTCACCGATCCCGGACTCCACGTGTCGCGACCAGCCCTCCCTGACCGAACCGGCGCAGTACCCTTCGAAGGCCAGCGCTGGCAGCACCCCCCTTTCGAAAGGCCTTTCGAAACGTGATGGCGGTGAAGACTCGCCGCCTCGGGGCCGTAGTTCCCAGCAGAGACCAAACAGGTCGTTCACCCGCCTCCGCTTCCGCAGGATCAGGGTCGCCATCATGCTTGCCATCGTCACTGTCGCCGCCTTCCTACTCGTTCCACGCGCGCACGGTGACGAGTCAGTGCAAGACGCAGCACGTGGAACACAGCTCGAATGGGCACTGCTCGTGGACGGGCAGGGTCGTCCCATGCATCTGACTTGGGCGAAAGCACTTGAAACGGTCGAGGAGCGAGGCTGGTCGCTTCCTGATGTTGATCAAGCTGAACGCATGCTCGGCTACGCGCATGTGATCCGCGCTGAAACGGGACTCGTCTTGGAGCTGCCAAACCAGCCACCCATCACACTTCCATCCCGCGCACACTTCTGGACGGGCACTCGATCTGGATCCAGAGCCGCCGCTATCGAATGGTCGCCCGCCGGGATCGGGCGTGTGCGTGACAACTTCATCAGCCTTTCTGACACAGCGAACCAACAACAGTTCGCCCTGATGGTTCGTCGCAAGTAGTCACGAACAGCCGCTGCGATTCACGAGTCGACGCGCTGTTCACTCGCCTGAAACCCTTAGACCCATGGAGAAGTAGATGTCTGATTCCGATCTATCGTCTGGCTATCTTGACTCAGGATCCGACGAAGCTGTTCATGCCTGGATTCCTCCGAACGGAGAGTTCCGCGCGCTGATCCGCGTGCTCAGTTTCGGAGGAGACACCGAAGTCCACACACACCTCGGCACGGGCAGTCCGCCTGCCAAGACGTTCACGATCAAGCCAGGGTCACAGACTGAGCTCAACATCTCGTTCGTGAGCACCGATCCCAACCAACACCAACTCTGGAGAGCAGAGATTCAACCGAAGACTGGCGGTGCATGTCGGTGGGAAGTCCTCTCGTCTGAATGGGCGTGACCAACACCCGCAACGGAAGCCCCGTTCAGTCACTGTTCGGGGCTCCTACTCGCTCCCCTTCTTCCCTCCGAAGACCTCACGCCTGACGGCTGACCCTGTACCTGTTGAGGACCAGCCAGGTCCTACCTCGTAGGCTCTGACTGGTCCGGCGACCTGCCGGGAGCCACCATTTGCCCCCTGAGTCTCGAACTC
>JANQJF010000004.1 GCA_028281765.1 Planctomycetota bacterium | reverse complement strand
ACCGGCCATTCGACCCGCTCGCTGCGTTGCTGCTCCTCAACTTGTCCACTGACAAACCGTGTCGTCGCAGCGCCTTCCGAGCGAATCGACTGACACGGCTACTTTCGCTACGGACTTCAGACCAAGGACACTAGCGGTCCCCGTCGACGGCGACTGGTTGAGTCGCAAGTTTCTGTTGAGCAATCGGTTAGGATGCATGGCAGAAAACTCCTCCGTGCGATGTAGCAGATCCGACGCCGCGGGCAAACCGCGGTTGTGATGACGAAGTCCCCGCTGACGACCCGACCTGACGACGCGGATCGCGCCTTCGCGCGCTACCTCCGCAGTGGTGACCCGAACGCGGTCGCCGCGCTGTTCGATGCGACGGTCGAATCGTTGCGGCGCGTCGCGCGCCACCTCGTGCGCGACGCCGCGACGGCGGACGACCTGATCCAGGCGACTTTTCTCGCGGCGCTCGAAGGTGCCGAGTCGTTCGATCAGCGCCAGCCGGTGCTGCCTTGGTTGACCGGCATCCTGCGCAACCAGGCACGTCTCGCGCATCGTCGCGCGCGGCGTCGCCCGGACCCGCGCCGGATTCCGGAGCCGGAAGAGCTCGATCCGCTCGAGCACGCGCAGCGCGAGGAGCTCGACCGCGAGGTCGACGAGGCGATCGCGCAGCTGCCCGAGGCCTACCGGCCGGTGCTCCAGCTCTATCTCGTGCACGGCCTGTCGGCCGCCGAGATCGCGACGACGCTGGAACGTCCGGGCGGCACGGTGCGCACGCAGATCGTGCGTGGACTCGAGAAGCTACGGGACCTGCTGCCGGTCGGTTTGGCCGGCTTGATCGCGGGACTGTTGCCGAGCTCGGGGATCGCCGCCGTGCGTGCGGCGATCGTGCAGTCCGCATCGCGGCGCGTCATCACGACAACGACGACTTGGTTCGGAGGAATGATCGTGATGAAGAAGGTGTTGGGATTGGTGGCCGCAGTGGTGCCGTTGGCTTGGTTCGTGTGGTGGATGACGACGAGGGACGTCGATCCGTCGGGGACTTCGCCGGACGCGACGCCCACCGCGATGACGGCGGAGCCGTCGGAGGAGGCTGCGGAGTCCGAAGCGGAAGACGCGACTGCCAATCCGGTCCGCAGCGACGTAGAGCCGGAAGCCGCCGCCACCGACTCCGGCCCGGAAATCGTGCTGACCGGACGCGTCGTCGACGAAGCCGGTGCGTTCATCGGCAACGCGGAAGTCCTGGCGTGGCGCGGCGCGGTCTACGTGACGACCAAGATCGACGGTCGATTCGATCCGCCTCCGCACTACGGGACGACGGCGCGTGCCGACGGGACCTTCGAACTCGATGTTTCCGGCGACGAGCTGATGATCAGTGCGGAACTCGACGACCTCGAGTGCATCACGCGAGTCGCGTTGAAGGTCGACGCGCGCGATCGGGTCGACGGGCTCGTGCTGGAGCTCTCGCCGACGATCGTGCAGGAGGGTGTGTTGCTCGACGCGAAGGGTGACCCGATCGCCGGATTCGAGCTCGGTACGCACCGCGGCTCGTCCTCTTCGGAGCGCGACAAGATGGCGACCCCCGGTGCCTACAAGAAGCGGCCGGTGTTCCTGCAGACGACGACCGGCGACGACGGTCGCTTCGCGGTGCGCGCGATCGCGTCGCATCGATACCTGTGGGAGGTGCAGCACCCGTCGCACCCGATGCTGCGCGTTCGCCACAAGCCGCAGGATGGTGATCTCGAACTGCGGCTCGAGGCGGGTGAGACGATCGCCGGGCACGTGTTCCGAGCCGATGGGTCTCCGGCTGTCGGCGCGCTCGTGAAGCTGAACGACTATCCGGTCCGTCGCGCGACCTGCGACGAGAGCGGCGCGTTCCGCATCGTCGGCGCGGAGCTGCGGGATGCGTCCTATCTCCGCGTCTCCGATTCGGAGTCGGCGATCTTCGCGCTGCAGCCGCTGCCGCGGAACCTCGAACGCGTGCTCGTGAACCTCGAGCGGCCGGCGCCGCTGCGCGGACGCGTCGTCGACGCCGGGGGCAACGCGGTCGCCGGCGCCAAGGTGCTGGCCGTTGGCGATCGCCGCGTCAAGCCCGGCTACTCGTTCGGTGGCGTGCCGACCTGGGAGTGGTCGCACGACCAGGAAGAGACGGTCTCCGGTGATGATGGAACCTTCGAGTTCCCGCGGTTCTACGAAGGTGAGTTCGAGCTCACCGTGAGCCATCCGACGGACGCCGGGCTCGCGACCGACCTCACGGTGCGTTCCGGTCAGGCGCCGGTCGAAGTGCTGCTCGACAGCGCGACCAGCAGTCGGATTGCGGTCCACGGCCGGGTGACCGACGGGTTGACGGGCGAGCCGCTGACCGAGGGTACGATCGTCCTGTGGCAGGAGCGCAGCGAAGGGAGCTGGACCGGGCATCACCACGACTACGACGGTGCGGACGGCGACTTCCGGATCGAGGGCGTGGATCGAGAGCGTCTGTATCTTTCCGCGGAGGTGGCGGGATACGCGGAGGCTCGCACGCCGATGGTCGAGGCTACGGACGCCGCGAACGCGATTCACATCGAGGTGTTTCCGCGGCGCGACGTCGAGGTGATCGTGCGCGATTCGGTGGGGCGGCCGGTCCAAGGCGACGTGCGCGTGTTGCGTCCCGACGACTCCGCGGTGTGGGTCGAGTCGGGTCAGAACTCTCGCAGCAACTCGGCGGACTTGCGCGACGGACGGGTCAAGCTCAGCGGCCTCCCGGCGCGGCGTCTCCGGATCCAGGTGCGGCAGCGTGGCGTCGACGCGGTGCACGAGGAGTTCCTCGACCTCGTCGAGCCGCCTCTCGATCCGGTCGCGATCACCATCGGCGCGACGCCGGAACTCGCGGACGTGATGCTCGCGGTGTTCTGTGCGTCCTCGGATGCCGATCTCTCGATCTACGAAGGGAAGCCGTCCCGGAAATGGGAGTCAAACGTGCTCGAACGCGACGACCTCTGGCCAATCGACGTCGAGACGAAGGTCACGCTGAAGACGGAGAGCGGCACCTGGCTCGGCGAGGCGACGCTGACTCCCGGTGAAGAGGTCGAGGTCGCCGAAGGCATCAAGATGCCGAACGTCACCGTCAGCGTGAGTTCGTTCGATCGGACGGGGTCGACGGGCACGCGGCCGGGCTTGATCACCGGGGTCGACATGCGCGGCAGAAAACAGCGGCTTGTCGTGCGCGTGGAGGCGGTGGGGTACACCGCCGTGGAGCGGACGATCGAGGAGAGTGAGTTTCAGGATGGTGGGCGGCGGCCGCGGGCGATGCTGCCGGTGATTCTGGTGCGGGAGTGAGGGGGGCGGGAGTGAGGGGCGCGGGCCCGCGCCCGCTACCGCCGCCGCAGCGCCACCGTCGGACTCATCCGCGCCGCCTTCAGCGCGGGAATCGCCCCGCCGACGAACCCCAGCACCAGCGCAAACCCCACCGCCGCAATCAGCACCGTCGGCGTCATCTGGAACGCGAACACCGACTCGCTGAACGTCTTCGCGTTCATCGTGCCGGTTTGCATCCCGTTCAGCGGCAGGACCAACAAGCACCCGAACAGTCCGCCCGCGAGGCCGAGCAGCATCGCTTCGAACAGGAACGCGAAGAAGATCGCGAACGGACGGAAGCCCATCGAGAGCAACACGCCGATCTCGTGGGTGCGCGCGGCGATCTGCGAGAACATTGCGTTCGTGCCCGTGAAGATCGCCGCGATGCCCATAATGCCGCCGAGCAGGCCGCCCAGGATGAAAAACGTCGCGGACAGCGTCGTCGTCTGGCTCGACAGGTATTCCCGCTCGGTTTGCACCTTGGCCGGCACGCGCTTGTCCTTGGAGAGGCGGTCTGCCAGAGCCTCGATGTCGGTGCCTGGCTTGAGCTTTGCGACGACTCGCGACAGGTTGCGCCGCTCGAGCGCTTCCATCAGGCGGTTCGAGTCGCCCCAGATCTCCGAATTCTGGTTGCCCTTGCCCTCGAAGATTCCGACGACGCGGAACGGCGTGACGTTGACGACCATCGTGTCCCCGACGGCGCAGTCGACGAATCGCTCGGTCAGCGACTTGCCGACGATCAGTTCGTCCGCGCCGACCTCGAAGCGGCGACCTTCGGTCATCTTCAGCTCATCGCCATGAAGCGCGAACGTCATCGGGTCGACGCCGCGGAACGGGACGTTCGTCTCGCCGCCGTCGACCTTGAAGCGTCGGATGGCGAGGTAGACCTCGGCGGAGCCCATCGGCTTGCCGTCCTCGTCCTGCGCGATCTCCGGCGTCTCCTTGATGAGGATGTCGGAGCGGCTGCGGGGAAACGCGCTCTGCCCCTCGGACGTCGCGCCCGGACGCATGAAGATCGCCAGCTCCTCGCTGCCGCGATCGACGAACATCGTCTGGAAGCCCTGCTGCAGGCACAGCATGAACGCGAGCACGGCGACCGTCGCGCCGATGCTGAGCGTCGTCAGCACGGTGGAGCTCTTCCGCACGAACAGGCTGCGGAACGTGTAGCTCATCGGGACCATCGTCATGCCTGTGTCCTCAGGGCTTGGATCGTCGAGACGCGTGCGGCGGACCGACCCGGTGCGATGCCGGCGACCGTGCCGATGACGATCGCGATCACCAGGCTGCCGAGCGCGACCTGGCTGCTGATCTCGAAGCTCTGGATCATCCCGGCGAACGCGGACTGCAGCCCGCCCTCGAGGCCGATGCTGATGCCGAGTCCGATCGCTGCTCCTGCCGTGCAGAGCACGAGCGACTCGACGAGCAGCGTCGAGAACACGAAGCCGTTGCGGAAGCCCATCGCCTTGAGGATGCCGACGGCGCGCATACGCTCGCGCCCGGCGGCCAGCATCGTGTTGAGCACGGCGAAGAAGATCGCGAACAGCACGGCGCCGCCGACCGCGGCGAGCATCGCCGGCACGTTGCCGAGCATCGACAGGAACTGCCGGCCGAACTCGGCTTCGGTGGTGGTCTGCACGCGCTGCGGCCCATTCTCGAAGAAGCCGTCGATGGCGCCCATGGCTTCCGTTGGGTCGGCATCGTCGTCCAGCTTGGCGAGGAACACTCCCACGCCCTGCGCGCCCCGGGAGTCACCCGCGCGCAGCGCTTCTTCGAGATACGCGAAATCGAAGTACATCGTCACGCGGTCCATCGCCGTCGTGCGCGGTCGGTAGATCGCCTCGACGACGAATTCCCACGCGCCGCCGCCGGTGCGGGGGAAGATCGTGCCGATGATCGGGACCGTGTCGCCGAGCGCGAATCCGTACTTCTCGGCGAGCCCCTCGCCGATGATGCAGCCGCGGCGGTTCTGTGCGAACGCCTCGTACGAGCCCTCGACGATCTCGAGTTCGGGGTAGCAGTCCTGGAACGAGTCCGGATCAATCCCGAACTGAGCGAAGAAGTTCGACTCGTCTTGGTAGATCCCGCCGAACCACTGGAACTTGCACGCGTGCTCGACGCCCGCGACCGATTCGATCTTCGCCTCGTAGCTCATCGGCAGCGGGACGAAGAGGCTGACGGCCGACTGGATCCACAGGCGGTTGACCGCCGCGTTCGTCACCGCGGACTCGAGGCCGATCAGGCTGGCCTGCAGGATGCACATCAGGCACACCGCGAACGCCATCGAGCACATCGTCAGCGCGCTGCGCGTCTTGTGCGCGAGCAGGTTGCGCAACACGAGTCGCAACATCAGGCTTCGCTCCGCACGCGCTCGGGGTTCTTCGTGATCGACTCGAGACGCCCCTTGTCGAGGTGGACGACGTGGCTCGCGTGCTCGGCGGCGGCGGGGTCGTGCGTGACCATCAGGATCGTCTTGCCGAGTTCGCGATTGAGCTGGCCCAACAACTCGAGCACCTGTTCGGCGGCCGCACGGTCGAGGTCCCCGGTCGGTTCGTCGGCGAGGATGAGGTCGGGATCCATCGCGATCGCGCGAGCGATGGCGACGCGCTGCTCTTGGCCCCCGGACAGCTCGGACGGCTTGTGCGTCATGCGCTCGGTCAGGCCGACGAGTTCGAGCGCGCGCTCCGCCTGCGCGCGACGGTCTGCGCGCGAGAGCGGAGTGAGCTGCAGCGGCAGCTCGACGTTCTCGCGGGCCGTGAGCACGGGCAACAGGTTGAAGCCCTGGAAGACGAAGCCGACGTGGTCGGCGCGCCACTGAGCGAGCTCCTGATTCGAGAGTCTGGCGAGGTCCTCGCCGCAGACGAAGACTTCCCCGGCGTCGGGTTGGTCGAGGCCGCCGATCAGGTTGAGCAGCGTCGTCTTGCCGGATCCGGACGGGCCCATGAGCGCATGGAAGCTGCCTGTGGCCATCGTCAGGTCGAGACCTTGCAGCACGTCGAGGCGTTCGCCGCCACGTTCGTAAGAGCGGCGCACGCCGCGCAGCTCGATCTGATTCTCGGTCATTGCTGGTCTTCGCGGCGGACACGGTCGCCGTCTTGGAGGTGGGAGGGTGGCTTGCGCACGACGTCCTGCCCCGGCGTGAGCCCGTCTTCGACCGTGACGCGGGTGCCGCGCCGGGGGCCGAGTTCGAGCGTGACGAAGCGCACGCTGTCACGCTCGACGACGAACGCGCCGGAGCGGCCGTCGATCTGCACGATGCACTCTTCGGGGATCACGATGCGGGGTGGGGCCGCGGCATCGGTCTCGACGCGCTCTTCGAGGAACACGACGCGCGCGCTCATGTCGGGCCGCAGGTCGCGGTCTCTCTCGTCGAACGCGACGCGGACCTCGACCGTGGACTTCTGCCGATCAGCGGTCGGCCAGATCCGGTCGACGCGGCCGGGGTAGACCCGATCGGGAAACGCGTCGAGGTAGATGTTGGCGGGAGCGCCGACCGACACGCGGCTGAGGCTCCGCTCGGCGACGTCGGCCTGCACCTCGAGCGAGTCGAGGTCGACCATCGTGCAGACCGAACCGCGCGCGTTCGAGCCGCCTTGCGAGTTCGGCGACACGACTTCGCCGACTTCGGCGTCCTTGAGGACGACGACGCCGTCGAACGGGGCGCGCACGTAGGTCTTGGACAGCGTGGCTTCGCTCTGCTTGAGCGCGGCGGTCGCGATGTCGACGGCTGCGGTTGCGACGGAGAGGTCCGCCTTGGCGACGTTCTCGAGGTGGTCGGCGTCGGTTACGGATGCTTCGGCGGCGCGGAGCCGTGCGGTCATCACCGTGACTTGAGCCTTGGCTCTGTCCGCGCGCTCGCGCTGCGCGTCGAGCTGATCCTGGGACGAGATCCCTTCGTCGAGGAGCTGCTGTTCGCGGGCGAGCTGGGTCTCGGCGAGCTGGCGGGCCGCCTTGGCGTCGTCGAGCTGAGCGGCCGCGGCTTCGCGGTTGCGCTCGCGCGTGAGCTTGGTCGCCCGCGCCGAGTCGACGCGGGCCGTCGCGCTCTCGACCTGCGCCGCGCGGCTGCCGAGATCGGCGCGCGCGCGGTCGACGGCGGCTTCGAGCTCGTCGGAGAACAGCCGGGCGACGACATCGTCCTTGGCGACGACCGAGCCTTCCGTCACGCGCAGTTCGATGATGCGCCCGGGAGTGTCGGCGGAAAGCGCCGCGCGGCGGGCCGCGACGATGTAGCCGTTCGCCGCCGCGCCACGGACGGCACCGAGACTCGCGGGATGGGTCTCCGTCACGCGGACGGTCTGGACGACCGGGAGAGTGAGGCGATCGAGCGAACGCGAAATCGGCGGCCAGAACAGCCAGCCGAGACCGGCGATCACGGCCAGCACGATTCCGCGCCCAATCCACGGGTTGCCGCGCCGACGCGATGGGCGTTTCGGCGCGCGGTCGATCTTGAGGTCTTGCAGGCTCACGAGATCCCGTCAGCGTAGTCGATGGCGTAGAGATTCCGAGACCCGGGGACGGGAACCGGAACGGTTACGTTTACGAGGTAAAGCTGTAGGATCCCGCGCGGCGTGATTAGTGCGATCGTCGTCAACTGGAACGGGCGTGAATACATCGAGGAGTGCATCGACGCACTGCTCGCGCAGGAGCCCGCGCCCGCCGAGATTCTTCTCGTCGACAATCGCAGTGACGATGGCTCTCGCGAGTTCGTCGCCGAGCGCTACCCGGATGTCGAAATCGTCGATGCGGGCGGGAATCATGGTCCTGCCCGGGCGCGGAACGTCGGCGTCGAGGCCGCCAGCCACGAGTGCTGCCTGCTGATCGACAATGACGTCGTCTTGCAGCGGGGGGCTCTCGCGGCCTTGCGTGCCCGCTACGACGCGCACGACCGCGCCGCGATGGTCCAGGCGCGCAGCCTGTGTGGCGACGACGCGACGACCGTGCACTACGATCACGCGGACCTCCACTTCCTCGGCACACTCGTGCTGCACAACTGGCTGCGGCCGCTCGAAGCTGCGGATCGACCGGACGGTGCGGTCGGCGCCGGCATCGCGCTGTGCTTCCTGACGCGTCGCAGTGTCTACCGGGAGGTCGGTGGCTTCGACGAGAAGATGTTCATCCTGTACGAGGACAACGAGTTCAGCTGGCGTCTCCGCATGTGCGGGCATGAGGTGCATCTCGTCCCGGATGCACTCTGTCGGCACCTCGGGGGCACCGTCGGGTTGTCTATGCGGAGTGCGGACGCGCCGTATCCCGCGCGCCGCACCTACCTGCACTGCCGCAACCGTTGGTTCGTGCTCGGCGCGTGCATGCGCTGGCGCACGTTCGTGCTGACGCTGCCCGCGCAGTTGGCGTACGCGTTCCTCTACACGGGCTTCGCGGCGAGTCGCGGCCACGTGTTCGCGGCGCTGCGCGGACACTTCGCCGCGCTGTTCCAATGGCCGTCGGTCGTGCGGCGACGGCGCCCGGTGCAGCGGCTGCGTTCGGTGCCGGATCGGCAGCTGCTGTGCGCGGCGCCGATGACCCCGAATCCGGGCCTGGCGGATCGCGGCTTCAAGGCGTGGCTGCGGCGGAGCTCCGACCGCTTCTTCGGCGTCTACTGGTCCTGCGTGCGAGGTCTGTGTGGCTGAGCCCGTCGTCGCTGCGCTCGTGTTGAACTGGCGGTTGCCCGGCGCGACGCTGCAGGTGCTCGAGGATCTCGAGCGGTGCGGCTACGAGTCGCTGCGGGTGCTGCTGATCGACAACGGTTCGGGCGACGACTCGGCGGAACGGCTGCGCGCCGCGGCCGGGGCGAGCGCCTGCGCCGAGCTTCTCGCGCTGGACGACAACATCGGCTACTGCGCGGCCGTCAATCGCGGGATCGTGTGGGCGGAGGGTATCGAGGCGGACTACGTGCTCTTCCTGAACAACGACGTGCGGTTGCCCGAGGGCTTCCTCGCGCCGCTCGTCGCGACTCTCGAGAACGACGGCGCGATCGCCGCGGTCGGCCCGACGATCGCGGATCCGCGCGGGCGCGCGTGGAGTCAGGGTGGTGGCGTCGCGTTCCGGCCGAATCTCGTGTTCTTGCACAACCAGGGCGGGGAGCCGGCGCCGACGGATCACGGCCCCGAATCCGTCGAGTTCCTGCCGGGCGCGTGCGCGCTGTTCCGGCCGGAGCCGCTGAAGGATGCCGGCTACCTCGACGAGTCGTACTTCATGTATTGGGAAGACGTCGACCTCGGCGCGCGGCTGCGCGCGGCCGGACACAAGATCGTCTGGCTGCCGTGGGTGCAGGTCGTGCACGACGTCAGCGCGTCGTCGGGAGGCGGGCGGTCGCCGCTGCGCAAGTACATGATGGCCGTCAATACCGTGCGCTACCTCCGTCAGCACGGCACGCTCCTCGGCTGGCTCGCGTTCTTGCTGTTCGAAGTGCTGCTCTGGCCTTTGACTTTCGTGTCCGGCACCGGGGTGCGCGCTGCGCTGGCCAAGGGGCGCGGCATCCTCGCCGGAGTCTTCGGTCGCCGCGTCACCGTTCGAGACGTCGAGCGCTTCTCGCCGGCGCGGGAGGGCGCGTCGTGAAGATCTTCCACGTGCTGCACGGCTTCGCGCCCGAGTTGACCGGCGGTACCGAACTCGCGGTCGAGGCGCTCGCGCGTGCGATGCAGGGGGCGGGACACGAAGTCGCGGTCGTCACCGGCTCGATCGAGGTCGCGCCGAGCGAACGCGTCGATGAGCTCGACGTCGATGGACTGCGCGTGCTGCGGATGCACCGCGAGGACCTCTACTTCGAAGAGTGGCCGAAGACTTGGTCGCCGGAGGTGGGGGCGCGCTTCGCTGAGCTGCTTGCGGCCGAACGCCCGGACGTCGTGCACGTGCACCATTGGATCCGACTGACGAGTGACCTCGTGCGCATCGCGCGTGCGGCGGGATGCGCGACGGCCGTGACGATGCACGACTACTTCACGACGTTCGCGACCCCCGTGCGGCGCCACGATGCCGACGAGCCGGAGCCACCGGACTGCAGCGTGCACGTCGGCGCGGCGGAGCGCGCGGAAGCGCTCCGCGACCATCGCGACGACTTCGCCGACGAGATCCGCGCCGCGCACCTCCGCTACGCGCCGTGCCGGGCGCACGCCGCGGGGGTGCAAGCGACCGCGGACGTCGAGTTCGGTGAGATCGGCGTCACGCCGCCGCCGCTGCTGCGCGTGCCGCCGCGCCTTCCGGAACGCGAGTCGCGCCAGCGTCGACTCGTGACGTGGGGCAGTCTCTATCCGGACAAGGGGCTCGACCTCGTGCTGGATGCGCTCTTCTCCATCGGTTCCGGGTGGACACTCGACGTGTACGGCGAAGCTCACGATCCCGCCTATCGCGATCGCCTCGCGACGCGTGCGCAGCAGATGCCCGTCACGCTGCACGGCGCCTTCACGCCGGACGACCTCGGACAGATCGAGGCGGACTACGCGGTGCTGCCGTCTCTGTGCCACGAGTCCTATGGGATGACGATCGACGAGGCGCAGTGCCTTGGTTTGCCGATCATCGCATCGGACTTGCCCTCGTTTCGCGAGCACGCCGCTGAGAAGTCGTCGGTGTTCTTCCCGCCCGGCGACGCGGGCGCGCTCGCGATGGTGTTGCTCGACGAGGCGCGGCTGCAGGCGCTCGAAACGCCGGCGGTGCCGATCCTCGAGCCCGCCGAGCGAGTCGCGGCTCGCCTGCTGCACGACTACGCGGCCGCGCAACGCGGCGAGCGCGCGCCGCTCGACGGCGACGTCCTGATGACTCCGGAACGTCGCGCGCGCGCGATGTTCCGGCGCGCCGAGCGGCGCAACTGGTCCGCGTGCCAGCGCGCGGATCGCAAGGCGCCGCCCGACGACTTCCTGCGGCGGCGATGAACGAGCGCGCGCGGTGGATGCAGCTCGCCGTCGCCGTGCTCCTGTCGGGGCTCGGGCTGCGCGCGGCGTTCGACGGAGCGATCGCGAAGTATGGCGGCGTCGCGCTGTGGTCGACGCTGGTCTACGTGCTGCTACTCGTCTTGTGGCCGCGACTGACGATCCTTCGCGCGTTCTGCATCTGCGTCGCCATCAGCTTCGCGGTGGAGTTCTTCCAGCTCACGCCGGTGCCGCGGGCACTCTACGAGCTGCACTCGGCGTTCGCGCTCGTGTTCGGCACCGTGTTCTCCTGGCAGGACCTGCCGGCGTACGTCGGCGGGGCCGCGCTGGGCGTGATTCTCCACGCGACAGTCCGGCTTCGCGTCAGCGCGCCCGCATCCAGTTGACCTCGACGGCCCACGACACGTCGTAGTGCCACACGAGATCGGCGTTCTGGTCGAAGACCTCGACGGCGCCGTCGCACGCGACGACGGTGTTCCCGTTCGGCAGTCGGTCTGCGTCGCTCGGGGATGTGAGGTCCTTGATCTCGAAGACGACGTTGCCCTTCTTGTCGACTTCGATGACCGAGTGTCCGGCCTTACGCTGCGTGATGAGCGTGTTGCCGTTCTCGAGTCGGTCGACGTCCCAGACGCCCTGGTAGTTGCCGAGCTCCCAGACGACCTTGCCCTTGCCGTCGACCTCGATGATTCGACCGGCCTTGCCGTCGGAGATCAGCGTGTTGCCGTTCGGGAGACGTTCAGCGTCGAGCGGCTTGATGTCTTGGATCTGCCAGTCGATCTGGCCCGCCTTCGTGACCTCGATGACCCGGTTCCCGTACGTGTCGGAGATGAGCGTGTTGCCGTTCGCGAGGCGCTGCGCGGCGTACGGGTTCCTCAGGCTCGCGAACTCCCACAGGATTTTGTCGTTCTTGTCGCGTTCGACGACGCGGCCGAGCGCGAACTCGACGATCAAGGTGTTGCCGTTCGGCAGGGCTTCGGCGTCCCAGACGCCGTACTGCTCGGTCAGCTTGTGGATCACCTGCCCCGATTGGGTCACGCGCAAGATCTCGTTGTCGCTGTAGTCCGTGATCAGGTAGTAGCAGTCGTCCTCCCACTTCTTCAGCGTCGTCTTGGCGTGCTTGACGGCCTTGCGATCCCTCGGGTCTCCGGCGATCCGACGCATCTCGGCGATCGCGGCGTACGCGATGGCGTCGTCCTCGGCGCGCATTGCCGTCGCGATCCTCTCGCGACCGGCTTCGCCGAGCGACGCGAGCGAACGCAGCGCGACCCCGCGCGAGTCCGGGTCGCCCAACAGGCCGGCCATGCGCTCGACGTGGGCCGACTTCTTCGCCGCGCCGGGTCGGCTCGTCGACTGGGCGGAAAGCGTCGCGCCGGCGATGGCGGCGGCGACGCACAGGAAGGTCGGGAACTGCATTCCGGGATCCTCTTTTCCTCTGCTCCTGAGATCGCAAGCAGCCCCGGTGCGAGCGGGGCCGCAACTCCTCGACCATAGCGTGCGGCCCCGGCCGTGTAACCCCGGTCGGGCGACTGCGACTCAGGGCTCAGTCGAGCGTCAGCGCCTGCCAGCCGCCGGTCGCGACCGTGCCGTCTTCGTTCTGCACGGCGACGAGGTATCGGTTCCAGGTCACCGGGTCGAACTGGGTCGGCAGCGGTGGTTCGGCGTTCGGCTCGAAGAACGTCGGCACGACATCGGGTGCGAACGGGCCGCCGAGCAAGAGGGCGTAGGTGACCGTCGGGTCGGCCTCGAGCGTGGTCTCCCAGATCTGTCGACCGTCCTGGGTCCGCTCCGTCGTGGGGAACAGCTCGGTCGAGATGATCTGGATGTTCTCGTCGCCGAAGTAGGGCGGCGGCGTGTCGGGCTGGGCGGGGACGCCGAGGAGCAGGCGTGCGCCGATGCGGATGTCGTTGCCGGCGACGCGGAAGCGTCGCGGCGCTTCGTGGCGGAACTCGGTCAGGCCGAACTGCGGCGCCTTGTGGATCAACGCGTGTTGGTAGATCCGGATCGTCTTCAGACTGATCGGCTCGGGCGCGAGCGGGCCGGGCAGGCCGCCGGTCCAGTGGAAGTCGAGAGGACCCGTGCCCTTGGGCCAGTTGCGCGTCAGCTGCGGCACCGGCCGCCACTGCGTGGCTGGACGCATGGGTTCGAGCGTGATGTTCGACGGAGTCGGACCCGTCTGCGGCGTCTTGTTGCCGCTCGGGTTCGCGACGCGTCGTTCGGCGCCGGCTTCCGTCGCCTGCAGGATGATGCGGTCGTTGCCGAACACCACCATGTCGCGCATCTGAGTCTGCGAGATCAGGTTGTTCGTGCCCTCCTCGCGCCAAGCCGGCGGGTCGACCGTGACGTCGTACCAGTAGTGCGTCTCGACGAGGCTGCTGCGCACGTGCGCGATCGCGCCGGCGTTGCCTTCCTCGACGTTCTGCTGGAACAGCGCGAACGCGTTGTCCGCGATGAAGCTCGGCGCCAGGAAGATATCGAGCGTGATCGCCTTGCCGACGACCGGTGCCGTGCCCCAGTCGAACTCTCGGATGAAGCGGATCATGTCGAACGTGGCGGTGATGTCGCCAAACAGCCCGTTGAAACCGATGAAGACGAACTGGTTGAGCGACAGCTGCTGCGCGCCCGTGTGCAGGAGTCCGAACTCCGAGGTGCGCATGTCGGACAGCGAGAGCGCCCCGATCTCGTTGCGACCTTCGCGCTGGAAGACGCCGCGCGTCGCCGCGGTTTCGACCGGCTGTCCCAGGATCTCGGTGATCCGGTTGTTGCTGCTCTCCGGCAACGCGTGGCACTGCACGCACGAGCGTCCGCCGAGCCGGCCGTTCGGGAACGGGAACGTGTGGAACAGCTTGAGCCCGCGCAGCGAGCCGGTGCCGTCATCGAGATCGAGGTCGCCGATGTTGCCGGTGAAGCGGCGGAACAGATCCTGCTCCGGGTTGCCCGGATACATGATCGTGTTCACGAACGACTCATACTGGACCATCTCGGTTGGAGTGATGCCGATCGGGTCGTCGGGATCCGGACCGATGTTCGGCTTGCCCTGCAGATTGACGAACGCCTCGTTGAACTGGCGGAAGTTGTCCTTGTCGCCGCGCCAGTGGTAGGGCGCGTTGGTGAAGAGGTACTGCGTCTCCGCCAGATCGACGGGATGGTCGACGAGGCCCTGCAGGGTCTGCGTGACCATGATGCCCTTGTCGGTCGAGAACTCGTCCGGGACCTGGCCGGGGACGCCGTCGATGAAGTGCGCGGGGATCGGCTTGAGCGGACCGCCGCCGGGCGTGCCGAGATCCCAGCCGAGTCCGTCGGTCGTGCCGTCGGTGTGGCACGAGCTGCACGACACGAAGCCGTGGCCCGAGTGATCCGCACTGTAGAGGAACTCGCGTCCGACGTGCACTTCCGGCGGCGTCGGGTCCTGCTGCAGCGAGAAGTGATCCGTGATCGCTTCCGTCTGCGGGTTGATGACGCTGATCGACTTGTTCAGCGCGTTGTAGCAGAACAGCTTGAGCGTCGGGTCCTCCGGCGTGCGGCGCTTCATCTTGAGCGCGCGCGGTCCGGTGCGGCTGTGATCCGGGGATGCGTTCGGCATCTGGATGTAGGTCGACGGCCACGTCGCGGGATCGGTGTTGATCGCGCGCAGCACCTCGATGCGGTCCGAGCTGAAGCCGCAGACGAAGATCTTCTGCACCGGCTGCGTCGGCGCGCCGGCGGGCTCGATGTCGGTGCCGTTCAGGATCTCGAGGTCGGTCGGCGCCGACATCGCGACGCCGAAGCCTTCGACGTTGCCCGCGGCGTCACGGTTGAGGTCGCGCTTCTGCAGCGACCAGGACGGCTCGCCGAGGTTCTCGATCACGTAGAGTTCGCTGCGCACGAAGCCGGTCGGAAGGTCACGCAACTCGGATTCGCCGACGATCTCGTTCCGAGCCATCGCGCCGACGGCGTAGTAGCGGCCATCGGGTCCCGGCTTCATGTTCCAGTTCGTCGAGCCCATGCCGGCGATGGCTTCCTCATGCAGGTTGAGCAGGCTGATCGACCACACGTCGAAGTCGTACTCGGACGAGTTCCCGCCGCGTTGCCCCATCGCGATCAGCTTGTCGTCGTGCGCGAGGATCCGCCGCGGGTTCTTGAGCGCGATGGGGGCCTGCGGATCGAAGAGCGACATGCTCAACGTGATGCGCAGACCGGCGAGATCGCCGAGCGGCGCGAGGCTGAACGCCGAGTGCCACGCCATCGAGCTGCTGCCGTTGCACGACACGAACAGCACCGTGCCGTCCTCGGAGATCGCGATGTCCGTCGGCTCGTCCCCGGTGATGTCCGTGCGCTCGAGCGTCGCGACCGGAGGCCCGTCGCCCGACTGGGTGAGCAGTACGGCCGAGATCGTGTCACCGAGGAAGTTCGCGGTGTAGAACGCGCTGAGCGTCGGGTGCCACTTGACGGTTACGGGTCTCAGCCCGACCGGCACGCGCTGCACGAACGCGAGCGTGCGCGCGTTGTAGATCTCGACGGAGTTGTCCGCGGTGTTGCACGCGAGCAGGTAGGTCTCGCCGCCGACCCGCGCGAGGTCCATGGGGTTGACCGGCATGACTTCGTAGTTGACGGCCTCGCCCTGGGAGGTCGCCGGATTCGGCAGCGCGATCAGCCCGCCGAGTGCCAGAACGGAAGTGAAAACGCGGGCGCGGATTGCTCGGCGCATGGAGAACCTCCGACGGTGGGCAGGGAACCGTCGAGGGTGGTTGTCCTGGCGAGGCAGGCGCGCCGGAGGAAAATGCCCCGTTTCGTGCCCCTGCCCGTGCCTGAGGGTGCCCGTGCCCGAGCGTGCCCGTGTCCAACCCTCGGGCACGGGCACCCTCAGGCACGGGCAGGGGCACGAAACGGATCCCCGACTACTGCTCGGACTCCGGCACGCCGGGGTAGAAGTCCAGCTTGTCCATCGGCACCACGATCGACGTGATGATGTTGCCGACGTGGCTGGACACGCGCTTGAAGAAGCGCAGCAGCAGCACCTCCCCGGCGACGTTGCGGTCTTCGACCTGGAAGAGCTTGGATACCTCGGATTCGCACTGACGCTGTAGTTCGACCGCGTCGTCGATGAACGTCTTGGCCGCGACTTCGTCCTGCTGCTGGAACAGGCCGTGGGCGCGTACGAGCATCTTGCTGAGTCGGTCGCGGATCTCGGTCAGCTCATGCAGTCGTGATCCGGTCGGCATGTTCGCGCCATCGCGGGCGAGGCCGAAAATGTTCTTCGCGTAGTCGCCGATGCGCTCGGCGTCCTTCGTCAAGCTCATCAAGACGAGGAGGGCCGGGAACGACGACGTGCCGTGCACCGTTCCGTGCACGACCATCTCGCGCCGCAGCGACTGCTCGGTCTTGTTGATGCGCTGATCCGTCGTGAACAGGTCGTCCCGGATCGTCTCCGGATCGCCCCCGGCCAGGACCACGCTCGTGGCCGTGTCGAACATGTGGCGGCCGTCCTGCAGCATCTCGAGGAACTGCTGGTGCATTTCGGAGAGACGCGACGAGGAGTCGGGGAACCAGTCAGGCATTGGAGGTCACTTCACGCTCTGCAGGATCAGGTATCCGAGCATCGGAATCAGGATGAACACGCCGAACACGTAGGCAACGACCCAGAGTACGTTCTGTTGGGCTTTCGCCGCCAGCCCCTCGGCCGCGCGAATCGGAAAACGCCGCAGCGCAGGAACCGTGAAGAACAGGGTCGCACCGATCACGTTGAAGAACACGTGGACGAGAGCGATCGACAGGCCGGCGGTCGTCTCCGTCGCCATACTCGCGAGCAGCCCGGTCACCGTTGTGCCGATGTTCGCTCCGATCATGATCGGGAAGGCGTTCGACAGGGACAACACGCCGGCGGCACACATCGGCACGAGCAGCGAGGTCGTGATGCTCGACGACTGGACCGCGATCGTGATCAGAATGCCGACGACGACGCCAATGGCTGCCGACTTCTCGAGTGCGTTGTTGAGCGCCCGCTCGACCGTGCCTGAGATCAGCACGCGCATGTTCTTCGTGATGTAGGCGAGGCAGACGAAGGTCAGTCCGATGCCGATGATCAGCGTGATCACCGCCGTGATCTGACCGCTCAGTCCGAAGGACTCGACGCCGTTGACGATCGCCTTTACCGCGGCCTTGACGGCGGCTTTGATCGGGCTCTCGAACTCGGCGCCGCTCGAGCTGCCGGAGAGGATCCCCGTCAGCCAGACCGAGCTCTTCTGCAGGGCGCCGGTCGCCAGCTCGATGGGCAGCATGATCGCCACGCAGCTGAGGTTGAAGAAGTCGTGAACGGTCGCGGCTGCGAACGCGCGTCGGAACTCCTGACCCTGCCGCACGTGGCCGATCGACACGATCGTGTTCGTGATCGTCGTGCCGATGTTGGCGCCCATGATCATGGGAACCGCCGTCGCAAGCGGCAGCGCGTTCGGTCCGGACTGCCCGACCAAGCCGACGATCGTCGCCGTCGTCGTCGAGGAGCTCTGCACGAGCACGGTCGCCAGCACGCCGACGGCGAGCGCGGCGAACGGATTCGAGATCCCGTCGAACATGCCGCCGGCGGTGTCCTTGCCCATCGCCTTGATGGAGCTGCCCATCAGGTTGATCGCGACCAGGAACGCGTACAGCAGCGCGAACACCAGCAGCAGGCGGAATACGGTCTCGAAGCGTGGCCTGGTCACGGGGCCGAAACGGATAGAGGCGTGGCGCAGATCAGAGGGTCGATCGGAGCGGCCAGTGTGGCGGCATCGGGACCGTATGCAATCGAGTTTTTCGGGTGCTCGGCAACTCGCGAAACGGGCCCTACGCGGGGCTGGATTGCTGAGATTTTTGCGCCTCGCGCTTGTGCTGGCGGAGCGCCGATGTCAGTGCAGGCGGACCGAGTCGAGCCGGGATCGCGCAGGGGCGTTCGCGCCCGGAAGCGTTTCGAAATAGTAGAAGAACGTGCGTGCTCGGCTCAGTTGCGCGACGGACTCGACTAGCGCGCGCGTTTCACTCGGCCAGCGCGCGGCACCGGCCTCGATGGGTAGGGTCACGGCGGCGTGAGGCGACAGCAGCACGAGCCGAACCGGGCTCGCCGACTCGGGTGGTGAGACCCGCGCGACGAACTCGTCGAGGCTGAGATCGGCGCCGTCGAGACGCGTGGGCACCGCGAGTTCGTCGACGCGCGCGAGGGCGGTGACCGAGACGTTCGCCGGGTCGATGCCGTCGAGTTCCAGTTCGAATCCGGTGATCGGGATCCCGATGGTCGCCCAGCTCAGCGTCGTGACACGGCGCGTGAGGTCGACGATCACGGCGGGAGTGCCGGCGGTCCAGTCGAAAGTGGCAGCGCTAGCGGCTGACTCCGAAAGCTTCGCGAGCGACCGCAGGCGGATGGAGCCGCGAGGTGCGCCCTCGATCCGGACCGCCTCGATTGCGAACGCGTGGACGGGCCCTGGCAGATCGAAACGGCCATCGCCGGTGTGGCGCAGTGAGAGATCCGGGCGCGGCGTGCGGGCTTCGAGCGAGCGGAACTGCCCGACTCGATCGTCCCACAGCCCGATCTCGACGTCGTCTTCCCAGAGGGCGTGTGCCGCGACCGCGTCAAAGTGCAGGTCCTCCGAGCCCGGCACGGGCACGAGCGCGTACCCCAGGCTGACGATCGGGTTGTCCGCCGGCTGCACGGGTCGTTCGCCGAGCGGGAACCACGCATTCTGGTTCATCGGCGGGACGCCGGGGATCTGGGGCAGATTGACGAGGGCGACGGGAGAGTCGAAGCGGCGTCGCTCGCACGCGTCGTGGATGCCGTGGATCGACACGCCGACGTCGTGCCAAGCCTTCTCATAGGCCTGCACTCGCTCCTGGCTCGTGAGCCACAGTCCGATCGTCGCGGCGCCGATCGCGATCGGCGCGACCAGGCGTCCGACGAACCCGGGGGCGGCGAGCGCGGTCCCGGCGAGGAGCATCGCGAACGCGTGCACCGCGCCGAGCAGCATGCGGCCGCCGGAGTAGTCCGCGTGCAGCTCGAGGGAGTGCGTGGGCGCCATCAGCGCGGGCAACCAGAGCACGGCCGCTGCGGCGACGAGCCAGTTGCGGCGCGCGCGGAGACCGAACAGCAGGGCCGCGTAGACGCCGAACCACGCGACCAGCCACGGGCCGTTCGCGGGCAGTGCGATCGCCGCGAGCTTGGCGCCCGCGATCTCGAGTTTGCCGGCTTCCGAGGCGGAGTTGCCGGGCGAGCCGAGCAGCACGCCGAACAGCACGAGCCGCAGCGCGAAGTACGCGACGAGCAGCAGCCAGAACGGGGCGTGCAGCCGGATCCGATCACGCGTCGAGCGCATCGGGTCGTGCAGCACGTCGATCGCGAGCGCGCACGCGACGAGGACGACCGCCGATTCCTTGCAGAGCAGCGCACCGGCGGCGGCGATCCACGACCAGGTTCGAAGGCGTGGACTCGGTCGCGTGAGGTTCAGCGCGAAGAGCGCGAGCGCGACGTTACGGAACGCGACCTCGATCCCCGAGTTGCGCGCCGCGATCCAAGCGACCGACTCGACGACCGCGGGGTGCACGGCCGCGATCGCGCCGCAGCAAATGGCCGCGCGCGCGGCGACGCCGTGTCGCGCGCCGAGCACCGCGGCGACGGTGGCCGTCGCGAACGTCGCCGTGCAGTGCAGCAGCAGGTTCGTGACGTGGTATCCCGTCGTATCGCTACCCCAGATCGCGACGTCGAGCCCGAAGCTCAGCGTGAGCAACGGCCGGTAGAGCGGCGCGTCGATTCCGAACCACGAACGCGTGAAGTCCGCGAACGTGCGCTGCCAGTCGACGCCGGTGCCCGCGTCGTTCCAGAGCGACGACAACAGGAAGTCGTCGGACAGGAAGCCGCCGTCCAGCGTCGACGCGAACGCGACGATGGCGAGCAGGACGGGGACGGCGATCGCGAGCCAGGGCATGAATCGGTGCGCGCCATCGGCGACGCGGACGACTACCGTAGCTCGAATCCTGGCGGGGTCGAGCGCGAGTCCCGGCGGTTCAGCCGAGCTCGCCCAGGAGGTCGGCGTTGCTGTCGGTCTTCTCGATCTGCTCGATCAGGCCCTCGAGTCCCGCGACCCGTTCCTCGCCGGCGAGCTGCTTGCGCAGCTTGCGCACGGCCGTGAGTTCCTCGGGGTCGAGCAGGTTGTCCTCGCGGCGGGTGCCCGTGTGGTGCACGTCGAGCGCCGGGTAGACGTGCATGTTCGCCAGCTCCTCGTCGAGCACGATCTCGGAGTTGCTCTTGCCCTTGAACTCGTCGTAGATCGCCTCGTCGATCGCGGAGTCGGTGTCCGTGAGAACCGTCGCGATCACCGTCAGGGACCCGCCCTCTTCGATGCGACGCGCGGTGCCGAACAGCTTCTTCGGCGGATGGAGTGCGGCGCAGTCGAGGCCGGCACGGATGATCTTCCCGGAGTGGGGGACTTCGGTGTTGTACGCCCGGGTCAGCTGCGTCAGCGAGTCGAGCATCAGCACGACGTCGCGGCCGCACTCGACCATGCGCTGTGCCTTGCTCATCGCCATCTCGGCGAGCGCGATGTGCTGGGTCGCCGGCTCGTCGAACGTCGAGGCGATGACTTCACGGCGATCGTCGGGGCCGGTCGAGCGAATCACGTCCGTGACTTCCTCCGGGCGCTCGTCGAGCAGCGCGAGGATCACGTAGACGTCCGGGTGGTTGTGCAGGATCGCACGCGCGACGTTGGTCAGCAGGTGCGTGCGACTCGAGTGCGGCGGCGACAGCATCAGAGAACGCTGCCCCTTGCCGATCGGCGCCAGCAGATCGAGCAGTCGCACGTCGACGCCGCAGCCTTCGTGCTCGAGCGCCAGTCGTTCGGCGGGCAGGAGCGGCGTCAGATCTTCGAACGGAATGCGAGCGGTCAGCTCGTCGGCGGGCGTGCCGTTGACGGCTTCGATGTGGAGGAGCGCGAAGTACTTCTCGCTCTCCTTCGGCGGCCGCACCGGTCCGGCCACGAGGTGGCCCTGCTTGAGATTGAGGCGACGGATCTGGCTCGGGCTGACGTAGATGTCGTCCGGGCCCGCGCGGTAGTGGTAGCGCGACGAACGCAGAAAGCCGAAGCCGTCCGGCAGGATGTCGAGCGTGCCCTCGCCCCAGCCGAGACCCTGACTCGTGACCTTCCGCTTGAGCAGCTGGAAGATCAGCTCTTGGCGCGGCAGGCTCGAGTTGGTGTCGACGCCCGCGTCCTGCGCGAGCCCGAGCAGCTCGGGCATCGGCATTGCCTGCAGCCGCGGGATCTCGTAGTCGGCGCGCTTCGCGGACTCGTAGATCTCATTGCGCTGTTCGGGGTCGAGATCCTCGACGCGGGCTCGGCGCGGCTTGTCCACGATCAGCGGGGGGACCTTGTTCGGCGTACGGCTCTTGCGACTGTCTGTACGCGAAGTGTTCGCCATCGCGATTGACTCCCCTTCGAAGGTGGGCGCATTGTGTGAGTGGGACGAGGTATTCCGGAGGGAGACGGGAGGGCTACTCGGGTCGCGCCAGTTGTGCGAGGACCGCGTCGACCTGAGCGTGTGTCTCGGAGAGGGATCCGGAAGTGTCCACTATATAACGACAGCGCGCGCGTTTCTCGTCCGGGTCGAGTTGGTTTGCTTCGCGCCGCACGAGCTCGTCGTCACCCCAGCCGCGTTCGCGCGCGCGCGCAACGCGCAACTCGATCGGCGCATCCGCGAAGATGCATGCGTCGCAGTGCTCGGAGAGGCCCCCTTCGAACAGGAGCGGCACGTCGAGCACCACCGACATGCCCGCGGCGTGTGCTTCGCGCATTCGGTCGAGCAGTGCGGCCCGCACGGCCGGGTGCGTGATCGCCTCGAGATCCCGCAGCGCGGACGGGTCCTGGAACACGATCTCGGCGATCGCCATCCGGTCGACCGCGCCAGCCGGGCCGAACACCGCTGCGCCGAAACGGGCGCGGATCGCCGCCAGAGTGGCCGGGTTCTCGAGCACTCGGCGGGCCTCGGCGTCGGCGTCCAGGTGGGCCAGGCCGCGGGCGGCGAGCCGGCGAGCGACCGTCGACTTGCCGCTGGCGACGCCTCCGGCCACTCCGAGGGTCATGGGAGGGTCGGGTTCGAACATTCTCTCCGGGGTCTCGGGCATGCCCATTGGCCGTGATTGTCCGCCGTCATGGCGATCCTAGGGTCGTCCGGCGTAAGATCTACTGCCTCCCATGTTTCTGCCGACTTGACCCCTCGTTCGGCACGCCTCTAGAATCCGGGCCCTCTCTCGTCCGACCCCTCGCGGATGAGCGTAATCAGTCCCAAGGCTTAGGAGCCTCCCCCAAATGCTCGATCGCCAGCGCGGAGCCGCGCACGTCCCTGTCATCGTCTTCCTTCTGACTCTGATCCTGTTCTTCGGCGCGCTCGGCTTCGGCTACGTCGTGCTGGAGAAGAACAGCGACATCGAGAAGGAGATCGCCACGGCCCGTCTCGAGAAGAAGGACCTCGAGAACAAGCTCTTCTTCATGGAGCACTACGTCCAAGACATCACCGAAGAGATCGGTGAGTCGGGCGAGTGGGCCGGCAGGCAGGGCTTCGACTACTCCCAGTACGGCAACCCCGCTCCGCTGCAGAACGTCGCGCTGCCGAAGGGTGTCCAGAACCGCATCGCCGAGTTCGCTCGCACGGCCGGCGTCTCCAGCGCGAAGGGAATCTCCGCGTTCTTCGGTCACGTCGAAGCGGAGCTCACCTCGCGTGCGTCGCGCATCACCTCGCTCGAGAGTGAGCAGAAGCGTCTCGAGGGCAACCTCGCCGACCTGCAGACCTCGCTCGACACGATCAAGGGTGAGCGTGACTCGGAAGTCGCGCAGCTGAACAGCAACCTGCAGGCCAAGGACGACGAGTACACGGCCGCGATCGACGGCAAGACCGACCTGCTCGCGAAGCAGACTGCCGCCTACGGCACGGTCCGCGAAGAGCTCACGACCGCCAAGGAAGAGCACCGCCAGGAGCGCAAGCGCCTCAACGGCGAGATCGAAGTCCGCAACGCTCGCATCGCTGCGGTCTCCTCGAAGCTCAAGCTGATCAACCCGCCGCAGGCCGCCGACGCGATGGTCCTCGAGGCTTCGCAGGCCGCCGGTCGCGCGTGGATCAACATCGGCCGTCGCGACATGCTGCCCGTCGGCACGTCGTTCCGCATCACCTCGGCCGACACGGACGAGGTCAAGGCGTACGGCACCGTCTCGAAGGTCGAGAACAGCCGCGCCGAACTCATCGTCAACGGCCTCAAGGATCGCTACGACCCGGTCGTCCGCGGCGACGAAGTCCACAACGATCTCTACAGCCCGAACGTCCGCCGCAACGTCTACCTGCTCGGGCGCTTCGGCCACCCGTACAGCAAGCCGATGGTGAAGCGGATCCTCGAGAACCTCGGCAACACGGTCGCCGATTCGATCTCCCCGCAGGTCGACCTGGTCATCGTCGGCAACGACGCGATCAACGAAGACGGCTCGGGCTTCACGCCGGTCACCGAGACCGACGACTACAAGAACGTCCTCCGTCTCGGTATCGAAACGGCAACGCTGCACAAGGTGCGCGACTTCCTGAAGCTCTCCGACTGATCCCCGGCTGAGTTTTTCGGGACTGGAAGAACGCCGCGGGCGCAGGCCTGCGGCGTTTTTCTTTAACAGCAAGAGGTGCCGGATGGCTTACCTTGCGGCTCCCGAACTCTCCATGACGGCCGAACCAGCGAGCAACCCCGAGCAGGCGAGCGAAGAGCTGCCGCGGATGTCGTTCGGCGACCACCTCGACGAGCTGAGGCGGCGCCTGATGATCTCGATCGCGGCGGTCGCGGTCTGCGTGCTCGGCCTGATGCCGTTCAAGACGGAGGTCACGTCGATCTACGTCGCGCCCTACCGGATCATGTGGAACCGCGCGTTCGAGGGGCACTGCGAGCGCGAGGAGCAGAAGGCGATCGACGCCGGCGGCATCGAGAACCTGCACTGGTCGACGCGCGAGTCGCTCGAGTTCTTGCGTCGCTGCAAGGAGGAGGCGCTCGCCGGCACGTTCCCTACGCCCGGCAAGATCGAGGTCATCGGCAACTTCCGACTGCCGTACGCCCTGAAGGCGACGGGCGGGCTCGAGGACTTCTGGATCTTCATGGCGGCGACGATCCTCTTCGCGCTGATGATCGCGGCGCCGATCGTGCTCTGGCAGGTGTGGGCGTTCATCAGCGCCGGTCTGTACGAGAAGGAGCGCAAGGTCGTGATGCGCTACTTCCCGGCTGCCTGTGGGTTGCTGATCATGGGCGTGCTGTTCGGCTACTTCCTCGCGTTGCCGTTCGGTCTGTTCTTCCTCACGTCGATGATGAACTGGTTCCAGATCGAGCCGCTCTACTCGGTCAGCCAGTACTTCAAATTCTTGCTGATGCTGACGACGGCGCTCGGCTTCGTGTTCCAGCTGCCGCTCGTGATGCTCGCGATCGTCAAGGTCGGGCTCGTCCAGCATGACACGCTCAAGAAGAACTGGCGCTTCATCGTGCTCGGCTTCTTCGCGGTGTCGGCGATCCTGACGCCGCCCGACCCGTTCACCCAGCTGCTGATGGCGGGTCCGATGATCGTGCTCTACATCATCGGGCTGACGATGACCGCGCGCGTCGCGAAGGCCAAGGGGCCGCAGCCGCTCGAGGGAGCCGCCGAGTGACCGACGCCGGGCTGCGGGCCGAGGTCCTGGCGATCGGCGACGAGATCGTCCACGGCCAGATCGCGGACACGAACAGCGGCTACATCGCCGGTCTGCTCGAGCCGCTCGGCGTCGACGTCCAGCGCTTCACGACCGTGTCGGACGATCCCGACGAGCTCGAGTCGGCGATCCGCGAGGCGTGCGCGCGCAGCAAGCTCGTGATCGCGACCGGCGGGCTCGGCCCGACCGAGGACGACCGCACGCGCGATGCCGCGGCGGCGTGCGCGGGCGACGAGCTCGTGTTCGACCAGCACGTCTGGGACGGCATCGCGGAGCGCTTCAAGCGCGTCAGTCGCAGGCTGAGCGCATCGAACCGTCGCCAGGCCGAGCGGCCGGCGTCCGCGCGCGTGCTCGAGAACGACTGGGGGACCGCCCCGGGGTTCGCGGTGCGCATCGGCGACTGCGAGTTCTTCGCGTTCCCCGGCGTGCCGCGCGAGCTGAAGCCGATGCTCGATCAGCATCTGCTGCCGTGGGTGCACGAGCACTCCGGCCAGCGCGCGATGGCGTTCGCGCGCCTGCAGCTGATCGGGCCGAGTGAGTCCGTGCTCGGGGAGAAGCTCGCGGACCTCATGCACGAGCACCGGAACCCGCGCGTCGGGATCACCGCATCGGGCGGAGTGCTCAGCGTCCGCATCGCCGCGGTCGGCGACAGCCACGATCAGGCCGAGGCGATGTGCGAAGAGACCGCCGAGCTCGTGCGACCGATCGTGCGCAAATGGCTCGTGTGCGAGGGGGCGGCCAACCTGCCCGAGCAGTGCGGTGCTCGGCTGCTCGAACACGGCGTCACGATGGCGACGGCCGAGTCCTGCACCGGTGGCATGGTCGGGTCCTTGCTGACCGACCTGCCGGGGATCTCCGCGTCGTACCTCGGTGGCTACGTCACGTACACCGGCGCCGCCAAGACCCGCGACCTCGGCGTCCCGTCGGACGTGATCGAATCTCACGGCGAGGTCTCCGAAGAGGTCACGCGCGCGATGGTGGAGGGCCTCATCGAGCGCACGGGCGCCGATCTCGGCATCTCGGTCTCCGGCGTCGCCGGCCCGAGCGGGGGCACCGAGGAGAAACCGGTCGGCCTGGTCTGCTTCGGCCTCTACGCGTTCGGCGAGATCCGCACCTGGGCCAGCCGAATCCCGCCGATCGACCGCGGCTTCATCCGCCGTAGGGCGGCCGCAGAGGCCTTCTCGGCGGTGATCCGCGCCCTCGACGCACGGCCGTGATGAACGTTTGACAGCGCCCGGGCCGATGGTAGGATTCGCGCCTCGAACCGAGCGGAAGCACGGCGCTCCGGCGTAACGGCGCTTCTGCGATGGCGAGGACCGCGAAACCCCGTGGTGTAATCGGTAGCACAGCTGATTTTGGTTCAGCTAGTTCAGGTTCAAGTCCTGGCGGGGTTAGCTTTCTCTTCCCTTGCTGCGAGTGGCGAGAGACGTGCCGGCGCCCGATTCTGTGGTGTTGCAACTGGTGCGGAAGACGCGTCGATCAGTGTCCCGCGCCTCTGGATGCTAGTGGGGCGTCGCCGATGTTCGCCACATATGTCGCTGCCCCTACGGTCCGCCCGCTGCGTTGTTGCTCCTCAACTTGTCCACGGACAAGCCATGTCGTCGCAGCGCCTTGCGAGCGAACCCCAGGAACACCGACATGCGCGACGCTCTTCAGCGACACCCCACTAGTTCTGTCGAAACACGAATTGGTGGCAATGACGGCAGTCGAACGACCTAGGCACCAGCTGAAGCGTCGTTCGACCTGAGGCGCGGAGGGCATGGTGGTTGCGTCGATCGGATCGATCCGCCGCGCGACCCGCGAGGCAGCAAGGCTTCACGCGCGGTTTCGGAGAATAGTCCTCCGCTCCTCCCCCTTCCTCCCGCTGGCTCCCGTGATCGGGCTGTCCCGATCCCTCTCCTTCCCCGGAGCCCAGCATGTTTCGTCATCTCTCCGTCGCGAGCTGCGTGCTCGTGCTCTCCGCGACTGTCGCCGCGAACACCTACACCGTCACCAGTGCCGCCGACAGCGCGCCGTTCACTCCGGACATCCCGGGCACCCTGCGTTGGGCGATCAACCTCGCCAACGCGAACCCCGGGCCGGACACCATCACGTTTGCGATCGGGGGTGGCGGGCCGGTCACGATCTTCCCGCAGTGGGAGCTTCCGGCGCTCGCCGACGGGACCGGCGGCACGACGATCGACGGATTCACGCAGCCGGGCGGTGCCGGGTCGGGCGCCGCGCCGCCGCGGACCGCGACGCTCCTGGTCGAAATCGACGGGTCGCTCGCGTTCAACGCGAACGGCATCGTGATCCACACCGACGGCAACACCGTGCAAGGTCTCGTGATCAATCGCTTCCCGCTGCGCGGGGTCTACGTGATCGGTGGTGCCGCAGGGTTCCAGTACCCGTCCGCTAACAACAACCTGATCTACGCGAACTTCGTCGGGACCGACCCGTCGGGCACGATCGCCGCCGGCAACGGCACGTCGTTCGCCGGACTCTTGGGCGCGATCCAGATCAGCAACGTTCCGTTCGGGACCGCGAACCAGAACGTGGTCCGCGGCAACCTGAGTTCGGACAACTGGTCCGAAGGCGTGCAGATCGAGGGGCCGCGCCAGCCCGGTGACGTCGGGCACAACACGGTCGAGGACAACTTCATCGGCACCGACGTGACCGGCACCGTCGATCTCGGCAATCGTCACGAGGGCGTCGCGCTGACCGAGGGCACGCACGACAACACGATCCGTCGCAACCTCGTGTCCGGCAACGACACCGACGGCATCGGCCTGCAGGGCTTCAGCAACGTAGGCTTCGGCGCACCGATCCAGACGCGCAACAACCTCATCGAGGACAACGACATCGGCGTCGACATCAACCTACAGCCGCTCGCGAATGGCAACCACGGCGTCGCGATCGGCGAGTACGGTCCGAGCCAGTGGGGCTGCGCCGACCACAACACCGTGCGTCGCAACGTCATCGCGAACAACGGCGGCGACGGCGTCGCCGTGTGGGAGGACGGGGTGAACAACGTCAACGCCGATTCCAACCTCATCACGCAGAACGCGATCTGGGACAACGGCGGTCTCGGCATCGACCTCGACAACGACGGCGTCACGCCGAACGGGCCGGGCGCGTTCGGCGCGAACCAGCGCGTCGACTACCCGGTGATCACGAACGTCACGCACAGTGCGGGCCTGACGAACATCTTCGGCACCCTCGCGCTCGGCGTGCCGGCGTCGGCGATCATCGAGGTGTTCCTCGTGCGGCCCGACGCGACGGGTCACGGCGAGGGGCGTTGGTACCTCGGCTCGGTGCCGGCGTCACCGGACAGCAACTGGAGCTTCTCGACGGATCGAGCGATCCCGGGCGATCTGCTGACGGCCACCGCGACGGACCCGCAGAACAACACGTCGGAGTTCAGCTTCAACGGGGCTGTGCCGGGCACGCCGCAGTTGACGGCGTCGCCGCGCGAGCTGCCGCAGCGCCTGGCCGGTGTCGTGAACTTCAACATCAACGCCGGCGCGGCGCGCGCGGGGCGAACCTATGTGATCCTGACGACATTGTCGGGGATCGCGCCGGGTACGCCGTTCTTCCCGCTCGGGCCGGTGACGGTGCCGATCAACTTCGACAGCTTCACGACGGCGATGTTGACCGCGGTGAACACGCCGACGTTCCCGAACTTCTTCGGCACGCTGGATGCGTCCGGCAGCGCGAGTGCGCAGTTCGACGCGAACACCGTGGCGCCGATCGCTCCCGCTCTGATCGGGCTCGTGATCCACTTCGCATATGTCGGCGTGTCGCCGTTCGACTTCACGTCGAACCCGGTCGCGATCGAGATCGTCGGCTGGTAGCTAGTGTGATCACGGGACAAGCGCCTGAAGTTCGATCCCGACTCTGTCGATATCACCGGTGGTTCTGCATCGCACACCTCCTCCTTTGTCACTGATGCGGTGCAGAACGGGCCGGACGCGCGTTTGGCATAGGGAAACTGGGCGCGTGTCCGGCTCTCGTTTTGTACGGGCTCGGCGTCGGAGCGACCGTGCGGCTACTCGTGCAGTGAGGCGAGGATGCGCGCGAGGGCTTCGTGGCAACGCGGGTGCGCGAGGACCCCGACGTGGTCGGCTTCCACCGCGTGGAGCGCGTTCACCTGGTCGAGCGCTTCCGGGCGGAGCTGGCTCGTCAGCTCGACCGCGCCGTCGCTCGAGCTCCCGGCTTCGAATGCGAATACGACGTCGTGGCGAAGCCCGACCCGCAGTGGCGTCGTGAACAGCTCCGACAAGAACGGGCTGCTCGGCACGAGGTCGTACCAGCACGGCATCGGGGTCGGTGCCCAGTACGCGCCGATCGCGGCGCTCGGCATGCCTCCGAGTGGGGATGCGATCGTGACGAACCGTTCGATGAAGTCGTGGTGGCCGTCGCGGGTGTACGCGGCGAGCGCGCTGCGGGATACCAGTCCGCCCATGCTGTGCGCGACGACCGCGATCGAGTCGGGCTTGTGTTCGGAGTGCAGGAGCACGAGCGATCGGAACAGATGCTTCCCCAGTTCCTCGAGTCTCAGCGAGGTCGGATAGAAGTAGACCCACGCCTGGTAGCGGTCTCGATCGAGCGCGGCGATCGTCGCGCGAAAGTCCGTGGGGGAGCCGGCGAAGCCGTGCACGAACACGACGGGTGTGCGGGACGGGTCGTACTCCTCGAGCAGATAGATCCCGAGCAGGTCGTCGAACAGGAAGTCTCGCGGCTTCCAGAGGCCGCGGTCGACGTTGTCCCGCGAGAAGCGCGGGTCGTCGAGTGTGGCTCGCTTGCCGATGCCGCGCACCTTGAGGTCGGCGTGGGCGGCCCGCGCGCGGCGAATGGTCTCGACGACTCGTGGACTCATGTCGTCCGGCATCGGCTCGAGTTCGAGCGCGATCGCGACGGATTGGCTCGGTTCGACCCGCAGCGGGATGGCGCTGTTCCACAGGCGGGCGGGCTCGTCGTCGTCGTAGGAGAAGTCTTCGTCGAGATCCTGGAAGGCGCCGATCACGTACTCGCCAGGGGGGCACCGCAGTTCGGCGCGTCCGGGGCCGTGCACGACACCGATGCCGACGCGCTCGAGGGTGTCTGCATGCAGCGCGAAGACGAAGCACGGTCGCGCCGCGTCGCCGTCCGTGACGACATCGATCGCGAGCGTCGGGGTCGCGTGGAGGGCGGCGATCTCCTCGCCGAGCTGCTGGAACCGGCAGGCCGCCGGCAGCAGCAGCGCCGTGGCGAGGAGTGCGGTCCCGAGCGTCGTTGGGCGTGGCATGATCATCGGGAGTCGATGGCGTCGCGGAGGATCGATTCGACCGCGGCGACGTGTCGGTCCATCCGGAAGCGAGATTCGGCGTTGCGCCTGCTCGCGGCTCCGAGTCGTGCTCGAAGCGCCGAGTCCGCGCACACCGATTCGAGGGCTTCGGCGAGCGCGCTCGAGTCCCCGGGAGTGACGAGGAAGCCGGTCTCGCCGTCGTCGATGATCTCGGCGATGCCGCCGAGGTCGCTCGCGACCGCAGGCACACCGAGCGCCTGGGCTTCGGCGATCGCGCGGCCGAACGATTCGTAGCGTCGGGTCGGGTGGGCGAGCACGTCGCAGCCGGCGAGCAGAGCCGACACGTCTTCGCGCATGCCGACGAAGTGGAAGCGATCCGCGAGTCCGCGCGCGGTCACGTCGCGTTCGAGCCGGACACGGAGGTCGCCGAACTCTTCGCGGGAGGCGTCGAACAGGACGTCACCGATGATCACGAACGCGACCGGAGTTCGCATCTTCTCCGCCGCCTCGATCAGCACGTCGTGGCCCTTCTGTGGGTCGATGCGCCCGACGGTCGCGACGACGACGGTGTCGGGTTCGAGTCCGAGCTCGCGGCGGAGGGCGCGCCGGCGCAGGTCGATCGGCTCGCCGAAGAACGCGTTGTCGATCCCGTTGTAGACGACTTCGAGGTTCGCGACCTGCCCGAGGCTGCGGGCCGTCGCGCGCGAGTTCGCGATGACCCGGTCTGCACGCCGCACCGCGACCTTCGCGATCGCGGGATAGGTCTCGTCCCGGACGTGCCAGACCAGCGGGACGCCCGCGCGTCGCGCGGCGCGCAGACCGCAGTAGCCCGCGATCAACGTGTTCGCATGGATCGCCCGCACCGACTCGCGCTCACACAGCTCGGCGATCGCGGCGCCGGCGCGCCACAGGCCGAGCGCCTTCTTCACCGGGTTTCGGAACAGCATCGGCACCAGGTGCACGGGCACGCCGTGATTGCGCGCCGCCGCCGCCAATGGCCCCTCGATCGAGCACACGAGGCGGGGGCGGAATTCGTCCCGG
This sequence comes from Planctomycetota bacterium, assembly GCA_028281765.1. Taxonomy (GTDB): domain Bacteria; phylum Planctomycetota; class UBA1135; order UBA1135; family UBA2386; genus JANQJF01. The sequence continues at coordinate 96,758 of JANQJF010000004.1, read as the reverse complement.
TCGATGCCTGCCAGGAGGCTGATCAGCGACCGTTCGGCGCCGCCGAACTCGCTCTGGTGATTGAGGAAGAGGATCGACACGGGATTCCGAGGGGCGAACCCGGGCCCGCGGGAGTCATTCCCTAAGGCGGCCGCCCCGTGCTGGACGATTAACCCTGCGTTGCCATGGAGATTCCACGCTTCATCCCTCTGAAGTCCGCGGTTTACCTCGTCGTGCTCCGCGAGCAGAACACGCAAGTCCTCAACGAGTGCCTGCACTCGATGGCGACCCTGCGCCGGTTCCACCCGCAGCTGCCGGTCTTCATCTACTACGACAACCTCGAGCCCGAGCACCTCGAGTACCTGCACGCTCAGCCGAACGTGCTGACGTTCCCGATCGGGATCGACCGCACGGGCAAGTTCGTGCCGAACATGTACACCCAGAAGTACGGGTGGAAGTTCCCCGAGCTCTACGTGCTGGCGGCGAAGATCGATGCGCTGCTGCTGACGCCGGGAGACACGCTGTTCCTGGACAGCGACACCGAGGTCAAGGCGCCGCTGAGCGAATGCCTCGAGTCACGCGACGTCTGGATGCACGAGGACGAGGGTCGCTTCGTCGACCACGACCGGGACTTCTCGACGATGTTCGAGCAGTGCAACTTCGGCATGCTCGGCTGGCAAGGCGATCGCGAGAAGCTGCACATGCTGAACTCCGGTGCGGTCTACGTGCCGGAGGAATACAAGCTGCAGCTACTCCGGGCGAAGGAGTTCCTGTGGCAGCTCGCGCAGGTTGACCCGGAACCACGTGGCGACAATCGTCTCGACGAGCAGATCGCGATGTCGATCGCGTTCCAGGAAGCGACGGGGCATCGGGTGCGGTGCCTGGATCAGGTGGTGGATCACTACTGGCTGGAGAAGTACGAGGGCGATCCGGCGCGGTACGTGGCGACGTTCTGAGGTTGAGAGCGGGGGCGACGGTCTCAGGGCGCGTCGCCCGCGCCCGCCGCCGCCCGAACCCGCGCTTCCCCCAACTGCCCGCAAGCCGCCATCACGCCTCGCCCCTTCGTGATGCGTCTGCGCACGCTCAACCCATCCTCCCGCAACCATTCCACGAATCGCGCCACCTCCTCATCGGAGGGCGGCCGCGTCAACGGGACGGAGCCCGGGTTGTAGGGAATCACCTGTACCAACGTGCGACCGAGTGGCCGGCACCACGCCGCGACCGCGTGCGCATCCTCTCGTGCGTCGTTGATGCCCGGCATCAGGCAGTAGTGCACGCCGAGCTGGAAGTTTGCGCGCTGGCGGTAGTCCGCGAGCGCGCGCTGCAACTCCTCGAGTGAACTCCGCGCCGCAACCGGCATGAGCCGTTCTCTAGTCGTGTCGTCCGCCGAGTTCAGGCTGACCGACAGGTTGAGGCGCTTCCATCCCAGCTCCGCGAGCCTCCGGATGCCGTCGACATGGCCGACCGTGCACACGGTCAGCTTGTCGTGGGCGAACGCCAGGCCGTTGCGATCGGTCAAGGCGCGCAACGCCGTGACGAGCGCCTCGAAGTTGTCGAGCACTTCGCCCATGCCCATGAAAACGATCGAACTCGGGCGCCAGCCCAATTCGCGACGCACCGCGACGATCTGCCCGACGATCTCGGCCGCGGTCAGATTGCGCACCAGCCCCATGCGCGCGGTCTCGCAGAATCGACACGCCATGCCGCAGCCGACCTGCGTCGACACGCACAGCGAGGTGCGTCGCGTGCCGATCGGGATGTGCACGCATTCGAAGCGTCGGTCGTCCGCGGTTCGCAGCACGGCTTTCGATACTTCCGCGCCGAGGTCCGTCGGTTCCGTGACGACGCGTTCGACCGACGGGAGATCACACGCGAAGGCGTCGCGCCATCGCGCGCTCGCAGCAGCGCCGAGTCCCGCGCGCTCGGGCGCGAGTTCCCCGTCGCGCATCGCCGCGCGGTAGACCTCGGTCGCGGCGCCCGCGCCTCGGCCGACGCGTTCCTGCGCGGCGACGGCGAGTTCGTCGCGGGTCATGCCCAGGATCTGCACCGGCGGCTGCATTCCGAGAGCAGAACACGCCGGGAAAACGCTTGCAACAAACGCGGGCGACGAGAGGCTCGTGCGCCCGATGACGCAGCCCCTTTCGATGCCCGATGGCGCAGTCGACGCCTTTGCCGCGTGCGCGCCGGGGCTCGAGCCGCTGCTCGCGGCTGAGCTCGGAGAGCTCGGCGTCTCGGAGTCCCGCGTCGTGCCCGGCGGCGTGGAGTTCGCCGCGGACCAGCGCATGCTCTATCGCGTCAATCTCTGGTCAGGGATCGCGATCTTCGTCCTGATACGCGTCGCGCGCTTTCGCGCCGCGCGGCTGCCCGAGTTGCGTCGTAAGGCGGGCAACGTCGAGTGGGGGAGCTGGCTGCGTCCGGGCACGCCTTGCGTCGTGCGTGCCCGCAGCCGCAAGTCGAAGATCTATCACTCCGGGGCGATCGAGCAGAGGTTCGCGGAGGCGCTCGAGGAGTTCGGTTGCTCCGCGGACGAAGGCGCGGTGGGCGTGCACGTGCGCATCGACCACAACGAATGCACGGTGTCTGTCGACACCTCGGGCGAGCCGCTGCACCGTCGCGGATGGCGTCTGCAGACCGCGAAGGCGCCGCTACGAGAAGACCTCGCGCACGCGCTGGTGCGCGCTTCGACCTGGGATCGCGAGAGTCCGCTCGTCGATCCGATGTGTGGCGCCGGGACGATCGCGATCGAGGCCGCGGCCCTGGCGGCCGGGCTACCGCCGGGTCGCTTGCGCGCGTTCGACTTCGAGCGGCTCGCGCCGTTCGACGCGGAGGCATGGGCGGCCGTACGCGCAGATGTCGAAACGCCTCGCGACGGTGTCCGGGTATTCGGAAGCGATCGGGACGCCGGTGCGATCGAGGCCGCGCGTGCGAATGCCGAACGCGCGGGCGTCGACGTGCAGTGGACCGAGTGCGCGTTGAGCGACGCGGCGTTTCTCTCGGGCGATCCGTCGGCCCCCGAATGTGGCGCGGTCGTCACAAACCCTCCGTACGGCGAACGCATCGGCAACGTCGCCGCGCTGCGCGACCTCTACGCGAAGTTCGGTTCCCTGGCCGGAGCACTGCCGTCCGCGTGGCGCACGGCGTTCGTGACGAGCGATGCGCAGCTCGCGGATGCCACACGGCTCGGAGCCGGGCGCGCGTTCCACACCGAGCACGGCGGGTTGCGGATCAGCGCCTACTCCACAGCGTATAGCCCGAAGGCCAAATCCTCGCGGTCCGGTCCCAAGAACCGGAGACGAGGTCGTGGCCGTCGGGAGTGAACGCGAGCGCGAGCGCGGCGCGGCGGTGATCCGAGAGGACCAGGATCGTTTCATCCCGATCCATGTCGAAGATCGCGATCAGAGAGTCGTTGATCGCGCCGGCGGCCAGTCGCTTGCCGTCGGGATGCATCGCCAAGGACTCGATGTTGTGCGCGGACCAGATCAGATCTTCGCGGGCCGGCAGGCCGGTTTCGACGTCCCGGAACTTGATGCGGCTGTCGTAGGCGCAGGAGATCGCGACCTTCCCGTCGGGCGTGAACGTGCAATCCCGCGCCCTTCGACCGTGATCCGCGATGATCCGCACCTCCGACGGCGATTCCGCGTCGACGATCCGCACCACGCCGTCGACGTCGGTGAGTAGCAGGTGCGTGCCCCCGGGCTGGAGGGCCATGGCCGAGCACTTGGAGTCGAATCCGAGATCCGCGATCTCGGTCGGTGAGTCGGCGCCGAAGTCCCAGCGCAGAAGCTTCGCCGGATGCTGGAGGAGGTAGGCGCCCGAGCCGTCCTCGAACCACGCGAACTCCACGAGGTCCGTTCCGCTCGTCAGCAGTTCGGGTTCGGCGCCGGCCCGGAGTTCGATCAGGTAGCCGGACCCCTGCACGTTGAGGAGCGCGTGGGTCGAGTCGGGGTGGGCCGCGATCTCGAGTGCGCGATCGTGGAGCCCGATTTCGAGCGGCTTCGGGTCGCCGTCCCGTGGCCACACCCGGAGTGTCTTGTCCGACACCGTCAAGATCGACTCGTTCGTGACGTCGAGATCGCGAACCGACGCTTCGTGAATGAGCACGGGTTGCGGTGGGGCGAGGCGCCACCGACGCACGGACCGGTCCCGCGATCCCGTCACGATCCACCCTCTCTCTTCGTCGACATCGATCGCGGACACGTCGTCGACGTGACCGCGATAGCGCATCGGCCAACGTCCCGGCGTCAGGCGCAGCAACACGCTCGCGCCCGCAGCGAGGATCGTTCCGTCGCTCAGGCGAGCGAACCGATCGATGCCGCCGGTCCGGTAGTGTTCGAGCACTTTGATGGCCCTGCCGGACTCGAGATCCCACTGTCCGATCCAGCCGTTGCCGTCGAATGTGGTGACGACCCCATCGATGACGTCCAGGCAGGAGACCCACACGGGATGCGTGATCGATGCCGCGTCGGGATGTCCGCGCCAGTTGCCCAAGCGCCGTGGAGCGTCGTCGGCGAGCGCGTCGTTCCAACACAGGAAAGCCTTGCCTTCGGTCGCGAGCAGTCGCGTTGGCCCGGCGAATTGCACGGCGAAGGTCGGGACGCGATCGGGTTGCTCGATCATCCGAGGGTTGTCGAATCCCGGCAGGTCGACCAGATGGACGCTGCCGTCGTCGCCCCCGATCGCGAGGAGCGTGTCGTTCGCGTTCTTCGCGAGCGAGCGGATCGGGTGCCCGAGATCGAGCGCGACCTCGCTCGCGTGAGAGATGGGGTCGAGTCGGTGCAAGACGCCCGAGCGGCCGCCGTACAACAGGTGCTCGTCGTGCCGCATCAGCACGTGGATCCACTCGTCGTCCGCCGCGACGATTTGGCCCGAGCCGTCCTCCGACCAGGCCCGGAGCGTGCCGTCCCTGGCGCAGCTGAAGATCGTGTCGTCGACCAGCGCGACGTCGGTCAAGCCGTCTGTGTGACCCAGGAACGTCTGCTCGCTGTTGTGCAGCAGCGTGTTCAGATAGTGCCATTCCCAGCGCCGCAACTCTTCCGGGCACAGCTCGAGGTTGCGCTGTGCGTCCGCGTAGTTGTTGTGCTCGACGCCGCCGGCGGCGGCCGCGATTGCGGTGACGTACGCGTTGCCGCGCGCGACTTGTTGGAGTCGTACGGCCTCGCGCGCGACGTCGCTCTGCCACACCGCGATCCCGATCGGCACGATGCAGAACAACGAGAACGCAAGCAGCAGCGCGACCGCCGCCGCGGGTCGTCGCTGGGACCACTGCAGCGCGCGGCGCAACGGCCCGCTGCGTCGCGCGAGGATCGGCCGGTTGTCCAGGACCCGTTCGAGTTCGTCGACGACGTCCGACGTCGACGCGTAGCGCTGCGCCGGAGTGCCGGCCATCATCGTCAGGCAGACCGTCTCGAGATCCCGGCTGACCTGCGGGGACTTGACGCGTGGACGGCGGAAGTTGCGGGTCACGATGTTCGCACGCGTGCGTTCGAGTGAGGGGCCGACGAACGGCGACGTCAGCGTGAGCAGTTCGTAGAGCGTCACGCCGAGTGAGTAGATGTCGAAGTTCGGCTCCGCCTGCGTCGCCTTGCCGTCCACGACCTCGGGCGGCATGTACGGGAGCGAACCGAGCTCCGAACGCGTGCGCGTGAGCTGCTGTGCGTCTTCGAGTCCGGCGAGTCCGAAGTCGGTCAGGCGCGATCGACCGAGGTGGTCGAGCATGATGTTCGACGGCTTGACGTCGCGGTGCACGACACCGCGTTCGTGCGCGTGTCGGAGTGCGTGGGCCACTCCGAGGACGAGTCGTACGACGGCCAATGGCCAAGGTGCGTCAGCCTCGATGTCGGAGTCGCGCGCGTCGGTCAAGTCGCGCCCCCGTAGGGACGTGATCGACCGCCCGCGGAGACCGTCGAGGATCTCCGAGAGGGAGCGACCCTCGATGTACTCCATGCTGAAGTAGGGCAGGCCGTTCTCGTCGCCGACCGAATGGACGTTCACGATCCCCGGGTGCGAGAGCCGAGCGACCGCTTCGACCTCGCGCTGGAAGCGCGCCCGCGACTTCGGGAAGTAGACGTGCTCGGGTCGAATCAACTTGATCGCCACTCGTCGGCCGAGGTCTTCGTCGTCGGCGAGGTAGACGATGCCCATGCCGCCCTCGCCGAGTCTCCGGATCAGCCGGAAGCGCCCGAGCCGCTCCGGGATCGCCTCGAATCCGCCCTCCGCCACCAGTTCGTGCTTGTCGAGCCGGGCGAATGCGTTGCGGAGTCTCTCCGCCATCGTCGGGTGGTCGCGGCAGGCCGTCTCCAGCGCGGATCGTGAGTCATCCGCTTCGAGGCACTCGAACAGGAGGTCCTCGAGAAGGGGGTCGGGCTTTTTGGGTTTCGGATCCATCGGTCCTATGGCCGTATCGTCCGCGGGCGCCGATCCTGCGGCAAAGCGGTTCACCGCGGTAGGGCCGTGTCGTAGATAATCGTACTCGATGCACGGTGTTCCGGATGAACTGTTGCGGCGCGCGCTGGCGGGCGATCGCGAGGCACTCGACGAAGTGCTCGCGCGCTACCTGCCGCGACTGCGAGCGTTCGTCCGGCTCCAGACCGGCGCCCGCATCCGCGCCGAAGAGTCGACGTCGGACCTCGTGCAGTCGGTTTGCCGTCACCTGCTCGAAGATCTCCCGAAGCTCGAGTTCCGCGGCGAAGAAGCGTTCCGCGGTTGGCTGTTCACGACCGCGGTTCGCAAGATCTTGAAGCGGGACACGTTCTACACGCGGGCAAAGCGTGACGTGCGTCGAGAGGTCGGTGGGGACGTGGCGATCGCGGAGTGCTACCGAACGATGACGACGCCGAGCGCCGATCTGATTCGCAGTGAGGAGATCGAAGAGTTCGAACGCGCGTTCGATCGACTCGATGCCGAGCACCGCGAGATCATCTCGCTGGTCCGTGTCGCCGGGATGTCGCACGCGGAGGCCGGAGAGAAACTCGGCAAGACCGAAGGCGCGTCGCGCGTGCTCTTGCATCGAGCCCTCGCCCGACTCGCCACGATCCTCGAGACAGAGTAGCTCGTCGCAGGCTTGCGATCTTTTTGGCCCCGATCGATATGCCTCACCATGCCACTTGACGCACAAACTTTGCATTGTAAAGTTGGGCCATGAAGATCCTCCGGGCACGTGAGCTCGGCCTGTGCTTCGGTGTGCGAGACGCCCTCGACGCGGCGTTCCGGCACCCGAGGCCGCGCGAGACGACGATTCACGGTGAGCTCGTCCACAACCGAGTCGTGTTGGATCGCCTCCGCGAGCGGGGCTTTCCGATGGTAGACGAGAGCGACCGCGAGGACTCCGTCTCGACTCCCGAGGTGTTGATCACCGCGCACGGCGTCAGCGATCGAGAGCGCGAGCGGCTGCGCGCCGCGGGCCACGAGCTCATCGACACGACTTGTCCGCTGGTGCTTCGCGCGCACGACGTCGCGAAGTCGCTCGAGGCGGAGGGGCGGCATGTCGTCGTCATCGGTCGCCCTGGTCACGTCGAGGTGGAGGGACTGGTCGGCGACCTCGGCTCCTACGACATCGTCGCCGGACCGGGCGACGTGCGGGACTTCGGTCGCGCGCGCCTCGGGGTCGTATGCCAGACGACGACTCCGGCTGGGCGGGTGCGAGACACGCTGGATGCGATCGAGCGCGAGAATCCGGCGGCCGATCTGCGCTTCGTCGACACCGTGTGTCAGCCGACGAAGGAACGGATCGACGCTGTCGAAGAGCTCGCGGAACTCGTCGAAGTGATCGTGGTCGTCGGTGGAACGAATTCGAACAACACGAAACAGCTCGCCCGGCTCAGCGAGTCGCGCGGTGTGCCGGCGCATCACGTGCAGGGAGCTGAGGATCTGCGGGCAGAATGGTTCGACGGGGTGGAGACGGTCGGGTTGACCGCGGGAACCTCGACGCTCGACGAGACGGTCGATGCGGTCGAACGGCGACTCGAGCAGCTCGCGGCGGGCGGTTTTTCGGCGAGTATCGACAAACCGGCGTGACGCCGAGAGCGTCGTGGCATTCCCCGGGTTGACAGGGCCACCCAGCCCGACGACCTACCCGACCGCAGGAACGCCGATGTCCGCTTCGCGCCCACTTCAACTCGCCGTCGCTCTCGCTTTCGCCGGACCCGTTGCGGCCCAGTTCATGCCCTTCGGAACGGGGTGTCCGGGATCGGTCGGGGTGCCCGAGCTGCTCCGGGCACAGCTTCGAGGCACGGCGACGATCCAAACCACCAACCTGAGTCAGACCGGCCTGGCCGCGCTGCTCGTCGGACCGCAGAGGTATCCCTCCGGTCTGGACCTCGGGGCGATCGGCGCTCCGGGTTGTGACCTGTACGTCGCGAGTATCGCCGCGCTGCCGATGATCGTGCTGTCGAACCAGGGACTGGTCGGTCTGCCGATCTCCTCGATGCCTCCGTGCCTCGAATTCTACGTGCAGACCGCTGCGGTCGACTTCGGCGCGAATCCGCTCGGGGTGGTCATGAGCAACGCGGCGTCGATCATGCTGGATCCGGTCGCGGAGGTCGTGCGCCACAACGCGAGTCCGACCATCTTCGGCGATGAAACCCTTCTCGACATCCCGTCGATCAACGCGCGGCCCGGGGCGCTCGCGCTGTTCACCGGGACATGGAATGGGTTCAACAACTGGTCGAACACAGCGCTGCGCTACGACGAATTGCTGCAGCGCTGGGGAATCGTCAATCAGGGTGGTGCTCAGATCCTCGGCCCGGTCGGCTATCACGTGTTCCTGCCGAACAGCGGGGCGACGCAATTCGTCGTCACCGCGGATGCGGGCAACACGCAGTTCAACCTGGTGCGCATCGATCACCCGAGCTGCAACGGCCAGCCGGACGCGATGGTGTTCGCCAACCAAGTGGTGAATCCGGGTGGTGGCCCGATCGTCTACAACGACTCGCCGATCGGCGTCTACTACGATGGCTCGCACTGGACGGTGTTCAACGAGGACACCAATGCGATGCCGCTGGGCGCGTCGTTCAACGTCGTCGTCGCCGACGAGCATCTCGCGACTTCGCAACCGGCTTTCGTGCATCACGTGACCGCCGCGACGGCGAGCGGAAACCGATCACGGCTCGACCACCCGGAACTCAACGACAACCCGGATGCGCGCATCATCCTGACGCGGCGTTGGGCCGGTCAGTACGAGGACCAGCAGTACGACACGTTCTACACCAACGACCGGTGGCATGTTCGCCATCATGCGGGTGGGTTGATGAACCCCGGCGACGCCTTCAACGTCCTGATCAGCGAATCCACACCACGCCGCATCCAGGTGGTCCGCGTGGCGAACGCGGCGAACACGACGGGGCAATCGATGCGCCTCGATTTGCCGGTGGTCGACGGCGACCCGGACGCGCGGATGTTCGTGACCCAACACTGGAGTCCGGGCAGCGAACCCGGAGTCTACAACGCGCATCCGATCGGCGTGTTCTACAGCCCCTCGGCGGCGCGCTGGTACGTGTTCAACGAGGACGTGGCGCCCATGCCGTTGGGGGCCTCGTTCAACGTGTTCGTTCCGAACAGCGCCGCGACCACCTTGGTGACGCAGGCGTCGTCGTCCAATACCACCGGCAACGTGACGCGCATCGACCATCCGGGATTGAATGGCCGGCCCGACGTGCTGCCGTTGGTGACGCAACTCTGGAATCCCGGCGGCATCAGTCCGGGCGTATACAACGACGTGCCGGTCGGCGTGTGGTTCGATGGCACCCACTGGAACGTGTTCCGCGAGGACCAGACGGCGATGCCGCTCGGCGCCGCGTTCAACGTGCTGGTGCCGGACGAGAGGCTCGACGCGAGCTCGCGCGTGCTCCGTCACCGAGCGACGGCTGGAAACACGACCAACCACATCACGCGGCTCGACCACCCTGACCTCAACGGCAAGCCCTTCCTTCTGCTGCAGGTGACGCAGTCCTGGGACCACGGCGTCTACAACAACCACCCGATCGGGGTCTACTACGCGGGCGACCAGTGGCGAATCTTCAATCAGGACTTCGCGAACATGCCGGTCGACGCCTCGTTTCACGTGCTCGTGGGTGAGAACTGTCAGTAGGTGTCGGCGCGACTGCGGTTGCGACAAGCACGTGACGATTCCGGCGTGGTCCGGTCCGTGTGGTGGGCGGCGTGTCCGCTACGATCGGGAGTAGTCTGAATTCCCGTTCGAAGCTCCATGAAATCCGCGCGCGTCCTACTGCCTCTGGGCACTCTCTGTCTCGTTCCGATGTTGTCGGCCCAGCAGCCGGCCGAAGCGTCTGTCGACCAGGATCCGCTGATCGATCCCAACCTCGTGACGCAGATCAAATACGAGGGCCTCGAGAACAGCAACGTGATGGAGTTCCTCGACTACCTCACGAACACCATCGGGCATCGCCTCACCGGCTCGGAGAACTTCGACAAGGCGTGTGTGTGGGCCAAGGGCGAGTTCGAGAAGATGGGGCTCGACGTCGAGCTCGAGGAGTGGGCGACCTGGCCCATTGGCTGGGACCGTGGGCAGTGGCACGGACGGATCGTCGAGCCGATCCAAATGGATCTGCAGGTCGCGTGTGAAGCGTGGACCGCGCCGACGAAGGGGCGCGTGCGGGCGAAGATGTTCCTGGTCCCGCGCGACGAGGAGGAGTTCGAAGCGATCAAGGATCAGATCGAGGGCTCGTACCTCTACCGCGACGGCCGGCCGTGGAAGGGGCTCGACGCCTACATCAAGGAGCACCCGATCGCCGGTTGGGTTCGGCCGTCGCGCGGTGACAACAAGTACCCGAACCGGATCCGTGTCTTCGGACGCAGCCGCCCGCGCAGCGTCGAGAAGTTGCCGACGATCCCGAGCATCGTCGTGCGCAAGGACCAGGCGGATGAGCTCGTCAAGTTGCTCGATCAAGGCGAGGTCACGGCCGAGTTCGACATGCGCAACCGCTGGCGTCGCGAGCCGGTGAAGCTCCACAACGTCGTCGCCGAGATCAAAGGCACCGAGAAGCCCGAGGAGATCATCGTGGTCTGTGGGCACCTCGACTCCTGGCACCAGGCGACGGGTACGACCGACAACGGCACCGGCACGACGTCCACGATGGAGGCCGCGCGCATCCTGGCGGCGGCGGGCGCGAAGCCGAAGCGCACGATTCGCTTCTGCCTGTGGGGCGGCGAAGAGCAGGGCCTGCTCGGTTCGCAGGAGCACGTGAAGCGCCGTCGGGCGAACATGAAGAACGTCTCGATCGTGCTCAACCACGACACGGGCACGAACTGGGCGCAGAGCTTGACGGTCAACGCCGTGAACGAGGAGGCCATGCAGCGCGTCGTCGCCCCGATCATGACGATGACACCGCCGGACAAGGACTTTGAAGGCAACGTGTTCGACCTGAAGGCCCGCGATCGGATCGGCGGCGGTGGGGGCAGCGACCACGCGTCGTTCCTCGCCGCGCGCGTGCCGGCGTTCAGCTGGGGGCTCAAGGGTCGCGTCGACTACTTCGGCTACACCTGGCACAGCCAGTGGGACACGTTTGACGTCGCCGTGCCGGAGTACCAGCGGCACACGTCGACGGTGATCGCGCTGACGGCGCTCGGCGTCGCGAACCTTCCCGAGATGCTCTCGAACGAGGGCATCCAGGCGCGCGGTCGGCGGACGATCTCGGCCAAGGATCGACTGCAGAGTGCGTTCGGGGCGTCTTTCGGCGGCAAGAACGACCTCGTGATCAGCAAGATCAAGAAGGACTCGCTGGCGGGCAAGCTCGGCCTGAAGGACGGGGACGAGATCCAGTCGATCGGCGGTGACACCGTCGAAACGCTCGTCGAGTTCAGTCTCGCGCTGCGCTCGCTCGATCCTCAGAAGGAGACGGTGAAACTCGTCGTGAAACGCGGTCAGGGGACCGCGACGCTCGAGGCGAAACCGTCTGACTTGCGGTTCCGTCGACGTGGACGCGGCCGTCGCAACGACTGATCGGGCCTTTCAGTCGACCGCATTCGTCCCGACAATATCGGCCCATTTTGGTGCTAGAAAGCTTTCGACTCGGCCCGGCGGCCCCGAATCGCGTGGTATAGTCCTGCAGGACACCAGGGATTCCGGTCGCCTTCGCCGGACGCGCGCACCTGCATGAAAATCCAGCTCATCCACCCGCCGGTCTACATCAACAAGAACGGCCTGACCGCCTTGCGTCCGAGCCTCCCGCTCGGCTTGGCCTACATCGCGTCGGTTTTGCGCGACGACGGCCACGACGTGTCCGTCGTCGACGCCTTGGGTGAAGCCCCGAACCAGAACGTCGTCGACGGCGACATCTGGCGCATCGGCCTCAAGACGGACGAAGTCGTCGACCGGATCGACCCGGAGTGTGACGCGATCGGCGTCACGAGCATGTGGTCCTACGCGTGGCCGATCGTGCGCGAGCTGCTGCACAAGATCCGCGCCCGGTTCCCGGACAAGCCGATCGTCTGTGGCGGTGAGCACTTCACCGCGGTGCCCGAGCTGTCGATGGACGAGGCGCCGATCGACTTCATCGTCCTCGGCGAAGGCGAAGAGACCGCGATCGCGCTGTTTCGCGCGCTCGAGATGGGCGTCGACACGACGGTCATCCCCGGCATCGCCTACCGCGGCGAAGACGGCGGCATGCGCAAGAACGATCGCCGCGACCGCATCCGCAACGTCGACGAGATCCCGTGGCCCGCGTGGGACCTGTTCGACGTCAAGGCATACGACGACAACAAGATGGTCACCGGCATCCACTACGGACGCACGGTGCCGATCCTCGCGACGCGTGGTTGCCCCTACCAGTGCACGTACTGCTCGTCCCCGAACATGTGGACGACTCGTTGGTACGCGCGTCCGCCCGAGGACGTGATCAACGAGATCCAGCACTACCACGACACGTACGGCGCGAACAACTTCCCGTTCCAGGACCTCACCGCGATCCTCAAGCGCAACTGGGTCGTCGAGTTCACGCAGGAGATCCTGAAGCGGGGTCTCGACATCACGTGGCAGCTGCCTGCGGGCACGCGCTCCGAGATCATCGACGACGAAGTCGCGAAGCTCCTCGTCCAGTCCGGGTGCAAGTCCATCAACCTCGCGCCCGAGTCGGGCAGTGAGCGCACGCGCAAGCACATGAAGAAGATGCTCACCGACGAGAAGCTGTTCCGGGCGGCGCGCGCCGCGACGCGGAACGGTCTGAACGTCGGCATCTTCCTGGTGCTCGGCTATCCGACGGACGAGCCGGTGGACATGCGGGCGACCGCGAAGATGTGCCGGAAGCTCGCGCGCGTGGGGGTCGACGACGTGTCGGCCGGGTTCTTCTTCCCGCTGCCGGCGACCGAGATCTATCGCGAGCTCGAAAAGGACGGCAAGGTTCATCTCAACGATGACTTCCTGAAGCTGCCGATCTACGTGCACAACAAGTACATGTCGCCGGATCGGAACTACAACCCGAACATGACGGCAAAGCAGATGACGCGGTGGAAGTACTTCGTCGTCGCCGGCTTCTACCTGAACCAGCTCGTCTTCAAGCCCGGGAAGGTGTTCCGCATCCTGTGGAACTTCCTGCGCGGCAAGGAGACCTCCAAGATGGAGTCGTTCCTGCAGGAGACGCGGCGCAAATTCTCGCTGCGGAAGTCCGACCGTCGTGCCCAACAGGCGGCCGAGGGCGATCGCCCGAAGCACCCCGAAGTCACCGCCTAGCGAAGCGAGATCCGGGCGGAGTGCCCGGGTGCTCCTCCGAGATCGAGCCCCAGGGGGCTGCTGTTTACGAGGCCCGGCTTACGGCGCGGCGACCTGGGGAATCCCGCCCGGATCGGGCGGTCCATTCACAGCTGCTCTCGGATCGTTAGTGACTGTAAATAAGGAGTTTAGGTGCGGTTGTGGCCATTGTCTCCACGACTTTTCCACAGAGCGCCCCGTGGCGTGGCCCTTGCCCTTCTGCCATAATCCCGCGGAGAACCCGCCCGGTCGTTTTCGTCGGGACGAAACGCATGCAGGATGTGATCAAGGCGATCCTACGGATTCTGGAGGAAGGCACACCCGAGCTCCAGATTGCCGCGGCCCAGGTCCTCGGAGAGCTCCACCCGTCGGATGCGGCGGTCGTGAAGTCGCTCGGCGAGAGACTCGGGCACGCGGAGCCCTACATTTCCCGTCACTTGCTGACGGCGCTCTCGAAGATCGGGACGAAACCCGCGGTGCAGGAACTGGTTGCGCGTGTCGGGGATCCCGGCCACGACGGCGACCTGGTCATGCATCTGCTGCGCACCGGCGGCGACGATGTCGTGCCGCTGCTGTGCGAGGCGTTTGACGGGGCCGACCTGGAGACCCGGCTGCGGATCCTCGAGATCCTCGGCGGTCAGGAGCACCCGGAGGTCGCAACTGTAATGGAGAAGGCGCTCTACGAGCCCTCCCTGAGCGATCACGCGGCCACTGCACTCGTCGATGGACTCGTCACCGCGATGCCCGCGGCCAAGCTGCGCTACTTCAAGGACCGCCTGAAGAAGGCTCTGACCAAGGACGAGGAGCTCTCCGGTGAGGTCAAGGCGCACGTGCTGCGCGTTTACGCCGCGGCCGATCCGAAGGGTGCGCGCGCTCTCTTGGTGAAGTTCGCCGCTCCGGACGAGCTGCCCTCCATGCGGCACGCGGCCTTGGTCGGTCTGCGCGGGGTCGCGCTCACGCCGACCATGGCGGCAGGCTTCCTCGACTACCTGACCGAGAACGACTTCGACCGCATCGTGCAGCCGACGATGGATCTCCTCGTCGAGCATGCGAAATGGACCGACGCGGGCGTGGCGAAGCTGCGCAAGCTGCTGTCCTCCCGGCGCGATCACCTGCGCCTGTTCGCGATCCGCGCGTTCCGAAACGTGCCCAAGGCCGAGGTCGTCAAGACGCTGATCCACCACTTGATGGGTGAGATTCCGGCGATGAGCGAGGCGGCGAGCGAGGCGCTCGCGCACAACGCGAAGGCCGCGGATTCGCTGCTGCGCGCCCTGACCCACGAGAAGGACCCGCAACGCGCGCGCATCATCGCGAAGCCGCTCGCGGCTATCGGCGAGGAGCTGACGGCCCAGCAGTGCAAGAACCTGCTGGAGCGCGGCTGCAAGGGCCTGGTGGCGCAGGACGAGATGGGCGAGGTGTTCCTCGAGCTGCTGCTCGCCGTGCGCCGGGAGAAGGGGGCCGCGGAGGTCGTCGACAAGGCACTGCGCCTCCGTCGAGCCCGCAAGATCTCCGAAGCCCTGATGATCCTCGTCTTCCTCGCGCAGGGCGAGCACCTCGATCAGGAGGGGCGCTACCAGCTCGCGCTGACCCGGCTGCTCGCCGACGGCAAGCCGTCGATGATCGAGGCTGGAGAGGTCGCCGGCGGCGACGCGACGATGGGCTACTTCGCGGTCTTGGTCCGGGAATGCTTCCCGGTCTTCGATCGGCTCAAGAAGGAGGCCGCCGTCGCCCCCGAGTCGTTGCTTCGCATCGGGCGCCACTTTGCGGCCGGAGTCGGCAACGAGCGCCGATTCGGCGCCGATGTCCTCGAATACGTCGCCGAGCGGCACGGCAAGGTGCGCGCCGGCGAAGAGGCCCGGATCGCGCTGCGAACCGGCGGATTGTGAGGCTCGGGCGAAAGTCCGAGCCCGCGATCGGGCACAGAAAATCGCGGGTTCCGTCCAAACCACGGAACGCTTTCGATCGTCTATCGTCGTGGACAGAGTCACGCTTCGCCGAGATCAACCCATGAGTCGGACCCTCTCACTCGCCTGTCAGCTCGCAGTCCTCGCTCTGGTCTCTGCGACTATCGCTCCAGCGCAAGCGCTCGACCCGAATCGCATTCGGCCGGGCAAGTGGTCGAAGAACGAGATTCCCGACGGCTGGGTCGTCTACAACAGCAAGCACTACCAGGTGCAGTCCCAGGCGGGGAAGGACAAGGCCAAGCGCCTTGCCCGGCACATGGAGCAGATGATCAAGCTCTACAAGAAGACGTTCCCGCCCGGGAAGGACGGCTTCATCAAGAAGCCGATCAAGCTCTTCAAGGACCGCCAGTCTTACCTCGACTACGACGCGCCGCCAGGCGCGGCCGCCTACTACACGTGGGTGCCGAACCGCGAGATGGTCTGCTACGACACCGGCAAGTGGCAGGACCAGCCCGAGGAGGGCAACGGCCCGACGACCGGGGACGGCAAGCCGACCCGCAAGGAGCTCTACGACCGCTTGCTGAAGCGGTCGCAGATGGACCTCCTCGGCGTGATGTCCCACGAAGGATGGCACCAGTACTTCCACTGGTACGTCGTCTCGAAGCCGAACATGCCGTCGTGGATCAACGAGGGCATGGGGGACTACTTCTACTGCGCGGTCCCACCCTACGGGAAGAACGGCAAGGCCAAGGGCAAGGTGCAGCTCGGCCGCATGAATCCGACGCGCCTGCCGATCATCCAGGCGGCGGTTCGACAGAACCGACACGTGCCGCTGAAGCAGATCATCCGCTACACGCAGCGGCAGTACTACTCGAACCCGGGCGTGTGCTACGCCGAGGGTTGGGCGCTCTGCCACTTCTTGCTGCACCACAAGAAGAAGAAGATCCGCAAGATCATCCCGAAGTACATCCGGCTCGTGAAGGACGACTCAAACATGGACACCGTCACGAAGAAGGCGTTCAAGGGCGTCGACTTCGACGAGCTCGAGGCCGAGTGGAAGGCCTGGGTCCTGGCGCAGAAACTGCCCGGCCAGGAAGAGCTCGAGAAGGCCATCGAGGAAGCCGAGAAGGACGAGATGAAGAAGGCGATCGACGCGGCGGTCGACAAGGCCAAGAAGAAGGCCGGCGCGGGCAGTAGCTAGTGCTCCGCTCGGATTTCAGACGAGGAGCACTAGTCGTTCGCGGATGGCTCCGCGTGGACGAGCGGGGCTGCGGAGCCCATCCGCACCACGGTTTCCGAGGCGCAGTCGGCGAAGTTCGCGCCGCCCGGCGCGACGAGAGCGATCGCGGTCGACCCGAATCCGAACCGGCCGAGTTCGTCCCCGGCCGCGAGGCGCGTGCCGAGGTCCGCGCTCACCTGAATGTCCCCGACGTTGAGCGCGCCGACCATGACGACCGCGGCGGCGCGCCCGTCGTCGAGCGTGAACTCGAACACACGCCGCGCGTTGCGCACGAATAGCCGGGGGATGCAGCGCACGGCGGGCGGATTGACCGGGAACAGCGTGCCTCGCAACGAGCGCACCGCGTTCAGCGTGCCGCCGAACGGGCTGTGCACGCGATGGTAGTCACCCGGTGCGAGGTAGATCGTCGCCTGACTGCCGCCGCGCAATCGATCCGCGAGTGACGCGTCGCCGACGAGTTCGCCGACTTCGTAGTCGTGGCCCTTGATCTGTGGGATGTGGGTGCCGTCGATCGGTCCGGCGGTGACGATGCGGCCATCGCACGGCCACACGAGTTCGGCGCCTGCCGACACCGGGCGCGCGCCGTCGCGGAGCGGGCGGGAGAAGAATTCGGCGAGACTGCGGAACGATTCGAGGGGTAGATCCACCTCGTCGAGGGACGCTCCGTAGCGTCGCGCAAACCATCGGTAGAACCGTTCCCGCATGCCTTGTGGAATACGAATGCGTGTCAGCCAGCCGGTTAGGCGCGACAGTGCAATCTTGGGGAGAACGTTCAACAGGACGCGACGCACGACCCTCTTGTCGCGTGTCGGCATGCTCGACGCAACGACAAACGCATTCCGTTGAATCGGTCCGATCCGCGCAGGACGATGGGGGGCATGAGGCGGTGCATGGTGGTGGGTGTGATGCTTCTCGGCACGAGCTGCGGAGACGCGGTCGAGCCCGAGGTCGGACCGAATACGCTGAGGCTCGAGCTCGGTGGGAACCGCGAGCCGCTGCAGTCGGTGCTGCAGACCGCGCTGCGTACGTCCGCTGCGCGCGGGGAGACGAACCGCATCGTGCCACTGCCGCGCCCGGTCGTGCAGCCGCGGCCGAAGCCGCCGCAGTTCGCCGAGCTACGCGAGGGCGAGACGCTCGGTCAGCTCAGCCAGCGCACGCTCGGCACCTGGACGCGCTGGAAGGAGATCGCGGACCTGAACGCGATCACCGATCCGAACACGGTGTCCGCAGGCACGCGACTCCAGGTGCCGGGCGACTGAACGCGTCGGTCTATCGGGGAACGCGCACGAGCTGCTCGGGATCGGTGAGCTCGAGCGGGCCGCTGTCTTTCGGGACCTCGAGGCGGATCGGAGTCCTCGACGTGCCGGCGTTGTCGAGCTTCAGCTTGCCGTCGACGTGTACGGCGTATCGATTGCCGGTGCGCGAGACCGAGACCTTGCGTGTCTTTCGCTTCTCGGTCGTCTTCGGCAGCGTGAGTTCGCCGAACGGGCCGACGAGGCGGATCGGCTTTTCGAGCGCGTAGGTCCAGCGGATGGCGGAGGCGTGTTCGGGGATCGCGAGGCTCGGACCGTCGTCGGAGGAATCCCACCCGGTCGGGACCGGTGTCCATCGGTGTTCCCCGTACTCGCGGATGCGGATGTTGCGCCACCGGACTTGGAGGGGATCCTTGCGCTTGCCGACCCCGTGGACCTGCAGTGCGATGACGCCCTTGGGGGTCATCGAGTCCAGGTGATCCGCGGCCAGGACGTTGTTGATCCACGTTCTCAGGTGAGGCCCGCTGCACTCGATGCGCATTGCGTTCCACTCACCCTGACGGAAGGCCTTGCGCGCCGGTTCGTTGTCCTTGAGGGGTGCGAGCCAGCCGCGTCGGCGTTCGTCGTAGATCCCACAAGACCACGCGCGCTTCGAGGGATCGATCTCGCACTGGTAGCCGAAGATCGTGCCCTTGGGGTGTGGCTGACTGCGGAACTGCACGCCGGAATTGAGCGCGGGGTCGACCAGGAACTCGAGGCGCAGCTCGAAGTCGCCGAACTCCGCGTCGGTGCGCAGGAACGTGTTCGGTGTGTTCGGCTTGGTCGTGCCGACGATGGATGCGTCGTCGACGTGATAGGTCGCCTTGCCGCCGGTGCGCGACCAGCCGTCGAGCGTCTTGCCGTCGAACAGAGCGCGCCACGCGGGTTGGGAAGTCGGTGCTGTCTCAGTTTCCTGGGCGCGAGGTGCGCCCATTGCGAGCAGTGCCAGGCAGGGGATCCATCGAAGTGTCTTCGTCATCGGTCAGCTCCGGTAGTCGGCGTTGATCGAAACGTAGTCGCGGGTGAGGTCGCAGGTCCACACGTCGGCAGACTCTCCGCCGATCGCGAGGTCGACGCCGAGGCAGACCGCGGTCGATTCGCGCAGATGTTGGCTCGCTTCGTTTTCGTTCTGGGGCAGCGGCTCGCCTTCGCGGTAGACGTCGACGTCGCCGATCCACACGCGCGCGCGCGTCGCATCGAACGTCGCGGTCTGACCAGCGGCCGACAAGATGCGTCCCCAGTTCGGGTCACGGCCCGCGATCGCGGTCTTCGTCAACAGGCTCGTCCCGATCGCTCGGCCGACGTCGGTCGCCTGCGAGCTCGAGACGGCACCGCGGACTTCGATCGTCACGGACCGCGTCGCGCCTTCGCCGTCCGCGGCGATCTGGCGACACAGGTCCTGGGACACGTGCAGCAGCGCGTCGTCGACGACACCGTCCGGCGTCGCGCCGTGCCAGAAGAGCACGGTGTCGTTCGGGGACGTATCGCCGTCGATCGTCAGACGGTGAAAGCTCCGCTCGAGAATCGATCCCGACGTGCGCGCGAGATCGTCACCCGGGCTGGCGTCGGTCAGCAAGAACGCGAGCATCGTGGCTAGGTTGGGGTGGACCATGCCCGCGCCCTTGGCGATGCCGGTCACGCGAACGTCGCCGCGGTTCGCGGTCGCGAACTTCGGCACCGTGTCCGTCGTCATGATCGCTCGCGCGAATTCGCCGCCGCCGCCGTCTCGTGCGCGCGAGCAGAGTTCCGGGAGTGCGTCGAGGATGCGGCCGATCGGGAGTTGGGCACCGATCACGCCGGTGCTGATGCTCAGCACCTCATGCGTCGGGCAGTCCAGCACGCGCGCGGCCATCGTGCAGATGCGTCGCGCGTTGGCGATGCCTTCTCGTCCGGTCGCGCAATTCGCGTTGCCCGAGTTCACGACGACGGCCCGCGCGTGTCCGTGGCTCTGCGTCAGGTGTTCGCGGCACACGGGGATGTGCGCGCCGAGCAGTGAGTTGCGCGTGAACGCCGCGTGGATCGGCGTTGCTTCGTCCGCAACCAGGATGCCGAGATCCGGTCCGAATCGCTTGATCCCGGCCGCCATGCCGCCGGCCCGGAACCCCGGGGGAAGCGGCAGGTCGGAGTTCGGTTCGGCACTCACGACCGAGATGATACGGGGTCGCGTCGCTGGCGTCCGTCGAATTGGCCAGACTGTTGCCGATCGGTCCCCGGGCGTTGGCTACACTTCGCGACACGATGCACCACTTCCACCCCTTCGCCCGAGTCTGCGCCGCGGGAACCTGCGCGATGGCGCTACTCGGCGGCGCGCTGGTTGCTCAGGCGCCGCCGGGATACTACGCGAGCGTCGACGCGACGGATGCGACCACGCTGCGCGCGACCCTCCACGCGGTCATCGACGACCACACGGTATTCCCGTACACGTCCGGTTCGACCGACACGTGGAACATCCTCGAGGCCGCCGACGAGGATCCGTCGAACGCGTCGCGCATCGTCGACATCTACCGCAACGCGAGCTACGCGAAGGTCGGCGGTGGCAACGGCAACTATCAGCGCGAGCACACGTGGCCGAAGTCCTACGGCTTCCCGATCGAAGATCTCGGCGGTCCCTACACGGATTGCCATCAGCTGCGGCTCTGTGACGGTTCCTACAACGCGGAGCGTTCGAACAAGCCGTTCGCGAACTGCTCCGCCGGCTGCGTCGAATGGACCACGCTCCCCAACAACGGGGTCGGTGGTGGCAGCGGCGTGTATCCGGGCAACTCGAACTGGACCGCGGGCGTGTTCTCGAACGGCTCGTGGGAAGTCTGGGACCACCGCAAGGGCGACATCGCCCGCGCGATGTTCTACATGGACGTGCGCTACGAGGGCGGAACGCACGGCGGGACGGGGACGAGTGAGCCCGACCTGATCCTGACCGACAATCGTTCGCTGATCGGTTCCTCGAGCACCGGTTCGCCGCTGTCGGTCGCCTACATGGGACTGCTCTCGACGCTCGTGCAGTGGCACTGGGACGACCCGCCGGACGCTGAGGAGATGGAGCGCAACGACACCGTGTTCACGTTCCAGGGCAATCGCAACCCGTTCGTGGACAACCCGGGCTGGGTCGGCACGCTGTGGGGTGGAGGGCCGGCTCCGACGCCCGGTCTGTTCGAGTCCTACGGCATGGCCTGTCCGGGCACCAACGGCCTGGATCCGATGCTGTCGACGACGGGCACGCCGACGATCAACGCGAACCTCGACATCGTGCTCGCGAACTCGGTGCCGCTGAACCCGGTCGTCCTGCACATCGACTTCCAGCAGTCGGCGATCAGCCTGTTCTTCTTCGGCTTCCCGACGTGCGCGATCTACGCGATGCCGACGATCCCGGTCGCGGGCAACACGTCGTTCTTCGGTTCCACATTCGTGTCGCTGCAAGTGCCCGACGACCCGAACATGATCGGGTTTGAGCTCTACGGCCAGTGGCTGATTCTCGAGGCCGCGCAGCTCCATCTGTCCGCATCCAACGGCGGAAAGATGGTGCTCGGTTCGCAGTAAGACGACGCCGAAGATGTTCGACGGCCGGTTCGGGCTACAATCCCGCGCGATGCATCAATTCTCCCTTCCCCTCCTCTTGGGGCTGGGGTCCGTCGCCGTCTGCCAGGCACCGCCGGGTTACTACAACTCGGTCGACACCAGCTCTGCCGCAGCTCTGCGCGCGTCCCTCCACGACGTCATCGACGACCACGTCGAGTTCCCCTACACCGCGGGTTCCACCGACACTTGGGACATTCTCGAGGACGCGATGGAGGATCCGTCGAACTCGAACCGGATCGTCGACATCTATCGCAACGTCAGCTACCAGAAGCAGGGCGGCGGGAACAGCAACTACAACCGCGAGCACTCGTGGCCGAGGTCGTATGGCTTCCCGGATGGGGATGATTGGGGGCCGTTTACGGACTGCCATCACCTCTTCCTCTGCAACGACTCCTACAACACCTCGCGTTCGAACAAGCCGTTCGACAACTGCGCCGGAAACCACACCGAGCGCACGACCGCGTTCACGAACGGTACGGGCGGAGGCTCCGGCGTGTATCCCGGCAACTCGAACTGGACGGACGGCTCCTTCACGTCCGGCGCGTGGGAGGTCTGGAACAGCCGCAAGGGCGACATCGCGCGCGCGCAGCTCTACATGGCGGTGCGATACGAGGGTGGCATGCACGGCGTGACGGGTCGTGACGAGCCGAATCTCCTGCTCACCGACGATCGCAACCTGATCGACTCGTCGAATACCGGTAGCAACGAGTCGGTCGCCTACATGGGGCTGCTCTCGGTTCTCCTCCAGTGGCACCTCGATGACCCCGTCACGCAGGAAGAGATCGATCGCAACGATGTCGTCTTCAGCTACCAGCAGAACCGCAACCCGTTCGTCGATCACCCGGAATGGGTGGGGATTGTCTGGGGGCTGACCCAGCCCGGCTCGGCGACGCCGTTCGGCGCGGGGTGCCGCGCGGTCGGCTTCGCGCCGGTGTTGAGCGTCCCGCAGACGCCGACGATAGGGCAACCGATTTCCTACCGGATGGCGCTCGGACCGGCCAACCAGCTGGCCGCGTTCCACCTCGGACTGTCCGCGACGTCTCTCGACCTCGGCGTGCTCGGGTTCGTGGGCTGCACGCTCTACACGACTCCGGTTGGCACCGTTCCGGGTACGACGGACGTGTTCGGTTTCGTCGAATGGACGACGCCCGTGCCGAACGATCCACCGCTGATCGGCGTGCACGTGTTCGGGCAGTGGCTCGCGGTCGACACGGCGTTCGGGAGTATCGCCGTCACGAACGGGATCGACGTCGAGTTCGGCAATTAGTGCCGAAATCAAAACGAGGTCGGCCCTGGCGGGCCGACCTCGTCAGAGACTCCGGTTGATCACTCCGGCGGGGTGCCGACGGTGAACGCCTCGACGTCACTCGAGCAGAACGAGAAGAGGTCGGTCGGGGGGCCACCGCCGCCGGGGCCCGGCAGCGAGAAGCCGATCGACAGCGACTGCGCGAACGCGTCGAAGCCGCCCGGGATGTTCTCCGGGATGTCGATTGATGCGCTGAAGTCGCCATTGCCGTCGGCGGAGCCGCCGACGATGACGAGGGCTGGGACGATGCCGAGCTCGAGGCCGAACGGGCCCGAGATCGCCATCTCCTGGAAGCCGAGCAGCACGATCGTCGTGGCGTTGGCAGGCGCGCCCGCGACGTCGAACGTCAGAGCGGTGCCGGGGGTGCCGTCACCACCGACCGTCAGGTCGGAGCAGGACTGTGCCGCGACGGGAGCGGCAAGGAGAGCGGCCGCGGACAGGGCCAGAGCGTGGATGAGAGAACGCATGGAGGTTTCGCCTTTCGAGACGTGAGGTAAAGAGTCAGCGACCAGTGGCGAGAATCCGGACGCACCCGGCAGCATAGGGAATTCTTCCCCGCGCTCCAGCGGACTTCTCGCAGCGCCGCGAGCGGGCGTAACGGGCGTACGGTAGCCCGTCTCAGTCCCCGGCGCGCGCTGGCCGTGGCAACTCGCTGACCTCACGCCGCAGCGACACGCTGTTGGTCTCGTCGAGCACGCGCTCGACTGCGATCTCGTCGCATGCCTGGAACTTCGGGCAGTTCATGCAGTCTTGGAAGACCTTGTGCGGCAGCGTGTCGTGTTCGACGACGGCGAACCCGAGCTTGTCGAAGAAGCCGGGCACGTAGGTGAACGCGAACAGCTTCGCGATGCCGAGGTCTTGCGCCTCGTCGATCAGGGTCTCGGCCATCCGCTTGCCGATACCCCGCGTCTGCGCGTCCGGGTCGACTGCGATCGAACGGATCTCCGCGAGGTCACTCCAGACGATGTGGAGCGCGCCGCAGCCCACGAACTCTCCGTCCTGCTCGGCGACGACGAAGTCGCGGATGTTCTCGAGCACGGACGCCGGGGACCGCGGCAGCATGACTTGGCGCACCGCGAGTTCGTTGACGAGCCCGAGGATCCGGGTCGCGTCGGCGACGCGCGCCTTCCGGATCGTCAGACCTTCCACGACTCGACCTCGGCCCGCCAGCGGGCGCACTCCTCGGCGACTCGTGAGGGGGCCGTGCCGCCGAGGACGTCGCGGCGCGCGAGCACGCCCTCGACCGCGAGTGCGTCGCGCATGACGGCGAGGTCGAGGGCGGGGAACAGCGACGTGAGCTCCTCGTCCGACATGTCGTGTAGCTCGACGCCGAGCTCGAGCGCGCGGCGGACGGCTGCGCCGACAGCCTCATGGGCGTCGCGGAACGGCATGCCGTTCCGGACGCAGAAGTCGGCGAGGTCCGTCGCGTTCAGGTAGCCGTGTTCGCACGCCTCGCGGCAGCGCTCCTCGTGCCACGTCGTCGAGCGCACCGCGGTCGCCGCCACGATCAGGCAGGACTCGGTCTGCTGGAGGCCGTCGAACAGGCCTTCCTTGTCCTCTTGGAGATCCTTGTTGTACGCGAGGGGTAGGCCCTTGAGCGTCATGAGGATCGCCTGCAGCGAGCCGGCGACCCGGCCGGTCTTGCCGCGGATCAGCTCCATCGCGTCGGGGTTCTTCTTCTGCGGCATCAGGCTCGAGCCGGTCGCGACGAGGTCCGAGAACTCGAGGAAGCGAGCTTCGTGACTCGCGAAGAAGATGTAGTCCTCGGCGAGCCGCGACAGATGGATCATCACCATGCTGCAGCAGAACAGCGCCTCGCACACGTGATCGCGATCGCTCACGGCGTCCAGGCTGTTGCGGGTCGCGCCTTGCGTGAATTCGAGCGACTCGGCGAGCGCGTCCCGATCGATCGGAAACGCCGTGCCGGCGAGCGCGGCGCTGCCGAGCGGGCAGTAGTCGGCGCGCTCCCAGAGATCCGTGAAGCGTGAGAGATCGCGACCGAACATCTCGACGTACGCGAGCGCGTGATGTCCGACGGTGATCGGCTGCGCGCGCTGCAAGTGGGTGTAGCCGGGCAGCGGCGTGGCGCTGTGCTGTTCGGCGACTTCGAGGAGGCTCGCGATCAGGTCGCGGGCCTCGTTCATGATCATCGCGACGCGTTCGAACAGGTAGAGGCGCAAGTCGGTCGCGACCTGGTCGTTCCGCGAGCGACCGGTGTGCAGCTTGCGGGCGAGGTCGCCGACGAGCTCGGTTAGCTGTTGCTCGATGAACGAGTGGATGTCCTCCGTGGTGTCCGAGATCAGCAGGCCTTCCTCGGACCACTGTTCCCGGAGTGTCTCGAGCGCTGCGCAGATGCGCTCGACCTCGTCGGCTTCGAGGACCCCTGCGTGGCCGAGCGCCGCGGCCCAGGCCGCGTTGACGAGCAGGTCGAAGTGCGCGAGCTCGCAGTCGAAGTCGGTGCTCCGGTTGAACTCCTCGAAGTACGGATCGAGGCCGCCCTCGAACCGTCCGCCCCACATCTTGCTCATGACGTGCTCCCGTCGCGTTGGGACGCGACCAGGCCGGGCAGGCCGTAGAGCCGTACGAAGCCTTCGCTGTCGGCGTGGGAGAACTGCGCGCTCGCGCCGAACGTCGCGAGGTCCTCCGAGTAGAGCGAGTTCGGGCTCGTCGCGGCCCTGGCGGTCGCGTGGCCCTTGAACAGCTCGATCTCGACATCACCCGTGACCGGCTTCGCGACATCCTCGAAGAACGCGTCGAGCGCGCGCCGCATCGGGTGGAACCAGCGGCCGGTGTAGACGAGGTCCGTGTAGTCGAGCATCAGCTTCTCGGCCATTCGGAACGTATCGCGTTCGATCGTGAGGCTGCGGAGCGTGCGCAATCCCTCGAGCAGGATCGTGCCGCCCGGAGTCTCGTAGACGCCGCGCGACTTCATGCCGACGAGCCGGTTCTCACAGATGTCGTCGCGGCCGACACCGTGTTCACCGCCAATGGTGTTCAGTGTCTCGACGAGCGCGACGGGGTCGAGCTCCGCGCCGTCGACGCCGACCGGGACGCCGTGCTCGTAGGTGACTCGAACGGTCCGAGGCGTGTCCGGAGCCTCCTTCGGATCGGTGGTGAGCATCCACACGTCGGAGGGGGGTGCTTTGCCCGGATCCTCGAGGTCGCCGCCCTCGTGGCTGATGTGCCAGAGGTTGCGGTCGCGCGAGTAGATCTTCGTCCGACTCGCCGTCACCGGGATCTCGAACTTGGCGGCGTAGTCGAGCGCGTCCTCGCGGCTCTCGATGTCCCAGTAGCGCCACGGCGCGATGACCTGCAGGTCTGGCGCGAGGGCCTGGTAGCCGAGTTCGAAGCGCACCTGGTCGTTGCCCTTACCGGTGCAGCCGTGCGAGACGTACTTCGCACCGACCTCGCGGGCGTACTCCACCTGGGCCTTGGCGAGAACCGGGCGCGCCATGCTCGTGCCGAGCAGGTAGCGGCCCTCGTACACCGTCATCGCGCGCAGGCACGGCCACACGTAATCGGTGAGGAACGGCTCGCGGAGGTCCGCGACTTTGCACGAGGCCGCGCCCGAAGCGAGGGCCTTCTCCTCGAGTCCGTCGAGTTCGCCCTCGCCTTGACCGACGTCGCCGGCGCAGCAGTGGACTTCGAGGCCGCGCTCCTCGCGCAGCCAGGGGATGATGATCGAGGTGTCGAGGCCGCCCGAATACGCGAGTACGACTTTGTCTGCCATGAGTGTCTCCAGCTGCGCTATCTCGGCTACTTCGCCATCAGCATGACGAGCACGGCCTTCTGCACGTGCAGCCTGTTCTCCGCGATGTCGTAGACGACCGACTGCGGGCCGTCCATGACTCCTGCCGTGACCTCGTGTCCCCGGTGCGCGGGCAGGCAGTGCATGAAGAGCGCGGACGGATCCGCGAGCTCCATGAGGCCTTCGTCGACTTGATAGTCGTGGAAGATGCCGGCGCGCTCCTCGACCTCGTCCTCCTGGCCCATGCTGGCCCAGACGTCGGTGTAGATCGCGTCGGCGCCTTCGACGGCCTCGCGGGGATCCTCCATGATGCGGACTTCCGCGCCGGTGTCGCGCGCTGCGATCATCGCCTCGTTGACGACCTTGGCATTCGGCTCGTAGCCCTCGGGGGTGCAGATCGTGATGTGTGCCCCGAGCTTCACGGCCGTGTTGATCAGGGAATGGCACGTGTTGTTGCCGTCGCCGACGTAGCAGACGCGCTTGCCGCGGACGGAGCCCCACTTCTCGGTCAGCGTGAAGAAGTCGCTGAGCGCCTGGCATGGATGCAGGCTGTCCGACAGTCCGTTGATGACGGGGATCGAGCAGTGCTTCGCGAGCTCCGTGACGACGCGGTGCTTGAACGTCCGCGCGACGATGGCGTCGACCCAGCGCTCGAGGTTGCGCGCGACGTCTTTGATCGATTCGCGAGAGCCGATTTTCGCGTCGCGGTGATCCATGAACACGGCCATGCCGCCTAGATCCGCGATGCCGACGTCGAACGTGAAGCGCGTGCGTAGGCTGTCCTTCTCGAAGATCATCGCCAGGCGCTTGTTGCGCAGGACGTCGTTGTGCTCGTCGCGGTTGGCCTTGAGCTCCGCGGCGGTCGCGAACACGGACTGGATCTCTGCGCCGGTCAGATTGGCGACGGAGACGAGGTCCTTGTGAGGGAGAGTTTCGAAGGTCGTCGTGGACATGGTTCGCTCACAGATCTGCGAGACAGCCGGCAATCACGTCGAGCGCTTGCTCGATCTGCGCGGCGGAGATGACGTACGGGGGCAGGAAGCGCACGACGTCGCCGGCCGTGCAGTTCGTGATGACGCGACGCTCGAAGAGCGCGCGCTGCAGCGTCGGGGCGTTTCGTTCGAGGCGGATCCCGAGCATGAGCCCGCGGCCGCGGACTTCGGTCACGATTGCGTGGTGCTGCTGCAGCTGGAGGAGTCCGTGCCGGAGCTGCTCACCCCGCGCGCGCACCGTCTCGAGCAGGCCGTTCTCGAGCTCGGTCAGGAGCACGTGCGCGGCGCGGCACGCCAGAGCACCACCCGCGAACGTCGAGCCGTGGTCGCCCGGCACGAGCGTCCGCGCGAGCTCCTCGCGCACGACGATCGCGCCCATGGGGAGACCGGCGCCGAGGGGCTTCGCGAGCGTGACGACGTCCGGCTTGATGCCGGCGTGGTCGCCGGCGAGGAACGTCCCTGTGCGCCCGGTGCCGCACTGCACTTCGTCGTGGATCAGCACGGTCCCGGTCTCGTCGCAGAGTGCGCGAACCTGCTGCAAGAACGCGTGGGGGAGTTCGACGATGCCGCCCTCGCCCTGAATGGGCTCGACGATCATGGCCGCGGGCGGCGGTCCCGCTTCGAACGCGCGGGTCAGCGCTTCGGTATCGCCAGGAGTGACGAACGAGACTCCGGGCACCAGCGGCGCGAACGGCGCGCGGTAGGGTTCGTGACTCGTGACCGAGAGCGCGCCCATCGTGCGTCCGTGGAAACCGCTGTGCAGAGCGACGATTCCGTGGCGTCCGCCGGCTTCGTGATGGTGCTTGCGCGCGACTTTGAGTGCCGCTTCGACGGACTCGGTGCCACTGTTCGTGAAGAACACCGAGTGGAGACCCGTCGCGTGCGCGATCTGCGTCGCGACCGTCTCGGTCAGCTCGTGGCGGAACAGGTTCGACACGTGCACGACCCGGTCGAGCTGGTCGTGCAATGCGGCGGACAGACCCGGGTGACCATGGCCGAGAGCGTTGACCGCGATCCCGCCGAGGAGATCGAGGTAGCTGTCCCCGTGCTCGTCGACGAGCTCTGCGCCCTGGCCTTGCACGAACCGAGGCTCGGCGCGCACGTAGGTGCCGATGACGTGCTCATCCATGCCGGACCGTCTCTGCGGTCGCGACGACCGTCCCGGTGCCTTCGACGAGGCCGTCGAGGATCGCGTTCTTGCCTGCTGCCGGAACGATGCGGACGTCCGCCCCCGAGCAGCGGATCGCCGTTTCGACCGCGGCTTCGACCTTCGGGATCATGCCCTGCGCGATCACGCCGCGCTGCACCTGGAGCGCGGCTGCGCTCGGCGTGAGGCGCGGCATGGTGTCGCCGTTGCCGTCGAGCACGCCGCCGGCCTGGGTCAAGAACAGCACGGCGTCCGCACCGAACGCGTAGGCGAGCGGGGCCACGACGTGATCCGCGTTCACGTTGTAGAACGTGTCGGCGTCCGCCTTGTGGGCGCGCGACGGTGGTGCCACCGAGGCGATGACGGGAACCAGTTGCACTGCGGTCAGCGTGCGCAGCATCGTCGGGTCGACGTGGTCGACGGTGCCGACGAAGCCCAGTTCGGGCACCGGCCGTGCCGCGAACAGGCCGCCGTCCGCGCCGGTCAGGCCGATCGCGTTCGTGCCGGCCTGCTGGATCGCGGCGACGAGCCGGCGGTTGACGCTGCCACCGAGGACCATCAGCGCGGCGTTCGCCGTTTCCTCGTCAGTGACGCGCAGGCCGCGGACTCGCTGGGGTGCGCCGAGGCCGAGGCGGTCGGTCAACGCGCCGATCTGCTCCCCGCCACCGTGCACGACGACGATCGAATGTCCGGCGGCCGTGGCATGCGCTACGGCGGCGGCGAACTCGGCCCGGGCGCTCGGGTCGACGAGCTGGGCCCCACTGATCTTGACGACGATCTTCACCGGAGTCCCGCCTCCTCTGCGAGTCCGAGCATCAGGTTCATGTTTTGCACCGCCTGTCCGGCGGCGCCCTTCACGAGGTTGTCGATCGCCGCGACGAGGACGATGCGGTCACCCGCGGAGCGCGCGGCGATGTCACAGAAGTTCGTGCGCGCGACGCGGTCCAGTTCCGGCAGCCCGCGCGCGTAGAGGCGCACGAACGGCTCGGCGGCGTACGCTTCGTCGAGGCAGGCGAGGACGTCCGCGCACGTCACGCCTTCCTGGGGACGCACGTAGAGCGTCGCGAGGATGCCGCGGAACACCGGCAGCAGGTGGGGCACGAAGATGATGTTCGACGTGCCACAGTGCGCGTGGATCTCCGGCGTGTGCCGGTGGTCGCCGACGCCGTACGCGAGGAAGTTGTCGTGCACGTTGCCGAAGTGGGTGCGCGCCTGCGGAGAAGCTCCGGCGCCCGACGTCCCGCTCTTGCAGTCCGCGACGATGCCACCGTCGATGTCGATCAGGCCGGCCTGCAGCAGAGGCACGAGCGGCAAGCTGATCGACGTCGGGTAGCAGCCGGGGTTGGCCACGAGTCGGGCATTCGACACGTCGTCACGCGCGTGCTCGGTCAGGCCGTAGACGGCTTCCGGCAGGAGCTCCGGGTGCGGGTGCTCGAGTCCGTAGGTCTTCGCGTAGACCGCCGGGTCGGTGAGTCGAAAGTCGGCAGACAGGTCCACGACCTTCGTCCCGGCCTCGAGCGCGGCGTGCACGAGGCCCGCCGCCGCGCCGTGGGGGGCGCAGACGAACACGCCCTCGACCTGAGAGAGTCGGTCGAGGTCGAGCGGCAGGATCGCAGGGTCGTGGGGAAGTTCCGGCTCGGCCGGAGTCACGCCCGGCCGCGCGGACATGGCGAACTCGGTATGGAGTTCGGGGTGCCCGGCCACGAGCCGCGCGACTTCGCGGCCGGCGTAGCCAGATGCTCCGAGAATCGCGATTCGCCGGGTCACGACGCCACCTCGTTGGTCAGGAGTTCGTCCGCGAGTTTGGATGCCGCTCGCGGCGTCTTGCAGATCACGAGCACCGTGTCGTCGCCGGCGACCGTGCCGACGATCGACGGGAGCCGCGCGCGGTCGAGCGCGAGCCCGAGCGGCTGCGCGCCGCCGGGAGGCGTCTGCAGCACGACCTGGTTCATCGCGGGCGTGGCCCCGAGCAGCCACTGGTCGACCGCACCCGCGAGGCCCGACTCGGTCGTGGGTGTCGGGTTGGTCGTGTAGCCGTCGGGCCCCTTCGCGACTCCGAGCTCACGCAGGTCCCGGGAGAGCGTCGCCTGGGTCGCCTCGATCCCCTCGTCCGCCAGGAGCTCGGCGAGCTCGGCCTGATTGCGCACCTCGTGCTGCCCGAGGAGGGCGAGGATGCAGCGGCGGCGGTTTTGGGCGTCTCGAGAGGGCATGGATAATATGCAGAAGAGTGAATGAATATGCAATCATCGGCGTGGCGTCAAGTCTGGGGGGAGGGGATTGTTCGGCTGTCCTGCGGGTTTGGTCGGGGGTGGGGAGTGGGGGCGGGCCCGGATCACGACGGGCGCGGATCCCGACGGGCCCGGGCGGGTTCGGGCTCGTTCTTGGTGCGAGCCCGCGTGCGACCCTGATCCAAGGCCCTCGCCTCGGCCCGGGCCCGCCCGGGCCCGTCGGGATCCGAGCCCGTCGCGACCCGCACCCGCCGCGCCCCCCGCGCGCTACTCGTCGCGCGACAGGAAGATCATCAGGATGTAGTAGAACAGCAGCACGATGTTGACGAACAAGTTCGCCGCCGCGGCGATGTGCATGTTCGTCGGCATGTGGTGCAGGATCTGGCTCGTGTCGTAGAGGATATACCCCGAATAGAGCACGGCGGCGGCGATCGCGAACCAGACGCCGATGCTGAATCCGAACAGCCAGCCGCACAGCGCGACGGCGATCAGAGCGAACAGGCCGATCGCCAGGGCGCCGCCCATCCACGAGAAGTCCTTGCCGCTGATGAAGACGTAGGCGGTCAGGCCGATGAACACCGTGCCCGTCGTCAGCGACGCCATGCTCACGACGTCCGCGTGACCCGCGAGCTCCGCGTACGCAACGAGCGGACCGATCAGGAGGCCGAAGAAGAACGCGTACAGCAGGTAGCTGACCGGACCGATCAGCGCCTTCGTCGACAGCATGCGGACCACGAAGCCGCCGCCCATGAGCAGGACGATCGTGACGATGTAGTTGTTGCGCAGCCACAGGCTCATTTCGGCGATCGCCGGGACGTGCTGCACACCCCACATGGTGAAGCACCAGAAGAGCACGCCGGCGCCGAGCCAGGCGTAGGTGCGCTTGAGGAAGGCGGCGCGTTCGTCGACAGCGGCCTCGGCGGCCGGGATCTGGCCGTCGAGCGAGTAGGAGGGGTTCGTGTTGATCATCGTGCTTGGTCCTACGACGGATTCCGTGGCGAGAGTAGTCATTCTATCGGCACTCCGCGAGTCCGATCGGCGTCCACCGTCGGCGAAAGATCCGGCTAAGATCGGCGGAGACCGGACTCGCGAATCCGACCGCCATGAACCGAATCCTCACGCCCCTGTCCGTCGCTGCGCTCCTCGCGGCGTCGGTCCTCGCCCAAGAGCCCGCCAAGAAGCGCATTACCGTCGAGGACTACGAGAAGCGTCGCGCCAGCTTCTCCGTGCAGTCTCCGCGGGTGTCTTGGGTGGCGAACGACAAGCTGCTCCGGGTCTCCGAGCCGAGCCTCAAGAAGAAGAAGATCGCCGCGGTCGTGCGGGATCCGCGCACCTGGAAGGTGTCGCCCGGCAAGCCGGAGGATGCCGCGTCGTCCGCGCGGGTCCCCGACCGGACCAAGCCCCGCCTGTCGATCGGGCGACGATCGGGTCAGGTGATGCTTCGCGAGCCGGGCAAGGACGCGCGGCCGATCACGAAGGATCCGGCTCGCAAGCGCGAGGCGCATCTGAGCCCAAACCAGCGCTACGCGTCGTACGTGCGCGACAACAACCTCGTCGTGCGGGACCTAGCGCAAGACGAGGAGTGGACGGTCACGGCAGATGGCGGACCCGAGCGCTTCCACGGCGTGCTGGACTGGGTCTACCAGGAGGAGATCTACGGGCGCGGCGACTTCCAGGCCCACTGGTGGAGTCCGACCGGTCGCCACGTCGCGTTCCTGTCGCTCGACGAGTCGCCGGTGAAGGAGTTCACCGTGATCGATCACGTCCCGCACCGCCAGCTCGACAAGGAGCGCGGGGTGACCGCCGAGATCACGAACTACCCGAAGGCGGGGGATCCGAATCCGTTCGTGTCGCTCTCCGTCGCGGATGTCGTGAAGCGCGAGGTCGTCACGGTCGACCTCAGCCGCTACCCGAAGGACATGCTCGTCGTAAGCATCGACTGGACGCCGGACGGGCACAACGTCGTCTACCAGGTGCAGAATCGCGTGCAGACTTGGCTCGAGCTCGGCTACGCGAATCCGGTTACGGGAGTCGCCAAGACGCTGATTCGCGAGGAGTCACCGACCTGGGTGAACGTGCTCGAGCCGCCGCGCTGGCTCGGCGACCGCACGTTCCTCTGGTGGAGTGAGCGCACGGGCTACAAGCATCTCTACCACTACGACGAAGACGGCAAGCTCCTGTCGCAGGTCACGAAGGGCGACTTCCCGGTGCGCCGTATCCTCAAGCTCGACGAGGCGCGTCGGAAGGTCTGGTTCTCCGCGAGTCCGGACTTTCCGTGCGACCAGCACGCGTTCCGCGTCGGTCTGGGCGGGGAGGGCCAGAAGCAGCTGACGCACGGGCGGGGCACGCACCGCGTCTCGCTGAACTTCGACGGCAGCATGTTCACCGACACGTTCTCGAGCGTGACCACTCCGCCGGAGGTGCGGGTGTGCGATGGTGAGGGTGACATCATCCGCACGCTGCCCTCGACTCCGCTCCAGTCGGACTACGAGTACTGCCCGAAGGAGCTGCACGTGGTCGAAGCGCGCGACGGCTTCCCGCTCGACGCGACGGTCATCAAGCCCGCCGGGTTCGACGAGTCGAAGTCGTATCCGGTGTGGATCGAGACGTACTCGGGGCCGGCGGCCCCGTCGGTTCGCAACGGCTGGCGCGTCACGAGCTGGCATCAGTTCCTCGCGCACCAGGGAGTGATCGTCCTGCAGGTCAACGTGCGCACGGCCAGTGCTGCCGGCCAGAAGGTGGTGGGGCTGTGCCACAAGCAGTTCTGCGTGCAGGAGCTCCGCGACCTCGAGGACACGGTGAAGTGGCTCACTGCGAACTCTTGGGCCGACGAGAAGCGCGTCGGGCTGACCGGCTGGAGCTACGGCGGCACGATGACCGCGTACGCGCTCACGCACAGCAAGCTCTTCCGCGTCGGCATCGCGGGCGCCGGTGTCTACGACTGGCAGCTGTACGACACGATCTACACGGAGCGCTACATGGACACGCCGCAGAGCAACCCGAAGGGCTACGCGAAGTCGTCCTGCCTGGCCGCGGCGAAGGACCTCCATGGCTACCTCGTGCTCGTGCACGGCACGATGGACGACAACGTCCACCTGCAGAACACGATCCGCTTCGCGGGCGAGCTGCAGAGGTTCGGCAAGGACTTCGAGATGATGCTCTATCCGGACAGTCGGCACGGGGTCGGGAGCCCGCAGCAGCGGCGGCACCTGCAGCAGCTGCGCTGGAAGATCATCGAGCGGGAGTTGTTGCCCGGTTAGCCGGAGATTCGGCTCGCTGGCGTGTGACGCCGGCGGGCCCCCGGCTAAGCTCCGCGCCATGAGCTTGGCCTCCGCCCCGCGATTCTTCGTTCTTCTCGGCCTCGGTCTCTCGGCGGCCCTCCCGGCCCAGCAGCCGTTGACCGTGGAGCAGGCCATGGACCTGCGCACGGTCATCAACCCGCGCCTTGGCGACGGGTTTGTCGCGTTCCAGGTGGTCGTGCCTCGTCCGCTCGCGGATGGGCCGGGCGGCTCTCGACTCCACGTCGGCGTGATCGATGGCCTCGACGCCGCGGCCGGTGGGCAGGCGGAGCCGCGTTGGCTCGTGTCGGGCAAGGACACCGCGTCGTCGATGGCGGTGCGGCCGGGGTCTCGACAGGTCACCTACGTGAAGACCGTCGACGGCAAGCGGCAGCTCGTCGGCATCGCCGTGGAAGGCGGGGAACCGGAGCAGATCGCCACGACGCCGTCGGTGTCGTCGTACGCCTGGCGTCCGGATGGCAAGGCCTTCGCGTTCACGTCGATCGATCCGCGACCGGTCGGTCGAGTCGCGGCGCGGAAGCACGGCTTCAAGCCGGTGATCGTCGATGAGGACTGGCGTCATCGTTCGCTTTGGATCTGGGAGGAGGGCAAGGAGCCGCGCCAGCTGACCAAGGGCACGTCGGTGTTCGAGTTCCACTGGTCGCGGGACGGCAAGAAGCTCGCGTGCGCGTGTGCGCCGCGTAACCTCGTCGACGACAGCTACATGTTCAAGCGGCTGCACGTCGTCGACGCGGAAAGCGGTGCGATCGAGCAAGTCGTCGACAACCCGGGCAAGCTCGGCATGTTCGCTTGGTCGCCGGACGGCTCGCACGTGGCGTACATCTCGGCCGCGGACCGCAACGACCCGCACGCCGGCATGCTGTATCTCGTCGAACTCACGAGCAAGAAAGTGCGTCCTCTGACTCGCGGTATGCTCGGCATGGTCCAGGGCATCGCGACGACGGGGAACGGATTCATCGTGCGGGAGAGCGTTGGCGTGAGGACGCGACTGCGTCACCTCGACGCGTCCGGCAAGGACCAGTGGATCTTCGAGCCGAAGGCGCCGCGACTCGCGATCACCGGGGTCGACACGGGCAGCGTGATCGCATTCACGGCGAGTTCGCGCACGCATCCGGGCGAGCTGTTCCTCAAGAATCTCGACAAAGATTCGAAGGACGTCGTACGCCTGACGACGACCAACGCGTCGCTTGCGAACGCGGCGTTCGGGGAGCAGTCGATCGTGCGCATGCGTGCGCGCGACGGGCTGCCGATCGAGGGCCTCCTGATCAAGCCGCTCGGCTACGAGGAAGGACAGCGCTACCCGCTCGTCGTGGTCGTGCACGGCGGTCCGGAAGCGCACCACAACGACGGCTGGCTGACGAGCTACTCGCAGTGGGGGCAGCTGCTCGCCGCACGTGGCTACGTGTCCTGGTACCCCAACTACCGGGCGTCGACCGGCTACGGCGTCGAGTTCTGCAAGAAGGACCACGGCGATCCGATGGGCAAGGAGTTCGAAGACCACATCGACGCGATCGATTACTTCGCGCGTCAGGGGCTGATCGATCCCGCCCGCGTCGGCATCGGCGGCGGCAGCTACGGCGGCTACACGGCAGCCTGGGCTGCGACGAAGCACAGCGGCCGGTTCGCGGCCGCGGTCAGCTTCGTGCCGTTCGTGCACATCCATACGAAGTGGATGACCTCGGACATCCCGTGGGAGTTCTTCTACGTCCACTACCAGGAGAAATGGCCGTGGCAGCAGCCGGGGCTGCTCGACGACCGCAGCCCGTTGAACTGGGCGCCGCAGTGCAAGACACCGACGCTGCTTGCCGGCGGCACGAGCGACACGCGCGTGCATCCGAGCCAGCCGTTCATGCTGTATCGCGCGATCAAGTTCTCGACCGAGACGCCAGTCCGCTACGTGCAGTATCCGAACGAGGGACACGGCAACCGGACGAACGTCTATCGCTACGACTACGCGCTGCGCACGCTGCGCTGGTTCGACCACTATCTCAAGGGTGACGGAGAGCGCCGGGCGAAGGCCCTGCCGCCGCTCGACGTCGAGTATCAGTTGCCGAAGTGACCGACGACTTCCGATCGCTGCTCGAGCGGGCGCGCCGCGGCGATCGCGAGGCGCGGGATGCGCTCCTCGGTGACCACTTACCCGGACTGCGGGCGTTCGTGCGGGTGCGCAGCGGCGCCGCGTTACGGGCTCGGGAGCGGTGCTCGGACCTCGTGCAGACCGTGTGTCGCGAGGTGCTGAATGATCTCGACGGAGCCGACTGCGAAGCACCGGAGGAGTTCCGTCGCTGGCTCTACGCGGTTGCGCTGCACAAGATCGTCCGGAAGGCCGAGTATCACGCCGCGCAGAAGCGCGCCGTCGAGCGCGAGGCGACTCCGGTCGATGACGGTGTCCTGCTCGACGCCTACGCGACGGTGTTCACGCCGAGTCGTGCGGCGGTCGCGCGGGAGGAAGTCGATCGCATCGAGCGCGCGCTCGACGCGCTTCCCGAGGAGTTTCGCGACGTCATCGTGCAGGCGCGGTTGCTCGGCATGAGTCACCAGGAGATCTCTGCGCAGACCGGCCGTTCGGAGGTTGCCGTTCGCAAGCTCCTGTCGCGCGCGCGGGCACGGCTCGCGATCGAACTGGAGAAGGATTGAGGCAGGGCCTCAGTCGATCTCCCGCACGGCGCGCACGCCGACGTCGTGCGCGGCTTCGCCTTCCGGCGAGCCCCAGCGTTTGGCCGTCCGGCAGAAGTCCACCGGTCGGAAGAACGAGCCGCCGCGCAGCGCGCGGAGGCGGATGTGTTCGCCTTGGCCCGGCGCCCACTCCGATGCGTGCGGCACCTGGTCCGGATCGAGCGTCCATTCGTCGCGGCACCACTCCCAGACGTTGCCGGCCGTGTCGTGGAGGCCAAAGCCGTTCGCGGCGAACGTGCCGACGGGGGCGTGCGCGACGAAGCCGTCGTCGATTTCGGTGCTGCAGCGCCACTGCGTGATGCGAGAGGCGGTGGCGTCGGCGATGTTGGCGTGGCCGTTCAGGTCGACGGGTTCGTCCCCCGTCGTCCACAGCGACTCGGATCCGGCTCGCGCGGCGTACTCCCACTGCGCTTCCGTCGGCAGCTGCAGCGCGAGGCGGGCCAGTCCGTCGGTGGCGTCTCGCCAGTCGAGGTGTTCGACCGGGTTGTGCTCGGTCGTCGCGAGGAGCTGCCCGGGGGGCGCGCCACCGGCGGTGTGGTAGCTTGGATTTGCACCGGTGACGCGGGCCCACTGCGCCTGCGTGATTTCGTGTTTGGAGACGAAGAACGCCTCGACCCGGACCTCGCGCACCGGGGACTCGGTCGGGTGCGCGCCCACGCAATACCCGCGCGCGCTCGGGTCTTCGGACTGTGCGCCCATCCATGCCGAGCCCGCGGGCACGAGAACTAGAATTACCCCCGATTCGTCGGAGACCTTCGCCTTGCCGGACGCTTCGGTGCCGTCCCACTGCGGTCGCGCGCCCGACTCGTAGAGCCAGAACTCCCAGAGCTTGGAGTCCGCGTCGCGTCCGAGGGGCACGAGTCCGATCTGCGGCTCCAGCTGCAGCCTGGCGTATTGGGTGTTCGCGGTGATGTCCGCGAGGCAACGCTGCCAGAGGCCGGCGGCGTCGTCGAGAGTGGCGCGCCGGATCTCTCGCGTCTTGTGGATGCGCGCGACGACTGCGTCTCGAGCAGTTCGCAGCGGATCGATCGATGCCAGCAGCTCGGTCAAGGTCTCCGCCCGCCAGCGCGACTCGAGGGAGTCGGCGTCGGGTGTCTCGGGAATGCGGGCGAGCTCGGCACGATGCTGCTCTTCTCGGCCGAGTGCTTCGTTCGTCCGGCGGAGCCAGTCGTTCATGTCCGCGAGGCGGGCTTCGCGGCGAGGCCACAGTGACGGCTCTTCCTCGAGAAGCTGTCGTACGAGCGTGACGTCGGCCATCGACGTGTAGCGTGCGAGGGCTTCGTTGCGGCTGTCGAGGAACGCGAGGCTGATCCCGAGCGCGAGCACGAGGATCGTGAACACGGCGACCAGGCTCGCGGCGACGCCCGGGTTGCGTTGCGCCCATCGGCGCACGCGCAGTCCCGCGCCCGCCGGTCGGGCGCGGATGGGTTCGAACGCGCGGATCCGGTGGAGGTCGTCCGCGAACTCCGCAGCCGACCGGTAGCGATGCACGCGATCCTTGTCGAGTGCGCGCGCGACGACGATCGACAGGTCGCGCGTCAGCGACGGGACGTGGGTGCGCGGATCCGGGGCGGGATCCTCGAGAATCGCGCGGTAGAGACCGGACCGCGTCTGCGCTTCGAACGGCCGGCGCAGCGTAACGCACTCGAACAGAGTCACGCCGAGCGCCCACACGTCGGTGCGAGCGTCCGCCGGGGCGGTCTCGCGCTCGATCTGTTCGGGCGCCATGTACTCCGGGGTCCCGAACACGTCGCCGGTGCGAGTCAGACCATCGCGCTCGCTGTCGTCGTCACGCGCGAGTCCGAAGTCCGTGAGGACCGGGCCCCGCGCCTTCGTCAGGATCACGTTGCTCGGTTTGATGTCGCGGTGGACGATCGAGGCCTCGTGGGCCGCGTGCGCGGCGCGCGCGATTGCTTCGACGATCTCGAGCGCGCGATCCGCACCTCGCGACGTCGAAGACGGCGAGCGTGGCGCGGCCTCGTCTGGTGGGGCCTCCGTGAGATGACGTTCTCCGGCGTCGCGACACCGGCGGATCTGCTCGGCGAGAGTCGGGCCTTCGAGATACTCCATCGCGATGAACGGCACACCGTCGTCGATCGATGCCTCGAACACGGTGCAGATGCCCGGGTGGTCGAGCCGGGAAGCGACCGTCGCCTCGCGGCGGAATCGAGCGGTCAAGCCTGCCGAGTCGACAAACGAGCGCTGGAGGACCTTGATCGCGACGCGACGCGCGAGCTCGGTGTCCTCGGCGCGGTAGACGACGCCTTGGCCGCCGCGCGCGATCTCGCCGAGGATCCGGTACTTGCCGAGCGATGTGGGCATGTCGCTCGGTGCGCCGGTCGCGGTTTCGTCGTCGACCATGCCCATGCCGACGAGCGACGCGAGCATGGAGCGGACGCGATTCGCGTGCTCGGGGTAGTCAGCGAGCAGGAGTTCTGCGCGATCGACCTCGCCACTCTCGACGAGATCGATGCAGTCGGCGAGCAGCTGCTCGAAGTCTCGGGGCGCGTCGGCCATGGGGCCGGGCCGGGGCGCTACAGCTGCAGCCCTTCGTGGCAGGCCCGGCCGGCCCGACACGACTCCGGATCGCACAGCTCGTCGTCCGGGCCGATCGGCTCGCACGTCACCATGCACCAGAAGTAGCCGTCGCCGACGTAGCCACGGTCGTCGTAGAGCGGCGCGTCGATGTCGCCGGTCAAGATGTGCTTCATCATCAGCGACGGGCAGATGTCGCGCGGAAGCAGGTCACGGTGCGTCATGCGTGGGGTGTTCGGTTCCATGATTACCTCGCAGCGGCTGCTTCCAGGGTGTCGATGAGGGTCGCTTGCCCGAGTCGGACCTTGTACTGGTTCTTCTCGAGCGGTTCGGCGCCTTCGTACGCCTTCGCCGCGACCTTGGCGAAGAGCTCGTCGCTCGGCGCCTTGCCGATCAGCAACGCGGCGGCATCCGGCACGAACACCGGGTTGGGCGCGACCGCACCGAGGCAGATGCGCGCGTCTGTGATCTTGCCGGAGTCGATCGACATGCGCACGGCGGCGGACGTCGTCGGCCAGTCGAAGCTCTCCTTCTCGCGGCTGTCGCGATACGCGGAGCGCGAACCGGCGGGCTGCGCGGGCACGAGGATCTCCGTGAGGATCTCGCCGCTCACGAGCGTGTGCTCGGCTTCGTCGGCGTAGGGCTCCTCCGGATACAGCTCGAGCATCGTCAGCGTGCGCTCGTCCTTGTCATTGCGGACGCGGACCGACGCGTCGAGCGCGATCAGCGCGGGCGCGAGATTGCTCGGGTGCACGCGGAAGCAGTCGATGCCGCCCATGACCGCGTGGTAGCGGTTCTCGCCGGTCTGCGCGAGACAATCGGGGCCGTCGCCGCCGTGGGCGCAGCCGAGCGACGAAGAACGGCGGTACCAGCAGCGCGTCAGCTGCAGCAGGTTGCCGCCCGCGGTCGCGCGGTTGCGGACCTGCGGCGTCGCGGTTTTGCCGGCGGCGTCGCGGATCGCGTGCCATTCGGATTTCTCGAGTTCGCCGGCATTGGCGAGCTGCGCGAGCGTGCTCAGCGCGCCGATGCGCAGCGTCGCGCCGTCGCGGGCGATGTCGGAGAGATCGGTCTTGAGGTCGAGGATGTTGACGAGCTTCTCGGGGTTCTCGAGTCGCTCCTTGAGCCGGTCGAGGACGTCGATGCCGCCCGCCTTGATGAGGCTCTTGTCGCCCTTCGCGCGGCGCGAGGCCTCCGCGAGGTTGTCGGGCCGGACGAGTTGGAATGGTCTCATCACTTGCCTCCCTTCTTGGAGTCGATCGCGGCGAGCACTTGGTCGGGCGTGATCGGGATGTTGCGGACAGGGGCGCCGATCGCGTTGGCGACGGCGTTGGCGATCGCGGCGGGGCCGGCGACCGATGGTGGCTCGCCGAGGCCGGCGGCCCCGACGCTGTTCTTGCCGTTCGCGACCGGGAACATGTGGGCCGTGAGCTTCGGCATGTCGGCTGCGCCGGCGATCTTGTACATCATCAGGTCGCCGTTCAGCATGCGGCCCGACTTCGGGTCCATGATGCGCTGCTCGTGGAGCGTGTAGCTGAGCGCGCCGATCATCGCGCCGAGCACCTGGCTCTCCGCGAGTTTCTTGGCGATCACGGTGCCGCAGTCCTGGATGCCGAGCATCTCGGTCACGCGCACGAAGCCCGTGCGGGTGTCGACTTCGACCTCGGCGAACTGGCAGCCGCAGACGTTGTTCTTGTAGCCCTTGTAGTTCGACGTGCGCTCGCCGACCTTCTCGATCGGCTGCGGACCGATGAGCTTGCAGGCTTCCTCGAAGAGCAGCGTCTTGCCGCCGGGGACACCCCAGCGACCGTTCTCGACTGTGACCTTGTCTTCTTCGACGCGCAGGTGCTCGGCGACGAGCGTGCGCAGTTCGTTCTTCGCCATGCCGGCGGCGAGGCGCGCGGCCGGAGCGAGGCTCGGCGTCGTCGTGCTGCCGCCGCTCGCCGGTCCCGCGGGATCGTTGGTGTCGCCCATCGTCACCTTGATGGTGCCGACCGGGATCTGCAGTTCTTCGGCCGTGAGCATCGCGAGCACGGTCTTCATGCCGGTGCCGATGTCCTGCGCGCCGTTGCGCGACTCGACCGTGCCGTCGGCGTGGATGCGCACCTTGACCGCGTTGGGGGAGCCGCGGCCGCGGTGGCCCATCTGGCCCCACATCGCGGACGCCATCCCGGCGCCCTTGAGGTAGCGCTTGCCGTAGTCGCGCTCGCCGTACGGCTGCCAGCGCTTCGCCCAGTCGAACTTCTCGGCGCCCATGCGCCACTCCGCTTCGCGCAGCTTCTCAGATTCGTTGTGCAGCCGGAACTCGAGCGGATCGATGCCCGCGGCTTCGGCCAACGCGTCGATCATGCCTTCGCCGGCGAAGTAGCCCTGCGGCCAGCCCGGTGCGCGCATCGCGCGGCCAGCATCGGTGTTGGTGGCGATGTCCTTCTGGGTGGCGCGCACGTGCGCGTCCTCGAGATACGAGCGCGGGAACGTCGTGCGACCACCGCGGCCCCGGTATCCCGGGCCGCCGTAGCAGCGGTAGTCCCAGGCCGTGATCGTGTTGTCCGCGTCGATGCCGGCGCGGATCTGCATCAGCGCGGACGGGCGGTTGCCGGCGCAGGTGTGCTCTTCGAACCGGTCGAGCATCAGCTTGACGGGGGCCTTCGCTTCACGCGTCAGCAGTGCGCACGCGACGCCTTCGGTGCCCGGCGAGAACTTGGCGCCGAATCCACCGCCGACGTACTCGGCGTGGATCGTGACCTTGTCGCCGCCGATGTTGAGCGCGCGCGCGAGTCCGAAGCGCGCGCCGAACGTCGCTTGGGTCGAGGCCCACACTTCGAGCGTGCCCTTGTCGTCGTCCCACGAGCAGACGTGGCCGTGCGACTCCAGCGCCGAGTGCGTCTGCACTTCGGCGAACCAGGTACCCGACCGCGTGTGCTTGCACTCGCCGAGGGCTTCTTCCATGCGCTCGTTGCCCTTGTCGGGCCACGGCGACGTGATCTCTCCGCCCTCGAGCTTCGGCGCGTCCTCGCCGTCCTGCATGTCGATCACGGCTTGCGAGGTCTCGTACTCGACGACGATCTTCTCGATCGCGTCGAGCGCCTGCTCGCGGCGGTCCGCGGCGACGGCGGCGATCGGGTCGCCGACCCAGCGGACGCGATTGCGGCGCCCCTCAGCGGGGTCCTTGAGCGGCACGATCGCGCGGACGCCCGGCATCTTGCTCGCGGCTTCGAAGTCGATCTTCTTGACGCGACCGCTCGGGATGTTCGAGCGAAGCATCACGCCCTGCAGCATGCCGGGCAGATTGACGTCGAACGTGTACTTCGCCGTGCCGGTCGCTTTCGCGATCCCGTCGATCCGGTCGACGTCGGTGCCGACCGTCTCGAACTTCGTGTCGAGGTCCCAGGGCTTCAGGTCGCCGTCCGGGATCTTGATCTTGACGGTCTTCTGGTCCGCGGCGAAGCCGACCTTCATTTCGTATTCTTCGCGCGCCATCACCGGCCCTCCACCTTCTGGCCCCCGACCTTCTGAATGGCTTCGAAGACCCGGGTGTAGGTCCCGCAGCGACAGATGTTGCCGGACATGTCCGCCTTGATCTGGTCGAGCGACGGCTTGCCGCGTTTCTGCACGCAGGCCGTCGCGCTGACGATCATGCCCGGAGTGCAGAAGCCGCACTGCAGCGCGTCGCATTCGACGAAGGCCTTCTGCATCGGATGCAGGTTGTCCGGCGTGCCGAGCCCTTCGATCGTCGTGATCTTGGAACCGACCGCGTCGAACGCGAGCGTCATGCAGGAGTTCACGGTTTCCCCGTCGAGCATGACCGTGCAGCCGCCGCACGCGCCGCGGTCGCACACCTTCTTGGTGCCGGTCAGGTCGGCGCCTTCGCGCAGTGCGTCGAGCAGCGTCGTGCGCGTCTCGACCTTCACTTGCTTGGGCTTGCCGTTGACTGTGAGCTCGATCGTGTGCAGCTCGGTGCCGAAGACGGTGGCGCCGGACTCGGGCTGCGTGGCGGCGGCGATCTCGTGGCCGACGGCGCTACCGGCGGCGACGGCGGAGGCACCCTTGAGGAAGGCGCGGCGAGAAAACTCGGGGCGCGAGGGGGGCTTGTTTGTCATGCGGGATCCTGGACGGGGACACCGCGAGCATAGGGAAAGGGTAGAGGGAAGGGCAGGGGGCGTACGTTTTCGGGCTCGGACCCGGGCCCGTTGCCGCCGTCATGCGAAAGAGCGGCGATCCTTCGGATTCACGTTCCACGGAACGGGACACGGTCGGGACACGGGCACGGGCACGGGCCACGGGCCGTGGGGCTAGCGGCCGCGGGTGAAGACCTTCAGTTGTGCGATCGCGGTGGCGCGCGTGGATGCGGCGAGGTCCTTCAGTTCCTTCTCGCGCGCGAGGCGGAGGCCCCACGCCTTGCTCTCGCGGTCCTTCACGCGGCGGTCGACGTCGGCGAGGAGGCTGTCGCGGTCGCGCTTCTTCAGGAG
The DNA here is from genome assembly GCA_028281765.1 of Planctomycetota bacterium. GTDB lineage: Bacteria > Planctomycetota > UBA1135 > UBA1135 > UBA2386 > JANQJF01. The sequence goes on along the minus strand of JANQJF010000004.1, from coordinate 52,671 downwards.
TTTGTTGAGCTTTTCGAGCGAGTCGTCGCACTCCGGGTAGAGCACGTGGAAGCGGGGGACGAGCCGAGCGTACATCTCGTCCATCTTCGGATCGGCGCGGACGAAGGCGGCGGCCGCGGCTTCGCGCAGGGAGCGGTACTTCCGGTAGAGGAGCGCGCTTTGCTTGATCGCCTCGTAGAGCTCGTCGCGTGGACGGCCGGACAAGGGCGATTGCATCTCGGTGCGACCGAGGACGTCGTGCGCGAACGGGATCGCATCGACGTCGGGGACCATCACGACTTCTCCCGAATACCAGGCGTCGTAGAGCGTGACGTCTCGGTACGCCTTGGCTTTGAGATCCGCGTAGGTATGGCCGAACCAGTGCGCGATGCCGCGCATGGCTTCGTCGTCGTCGAGTTCGGCCATGATGCGGGCGACCGCGTGGTCGGTGCCGGGCGGGTAGCCGTTGAGCATGTTCGTAAAGGTCCGCTCGTAGTCGAGCGGGACCTCCTTGGCGGCCAGGCGGCCGCGGCACCAGTCGTAGACGACGTGCGTCTGCAGGTCGCCGAGCAGCTGTGTGCGCGAGAACTTCGCGCGCACCCTTTGGTGAGCCTTCGCATCCGGCTCGATGACCTTCCGATCCGGAGCCTTGCCTCGGGCGGTCTTGCGCGGGTCGAAGATCGGTATCGGCTCGACCTCCGGCAGTTCGTACGGGTCGACGGCGAGCGCGTGGATGCGCTGCATCGCCGGACTCGTCTGCAGCAGATGGTTGCGGACACGGGCGATCAGCATCGCCTTCTGCGTGCTGCGCAGCATCGCGAACGACTCGAGGATTTCGGCGTCGTCGCTGCGCGGAGCTGAGTCGTCGCTGCGCGGAGTAGGGGAGTCGCCCTGCGGGGTCAGCAGGACGAAGGCCAAAGCGAGGGTGTGCACGGCAGGATGATACCCGCCGCTCGACGCGTGCGTGCTATCGTTCGCGATCGATGACCACTCCTCAGACCGACGATTGGAACGGCGAAACCGGTGAGCGCTGGGTCCGGAATCAGACCCGACTCGACGCGTGGCTCGAACCGCTCGGCCGCCCGGTGCTCGAAGCGCTCGAACTGCGCGCCGATCAACGCGTTCTCGACATCGGCTGTGGCGCGGGACAGACGACGATCGAACTCGCGCGCGCCGTCGGCCCGACGGGAATCGCGATAGGTGTAGACATTTCGGAGCCGCTCATCGCGCTCGCGCGGGAGCGAGCAGCCGCGCATCCGGACCTGAACCTCGAGTTTCGCTGTGAAGACGCGACGCGGGCGGAGCTCCCCGACGCGGAGTTCGACTGCGTCCACTCGCGCTTCGGCGTGATGTTCTTCGACGATCCGGCTCGCGCGTTCGCAAACATTCGGCGCGCGATGGCGCCGGGTGCACGGATGGCATTCCTGTGTTGGCAGACCGTCGACAAAAATCTGGTGTTCCAAATCCCCGCGGGCGTCGTGAACGGGGTGCTCGGGCCGGTCGAGCCGCCGCCGACGACGCCGCCGAAGATGTTCTCGTTCGCGGATCCAGATTACGTGCGCGGTCTTCTCGGTGGCGCGGGTTGGGAGTCGATCGAGATTCGGGACGTCTCGCAACGCTGCGACATGGGCACTCCGGACGAGGCGGCGGAATTCTTCGGCGTGCGTATGGGCGGCGCCGCGCGGCGCCTCAACGAGGCGAGCGGGGCCGATCGCGAACGCGCGCTCGACGCGTTGCGCCGCGAGTTCGAGTCGCACGCGAGCGGGGGGCGCGTCGCGTTCGACTGCGCGACGTGGGTCGTGACGGCTGCAGTTTCCCGTTGACCGTGCGCAGCGCCGAGACGACGGCGCGTCGGACCCGATCGGGATAAGATCGCGGTCATGCTCTCGACCTGCTCCTCGTTCTCGGTCGGCGCGCTGCTGGCCACGTGTGCGTTCGCCCAGTCTCCGGTCCTCGCCGAATGGAGTCTCGACGAGGCGGCCGGCGTGACGGCCGTCGACTCCGGCACGCTGGGTAACGACGGCACGCTCTACAACTTCGGCGCCGCGCCGTGGGTGGCGGGCATGTTCGGCAACGCCCTGTCGTTCGACGGCGTGGACGACTACGTCGCGATCGATGCGCCGACGGCGCTGCCGGTATACCGCGGATTCGGCGAGCCCTACTCCGTGTCCTTCTGGGTCAAGGCGCCGGCGCAGAACGACCGCCGCTGCTACTCGGAAGGTCCCAATCCTTCGCCGACCGGGCAGCGCGCGCTGTTCACGATCGGCACGGGGCGCACGTCGAACGGCACGACCGACAGAATCCAGATCTACATTCGCACGGACTCGAGCGTCTGGATCGAGCTCTACTCGGCGTCGACCGTGTTCGATGACACGTGGCACCACGTCGCGTGGGGCGACACTTCCGGCTTCGGTCGGCTCTACGTCGACGGCGTGCTCGACGCCGCGAGTTTCGACTACCGGACGTCGGGCATCGGTCCGCAGACCGACAACCACGGACCGTTCACGATGAACACGATCTCGCTCGGCGCGGTCCTGCGGGAGTCGGCGTGCTGCCACATGAGTGGTGCGCTCGACGACGTCCGCGTGTTTCGTAGCGCGCTCTCGGCAACCGACGTTTCGATCATCATGGGTGGCGGGCCGGTCGTGTTTTGTAGCTCCAGCGTCGGCAAGTTCGGCGTTGGCTGCGGTGCGGGCCCGTTGGACATCACGTGGACGGGCGCGCTCGCGTTCGGTGGTGCGCTCGACGTGCAGCTCACGAATGCGCCGGTCGGCGGGCTCGCGTTCCTGAGCCTGGGAGTCGGTGCGGTCCAGCCCCTCGACCTCGGCGCGGTCGGATTTGGCGGCTGCACGCTGTATCCGTTCAATCCCATCACGTTCGGCATTGGCACGATCGACGGCGCCGGAACGTCGCCGGTCGTCAGTCTGCCGATCTCCGGGTCGAGCACGTTGATGTGCGTGTACGTCACTTTGCAGGGGATCGTCGCGAACGCTCCAACCGTCGAGCTGAGTCCGGCGCTCGTGGCGCAGGTGGGTCTCTAGTGCCCCGCGTCCGAAGTCCGCATCATAGGTAACCGGCCATTCGACCCGCTCGCTGCGTTGCTGCTCCTCAACTTGTCCACTGACAAGCCGTGTCGTCGCAGCGCCTTGCGCGCGAATCGACTGACGCGGCAACTTTCGCTACGGACTTCAGGCGAGGGACACTAGGGACTCACACTGCAGGTCATTCCTCGGGCATCGGATCCGACACGCTCGTCACGAGCATCGTGTCGATCCGGTGCACGTATTCCTCTCGCTCTACGACGAACAGCGACCGGCCGTTCGGGATCAACCACGCGAACTCGGGATGGGGCACCGCGAAGCGTCGGCCATCGGCGAGGTGGACGAGGAACGGTTGGAACGGTTTGCGCTTCAGCGACTCTCGGATCTGATCGACTTGCATACCCATCGGGGAACGGCACTCCGGGATTCCGAACGGACGATCCGCGGATTGTAGCAGTTCGACTTCGCGGCTCGGAATCAGTCGTGAGTGGCTGGATGCGACACGCTGCTCACGAGCATCGTGTCGATCCGTTGGACGAACTCTTCGTATTCTTCGACGTAGAGCGTCCGGCCCGTCGGTGGGAGCCACGCAAACTCAGGATGGGGCACCGTGAACTCGCGGCCATCGGCGAGATGGACCACGAAGGGCTGGAACGGCTGCCGCGTGAGCAGCTCCTTGATTTGATTCGGATGCACACCCATGGGGGAATCGCGCTCCTGGATTCCGACTGAACGACCTTCGGATTGTAGCAGTTCGATCTCGCAGCGCGCGCGCCGCACCCTACAACCGACGCCGTGAACGTCCGCATCACCGCCGTCGATCTCTTCCGCAGCGACTGCCGCACGCGCGTGCCGTTTCGTTTCGGTGCCGTTACGCTGCGCGACGCCGTGACGTGCACGGCGCGCGTGACGATCGAGAGCGACGTCGGCACGAGCGAAGGGTTCGCGTCCGATCTCGCGGTTCCGAAGTGGTTCGAGAAGGATCCCGCCAAGTCGGTCGCCGAGGACGTCGCGAACCTGATCGCGAGTTCGCAACGCGCCGCGGCGACGCTCCGCGCGAGCGGTGAGGACACCGTGTTCGGCCACTGGTGGCGGATGTATCGCGAGCTCGTCGATGGCTGCGAATGGAACGCGCCTGACCGGCTCGTGCGCGGCTACGGCACGGCGCTCGTCGAGCGCGCGTTGATCGACGCGACGTGTCGCGCGCTCGGGAAGTCGTTCTTCGCGGCGCTGAAGTGCGATGACCTCGGGTTCGACCCGGGTCTGCTGCATCCCGAGCTCGCGAGTTACTCACTCGCGGACCACCTGCCCGACGCGCCCGCGCAGAACGTTCTGCTACGCCACACCGTCGGGATGCTCGACCCGCTCCGCGTCGCGGACATCGAGCCCGACAACCGCCTCGAGGACGGTCTGCCGCAGGCGCTCGAAGAGGACATCCGGGAGTACGGTCTGCGCTGCTTCAAGATCAAGATCGGCTCCGGCGTCGAGCCGGACTTCGCGCGGCTGTGCGCGATCGCGGACGTGCTGCGCGAAGACGTCGGTGCGGGTGCGACTTTCACGCTTGACGGCAACGAGCAGTATCCGGAGTTCGCGACCCTCGCCGAACTGCTACACCGGCTGCGTGACGACGAGCGCGGGCGGTATCTGCTCGACGGTTTGCTCTACGTCGAGCAACCGCTGTCGCGGGTCGCGACGTTCGACCCGGACAGCTGCAAGGACATCGCGCAGGTCACGGACTTCGCGCCGGTGATCATCGACGAGGCGGACAGCGGCCTCGACTCGCTGCCGCGCGCGCGCGACCTCGGGTATCGCGGCATCTCGGTCAAGAACTGCAAGGGCGTGTTCCGCGCGCTCGCGAACAAGGCGCTGTGCGAGGTGTGGGACGACGGGTGTTTCCAGGCGGGGGAAGACCTGACGAACATGGGCATCCTCGCGCTGAATCAGGACCTGGCGACGGTCGCGGCGTTCGGCTTCGAGCACGTCGAGCGGAACGGGCACCACTACTTCCGAGGGTTGGATCACCTGCCGGAGTCGGAGGTGGGGGAGGCTCTGGCGCGGCACGGATCGCTGTATGAGGAGTTCGACGGGGGTGGGGCGCGACTACGCGTGCGGAGCGGCAAGCTGGACCTGCACTCGCTGCAGTGCGAGGGTTTCGGCTACGCGGGGCCGATCGACTGCGAGGCACGCGAGCCCATCGCGTGACTACCGGTCCGATTCCCGCGACCCGTGGAACGACCCGTGGAACGTGAACGGGCCCGTGTCCGTGCCCGAAAACGGAGCGGCACACGTTTTCGGACACGGGCACGGGCCCGTTCACGTTCCACGGGTCGTTCCACGGGCCACGCGTCTGCTCCGGACCTTTTGTTTGGTTTTTGTTCGGTTTTCCGTTAGGGTCATTCCCCAACAAACGAACACAGACTCCAACAGCCCTTAGGGAGGGCGGAAGGCATCCAGCGATGGCCAAGATGGCGAAAGGCAGCGGCGCAAAGGCGCTTCACGTCGGCGACGAGAACCCCGAAGCCCTGAACGACGCGCTCGCCTCGATCGAGAAGTCCTACGGCAAGGGCAGCATCATGCGGCTCGGGGACGGCACCGTCGTCCCGGTGCAGGGCATTTCTACCGGATCGCTCGGTCTCGACCTCGCGGTCGGGGGCTGGGGTCTGCCGAAGGGCCGCGTCGTCGAGGTCTACGGCCCGGAGTCGTCCGGCAAGACGACGCTCACGCTGCACGTGGTCGCGAATGCCCAGAAGCAGGGTGGCATCGCGGCGTTCATCGACGCGGAGCACGCGCTCGATCCGCAGTACGCGAAGAAGCTTGGCGTCGACCTCGAGTCGCTGCTGATCTCGCAACCAGACAACGGCGAGCAGGCCCTCGACATCTGCGAGACCCTGGTCCGGTCCGGGGCGCTGTCGGTGATCGTCATCGACTCGGTCGCGGCGCTCGTGCCGAAGGCCGAAATCGAGGGTGAGATGGGCGATTCCTTCGTCGGTCTGCACGCCCGCCTGATGAGTCAGGCGCTGCGGAAGCTGACGGGTCTCGTCGCCCGCACGAACACCTGCCTGATCTTCATCAACCAGATCCGCGAGAAGATCGGCGTCATGTTCGGTAGCCCGGAGACCACGACCGGTGGTCGCGCGCTGAAGTTCTACTCTTCGGTCCGTGTCGACATCCGGCGCATCGGCCAGCTCAAGAGCGGCGACCAGCCGATCGGCGCGCGCACGAAGGCCACCGTCGTCAAGAACAAGGTCGCGCCGCCGTTCCGCAAGACCGAGTTCGACATCCTGTTCAACCAGGGCATCAACTACCTCGGCGAGATCCTCGACATGGGCGTCGAGTGTGGCGTGCTCAAGCGCAGCGGCACCTGGCTGAGCTACGGCGACCAGCGACTCGGCCAAGGGCGTGAGCGGGCGCGGGAGTTCCTGATCGAGAATCCGGAGGTCGCGGAAGAAGTGCGACGGCTGATTCTCGGGAAGTTGGCGCCGCATGTGCAGCAGCCGGCGGCGGAGGATGCGGCCGAGGCCAAGCCCGAGGCAGCGAAGGGTGCTGCGAAGAACGGGGCGGCGGCGCGGGGTGCGGCGAAGGCGCCCGCGGCGAATCGGGTGGCCGGGGCGTAGGTCGGGCCCGGGGCGGAACGCGGGCGCGGGCAGGCACGGGCAGGCACGGGCACTGGCACGGTGGGCGGTTGTTTACTGCCTGCAGTGGTCCGCGCTTTGCGCGTGACCACTGCAGGCGGTAAACAACCGCCCATGCAACCCCTTCCCACCGCCGAGATCCGCGAACGCTTCCTGAGCTTCTTCGAGAAGCAGGGCCATGCGCGCTACCCGTCCGACTCGCTGATCCCGTCGGACGATCCGACGCTGCTGTTCACGGGTGCCGGCATGAACCAGTTCAAGGACATGTTCCTCGGGCGGGGCAAGCTGCCGCACAAGCGGATCACGACGTCGCAAAAGTGCCTGCGCGTGCCGGATCTCGAGCACGTCGGGCTGACGCCGCGGCACCACACGTTCTTCGAGATGCTCGGCAACTTCTCGTTCGGCGAGTACTTCAAGAAGGAGTGCATCCGCTGGGAGTGGGACTTCTTCTCCAAGGAGCTCGGCATCCCGGAGAAGAACCTCGTCGTCACGGTCTACGAGGACGACGAGGAGGCGTATGCGATCTGGCGTGACGACATCGGCGTGCCCGAGGAGCGGATCTACCGCTTCGGCGAGAAGGAGAACTTCTGGCCCGCGTCGGCGCCGAGCAAGGGGCCGAACGGTCCGTGTGGTCCGTGCTCCGAGATCTACTACGACAACGCGCCGGACCAGCCGTATCCGTCGAACGAAGGCCTCGAAGACCTTCCCGGCGATCGCTTCACCGAGATCGGCAACTGCGTGTTCACGCAGTTCGAACGCAAGGACGGCGGCCAGCTCGATCCGCTGCCGCAGAAGAACATCGACGTCGGGCTCGGCCTCGAGCGCGTCTCCGCGGTGCTGGCCCAGGTCCCGAACAACTTCGAGACCGACCTGTTCCAGCCGTACCTCGCGCACCTGTCCGAGAAGTCGGGCAAGCAGTACGGCAAGGACGCCACCGACGACGTGCGCATGCGTCGCATCAGCGACCACATACGCGCGGTCGTGTTCTGCATCGCGGATGGCGCGTTGCCGAGCAACGAAGGTCGCGGCTACGTCGTGCGCAAAATCCTGCGCCGCGCGGCGCGCGACGGCTTCGACCTCGGCCTCGAGCCGGGGTTCCTCGCGGGTATGGTCGACGTCGTGGGCGAAGTCATGGGCGACGCGTACCCGGAAGTGCGCGAGCACGCGGCGCAGTGTCGTTCGCTGATCAAGAGCGAAGAGGAGGGCTTCGCGACGGTCTACCGCCAGGGTATGCAGCGTCTCGATCGGTTCGTCGCGGACCTGCCGCAGGAGCGCAGCTCTGCCAACCGGACCGGAGAGTTCGCGTTCGAGCTGCACGACACGTTCGGGTTCCCGGTCGACATCACCCGCGTCGTGCTCGCGGACCACGGCGTCACGCTCGACGAGGCGGAGTTCGAGGCGGCGATGAACGCGCAGCGCGAGCGCGCGCGCGCGGCGTCCGCGACGAGCGACGCGGTGTTCGCCGAGAACGCGGCGATGGCGATGCGGGATCGCGGATTGGCCACCACGACCTTCGTCGGATACGACGCCCTCGAAGCGTCCGCGACCGTGCTCGCGATCCTCGGAGAAGGAGACGCGCTGCTCGAGGAGGCGTCGGCCGGCACGGAGTGCAAGGTCGTCGTCGACACGTCCCCGTTCTACGCGCAAGGCGGCGGTCAGGTCGGGGACTGCGGCACGATCCAGGGTGATGGCGTCGTGGTCGACGTCAGCAGCAACGCGTCGCTCGACGGGTACTACCTGCACACGGCGAAGGTGCGCGAGGGCACGCTCAAGCGCGGCGCGTCCGTGCGGATGCAAGTCGACGCGTCCGCGCGTCGATCCACGGAACGCAATCACACGGCGACGCACCTGCTGCACGCGGCGCTCAAAAACGTCGTCGGAGAGCACGTCAGCCAAGCCGGCTCCGAAGTCTCGCCGGAGCGTCTCCGCTTCGACTACACGCACGGCGAACGGCTCTCCGACGAGGAGCTCAGCCGGATCGAGGATCAGGTGAATGGCGTCGTCATGGATGCCGAGCCGGTCGTCGCGAAGATTCGTGGACTCGACGAGGCGCGCGAAGCCGGCTTCGTCGCGATGTTCGGCGAAAAGTACGGCGACGAAGTGCGCACGCTCTCCGTCGGCGAGTACTCGAAGGAGCTCTGCGGCGGCACGCACGTCGCGAATTCCGGCAACATCGGTTCATTCCGCATCGTGTCGGACTCCGCGATCAGCGCGGGCACGCGCCGCATCGAGGCGATCACCGGCGCATCGGTCGTCGACGCGGCGCGCGGTGAGCGGCACCAGCTCGACTCGATCGCGAAGCTGCTCAAGGTGCAGCACGGCGACGACGTCTCCGCGCGCGTGGCGCAGCTCGTCGACGATATGAAGAAGCTGCGGAAGGACCTCCAGAAGGCGACCGCGGCGGACGTCGGCAAGGCGCTCGACGACCTGGTCGCGGCTGCTGAGGATCGGGACGGCTGGCGCTCGGTGGTGTTCCAGTGCCCGGGCTTGCAGATGAAGGAAGCGCAGGACCTCCTCAACCGCGCCAAGAAGAAGCTCGAATCGTTCGCGGGCGTCGTGTTCGTGCCGGGAGACGGCGAGGTGCTCGTCACGGCCGGCGTGACGAAGGACCTGACCGACCGGATCCAGGCCGGAGCGATCGTCAAGGAATGCGCCGGGATCCTCGGCGGCGGGGGTGGCGGCAAGCCGGAGATGGCGCAGGGCAAGGGCAAGGACGCCGGCCGGCTGGCCGAGGCCGTCGAGCGGGCGACCGCGATGCTCGCCGGGTAGGGCATTCGGCCGGGCCTGCATCTCGGGTTGCAAGGCCCTCCCGAGGCCTTCGGGAGCGAAATTCCGGGTCCCTGCGGACCCCCGAAATTCGTCCCCGTTGCCGGATTGACTTGGTCGGGCGCGGGCGTAGAGTTCGCCCCCTTCCCAGGGCGGCAGGATCCTTCTGTCGTCCCAGCTTACGCCGGTGCATCCCGGTGCACCGCAAGTCAGAGGAACGGTATGGCAGTCCCCAAGCGTCGCATCAGCAGGTCTCGTCGAGGCAACCGTCGGGCGCACGATGCGCAACCGGCGCTTCAGCTCGTGGCGTGCAGCCATTGCGGCACGATGATTCGTCCGCACCACATCTGCCCGCAGTGCGGCTACTATCGCGGCAAGCAGGTGATCGTCGGCAAGACCGCGTAAGCGCGGCGTCACGTCGCTCTACGCTTCGTCTTCAAACCCTGGACTCCACAGACCATTGATCAAGGTCGCACTGGACGCGATGGGGGGGGATCACGCCCCCGCTGCCGCGATCGACGGCGCGTTGCTGTCGGTCGAGCGGGGCTATGCGACTCGGGAGCAGATCCTGCTGACCGGCTCCGGAGACGCGATCCGTGCGGAGTTCGCGAACCGCGGTGAATCGCCGGACGGGTTCGAGATCATCGATGCGCCGGACAGCCTCGAGGGCATTACCTCCCCCGTGGAGGCCGTACGCAAGCGTCCGAACAACAGCGTCGCGCTCGGCGTCAGGGAAGTCCAAGAAGGCCGCGCCGAGGCGTTCGTGAGCGCCGGCAACACGGGCCTCGTCGTCGCGACCGCGACCCTGAACCTCAAGTGCCTCGAGGGCATCCGCCGGCCGGGGATCGCCGCGACGATCCAGGGCGAGCAGACCCCGTTCACGGTCATCGACGTCGGCGCGAACCCACAGCCAAAGCCGCTGCATCTCCTGCACTACGCGATCATGGGCTCGGCGCTCTACCACGACACGTTCGGCAAAGACGTGCCGCGCGTCGGGTTGCTGAACATCGGCTCGGAGGATCGCAAGGGCAACCCGCTCGTGCGCGAGGCCTCCGACCTGCTCAAGCAGTCGGCGCCCAACTTCGAGTTCGTCGGCAACGTCGAAGGCGTCGACGTTTTCCACGGTGCGTGCGACGTCGTCGTCAGCGATGGCTTCACGGGCAACGTCCTGCTGAAGGTCAGCGAAGGTGTCGCGGAATACATGATGCGCTCGTTCGGTCGACTGCTCGGCGAGGCTGAAGTCGCGCCCGAAAAGCAGCAGTCGATCCTGTCGAAGATGCTGCGTCACGTCGACTTCTCCGAATACGGCGGCGCGCTGCTGCTCGGCGTCGAGGGCTTCGTGACCATCTGCCATGGTCGTTCCAAGGGGCCGGCGATCTGCAATGCGATCAACTTCGCGTTGAAGGCCGTCGGGGCTCACGTCAATCAACACATCGTCGCTGCGGCGCGATCGGTACCGGCGGCCACGTAATGGGTGATTTGATTCGAGTCGGGATCGCGGGCGTCGGTGCGTATGCGCCCGAGCGCGCGATGCACAACAGCGAGCTCGAGAAGCTCGTCGAGACGTCGGACGAATGGATCCAGCAGCGCACGGGAATCCGTTCGCGGCGCATCGCCGCACCGGACGAGGCGGCGAGTGACCTCGCTCGCGAGGCTTCGCTCCGCGCGCTGGCCGAGGGCGACATCAGCCCCGAGGAAGTCGACCTGATCATCTGCGCGACGGTGAGCGGCGACCAGCCGTTCCCGGCGACCGCGTGCCGCATCGGTGCGGACATCGGCGCGACCCGCGCCGGCGGGTGGGACCTCGGTGCGGCGTGCAGCGGGTGGGTGTTCGGTGCGCAGGTCGCGGCGCAGTTCATCGCGACCGGCACGTATAAGTGCGTGCTCGTCGTCGGCGTCGAGAAGCTCAGCTCGATCGTCGACTACCAGAACCGCGAGACCTGCGTGCTCTTCGGTGACGGCGCGGGCGCGACGGTGTTCACGCCGTACGAGCGCGCGCAGCGCGCCGAGTACCTGGGCGGAAGCACCTGCATGGAGGGCGCACAAGAGGACGTTCTCATGGTGCCGGGTGGCGGTAGTCGTCATCCCGCGTCGCACGAGACGATCGAGCAGCGCCTCCACTACATCCACATGGGCGGCAAGAAGGTCTACCGCTTCGCGGTCAAAACGCTCGCCGACCTCGTCAAGACCTCCGTTGAGCCCTACGGCTGGGACGAACTCGGTCTCGTCGTGCCGCATCAGGTCAATCTGCGGATCATCGAGAGCGCCGCGGAACGCATCGATCTGCCGATGGAAAAGGTCTACACGAACATCCAGTCCTTCGGGAACACGTCCGCCGCGTCGGTTCCCCTCGCGCTCAACGAGGCGATGGAAGCCGGCAAGCTCGAGAAGGGCAAGCTCGTGTGCATGCCGGCGTTCGGCGCCGGCATGGCCTGGGGTCACGTTCTCGTGCGCTGGTAGGCACGGCAGGAACCGAGTCGGAATACCTCGAACATGGACAAGAGTCTCCAAGGCAAGACGGCGCTCGTCAGCGGTGCGTCCCGTGGAATCGGCCGCGCGATTGCCGTGGATCTCGCGCGCAATGGCGCGTTCGTCTTCTGCGTCTCGACGCGGGAGGGCGGCTGTGACGAGACGATCGCTGCGTGTGGCGAAGCCGGTGGTGAGGCCGCCGGACTCGCGTGCGACATCTCCGACGAGTCCCAGGTGGCGCAGCTCGCCGAAAACGTGCGCGAGAGCGGCCAATCGCTCTCCATTCTCGTGAACAACGCCGGCGTCACCCAAGACGGCTCGTTCATGCGCATGAGTCCCGACGACTTCGACAAGGTCATCGGGATCAACCTCCGCGGCGCGTTCTTGATGTGCAAGGCGTTCGCGCGGGGTCTCTCGAAGGCCGAAGACGGCCGGATCATCAACATCGCGTCCGTGGTCGGCCTCATGGGCAACCCGGGGCAGGCCAACTACTCGGCGAGCAAGGCCGGGCTCGTCGGCATGTCGAAGTCGCTCGCGAAAGAACTCGCGGGCCGCGCGGTTACCGTCAACGCCGTTGCTCCTGGCTACATCGAAACCGACATGACGTCGGAGCTTCCCGATTCGGTGCAGGAGTGGCTGATCAACTCGATCCCGCTGGGGCGGATCGGCGTCGCGGACGAAGTCGCCGCCGCCGTGACGTTCCTCGCGACCCCCGCGGCCCGGTACATCACCGGCCAGGTTCTGGTCGTAGACGGCGGAATGTGTATGTAAGCAGGGGTTTTTTGCCGGGCTGGGCCAAATCGTCCATTTTCCCGCGCGCCGACCCTACCTATCCTTCCCGTTTTCCCCCTGAGATCCTCAGAAGAGGTTCACCGTGTCCCAAGCTGGAACCGTCGAAGAACGCGTCCTGAACATCGTTTGTGAGCAGCTCGGAACGAGCCGCGACAAGGTTTCGTCGGAGACGTCGTTCATCAACGACCTCGGCGCCGATTCGCTCGACACCGTCGAGCTCGTCATGGAGTTCGAAGACGAATTCCAAATCAACATCCCCGACGAAGATGCGGAGAAGATCCAAACCGTCGGCGATGCCGTGAAGTACATCTCCGAGAAGCTCTGAGTTCGAGCTTCTGCCTTCTTCCCGTGAGCCGCGATGAGTAATCGCAGAGTCGTCATCACCGGCGTCGGGGCGCTGACCCCGCTCGGCCTGGACCTACCCACGACGTGGGATGGGATGCTCGCCGGGCGCTCGGCCGCAGGGCCGATCACGCGCTTCGACGTCTCCCAGCACACGACCAAGTTCGCGTGCGAGGTGCAGGGCAACCTCTACGACCCGCTGAAGTACTACAGCAAGCAGGAGCTGCGGCGTCTCGACGTCTACTCCCAGCTGATGCTGATTGCGGGCGAAGAGGCGATGAAGCACTCCGGGCTGGATGTCGCCGCCGGTGACGCCACGCGGATGGGCTGCATCCTCGGCACCGGCATCGGTGGCATCAACGAGCTCGAGGACACCAAGATGGTGTTCGAGACCAAGGGGCCGGGACGGGTCAGCCCGTTCTTCATCCCAAAGCTGATGTCGAACGCGCTCGCGGGGCAGGCGGCACTGAAGTTCGGTCTGCAAGGGACCTGCTACGCGACGTCCTCGGCGTGCGCGAGCTCGACCCACGCGATCGGGCAGGCGTTCCGAGCCGTCAAGTATGACGAGATCGACATGGCGCTGACGGGCGGTGCCGAGACCTCGACGACGGCGCTGGCGCTCGCAGGCTTCTGCTCGCTCAAGGCGCTGTCGACGCGGAACGACGACCCGCAGCGGGCGTCGCGCCCCTTCGATCGGGACCGCGACGGATTCGTCATGGGTGAAGGGTCCGGAGCGCTGGTCATCGAGGAGCTCGAGCACGCGAAGCAGCGCGGCGCGGTGATCCTCGCCGAAATCGTCGGCTACGGCTCGACGGACGACGCGTTCCACCTGACGGCGCCGCGAGAAGACGGCACCGGGGCTGCCAGGGCCATGTCGCTGGCAGTCAAGGAGTCGGGTCTCGACCTCGCGGCTTTCGACTACTGCAACGCGCACGGCACGAGCACCCCGCTCAACGACAAGACCGAGACGATGGCCCTGAAGCAGGTCTTCGGCGACCACGCCAAGTCCAAGCTGCAGGTCTCCTCGACGAAGTCGATGGTCGGGCACCTGCTCGGCGCGTCCGGCGCGGTCGAGCTCGTCGCGACCACGAAGGCCATTCACCACGGTGTGATTCCGCCTACCATCAATTACGAGACTCCGGATCCCGAATGCGATCTGGACTACGTGCCCAACGAGGCGCGCGAGGCGCGCGTCCGGGCCGCAATCAGCAACTCGCTGGGCTTCGGCGGGCACAACGCGTGCCTGGCGGTCGCGCGCTTCGACGGGTAGACTGCGGGGCACTCTCCCTCCATCCCCGCTGAACCCCGATCCCGAGGTGCGCCGTGCGCAAGAAGTTCCATGACCTGCTCCACGCCTACAAAGTGGAGGCGTTCAAGATCTCTCACAACAACGAGTGCGTGAAGGATCGCACGAACGAGATCCTCGAGTTCACCGAGCAGGCCCTGAACAACGCGTACACGTTCCACTTCCACGGCGATCCCGACCCCGCGAAGCTGGAGACTCTCACCGAGGTCAAGAACTTCACGCTCGAGGCGATCATGCCGCCGATCGTCGAGAAGCTCGTGCAGCGCATCCACGTGCTCGAAAAGCAGCACGAAGCGATGGTGGGCCTCGTCGACAACATCCTCGAGCAGCTGTCAGACGACCGCCTCGAGCAGAAGAAGAAGCTCGGCTGAGAGGCGGCCATGAGCAAGGTCGGTCCAGGGCGGCGACAGGCGATTCCGGTCGCCGTTCTCGCCGGTGGCCGCTCGCCCGAACACGCCGTCTCGATCGACTCCGCGCGTGAGCTCCTGCGCGCGATGCCGCGCGACCGGTGGCAGCCGTTAGTCGTGCGGCTCGACCGGAACGACCCCGTGTGGTGGGTGCGTTCGTCCAGTCCGGATCCCGACGAGGATCCATTCGACTTCGACGACTGGAACGCCATGCATCCGGGCGTCGCGGTGGCCTGGCTGCAGTCCGAGTGCGGTGCGCAAGTCGCGTTTCCGGCGCTTCACGGCCCTTGGGGTGAAGACGGCACGGTGCAAGGAATGCTCGCGCTGTGCGACCTACCTTGCGTCGGCTCCGATGTGGCGGCCTCCGCGGTCGCGATCGACAAGATTCGTGCGCGGGAGTGCCTGACGTCCGCGGGCATTCCGATGGCCGAAGCCTACGTGGGCCGCGTGCCGCTGCACGCGATCGACCCAGTCGAAGAGGCGCGGCGCGTCGCGACGACCGTCGGGTTCCCCGCGTTCGCGAAGGTCGACACGTCCGGTTCCTCGCTCGGTGTCGCGAAGGTCCGAGATCGTGACGAGCTCGTCGAGTTTCTCGAGCAGCACCGCGGTGCCGGTCGCCGCTACCTCGTCGAGAGTTCGCTCTCCGGCGAAGAGATCTCCGTCCCCGTGCTCGGCAACGCCGGTGAGTCGGTCGAGGCGCTGACGCCGATCGGCGTCTACGCGGTCGAAGACGACCACTTCTCGCATGACGCGAAGTACACGCCGGGTAAGTGCGTGGAGGTCGTGCCGCCGCGCGCGCTGTCGACGGCGATGTGCAGCGAGGTCCGAGACCTCGCGCTGCGTTGTCACGAGGCCCTGCAGTGCGACGGCATGTCTCGCACCGACATGATCGTGACGGAGCACGGGCCGTTCGTGCTCGAGGTGAACACGATCCCCGGGCTCACGCAGGCGAGCCTCCTGCCGAAGTGCGCCGCCCACGACGGAATCGAGTTCCCCGAGCTGATCGACCGGCTTCTCGAATCTGCGCTGACGGCGGCTCGCCGCCGCCGAGAGGGGCGAATATCATGACGGCCGCCCGTATCGTCATGGCCGCGTGTTAGCTCTCCAAGATCCGCCGTCCGAGCCGGAGCCTGCGGGCCTGCTCGAGCGTATCGCCGCCGAGCCTGCGCTGGTGCAGCTGGTGCTGCTGGCCGTCGTCGGGATCGCGTTCTGGTTCCTGATCGGCAGGCTGTCGCGTGCGGTCCGGGAGGCGCGTGGACGCGCCGCGATGCGCGACTTCCTGCTCGGCGTCGAGCAGGCCCTCCACGGGGACACCAAGGCCGCGGCGGCGCGTCTGTCGCGCGTGCTGACCGAGGATCCGGAGAACACCACCGCGCGCCTGTTCTACGCCCAGACCCTGGCCGAGCTCGGCGAGCCGGGTGAGGCCCACAAGCACCACGTGCAGCTCGCGCGGGGCTTCGGCGTGCAGAGTCGCCGCAATCAGGTCGCGCTGGCACAGGCGCTGTTGGACAGCGGACGGTCGGCGGATGCGGTCACGGCCGCACGCGCCGCGGTCGACCAGCACGCCGGCGAGCTCGACGCGCATCGCGTGCTCCTGCGTGCCCAGCTCGCGGCCGGCCAGCCGGCCGATGCCGGAGAAACGGCGCAGCGTCTCTCGCTCCTGCTCCCGAGCGGCGCCGAGCGGGAGCGAGTGCGCGCCGAGGGCGCGCGCGCGTTCGCGATGGCGGCCAAGGTGTCGCTCGGCGGTGGAGATCCAGCGACAGCGCGGCGACTCCTGGCGCAGGCCGCGCAGTGCGGCGGCGATCTGCCCGAGATCAAGCGCGTTGCGGCCAAGTTGGAGTGGGCGCAAAACGGTGACCCGGGACTCGCGCGACACCTTGTCAACCTCGCGCTCCCCGCGCCGGGCGAGTCGGGCGGCGAGGCCGACGTCCACCTCCCTGTGCGGAGCGCCGCGACGCCGCTCGCGCTCGCGGCGATCGCGCCGCATGCGGCCTACGCTTGCAGCAACTGCGGCGCGCCGCTGCCAGAGCCTGTGCCGACCTGTCCGCACTGCGGGGTCCACGGCTCGTGCCGGCCGACCGAACCGGATCTCTATCGCGAGCTCGACTCGCCGGTGCACGTGATCGACGCGATCGAAGAGAACCGGGCGCACGTCCAGCGCCTGCTGCAACGCGCGGGATCCGGACGGACTGAGGCGGCCGACGAGATCGTGGAGATCGGGGCGCCGGCCGTCGAGGAGACGCTCGCGCGGGCGGTCGAGATCGGTCCCGAAGACGAACTCTTCACGAGCTTGCTCCAGCGCATGGGGGCGGAGATTCTGCCCGCCCTGTTCGACGCCTATCGCAAGCGCAAGGACGACTGGTTCCAGCGCTTTGGCGAGATGTTGGCCCGTCGCTCGTCCGCCGCGGTCGTCGGGCGCGTCGTGCAGTCCTTCGGTCGTGAAGCGCTGCCTCAGTTCGAAGCGTTGCTCGACTCCGCGGATCGCGATCTTCGCAAGGTGATCATCGACTACTACATCGGTCTCGCCGACCAAGCGGAGTTCCAGAAGGTGCTCGAGCGCTTCCCGCCCGTCGAAGTCGTCGGGCGGCTCAACGAGGCGCCGACCGAAGTCCTGCAGCGATTCGTGTCGAGCGTCGAAGCCGGCTCGTTTCAGGCGGAGGTGCTGCTCGTCGAGCCTACGTTCAATCGTGACGCGGACATGTTCGACTCGATCGACGCGCGGGAGCCCGGCGTCGTCGAGGAGATCCTTGCGCGTCGGGGCTTCAGCCGCGCGACGGTACGCATGCTGATCGACCACCTCGACGACGAACTGCGCGGCGCCGCCGCCGGGCGCCTGCTCGACCAATTGGGGGATCGAGCGCTCGATGCCCAGGTCTCGGCGTACGCCGACCTCGATCGTCGCGCGACCGTGCGGGACAGGCTGCGCGAACGCCTGAGTCGAGGCGGCCCGCGCGCCGCCGCGGAACTCTGCGAGTGCCTCGCCGCGTCGCCGACGCCGTTCGACGATGACGTGCTCTCGGTGCTCGTCGCGCTCGGCGACGAGGCCGTGGGTCCGCTCGTCGAGGCCTACAAGCAGGGCAGCATGCTCGAGAAGTTCGCGAGCGCGTTCGTCAGTCGCCACAGCCACCGCCGGTCGATGATCGTGCGCGCGCTCGCGCAGATCGGATCTGTGGAGGCCTCTGGTGCGCTCCAGTCCTTGCGGCAGGCGGAGACCGACTCCAACCTCAAGCTGCGTCTCGACCAGGCGCTGCACAGGCTCGAAGCCGCGGACGATTCGGATTCGGAGGAGGACCATGGGCAAGCTGGGTGACACGCTCGGCAAAGTCGTGACGGGGCCGCTCAAGGCGCTGATCCCGAAGAACCCGTGGATTCGGCTGCTGCTCATCGCGCTGCCGATCCTCCTCGTTCTCGCGCTCCTAGAGCCGGTGCTGAGCCTGTTCGAGAAGGGGGTGGACATGTTCACGCGCCTCCTCGCGCCGATGCTCGAGTCGCCGGGAGGCCGACTCCTGCTCCTGAACGTGCTGCTCCTCGCCGTCCTGGCGGTCGGGTTCCTCGTGCTGCGGTCGCGGATCCGACAGCTGCGGTCGGGGCTCGTGCTGCGGCGCCACCTCGACGGCATCGCGCACCTGGTCGGGGATCAGCCGCGACGCGCGCGGGAGTCGTTCCGACGCGTCGCGAAGTCGCGCGGCGTGCCGCCGTCCGAATACCCCGCGGTCGTCGAAGACGCGAAGCTCAAGCTCGCGCGGATCGCGCTCGACGAGGGCAACGCCGACCTGGCGATCCGGTGGCTCACGCGCGTGCGAGATCGCGATTTGCCAAAGGAGCTACAGCGCAGCCTCGCGCAGCTGCGGGGTCAGGCGTTTCTCGAGCAGGGCGAGATCGATGCGGCGACCCTGCGACGCGAGATCGAGACGGCCCTCGACAAGTTCGGGAATGACACGGTCCTTCTGGCGATGCTCCGAGATCTCGCGATTCAGAACGGCGACTTCACCGGCGCCGTGTCGCTGCAGGAGCGGGTGCACAAGCACGCGAGTCCTCGCAGGCAGCCGGAGGAGCGTCGCCGACTCGTCCACGTGCTCGTGCAGGCCGGAGACGCGGCTCTCGAGAAGGGCGAGCCCGACGCGGCGCGCACGCTTGCGAAGCGCGCGCACAAGGTCGATCCGGACGCGACCGCCCCGAGCGTGTTGCTCGGTCGCGCGCTCTTGGCGAAGGGGGACGCGAAGGGCGCGGTGCGCGAGTGGGGGCGCACTCGATCGGCGACGGGACTCGAACAGGTTGCAAAGCTACTCGACGAACAGCCGGGTGCCGTGAGTCCGCGGGAGCTGCTCGAAGCCTGCCCGGTGCAGGGTGCCGTCCTCTTGGTGGCCCGTGAGTACGCGCGCCGTGGCGATACCGCCCGCGCCGAACGCGCTGCGCGTCAGGCCGCGCGGGAGCTCGGCATGAGCCCCTCGGTGGCTGCCGTGCTCGCGGAGGTCCTCGAATTGTGCGGCCGATCCGCCGAGGCGCGTCAGATCACGGAAGAAGCCGTGCGGAGACTGGTGGCGCCCGATCCGGCCGCCGGCTAAGGTCTCGGCACCACTCGCCGGAGTGGCGGAATTGGCAGACGCGACGGATTCAAAATCCGTTACCTGTAATGGGTGTGCGGGTTCGAGTCCCGCCTCCGGTACACGAAGCAGGCCGCGACTTGTCGCGGCCTGCTTCGTGTACCGGAGGCGGGGCTCGGGCTGGCTCGCCGGAAGCTGCGCATCCGTTTCGCCAGCAGCGAGTCCCTCGCGACGACTTGTCGCGGCCTGCGTCGTGTACCGGACGCGGCCCGCGCCGCGCCCGCGCCCCCTACGCCCCGTTCGTCACGTACTCATCCAACAACGCCAGCAGCGCCGTGCGCTGCACCGGCTTCGTCGTGTAGTCCGTGCACCCGGCGGCGAGACACTTCTCCCGATCGCCGATCATCGCATGCGCCGTCAGCGCGATGATCGGGAGCTCGAACCCATCCTCGCGCAGCAGCCGCGTCGCGTCGTAGCCGTCGAGTACCGGCATCTGCATGTCCATGAGCACGACGTCGAAGCTGTCGTCGGCTTCGAGGCGTTCGACCGCTTCCTGGCCGTTGTCGACCACTTCGACGAGGTAGCCGGCCTTACGCAAGATGTGCCCGATCAAGTGCTGGTTGTCGGGACCGTCTTCGGCGAGGAGGACCCTGCCGACGCCTTCGCTCTGCTGGCGTCGCGCGGGCTTCTTCGGCTCCCGGATGTCCGGCAGCTCGTGGACGAACTCGGGCTCCTCGTGGATGCGCACCGGCAGGACCAGGTCGAAGGTGCTACCCGCGCCGAGACGGCTCGTGACCTCGATGTCGCCGCCCAGCAGCTGGGCGAGGTGCCGTGAGATCGTCAGGCCGAGGCCCGTGCCGCCGTAGCGCCGCGTCGTCGACGCGTCGGCCTGAGAGAACGGTTGGAACAGGCGGCCGAGCTGGTCGGCCGACATGCCGATGCCGGTGTCCTCGACGCGGAAGCGCAGCACCGAGCGGGAGGTCGAAGTGCGATCGAACACGAGGATGAGACGCACGGCCCCCGACTCCGTGAACTTGATCGCGTTGCCCAGCAGGTTGACGAGGATTTGACGTAGGCGAACCGGATCCGAGAGGATCTCCACCGGAACGGCGGTCGCGAAGCGCGCTTCGAGCTCGATGCCCTTGCCTTCGGCGCGGACGCGCATCAACTCGACGAGATCGCCCAGGAGCTTCGGCACGGACAGCGAGATCGACTCGACGTCCATCTGATTCGCCTCGATCTTCGACAGGTCGAGGATGTCGTTGATCAGGGCGAGGAGGTGGTCGCCGTTGCGGCGGATCGTGCTGATGTAGTCGGCGCGGTCGTCCGGGTCCGTGTCGCCGTCTTCGAGGAGGTCCGTGTAGCCGAGGATCGCGGTCATCGGCGTGCGGATCTCGTGACTCATGTTGGCGAGGAAGTTGCTCTTCGCGCGGTTTGCCGCTTCGGCTGCGGTCTTGGCGCGGGCCAGGTCGTGCTCGACGCGCTTCTGCGCGTCGATGTCGATGATCGACCCGGCCATTCTCACGGGTTGGCCGTCTTCGTCCCGCACCGTCGTGCCGCATGCGCGGACCCACTTGTATCCGCCGCACTTCGTGCGGAGGCGGTATTCGACGTCGTACGGGATGTCCATCTCCAGGTGTCGCGCGAGCGCGAGCTGGATCGGTTCGTGGTCCAGCGGGTGCAGCCGAATCTCCCACGCCTCGGGCACCGGCGGGAATGAATCGTCGGGCTCGTAGCCCAGAATGCGCAGGAAGCTCGGCGAACGCCAGACGTGACCCGTGACCAAGTCCCAGTCCCACAGGCCGGCGCTGGATCCGTGGACGGCGAGCTCGAACCGGTCGTGGCGACGGCGGGCTTCCTCCTCGGCGATGCGGTGTTCGGTGACATCACGGGCCGCGGCGTACATCTTGAACGCGCTCGGCGCGATGCTCCACGCGAGCCAACGCACGTCATCCGAAGTCGTTCGGAAGCGCACCTCGAACTCGTTCGGCGTGGACCCGGACACGGCGTGTTCGAACGCATCGATGACGAGGTTGCGATCCTCGGGCTCGACGAGCTCGAGGAACGGCGTGCCGAGCAGCGTCTTCTCCGTCGTGCGGAGCACGCGGCGGAAGGCGGGGTTGATCCGTTTGAGGTAGCCGTCGTGGCCGATCACGCAGAGGAGATCGTTGGCCTCGCGAAAGAGCGAGTCCATCTCGGCGTAGTCTCGTGCTGCGCGACCGAGTGGCGACAGGTCGGTCAGGTAGACCTGCACCGCGTTGTCGTACCGCGTCGCGTCGAGTTCCACCCAGCACGCGTGCGAGCCGTCTTCGATCAGCAGCTGCGCGGTGTGGAAGCCGATGTCGTACGCGAGTTCGCAGGTCTTGCGCACGAGATCTGCCGACTCGCGTGGCCAGTCGCCCGGCAGCGTCCGGTCGATCGCGCCGGGAAAGTGAACGGTGGCCGCGGGGTTCGCAAACTCACAGACGAACGGCGCCTCGTCGTGCTCGCGTGTGAATACCAAGACTCCATGCGGGCTGCCTTCCAGCAGGCGCCAGGCTACGGAATCGGAGTACACGGAAGCGCCGGTCACGGATTCGAATCCCGTTGGAGACGGGGTTCGATCTATCGGAACTTCTCGAGGGTCGTGTTGAGCCCGTCTCAGCCTGGAACGACCGACAGCTCGTCGTCCACCTCGCTCTGCAGCAAGTTCTCAATCGCCATCAGGGTGCCTGTGACCGAGCTGGGGCAGGTGCCGCAGGCCCCTTCGTATCGGATGTGCAGCGTCTTGCCGTCGAGGCCCAGGACTTCGAGGCCGCCGCCGTCACCGGCGAGCGCGGGGCGGACGCGGTCGTCGAGCAGCACGTTGATCTGCTCGAGCATCTTTGCTGCATCTTCCGACAGGTCGTCGAGTTTCGGGCCACTGTTCGGGTCACGGGCGTCGATCGCCTCGCCCTCCGCGGCTTCGAGGACCCGCGTGGTAGCCTCGTGCACGGCGCGCCAATCCGCGTCCGGGGTCATCGAGACCGTGACGAACGCGTCGCAGAAGAACACCCGTTCGACGCCGTCGATCTTGAAGATCTGCACCGCGAGGTCGTGACCTTCGGCTTCGTCGGCCGTGCCGTAGTTCTTCGTGCCGTGGCAGACGACCGTGTCGAGGACAAACTTGAACGCGTTCGGGTTCGGAGTGGGTTGGATGCTGACGACTTTCATGTCGGCGCGATGATACGGGTTGGATGTGGGGTTTGGCTCCGTCTTGGCCGGGCGGATCGTTCAGATTCCGTACACCGGACGCAACTTCGATTCGAGGTAGCTCAGGAACACGTCGGCATCAAGGCCGCTTCCCGTCGCCCGGGCGCACAGGGCATCCGGCGAAAATCGCCGCCCGTGGCAGTGGACGTTCGCGAGGAGCCAGCCCCGCAGGGGCTCGAATTCCCCCCGCTCGATGTGGCCGTCCAGATCCGGGATGGCCCGCTCGGCGGCCGCGTAGAACTGCGCCGAGTAGAGCGTGCCGAGGGTGTAGGTCGGGAAGTAGCCCACCAGCCCGCACGACCAGTGGACGTCCTGGAGGCAGCCACGACGGTCGTCCGGAACCTCGACCCCGAGGCAGTCCACGTAGGCCTCGTTCCAAGCCGCCGGCAGGTCGGCGGTCGTGAGGTCGCCCCGGATGAGCGCGCGCTCGAGTTCGAAACGCACGACGACGTGGAGGTTGTAGGTCGCCTCGTCCGCCTCGACCCGAATCAGCGAAGGGCGCACGAGGTTAGCCGTGCGGAACAGCTCCGGCTCGTCGAAGTCGGCGACCGCCGCGCCGAAGGTCGAGGCGAGCTGCGGTCGAGCCCATCGCCAGAACGCGGCGCTGCGGCCGACGTGATTCTCCCAGAGCCGGCTCTGACTCTCGTGGATCCCGAGCGACACCGAGCTGCCGAGCGGAGTGCCGAGATGGTCGGCGGAAAGCCCCTGCTCGTAGAGACCATGGCCGGCCTCGTGCATCGTCGAGCCCAGGGCGTCGCCGAGATTGTCATCGTGGAAGCGCGTCGTGATGCGAACGTCGCCGTAGTGCGATCCGCCGCAGAACGGGTGCGTGGATCGGTCGAGCCGGCCGCGTTCGAAGTCGAAACCCATCGAACCAGCGACCGAACGGACGAAAGCCTCCTGCTGTTCGATCGGGAGCGTGAGTTCGTTGAAGCGATTCGATGGGGGAGTCGCCGAGCCGATCTCGCGAACGAGCGTGGACAACTTCTCACGCAGTGGCGTGAAGAGGCGTTCGAGGGACGCCGCCCGCATCCCCGGCTCGAAGTCCTCCGCGAGCGCATCCCAGAGTTCGCCACCCTCGGGCACGCCGAGGCATTCCGCGCGCTGTCGCGACAGGTGCAGGACCTTGTCGAGCCACGGCTGGAACGCCGCGAAGTCCGACGCCGCGCGAGCCTCGGCCCATGCATGTTGGGCTCGGCTCGTCGTCTCCGCCATCTCCGCGACGAGGGCCGCCGGGACGCGCGTGCGCCTTTCGTAGTCCCGCTGGAGTTCGCGCACGTTTGCGATCGCGTCATCGCCTGCGGCTTCATCGGCGGACGTCGCGAGGAGGTCCCCGAGCTCGTCGCTCGACGCGCGCTCGTGCGAGAGTTGTGCCAGCAGGGCCATCTGCTTCGCGCGATGCTCGACGCCGCCCGCGGGCATCATCGTCTCCTGATCCCACGACAGGATCTCGGCGGTGGACTCGAGGAGGTGGACTTCGCGAGTCCGCTCCAACAGGGTTTCGTAGGCGGTCGTCACGGTGCGGTTGTATCGACGAGGACGGTCCTGGAACCACCGCGAATTGCCGGGGAATCGCACCCGTGCGGTGCCACAATCCGGTCGTGGAACAACGCGAGCAATCCTGGGTGCCGCCGGGCTTCCGATCGGTCCCGCGCACGGGGGTGATCTACGTGATGCACGAGGCGGGGCGGCGCGGGTTTGACGAGGATCGCGACGCCTGGGCCAATCTCGGGCAGGGCGCGCCCGAGATCGGGCCGCTCCCGGGGGCTCCCGAGCGGATCCAGCACCTCGAACTCGCGCTGGACGATCACGAATACGCTCCGGTCGAGGGGTTGTCAGAGCTGCGCGACGCCGTCGCCGCGCTCTACAACGCGCGCTACCGGCAGGGCAAGCGGACGCGGTACACCCGCGACCACGTCGCGATCAGCGCCGGTGGGAGGCTCGGCCTGACCCGCCTCGTGTCCGCGTTCGGGAGGACCAACTTCGGCCACTTCCTGCCCGACTATACGGCGTACGAGGAGCTGCTCGACGCGTTTGGCCGGTTCGTGCCGATCCCGGTGCTGACGGATCCCGACGCGGACTACGCATTCTCGAGTCAGCAGCTCGAGGCCGAGATCCTCGGACGCGGGCTGTCGGCGGTGCTGCTGTCGAATCCGTGCAACCCGACAGGGCGAGTGATCCGAGGCGACACGCTGCGTTCGTGGACGGAGGTGGCGCGGGAGCATGACTGCACGCTCGTGTTCGACGAGTTCTACTCCCACTACAGCTACGAAACCGAGCGACCGTGGGTCTCGGCCGCGGAGTTCGTCGACGACGTCGACCGCGATCCGGTCGTGCTGATCGACGGCTTGACGAAGAACTGGCGATACCCGGGCCTGCGCGTGTCGTGGACGATCGCGCCACCGGCCGTGATCGAGCGGATCGCGTCGGCGGGCAGCTTTCTCGACGGCGGCTGCGCGCGGCCGATGCAGCTGGCCGCGGTACCGCTGCTGGATCCGGAGTTCGCCGACCGCGAGGCGCGCGCGATCCGCGCGAACTTCACGGTGAAGCGTGAGCTCATGGTCGCAGGGCTGCGCGACCTCGGCGTCGCGGTCGCGCGGCCTCCGGCCGGAGGCTTCTACTGCTGGGGGGATCTCTCGGGCTTGCCGGCGGGCCTCGACACGGGGTCGGGTCTGTTCGAGCGGGCGCTCGACGCGAAGGTGATCGTGGTCCCCGGCGTGTTCTTCGATATCAACCCGGGGCGTCGTCGTCCCGATCGCTCGAGCCGCTACGGACGGTTTGCGCGGTTCTCGTTCGGTCCGCCCGTCGACGAACTGCGGCGTGGCCTGGCTTCGCTCGGTCAGCTGCTCGCTACTTGAAGTGCGCGTACTTGCCGCCGGACTCCTCTGCGAGACGTCGCAGGAGCCCGCTGTCCGCGCCGATCGCGATGCAGTGAATGCGAACCTGCCGCGTGCGGTTCCACCGCGCGACTTCGTCGGCCAGGGCGTTCGCGTCCTGGATCTCGCCCGCGCTGGGGTAGCCGTCGGAGAGCAGATAGATCGTGTCGATGTCCGGATCCGCGAACGCGCTCTGCAGCGCGGCGAAGACGTTCGTGCCGCCGCCGGCTTTGGTTTTCTCGATTCGTTCGAGCGCCTCGGCCCGTGACGCCCGGTCGGCGTCCGCGACGACCTTGAAGAGCTTCTTCGTGCCATGATCGAAGAACACGAGGTTGAACTTCGTGTTCTTCGCCATCTCCTGCACGACGTTCGACAGCTGCCGCTTCGCTTCGCCGAGTCGCGTGCGCTTCTTCGACGTGCCGACCTTGGCCTTCATGCTGCCGGACGTGTCGACCACGAACGTGACTCGCTCGCTGATGAGCGGGAGGTCGTAGTAGGTGACCGTGCGCCCCTTCTCGCGCTTGTTGTCCTTCTGCTTTTTCTTCGCCTTCTTCGGGTCCGGGATCAGCTCGAAGCTGCCGTCGACCTTGCGCCACCAGTCTTCCCAGTGTGCGGACGTCTGGTAGCGACGCGCGGTCAACGACTGCAGCGTGTCGAGCACGTCTTCTCGGAGCCGGCCGGACTCGCGGTCGACGCGTGGGATCAGGCGCGGGATCGACTCCGAAGAACGCACCGCGCGGCAGTAGTCGTACGCGGCCGCGCGCAGCGCCCAGTCCTTGTCGTCGAGGTCTTCGTAGACCTTGCGAAGACCCTCTTTGCTGCCGAGTTCGGCGAGGAAGTCCAGCGCCGTCGCGCGCAGCGGTCGGTCGGCCTTGTCGAGGAGCGCGAGCAGCTGGGCCGGCCAATCCGGCTGTCCCTTTTCCAGCGCCTGCAGGCCGAACAAGGCCTCGATGCGCCGGTCGCCACCGGGCGCACGCAGCATCTTCTGCAGCGTCGGCACGGCTTCGCGATCGCCGCGGCGCCCGAGTGCGCGCGCCGCCGTGTACACGATCGCGGGCTCTTGCGAACGCATGAGGTCGCACAGGATCTTGGTCACCCGTGACTCCGGCGAGTAGGTGAGCAGGCGAATCACGAGACAGCGCTCGAGCTCGGAGGAGCGCTTCAGCCCGGCCTTCACGAGCCAGCGTTGGAACGACTCGTACTGGCCGATGTCCTTCGCGACGCCATCCACCGCCTTGGCGACGTCGGGGTCGGCCGTGCTCGCCTGGCGCACGAACGGATCGAAGACTTCGTTGCGTTCGAGCAGCGGGACCATCGCGCGGATCAGCGCCGCGCGAGCCGGGCCGGACGCGTTGCGGGCCGCCTTGAGCTTGCGATGCACCCGCAGAACCGTGTCGAGTCCGCGCGCGTGATCGTGAGCGGTGAGCTGTCCTGCCGCCAGGGCCGCGACGTGGAGGTCTTTGCTCGTCGCCGCGCGCACGCGCGCCGCGGTGACCTGCTTGCTCGGCTCGGCCTTGGCGATGGCCTCCAGCGCGGAACGTTGCTCGCCAGGCACTCCCGCGAGGACGACTCCGGCGAGCGCGTTCGCGGCGACCTCGGTTTCCCCGAGCGCGAGGCCGTCGAGGCAAGCCTTGCGCACGTCGCGAAGGCGCTTGAGCTCGTCCTTCTTCTTGATGCGGTCGAGTTGCTTGGTGCTGAGCTTGTCCTCGAGCAGCGCGGCCAGGCGCGCGATCCCCCGCTCGCCCTGACGCGCGATCCCGCCTGCCGACGCCTTGCGGATTCCGCCGCTGCCGGGCACTTCGAACAGCAGTTCCTCCAGCGCGACGAGAGCACCCTGGCGCACGACGGCACCCAGGGCGTTGGCCAGATCCTGTCGGTAGCGCAGGTCGTCGGTCCGGGAGAGCTCGTCGAGCAAGAGGCTCGTCACTTCTTGGTCCGGGAAGCGACCGAGGTCCTTGACCGCCCCCCAGCGGCGCTTGGCGTCGTCGCGGACCTTCTCGAAGCGAGCGAGGGCCTCTGCGGCGGTCTTCGGGCGACGCGGCTTGCGCTGCGCGGCGAGGCCGTCGGCGAGGCCGAGGGCGAGAGTCAGGGTCAGAATCGCGATCCGCATGGGGTGGTCGAGTCGACGCGTCGAAGGTCGCGCGAGTATATCAGCGGCCGCGCGCGTACAATTCGCTCCCGTGCGCGAGCTCCTCGATCCGACCCGATCCCCGTCCGTCACGGCGCGTCCCGTGGGGCACCTGCTCGAGTTTCTCGCGCCGGGCCTCGTGCACGGGCTCGGCAACAGCGTGTTCGCGGTTCGTGGCGGTGCCCACGTGCTCGGCAAGGCCGGCACGTCGACGGCCCGCACGCGCGAGGTCGTGCTCGAAGCGGCCGAGCGCACGGAGCACCTGCTCGACGTCATGCGACATCTGACTGCCGGTGGCGATCAAGACAAGCGGCCGGCCGGGCTCCTGATGCGCCGGCTCGTCGACGTGCTCAAGGTGCCCTTGCGCGATCGCGGACTCCGCGTGTCGTTCCACCAGGGATCGCATCGTTCGCCGGTGTCCGTGGATGCGGGGCGACTGACGCGAAGCGTCTGTGAGGCGGTGCTCGGCGTCGCGCAGGCCATGCCGACCGGCGTCGAGGCGCTGCTGCGTCTCGATCTCATCGACGAAGCACGCGGCGCGACGACGTTCTCGATCGACGTCGAGGCACAGCCGACGTTCTTGCCGTTCCCGCTCGACCTCGCACCGATCGCGGCCCAGATCGGCGCGGCCATCGACTGCGATGGGGGAGTCGTGCGCGAAGTCGAATCCGAACGCCTCGTCGTGCGCGTCGGCTGAGCGCCGGGCTGGCAGCGGTCCCCCAGACTCAGGCTTCCAGACTCAGACTCTCGGACTCACGCTTCCTGCGTGCCGTAGATCTCCTGGCCGCGCTCGCGGAACTCCGCGGACTTTTCGGCCATGCCTTGGCGCACCGCATCCTGGTTGTCGACGCCGTGCTTGGCGGCGTACTCCCGCACCTCCTCGGTGATCTTCATCGAGCAGAACTTCGGGCCGCACATCGAACAGAAGTGCGCGCTCTTCGCGGCGTCCTGCGGCAGCGTCTCGTCGTGGTACTCGCGCGCGGTGTCGGGATCCAGCGACAGGTTGAACTGGTCTTCCCAGCGGAACTCGAAGCGCGCGCGACTCAGCGCATCGTCGCGATCCTGCGCACCCGGGTGACCCTTCGCGAGATCGGCCGCGTGCGCGGCGATCTTGTATGCGATCACGCCTTGCTTGACGTCCTCGCGATTCGGCAGCCCGAGGTGCTCCTTCGGCGTCACGTAGCACAGCATCGCGGTGCCGTACGACCCGATCATCGCCGCGCCAATCGCGCTGGTCAGGTGGTCGTAGCCCGGCGCGATGTCGGTCGTCAGGGGACCGAGCGTGTAGAAGGGCGCCTCGTGGCACTTCTCGAGCTGCTCGGTCATGTTCTCCTTGATCTTGTGCATCGGCACGTGGCCGGGGCCTTCGATCATGACCTGCAGGTCGTGCTGCCACGCGATCTTGGTCAGCTCGCCGAGCGTCTCGAGCTCCGCGAACTGCGCCTCGTCGTTCGCGTCGGCGATGCAGCCCGGACGCAGCCCGTCCCCGAGGGAGAACGAGACGTCGTAGCGCTTCATGAGCTCGCAGATCTCGCCGAAGCCTTCGTAGAGGAAGTTCTCCTTGTGATGCGCGAGGCACCACTTCGCCATGATCGAGCCGCCGCGTGACACGATGCCGGTGACCCGCTTGGCGGTCATAGGCACGTAGCGCAGCAGCACGCCGGCGTGGATCGTGAAGTAGTCGACGCCCTGCTCGGCCTGCTCTTCGAGCGTCTCGAGGAACAGATCGAGCGTGAGGTTCTCGGCGATCCCGTCGACCTTCTCGAGAGCCTGGTAGATCGGCACTGTGCCGATCGGCACCGGTGAGTTTCGGAGGATCCACTCGCGGGTCTCGTGGATGTCCTTGCCGGTGGACAGGTCCATGACCGTGTCGGCGCCCCAGCGGATCGCCCACTGCAGCTTCTCGACCTCCTCTTCGATCGACGAGAGCACCGCCGAGTTGCCGATGTTCGCGTTGATCTTCACGAGGAAGTTGCGACCGATGATCATCGGCTCGATTTCGGGGTGCTTCCGGTTCGCCGGGATGATCGCGCGGCCGGAGGCGATCTCGTCGCGCACGAACTCGGGATTCACGTTCTCGCGGATCGCGACGAACTTCATCTCCTCGGTGATGATGCCGCGGCGGGCGTAGTGCATCTGCGAGAAGTTCGTGTCCCCGCGCGTCTCGCGCTCGGCGATCCAGTCGGCGCGGCGCTTCGGCAGGCCGTCCCGCGGATCGAGGCCCTGTGGTCCCGTGGAGTCGTAGACGGTCAGCTTCTCGCCGTTCGTCAGCGAGATCTCACGGGCGGGGACGTCGAGCTCGGACGTCGACAGCTTGCGGCTGTTCGGGAAGCTCGAGTCGAGAGGGGGGAGAGGGGAGCTCATGTGGCTTTCCTACGCCGGAATGACCCGGATCAGGTTCTAGGGGTGCGTCTCAGCCCGTCGGTTTCGACGGACGCCCCCAGCGCTGTTTGTGGGAGGAGTCACCGCGAACGCGGCGACGTCACTTCCCAGATTCTGAGCTGCCGTCGCCCGGCTCTCCAGCGTTTTCCGGGCTCGGTTGTTCGGCGCCCTCGCCGCGGAGCAGCGCGCGCCACTTGTCGGTGAAGCTGCTCCAGCGATCCGGCAGGACCGTGCTGGTGCCTCGGAGCACGGCGTCGCTGACTTCGCTGCTGCGGGACGTGGACGCCGCTTTGGCGATCGAGCCGCCGAAGCCGACCGTGTCGTGCGCCATCTGCACGCCCGTCAGGAGTGCCATGACGATGAGCCACCCGGTCGCGACGCCGAGCACGCCGCCGCCAATTCGATTGACGAACGACAGCGGCGACTTCTGCACCATCTTGTGGACGATCGCGGCGATCAGGCTGAGCACGATCAAGGCGACCAGGAAGATCAAGAAGTAGGCCACGTATTGCGGCACCTCGGGCGCGGCGCCCTCCGGGAACCAGGTCGCGGTCCAGCCCGCCACGCTCGGCCCGAACCAGCCGGAGAGCACGTAGGCCACCAGCAGGGTCGCGACGCGGCTGATCTGCCAGACCATCCCGCGGAACAGGCCGAGGACGAGAAAGACGATCACGATCGCGAGCGCGGTCAGATCGATCCAGGTCAAGGAGTCGAGAAGTCCAGGCATCGAGGGGCACGGCACGATTGCCGAGTTGGGTCCATCGTAGCTATTCTGCGCGGCAGACCGACTATTTCTCGCCTGAGGCCCGACCCGTTGCCTGGACCGCTCGACGTTCGAAACCAACTCGCTGCCCTGCTCACCGCCGTGGAGTCCGAACCCCGTCTGGCCGCAGAGATGCAGCGCGCGAAACGCGAGTTCTTCGGCGCGCAACCCGACGTGTTCCCATCGGAATCCGGGAGCGAGGCCGGCGCGATCCGGTTCGCAGAATGGTATCTGTGTGAACGCCCGAGCGAGTTCTTGGGCGACGTGCCCGTGAGCGTCGCGGCCGGTCGCTTCGGGGAGGGAGCGTCGTTCGAACTCCTCGGCGAGTCGGTGGTGGGGGTCTTCCTGGTGCAATCGACATCGGGCGAACGTCCGACCGTGCGCGACGTCGCGGACAACCGCGGCTTCGAGCTGTGCGAGGTCCCCGAGGAGATCGCGATCGGAGACGTGCTCGTCGGTCGGCTGTTCGCTTCCGACGAAGACCACGGCGCGTTCGTGCCGTCTCCCGCGATGACGGTCGTCTCGAAGTCGCCGCACTTCGCGATCGCGTTCCAGCGGGACCTCAAGAACCTGGCGGCCGATCGTCGGCTCACCCAGGCCGAGCTCGAGCACCTGCTGTTTCGTCAGGGGATGCAGGGAGCCGACGAGCCCCCGCCGCCGCTCGAGCACGTCGAGGCGGAGCTGGACAAGCTCCTCGTCGCCGGCGGCAAGACCGGCTCGTACACCGCTACGGCGATCAGTGATGCCCTGCGGAACAGCGAACACCCGTCCGCCATCGTCGAGTCGCTGCTCGACGAACTCGCGTTCGACACCGACATCGACCTCGACGACCTGCGCCGCGTGATGCTCGAGTTGCTCGCGAGCGTGGCCGCGTCCGGCGCGCCTGAGCCGGAGCCCGAGGCGGAAGACGACGTAGGCGCCGGCGACGCCGTCGACATGAAGGTTCGTGAGAGCCACCCGAAGCCGTTCCAGCCGCGGGAAGGCGAGAAGCTCGGCGAACAGCTCGCGCGCCGCATCGAGGAGGGGCTCGACGGTAACGAGCAGATCGAGGCGCTGTTCGCGGACGTCGAAAACATGCTCGGCGAGGAGATCGAGGAAGACGACGAAACGATCGAGCTGTCGGCTCTGGACGACGGTGACCTCGAACCGCTCGTGCGCGAGTTCATATGGGAGCTCGATGTCGAGGAAGTCGAGCGCGCGCGTCTCGATGCGTTCGTCGCCGTGCAGAACCGAGCGCCGGTCCCGCGAACCAGCATCGAATCGATCGAGCGTGACGACCTGCTGCGCTACCTTCTGCAGGTATGGCTCGAGACGTCGCCGGCCGAACGGGTGTCGCACACGCGCGCATCCGGCGAGCTGATCCAGAAGTTCTTCGATTGGGTCGAGTCCACGCAGGTGGTCGACCGACGCGTCGTGGTCGACGAAGCCAAGTCGGCGTTCCTCGCAGACCTCGACCGCCTCGATCGTGCCGCGCACGCGCTCGGTGGGGGTGACGAACCCGTCGGCGAACCCGCGCTCTACGCGGTGATCGGTGTCGACGACGACGACCTGCTGTTCCGCGCGATCGACGGCGTGGACGAACTCCGCACCCCGGACAGCGGCGCCGGTGACGATCTTCGCGAGGACGACCTCATCGTCGGCTCGTTCGACGCGAGACGCGGAACGTTCGTTGGCATGGCGCACGTCGTGCCCGCGGCGTTGCGTCACCTGCTCGGCTGAGTGCGAAGGCATCCATCTCGACGCCCGCTGTGCCCGATAGGTGGTGCAGGGGGTGCACGATGGCCTGGGAGACGTCTCTCGACCGACTGGTCCTACAACAGATTCATCTCGTCGAGCAAGGGGAGCGCCGCGCAGCGGACGTCGCCCGGCTCGTTCGCGAGTTCTACGAACTGAATCCGAAGCGCGAACAGACCGCGTTTCATCTCGGCTATGCCCGCGTCATCCTCGGCAGCGAGATGCCCGAGGCGAGCGGCCCGGACGCCGGATGCTGGTATCGGTTCGGACGTCTTCGTGCGCACGATCGTCGCGGCGAGCGCAACTGGGTCGCCGATCTGCTCAACGACCAGGCGCAGATCATGGAGCTGCTCGCGCACCCGCAGATCGCGCCGCAGTTCCTGCCGATCGCGATGCGCGTGCTGTTCTGGGTCGGGAACTTCGACCTCGCGGTGCAGGCGATCGGGTTCCTGGCATCGAGCGACATCGGTGAAGAGTCGATGGTTCTCGTCGACGCGGCGCTGTCCGACCTCCTGACTCGGCTCGAGCATCGCGTCGACCAGCCGGACGAAGAGACGACGCTGTCGATCCTCAGCAAGTGCGTGCAGCTCGCGTGCTTCGAGCGGTTGCCCGCGGACGTCCGAGCGCGCTACCTGCGTGCGCTCGGAAAGCGAACCCTCGACATCTCCGAGTTCGACACGGCGATCGGGATCCTCGAGAAGGCCTACGAGATCGCCGACGACGAGCAGTCGGTGCGCAGCAGCATCGCGCTCTGGATCGCGCTCGCGACGCTCCGTCATCACGACGTCGAAGAGCTCGGGGTCGAACCCGAGCGCGCGGATCGCGACGAAGCCAGCGTCTGGGTCGAACGCGCGGCCGAGAAGGCCGAGAACAGCGTGCCCGAAGCGCTGTTCCTGCGCGGCTTGTTCAACTACGAGGTCGGCGAGTACGCCGACGCGATCCAGTGGTTCGACGCGGCACTGCAGCGTTTGCGGCGCGTCGGTGGGCGAGACGCGGCGGTCATCGACCGCACCGGTTTCTATCTCGCGGCCGCGCTTCTCGCGAGCGACGCGAAGGAAGAGGCTTCCCGTGCGCTGCGCCTCATGGACCAGGCGCTCGGCACCGTGAAGCCGGATCTCGAGACGTTCTACTCGGTCCACGAGTCGCTGAAGGCCAAGGACCGGAAGATCGCGTTGCGCTTCCTGGACGCGATCGACATCGGGCGCGGCACGGCGCCCGATCAGCTGCTGTTCGTCGCGCTCGAATACCTGAGCCTCGGGGAGGCCGATCCGGCGCTCGAAGCCGCGGAGCGCGTCCTGCACGTCGCGGTGGATCTCGATCAGCGCATCGAGGCGATGCGCGTCGTGCTCACGGCGCGCAACATGCAGGGCGATCGGGAACACGCGAAGCAGATGTTCGAGGAGATGCGCGATCTGCTGACGCAGCGGGGTGCTTTCGAAGATCTCGAGAAGCTGCTCCAGAACGAGGGCTTCGTCGGTCAGGCGTTGGACCACCTGGACATCAAGTGCGAGCTGGTGGCGCTCTACGAGCTCATGGAGAATCGCTCGTTCGAGAAGGCGTCGCTGCAGCAGGCGATCGCGCGGACGCTGCGCTCACGCAAGGACGTGTCGGCCTTGCGCGAGGCGCACGCGCTGCTGCGCGAGGTCGAGATCGAGTTCCCGGACCTGGTCCGCGAGGACTGCCAGGCGATCGAGAAGCTGCTCGACCTGTCGGACGCCAAGCCGGCGGAGCTCGACGGCAACTCGCCGGTCGTCGCCGCGGTCGAGAAGTCGCTCGGCCACAAGCCGCGGGTCCTGGTCGTCGGCGGCAACGAACGCCAGCGGCGTCACCATCCACGCTTCGAGAAGCTGGCCGAGGACTGGGGCTTCGAGGGCGAATGGCTCATGGCGAACTACAGCTCGCCGCAGAAGCTCGTCAGCGCGATCGGCGATCGACTCAGTTCCGGGATCGATCTCCTGATCCTGCTGCACTGGAACCGGCACGAGACGACCGAGCCGGCGCTGGATCTCGCACGGAAGGCCGGGGTGCCGGCGCGGACCGTGCACTACGCGGGCTTCACGTCGCTGCAGGTCGGCCTGGCCGATCAGTTCGAGAAGCTCGCCGGGGCACCGGCCTGAGCGGCATCGGACCGAGCCTGATTCCGGGGCGACACCCTCGGAACTTCCGATAAGATATGTTATGTAAAATACGGAGGTAGTGTCCTAATTCGGTCGGATGCGGCCGACGTTGAGGAGCACCATCACTCCGAAGATCACGGCGCCGTAGTGGAACGGCCCGTCGAACTGCTCGCCGCCGATCATCCTCACCATCGCGCCTGCGATCAGGCACGCAGCGCCGATCCGGATCGCGAGGACCGCTCGCTCTGAATCAGTCACGACGCCGGCCCCTCGTCGTAGCTAGACGCGATGAACGCGCGCATCGCGTCTCGGGCCGAGTTGATCGGCGTTACGGCCATCTACGCGACCGTGCCCCCGCACGAGCTCCCGGCGCCGGCCGTGCAGCCCAAGCAGTGCTCGGCCGTGACGACCCGGCGGGTCTCGAGCGTCGCGCGCTCGAAGTCCCGGATGTTCGTCGGCGCCTTGGCGTGCACCGGCATCTCGGCCATCTGGTTGAAGTCGCAGTCGTAGAGCGTGCCGTCCGGACCGACCGAGATCAGGTTGCGGCACATCAGTCCCTCGAGCGCGGACGGGTTGAACGCCGACAGCAGCGTCTCGAGGTAGCGCTCGCGGTTGCCGCTCCGGTCGAGCCAGTCCAAGTAGCGCCGGATCGGCATGTTCGTGATGCAGAACAGGTTGTCGAACCGGATGCCGAAGCGCTGATCGAGCTGCTTCTTGAAGTCGGCCTCGAGCTCGGCCTGGTTCCCCGGCAGGAACGCGCCCGCCGGGTTGTAGACCAGATTCAGCACCAGCGAATCGCCGGTGCCGTAGCCGAGATCGTTGAGTCGCTGGAGCCCACGGACGCTGCCGTCGTAGACGCCGGCACCGCGTTGGCGATCCGTCGGTCCGGCCGCGTAGTGCGGCATACTCGCCGTGATCTCGACTTCGTGCGCCGCGAGGAACTCGCCGAGGTCTTCCTGGCCCGGCTCGAACAGAACGGTCAGGTTGCAGCGATCGATGACGCGAATCCCGGCCTCGCGGCCGGCCACGACGAGGCGTCGGAAATGCGGGTTCAGCTCCGGCGCGCCCCCCGTGAGGTCCAGCGTGTGGAAGCCCCCGGACTGCAGCACGCGGATCACTTCGTCGACCGTCTCCGCGGTCATGTTGACCTCGGGCTCCGTGCGCTGCGGCCCGGCGTCGACGTGGCAGTGGCGGCACGCCTGGTTGCACAGCTTGCCGACGTTGACCTGCAGCGTCGTCAGCTCGGTTGCGTGCAGCGCGTCGATACCCGTCTGTTCGAGGGCGTCCTGGAAACGATCGATCGTCGTCACATCGACATCCCGTCGTGATGGCCGCGCATCTGCATGCCGTGCACCAGACTCGCACCGCCGCGGATCGCCGTCGCCACGTGGACGGCCTCCGTCATCTGCTCGAGATCGGCTCCGGCCTCGAGAGAGTTCTTGGTGTACGCCTCGATACAATACGGACACTGAATCGCGTGCGCGACCGCGAGTGCCATGAGGCTCTTCTCGCGCTTCGAGAGCGCGCCTTCGCCCATGACGGCCCCGTAGTAGTCGAAGAACTTCTTGCCGAGCTCCGAACGGTCGTTCGCGATCTCGCCGAAGTGCTCGAGGTGCTCCGGGTGGTAATAGCTGTCGTCGCTCATGCGGCAGAAGTTACTTCGATCCCGCGACCCTGTGCAGCAGCGCGATCCAGATCGTGAAGTCCGGACCGATGAACGACTCGAGATCCTCGCCGAGCGAAACCTCCAGCCGGGTGCGGTCGCCGACATCTACTCGCATCCCGGTCCAGAGGTTCCAATGGTCGTCTGCGGCGCGCGAAAAACCCAGGTCGCGAAGCGTCGAACGTTCCCACTCGACCTGCACCACCGCGTTCCAGCCGTCCCAGATCGGCATTTCGCCGGTCAGTCCACCGGACGTGACGTCCCGGAACTCCATACCGGCGCGCTCCGCCATCCCCGGCGTGGCCGCGAATGTGTGGTCGAAATGCGCGAACACGCCGAAGTTCTCCCAGCGATACTCCCCCATCACGCCGATCGCCGCGTCGACCTTACCGTTTCCGAACCCG
This sequence comes from Planctomycetota bacterium, assembly GCA_028281765.1. Classification (GTDB taxonomy): domain Bacteria; phylum Planctomycetota; class UBA1135; order UBA1135; family UBA2386; genus JANQJF01. The sequence goes on along the minus strand of JANQJF010000004.1, from coordinate 16,095 downwards.
CGCCGATGGTTGCCGGTCGGCAGCTCGATTGCGGTGCGCACGGCGGCGCGCAGCGGGAGATCCTTCGTCGGCTCCCAGAATCGCCACGCGAGCTCGATCGGCACGTCCATCAGCTCGATGTCCGACTCGGCCACGTCGAATGCCGTCTGGCCGCGGAAGCGCGCGCGGGTGATGTACTGGTTCTTCGGGAACGTGTCGCGGCCGCGGTTCGGAAACCCGAATGCGTCGTGCCAGTTCACGATGAAGCTGTCGAGGAAGCCGCCGGTCGTGTGCCCGATCGGGATCTCGACGTCGATCTCGAACCCGTAGTCCAGGCCGATGCGGACGCCCGCCGCGGAGCGCCAGTTCTCGCCGTCCATCTCGAACGAGTTGCCGCGGTTGTCGGTGCCGGCGAGGAACAGGCTCGAATAGGCGTTGGTCCAGCGCAGCTGCGTCTCGCCCGGCGCGAGACCGATCTGCGTCGGGACCATGTTGAGCACCGTCAACTGCGCGGGGTGCTGGCTCCGGACGCGCATCGGGCCGCGGATCGGAGAGGGCGTGGTCGTGCAGGAGCCGACGACCAAGAGCATCCCCAGCTGGATCCACCGCGAGCCAAAACCACCCATCGCTCGCACACGGTAGCGAGAGCCGCGCGGGATCCAACCCCGGCCCACCTCGCCGCCGAACCGGACGCCTGCTACACTCCGCCGGCCCCCCAGACCCGAGACTCGATGAAAACCCAACTCGCAACACTCGCGCTCTGCGTCCTCGCCGCTTCGTGCGCCGAGGGCGGCAACGAGGAGCGTCCGGAGGCGCAGGTCCAGCTGACCGCGGTCCACAACATCGTGGGCCTGATCGGCGCGCTGCAGTTCAACACGTTCCCGGTCAGCACCGACGAAGTCGGTCCGTTGAGCGGTCGGCTGCAGATCGGTGACGACGGACGGTACTCACTGTCGGCAGGGGGCAGCATCCTGCTCGACGACGAGTACGCGCTCGAGACGTCGGGCGTGTTCACGCTGTTCCAAACCCGGACGCAGGCATCCACGCTCGTATTCCGCGGGGCTTACGGCCGCGACGGCGACGCGCGGGCGCTGTTCTTCACCGATCGCGTGACCAGCAACGTCGGGCTCTACCTCGGCGTGCCGGCGGTCGCGGGCGCGGCGGACGTGACGAAGTTCGCGGGATCCTGGCACCTGTTCTCGACCCAAGTCTTGTTCGCAGAAGCGGACACGCTGCCGGGAATCCACGAGGTCGGGCGCGCGTTCGTCGGATCGGTGTCGATCAGCCAGGACGGCACGATCGACGGCACGGGCAGCGAGTCTCTGAGCCCGACCGCGGTGCTGCCGGCGACGGGTCAGCTCACGGCGTTCGACGACGGCCTGATCAAGGCTGACGTCAACTTCGGCGATACCCTGCGGCGCTTCGATGGTGGCGCGTCGAACGAACTCGTGATCGGCGCCGCGCTGGACGAAGCCGGCGACGCCGCGTCGGGTCTGGTCGCGATGCTGCGCCACCGCGTATCGCCGATCGATCTGGAGGCGCTCGCCGGCGAGTTCGAGGTCGGCATCCTGACGCTGTTCCTGAACCCGACGAGCGCTGGGTTCGACTCGGCGCTCGGAACCATGCAGCTCACCGCGGAAGGCAACTTCCTGATCGAGGCGCGCAACAACCTCGGCGAAGACGCGAACTTCGACGGCGCGTTCCGCGCGTCGGACACGGGAGCACTGGAGATGGATGTCGTGCGGCCCGAAGAAGTGTGGCGCGGCGCCGTCGACGAGAGCGGCAACACGATCGTCATCGTCGACAACGCGACGGACACCGCGGGGAACGCGCCGAGCGCCGTGCGATTCCTGATCGCCGTGCGTCGCGCGGTCACTACGGAATAGCCGTCACGTCCGCGTAGTCACCGAGCCATTCCCAGAATCCCGGCCAGCTCTTCGCGACGGCGCGGTCCGGCTCGAGGATCACGCCGCCGCGGCAGTACGTTCCGAGCAGGGCGAGAGCCATGACGATGCGGTGATCGGCCGGCGCGGGGACGGTGCGTTCTTCGGTGCTGTCGCTCACGACGCCATGCACGACGAGGCCGTCGTCGTGCTCTTCGCAGTCGACCCCGAGCGCGGCCAGCCCGGTCGCCATGGCCGCGATGCGATCGCTCTCCTTGTGGCGCAGCGCCGGCGCGCCCGAGAAGCGAACGGTCGCTGGCGTCGTCGCCGCCAGGGCGCACAGCGCGGGAAACGTGTCGGGACGCGTCGCCACCTGATCGCACACCACGACCTCCCCCGCCGCGGCCGCGCCGATCCGGCGGATGTCCCCGAGAATCTGCCAGTCCGGATGGGGATCGTCGACCGGCCGGGCAACTTCGCACGCGACGCCGCGCATCGCCGCGAGCACGAGCGGGAACGCGGCCGCCGATGCGTCGGCGGGAGCGTGCCACGTCATCGCGCGGGGCGAGAACTCGTCGACCCGCAGCCTTCTGTCGCCGTGGCTCGTCTCGTCGTGACACCGTGCTCCGAACGCGCGCAGGACCTGCAGCGTCACGTCGAGATAGGCCGTGGCACGCGGCTCGCGTGCGACGACCGTCGCGCTCGTCGTGCCGCCCGCGGCGCGTGCGAGCGCGGCGCCGACGATCAGACCACTCGCGACCTGCGTGGTCGTGCGTGCGTCGACGGTCAGCTCCGCGGGCCACACCACGTCGCGGCCGTCGATCTCGATCGGGAGCCGGGACGCCGAACTCGACGCGCCGAGACCGCGAATCGCCTCCACCAAAGCGTCCATCGGTCGCGCGCGCAGCGCCGGCGCCCCGTCGAGCTGCAGGTGGAGTCCGAGGCTCGCGCCGACCGCGCCGAGCATCCGCGTCGTTGTGCCGTTCTCCGCGCACCAGACGTCCGCACGGCCGGTCAGGCGGGCCGGATCGCCGACGACCCACGCGTTCCCGTCACGCGAGATCTGCGCCCCGAGACTCCGCAGCGCGTCGGCGCAGACCTCGACGTCCTGGTTGGGCACGACTCCTTCGATCCGCTGCTCGCCCGGCATGAACGCCGTGACGATGAGCGCACGCTGCACGTGGCTCTTGCTCGTCGGCAGGTGCGCGGCCACCGAATCCGCAAACCGTGCGGGCGGCCGGATCAGCCTCGGCATCGGTCTCGCTTTCTCCGGCGGCATCGCCGATTCGGGGGTGCTTCGCTCACGCGTCCCATTCTGCCAGGTCGGCGCCGCGCAGTCCCGGTCGCCGTACGTGAGATATCCTTACCAAGTCGTGAACGACCGCCCCGACTCCCCCTTGTCCAAGACCCGTGAAGCCTCTCGCCTGGATCGCCCTGATGCTCGTGTCCTTCGTGGCATGGTCGCCATCGCTGTGTGCGCAGGTCACGGTCGTGGAGGGCGGCTGCGTCGTCGGCGCTGAGGACGACGAGGACACGCCGAACACGCCCGAGAACGGCGAGGAGATGCCGGTCCTCGGCAACCTCCGCTTCCAGCTGGAGCACGAGTGCCCGTCCGCCTCGAACGCGCTGTTCGTCCTCTACGGCAAGTGCCTGGAGGGTCCCGACTACCCGTTCTTTCCAGATTCGCCGTGTGGCTCTCAGTGCACCCAGGTCGTCGATCTCGCGTCCGTGACGCTCAGCGGTACCGAGCTCGCCAAGGACAGCTCGACCGGGGAACTCGCGCTGCCGATTCCGAACGTCGTCGAGCTCTCGGGGATCACGCTGTGCGCGCAGTTCCTGTGCTTCGATCTCCGCGGCGACGAGCCGAGCTGCCAACAGATCTCGCACGGCGTCAAGATCGAGATCGTCTGAGCGGGGCTGCGCGTTCCACGGCGACCCCAATCGTCCGGTCCGCCCTTGCGCCGAAGCGCCGGCGGCCGACACTGAGGCTCCGTCTTCCAATCTGCCTCCGAAGCCCCGGTCCGCCATGTCCGCCGTCATCGACACCGACCTGCCGTTCGCCAATCGCCTGTGCCAGGGCAAGGTCCGCGACGTCTACGAGCTCGGCGACGACCTCCTGTTGGTCGCGACGGATCGCATCTCCGCGTTCGACGTCGTCATGAACGAGCCGATCCCGAACAAGGGTCGGGTGCTGACGGAGGTGTCGGCGTTCTGGTTCGATCACCTCGCGGCGGTGGTCCCCCACCACCTGCTGTCGACCGACGTGGATGCGATGGACGACGTGCCCGCGGAGTACCGCGACGTCCTCCGCGGCCGCACGATGCGTTGTCGTCGCGCCGAGCCGCTGCCGGTCGAGTGGGTCGTGCGCGGCTACCTGACGGGGAGCGCGTGGAGCGACTACCGCGCCCACGGCGTCGTCTCCGGGATCTCGCTCCCCGCGGGGATGCAGCACGCGTCCAAGTTCGAGCCCGCGATCCTGACGCCTTCGACGAAGGCGGAGTCAGGTCACGACGAGCCGATTTCGTTCGCGCAGGTCGTCGATCTCGTCGGCCTCGAAACCGCGGAGCGAGCGCGCGACGCCGCGCTCGAGCTCTACAAGCGCGGCCACGACTACGCGGCGACTCGTGGCATGGTGATCGCGGACACGAAGTTCGAGTTCGGCCTCTGCGATGGCGAGCTCATGTTGATCGACGAGTGTCTGACTCCGGACAGCAGCCGCTTCTGGCCTGCGGACGAGGTCACGCCGGGAGGCAAGCCGACGTCGTACGACAAGCAAGTGCTCCGCAACTACCTCGCGGAGTCCGGCTGGAACAAGGAGCCGCCGCCGCCGGCGCTGCCGGCCGAGGTCCTCCAACACACCACGGACACCTACCGCGAGATTCGCGATCGTCTGCTGGGCTGAGGCGCCCGCAGCGACGAAGCCGGAAAGAAGCCCATGGAACCAACGATCGAATGGATCGGTGACGAGAACGGCCACCTGGCCTTGCTCGACCAGACCCTGCTGCCGGCCGAACGGGTCGTGCTCGAACACAACGACCTCGATGGCGTGATCGACAGCATCCGCCGGTTGGCCGTGCGCGGCGCGCCGGCGATCGGCATCGCGGCGGGCTTCGCCGTCCTGATCGGTGTCCGCGAGCGCCAGCCGAGCGGCGAGGGTGCGTTCCGCACCGCGCTCGATGAGGTCGTCGACATCGTCAGCCAGGCGCGTCCGACGGCCGTCAACCTGACCTGGGCCGCGGAGCGCATGCGCCGGATCGGCCACGCGACGCCGAGCTTGTCGGCTCTGTTGACCGAAGCCCAGGCGATCCACGACGAAGACGTCGCGCTGTGCCGCGCGATGGGTGAAGTCGGCGCCGAGCTGATCCAGCCGAACACGACCGTGCTGACGCACTGCAACGCTGGACGCCTCGCCACGGGTGGCGACGGGACCGCGCTCGCAGTGATCTTCGCGGCGCACGACAAGGGCACGCGATTCCGCGTGATCGCGGACGAGACGCGGCCGCTGCTGCAGGGCTCGCGCTTGACCGCGCTCGAGCTCTCCGAAGCTGGGATCCCGGTCGACGTCATTGCCGATTCCGCTGCAGCCGGCCTGATCGCCCGCGGCGAAGTCGACCTGATCCTGACCGGGGCGGATCGCGTCGCTGCCAACGGGGACGCCGCGAACAAGGTCGGCACGTACGGCCTGTCCCTCGCGGCGAAGGAGCACGGGATTCCGATGTACGTCGTCGCGCCCGTCAGCACGTTCGACCTGTCGGTTGCGACCGGTGCGGACATCCCGATCGAGGATCGCGACCCCGCGGAAGTGCTCTCGCTCGGCGGCCAGCGCATCGCCGCGCCGGGCGTCGGCGCGCGCAACCCGGCGTTCGACATCACCCCAGCCGCCCATCTCAACGGCCTGATCACCGACCGCGGTCTCATCCGCCCGATCACCACCGAAAACGTCAAGGCTATCGTCGGCGATTCCCGATGACATCCGAATGGCGAGCACGAGACGAGCGTCGAGCCGCAGCGCGGTGAGCAAGACGGCCAAGAAGACGGCCACCAAAAAGAGCGCGACGAAGAAGAACGCCGCCAAGAAGGCGACTGCGAAGTCGGCCACCAAGTCGAAGGCTCGCACGACCAAGGTGAAGACGCCGCCGAGCACCGCCGAAGTCGATTCCGACACGCTCGAGTTCATCGACGCGATCGACAAATACAAGAAGAAGCACGGGCGTCCGTTCCCGTCGTGGAGCGAGGTGCTGCAGGTGCTGCTCTCGCTCGGCTATCGCAAGGCCTGATCCTCAGCCTGATCCCTCGAGGCCTAGCCCCAGAGCCTCCCCGCCTACGGCGGGATCGGCTGCCGCTCCTTGCTCTCCCACAGCGGCTTGCCGTACGAAAGGCCGCTGAACGGCCCGCTGAGTAGGCATCCCAAGAACGCGCCGTCGTCCGATGTGCGCGTCGAGCCGGACCGGGTCCCGGTGCTCGAGATTCGCACCCAGCCGGTCTCCATGTCGCCGGCGCCGTCACAGTTGATGTCGAGCTCCGCAGGCGCGTTCGGGAGTGAGCGCATGAACTGCGGCGAGAACAGCGGACTCACCCAGCTCAACGGCACGTCGAACCAGCAGCTGAACTCGGTCGTGGTCGACAGCGGGTACTCGTTGTCGTTCCACACGGCGAAGTAGAGCTGGTTGACCTCGTGCATGTCCGTCGAGAGGTTCAGCAGCGACAGCTGCGTGCCGGCCTCGGCGATGAACTGGTCGATCAGGAGCGTGTCCGGAGGGAGCTCGTATTCGAGCCCGTCGAAGTCGAGCACGCTGTCGACGTCGAGGTCGGTCGCCGCGCCGTCCGCGAGTGCGGCGCCGGCTTCGAACGACAGCGCGGGCATGAAGTAGGTCGCGCCGGTCGTCGTGATGTGGAGGACGGAGCCGACCAGATGATCGTGCTTCCACGGAGTGCGAAACAGGCTCGGGTCCTCCGCAGACACGACGAGGTAGCCCTGCCCCGGGATCGGATTGTGGCACGCCGTCAGCACGGAGGTCGTGTCCGCGGGCGTCAGGAACTCGACCCGGTCGAACACGAAGCAGCTCCGTGGATGCATGAGGTCCGTGGGATCGACGTCGACGTTGTAGTACTCGAAGTGCAGGTTCGTGCTGCCGCCGAACGAGAACGGCGTCTGCGGCTGCACGTGCGTGTTCGTGACGCTGACGATCGAGAATCCTGCGGCATTCGCACGGACCGCGGGAAAGACCAGCAGACTGCCGGGATTCCGTCCGTCGGCGTGCAGCGCGCCGGACGTCACGATCGCGCAGAGCGCGATCCAGCAAGCGGTGACGAGCGTGTTCTTCCCCATGACACGGCCCGCCCGTACGTGCGCGTGGGGCAGACCGTAGAAGTCTACCCCACGATTCCACCCGAGGCGGAGATCCGTTCAGTCGGTCTGCTCGCCGTCGTCGCCGTCAGGGTCCGGATCGGGCTGCGGAGTGTGCAGCGTGGGCTTCTCCCACAGCAGTCGACCGCCATCGATCGTCGTCGACGGACCCGACGTGATCGCGCCGATCATGCCGAAGTCTTCGGTACGGAGATCTCCACCGGGCTGCCGAATCGCGCGCGTCTCGATGCAGGCCCAGCCGGTCTCGACGTTCTGGTTGCCGTCACAGTTCAGGTCGAGTTCTTCCGGGTCGTTCGGCGTGGAGCTGAGGAAGCTCTCCTGGAACAGCGGGTTGACGTCGGCCAGCCGCTGGTCGAACCAGCACTTGAAGCGAAGCGTCGCTGACAGCGGGAACTCGTTGTCGTTCCAGACCGAGAACAGGATCTCGCGCTGGTCCGTCGGCTGTTCTTGCGCGCTGATCAGGGTCAGGTGCGGGCTGCCTTCGGCGATGAACGTGTCGATGAACAGGGACTGCGGCAGACGGTCGTAGAACACGCCGTCGCACACCGCCAGGGTCGTGTGGCCACCGGGCGTGCCGACGGCGGCGCCCCGCGGACCGATCGCGTCCACGGAAAACGCGTTGAGCGAGTAGACCGCGCCGGACCCGTTGATCACGAGCTCGGAGCCGATCAGGTAGTTGTGGACCCAGTCGACGTCGAACTTGTTCGGATCTTCGGCCGTCACGACGACGAAGCCTTCTTGTCCGCCCGGTGCGAACGCGTTGTGGCAACCGGTCAGCACCGACATCGTGTCGGCCGGCGTCAGGAACTCCTTCCGGTCGAAGACGATGCACTCACGCGGGTTGAAGTAGTCGACGGTATCGACGACACCGGCGTAGTCGAACGTCTCGTTCGGCACGACGTTGTAGTACTCGAAGTGCACGTTCGTCGAGCCGCCGGAGTTCGCCGGGGTCGCCGGCCGCGTGTCCGTGTTCGTCACCGAGAGCACGGTGAAGAACGTCGGACCCGAGCGGTGAATCGGGAAGACCAGCTTGGAACCCGCCTGCCGGCCATCGGCCAGCGCGGCGGGTGCGAGCGTCGCGCAGGAGATCGCGATCGCGGCAATCGAGTGGAGTTTCATGACAGGAAGGGCCTAGCAGGAAGGGCACGGAGGGAGCCGTGACGGGGCTCCCCGATCGAGTGGACGGGTGGTGAATCAAGCAAACCTACCTCGACCATGGCGTCGGCCCGGACCCAAGGCACTCCGCGAGCGTGCGTGACTTCGGTCGCAGTGGCGGATTCCCGCTTTGGACTCGGCGCGCGCCGGCGGTCAGAGAACGTCCGCGGCGATCAGCGCGAACAACGCGCCCCCGACGACGATTCGATACCAGCCGAAGACGCGGAACGTCTTCGTCTGCAGGAAGCGCACGAACGGCCCGACGACGACGTACGCGCTGACGAAGCTGACCGCGCACGCGATCAGGAAGTCGACGAGCAGCGGGCCGAGCAGCCGCTCGTAGTCGCTCGTCAGCTTCACGAGGCATGCGCCGTACAGGACCGGCAGTCCCACCAAGAACGAGAACTCGGCCGCCGCCACCCGGCTGAATCCGAGCACCAGCGCGCCGGCGATCGTCGCGCCCGAACGGCTCGTGCCCGGCACCAGCGCCAGGCACTGGAAGAGCCCGACGCCGATCGCCTGTGGGATCGTCATCTGGTCGATCCCGCGCTCCGTCGTCGGCGGCCGTTTCTCCAGCCAGCGTTCGAGGACGAGCAGCAGGACGCCGCCCCCGACGAGCGTGGACGCAACGGTCAGCGGTGAGAACAACACGTCGTCGATGAAGTCCCCGAGCGACAGGCCGAGGACCGCCGCCGGGATCGCCGCCATGACGAGGAGGATCCAGAGGTTGCAGCGGACGCCGGGTTCGCTGTGCGCGAACAGCTGCTTCGTCGCGGTCAGCAATCGCGCGCGATAGAGGACCGCGATCGCCGAGATGGCGCCGATCTGGATGGCCACCTCGAACGCGGGGTCATCCCCACCGAGGAAGCGGTTCGCGACGATGAGGTGCCCCGTGCTGCTGACGGGCAAGAACTCGGTCACGCCCTCGACGATGCCGAGGATCGTCGCCGCGACCCAGCCGATGCTCTCCGCAGGTTCGGTTCCCTGCGTGATCAGCACCTAGAAGACCTCGCCAGGAGCCACGTATTCGAAGCCGAATGCGTCCGCGACACCCTGGTAGGTCACCTTGCCATCGAGAATGTTCGCGGCGGTCGCGAGCGTCGGGTTGGACGCGGCTTCGGCCGCCCCCATCGACGCGAGCTTGACCGCGTAGTTGGCCGTCGCGTTGGTCAGCGCGAACGTCGAGGTGCGCGCGACCGCGCCCGGCATGTTCGCGACGCAGTAGTGCAGCACGCCTTCTTCGACGAACGTCGGGTCCTCGTGCGTGGTCGGCCGGCAGGTTTCGATGCACCCGCCCTGGTCGACCGCGACGTCGACGACGACCGGGCCGTCGTCCTTCATGATCTTGAGGTCTTCGCGACGGATCAGCACCGGCGCGCGCGCGCCGCTGACGAGCACCGCGCCGACGACGAGGTCCGCCTCGGGCAGCAGTTCGCGGATCGCGTACGGGCTGCTGTAGAGCGGCGTTACGTTGGCCGGCATGACGTCGGATAGGTAACGCAGCCGCTCGAGGTCGATGTCGAGGAGCAGCACCCGGGCCCCGAGTCCGGCAGCCATCTTCGCGGCGTTGTAGCCGACGATGCCACCACCGAGGATCAGGACGGTCGCCGGCTCCACGCCAGGCACCCCACCGAGTAGCATGCCGCGCCCGCCGTTGTGCCGCTCGAGGCACGCCGCGCCGACCTGGATCGCCATCCGCCCCGCGACTTCGCTCATCGGCGTGAGCAGCGGCAGCGAATCCCCGATCTCGAGCGTCTCGTAGGCGTAGCAGTGCGCCCCGCTCTGGATCATCGCCTCGGTCAGCGAACGACTCGCGGCGAAGTGGAAGTACGTGAAGAGCAGCTGCCCCTTCCGGATCAGGTCGTATTCCTCGGGCAACGGTTCCTTGACCTTGATGATCATCTCCGCCTGCCCGTAGACGTCGGATGCGCTGTCCACGATCCGCGCCCCGGCCGCCTCGAACGCCGAATCGAGCAGTCCGGCCCCGACGCCGGCGCTCGTCTGCACGAGCACGCTGTGCCCCGCATCGACGAGTTCGTGAACCATCGCGGGCACGGCACCGACGCGGTGCTCCTGCGGTTTGATCTCTTTCGGGACGCCGATGATCATGTCTTTTGGCTGGTCTGGATTCAGGCTGAGGAGGGGGCGCGGAGTATAGCCACGCGGCCTGCCCGGATCGCGAGTGCGGTGCGGAATCCCGCTCGCGAGGTTTTTGCTTGCAGCAGTCTTCCGGGCTGTCTACAAGACTGGCCCTCACGGGCGATTAGCTCAGTTGGTAGAGCACTAGCTCGACAAGCTAGGGGTCACTGGTTCGAGCCCAGTATCGCCCACCACTTCAAGACTCGCTGAGCTCCAGATTTGGAGCGACCCGGTCCCTTCCCGGTCCGGTGCGGCACTGACTAGGACTTGGTAGTCCTACCAAAGGTTGCACATGGCTGGGAAACAGAAGCGTCAGCCGACGCTTGGTGTTCACAAGGGATCGGGTCTGGCGAGGGCTGTCATCGACGGCCAGCATCGCTACTTCGGCAAGCCAGGGCCGGAAGCGGAGCGACGATTCAGGGCGGCGCTAGCGGCTCGAGAACCGACGGAGATATGCGTCGACGACATCCAGGTCGAGGTTGTCGCGGACCTCGTAGCGGCGTTTCTGGTCGGTCACAAGAACCACTACCGCCGGGCCGACGGCTCCCAAACGGGTGAGCTGAACAACTACCGAGCGGTGTTCAGATTCCTGCTGGCCGTCTACGCCACCCACCCCGTCACCGAGTTCTCGCCGAAATGCCTGAAGCGCGTGCGCTCGGAGATGGAGAAGGCCAAGCTGTCCCGGAACTACGTCAACGCGCAGGTCCGACGGCTCACTCGTCTGTTCAAGTGGGGAGTCTCCGAGGAGCTGGTGCCCGCCAAGATTCATCACGCGCTTCGGACGATCGAGGCGTTGCAGCCCTACCGAAGCGAAGCTCGGGAAACCGAGATTAGTCCCCCGGTCCCCGCCGCGGACATTGAGGCGGTCTTGCCGCATCTTCCTCGCCCTGTCGTGGGAATGATTCAGCTGCAGCTCCTGTCCGGTATGAGGCCTGGCGAGGTGGTTCAGATCCGGATGTGCGACATCGATCGATCCGCCGAGCCTTGGACCTACCGTCCGCCGCAACACAAGACCAAGCACAAGGGGAAACCCCGCGCGGTGGACTTCGGTCCGGAGGCTCGAGAGCTACTCCAAGGCTTCTTCAAGGCCGACCGGCACGCGCCGTTGTTTTCCCCTCTCGATGCGGAGACCGAACGTGCCAAAGTCCGGCGAGTGAACCGGAAGTCGCCCGTGCCGCCAAGCCAAGCCGCCAGAGGTGACGCAGCCAAGAGGCGGGAGAGAGCGCGACCGCCCGGAGAGTCGTACACGACCAACTCGTATCGACGTGTGATTCATCGCGCGTGCGAGAGAGTTGGCGTGGAGAAGTTCGGACCAGGTCGGCTTCGCAAGAACGCGGCCACGGCATTCGAGGAGAAGCACGGTCTTGCGCTGGCACTGCTCTTCGCGGGGCATTCGGATGCGCGGTCGATTCACCACTACGTGAGCCGAGAGTCTGGTCGGCAACGGCTACGGAGGGCTGTCGAGGAGGGCGGCGTTTGGGAAGTCAGCTGAAGCGATTGAGGCTCACCCGCCCGCGAGCGTCGCTGCGCTGATGCTCACCACCCAACCCAGCGCCCAGAGTGTGGTGAGTGACAAGACTAACGCGTTCAAGACGACAGCGGCTTGCCTCCAAACCGGTTGGCGCTCCGGGCTGTGGCCGCCTGCGTCGGCGATTTGCGCGCGCCTCCATCGATCGATCGAGAACAGCAGTCCGATCGCGAGCGAGATGAGGCCAGCGATGATCGCGGGCCCAAAGATGGCTCCGAAGAACGGCTCACGAAGAAGCACAGTCGGGACGAAACCCACAAGGAAGACCGCCAAGCCGAGAACGACTGTCGGCTCACGAAAGACCCGTGGAACAGCGATGTCGATCGACACTTTCCGCAGCGTGACGGCTGTCAGCACGAAGGCCGCGATACCAAGAACTCCAGCAGCTTCGGACTGACCGAGCCACCAAAGAACGAGATTGAACGCCACGACCCCGCCAAGGAGAGGGATCACAGGTGAGCTCCACCTGGCCTTGTCGATCGCGTCGGTGTCTAGCAGCTGCCCCATACCCTGTCGTCCGCGTTGGGAAGCTGAAACGGGGGAAGTCCGGCGGAACTCGGGGACCAGCCTTCTTGCAAGGCGAGTTCGATCGCTCGATGAACTACGCGCGGAGTGATGCGAGCCTGGGAGCTGTGGGCCGATTCGTGATAGGTCACGGTCGCCTCCATGCGTTTGCCCGTCGCAGTCCTCCCGCTCAGCGACGATCACCATGAATCCATCGTCTGGGGAGACGACCCAGCGGTAACGAATGTCGTTGACGGTGATCAATCTCGAACCGTTTCGTGCAAGCCCCATCACAGAACCCTAGACGATGGTCTGGCCTTGAACGTGCGCGTGCACCAATCGCGGTAGATCGCGAGCGACTCTCTTTCCCTCCCCGTCTCGGACGCGACCCGAAGCCGAAACGACAAGCCGTTCCAAGCTTGGGAACTTCGCGCCCAGATCTCCGAGAGTCTCTAGGCTGCGGCACCGCGCTACTTCGAGCTTCTTTAGGCGGGAGAGTTCTGGCAGCGAGTCCAAGCTGGGCAGCGACGACCAAAAGACGCCGAGCTCCTCCAGCCCGTCTGGAACCGCGAGTGAAAACTCTCGGCCCTTCGGTGGATGTCGCCACACGTGCAAGAGCTTGAGATGTGAACACGCGTCCAGTCCAGAGTCGCGAGCTTTCGGCTGAACGACTGCCGTTCGCAGCTGAGGGAATCGACTGAAGTCGATCGCGGGTCGGGCTGGACTCACGCCGAAGTGGCGGAGGCCTGCGAGAGCGTACAGACCATCTACGTTCCGCATCTTCACGTCCCAGAACCACACCGCCTCGATCCAGGGCATGGAATGTAGAAAGTCGAGATCGTCCCCGGTAAAGCCGAATCCCTTGTGGCCGAACACGCCCGCGATTCGATCTCGGGTGATGCGCTCGATGCAGTCTTCAAGCCGAGCCGACTCGATACCCATGCAACTCACATGGGCTAAGTCGTGCGTCATGTAGAAACCGTCTTCAAGTTTGATGGGCACGACCTTCAGCAAGCTCCCAAGCAAGGACTCCAAGAGAAGCCTAGCAGATTGAGAACGTCCGAGTCCGAGGCTGCCGAGGTCCATCGCCGTGCTCGCGGGGCGCACCTCCGGTGGCCGCGAGCGAAGCGAGTGGCGAACCCCCGCGAGCACGGCGATGGACCGAAGGGAGCCGGCTGCCAGGGCCAGAGCCGCTGCGAGCGGTTAGCATGTGGTCCGTGATCGAACCGGACAGGAACTCCTCGGATGCTGCACTCGACATCGCGATTCGCGTGGGCTCGCTGGTTGCGGAGCTCGGGGAAGAGTTTCACGCTGCGGTGATCGAGGCCTGGGACGAGCTGGGTGCTGAATACCGAAGCCTCGGATGGCCCGAGGCAGCCCAGCCGGCTCCGGAAGACGTCGTAGATCGCTTCGGACGAGAACTTCAGCAGGTCGTGCTGACAGACGGATACTCGGGTCCGCCGCCATCAATGCTGATGATCCGGCTGACAGAGGCGCTTCGAAGCGGCGGTCGACGCTATGAGGCCGAAGTTGCGGCACAGTTCGCGATGGCCTGGGCGGAACACGAGGGACTACCCAGTCGCATTCGAGCGGCTTCGATGCTGCGCGAGGACTCAAAAGGATCGTTCGGGCCGACGCACCCCAAGGTGTGGGATTCGCCGGGACAGTTGAAGAGCGTCGCTCGGTGCATTCTGCAGGCGTTGCGCGAACTCGGCGGCGCCAACAAGTGGAGCGACGTCGCGTATCAAGCGGGTCACAAGCCCACCTACATCGCTGAGGTCACCCAACCGCTTCAGGACTGCAAGCTCGTCGAGAAGCGAGCCAACCGATGGGTGATCACCGCTCTTGGGATCCGAGCGCTGGATGAGGCCGGCAACGATTCCATAGGCCAAGGGTAGGCCAGCTCTTCCTAGTCGTGCCGCGCAACCCTGCGCGACATGACGACGCAAGAGCAATTGAGTGAGCGCCTACTGTCCGAGGGGCTCGTTCGACTCGCCGACCTTCCCACGAAGTTGCCGCCCGCGCGGAACGGCAAGCTGATGCACCGATCCGTCGGGTGGCGGTGGGTCAAGAAGGGGCTGAGCGGGCGATCCGGGGACCGAGTGAAGCTGGAGGCGATCCTCGTCGGTCGCACATGGTTCACGAGCATGCTGGCTGTTGCACGGTTCTTCAGCCGGCTGTCAGAGGACTTGGTTGCTGACCAAGTTGAGAGCTCCGATCGGCGTCCGTGCGATGCCTCGATCGCCGTTCTCGCGGTGAGAGGACTTTGGCCTTCGTCTCCCGAGCCTGATCGTGACCTGGGGGAAGACGCATGAGTGGCGACGACCTGGGCTTGTCCTCATTGCATATCTCACCAGCCCAGCACTTCGCTGAGGTGCCGATCGGAGGTTCGTTGCTCACCCTGCGTTCCGAGTTTGGGGTGGATGAACGCAAGAGAGGTGGCAAGCGTCGGGAGATCGGAGCGTTCTCTCGTAGTTCTCGGCGACGCCTCCTCAGGTTGATGGCGTCAATTAATCAGGAAGTAGCAGGGCTTCCACTCTTCATTACCTTGACGTACCCAGCCAGCTGGCCGGGCACACCGAAGATCTGGAAGCGCCATCTCGATACTTTTCTGAAGCGGCTGCGACGCGGGATGCCAGAGTCTTGGGGGATTTGGAAACTCGAGCCCCAGCGCCGCGGAGCCCCGCACTATCACTTGCTGGTTTGGGGCGTCGACAGAATCGAGAAGGACTGGCTCAGCCACGCTTGGTTTCACGTTGTTGGCAGCGGGGACGACAACCATCTACGAGCCGGGACGCAAGTGCAGAAGGCCCAGTCATGGCGCCATGCAACGCACTACGCAGCGAAATACGTGGCGAAGGTCGTCGAGCGTCCCGATTCAAGCTGGGATGCCCCGGGCCGCTGGTGGGGAAGGTTCGGTCTGAGCCTGTTTCCAATCGATGTGGAGTCGATTCGCCTCAGGCCGTGCGAGTTCTTCCACCTACGGCGCGTACTTCGAGTCTATCTGCGAAAGAAGGTCGGGCGGCGCCGGGCGTATCGAGGGGGGCTCGACGGTGCTTCAGCGTTCCTCTCAAACGAAGATTCCGTCAGACTACTGAGGTGGACTGAGGAGCTTCCGCCGTTCTGAGCTCTATATCAATTCTGCAAAGCGGGTGATATCGAAGTCCTTCCCCTAAGTCGATGTCCACGGAAGCGGCGGAAGATCGTATCCGTATGGATCTGCTGACACCGCCCATGCGTGGTTGATCCGTGCTCAGCGTCATGACCCATGAGGAATCGTAAGAGAACGCACTACGAAAAGATCGGAACGTGAACGAGATCTCCGGCCGGAGACAATGCGATCACCAGCTGATCGCAATCAGACAGGAAGTACTTGTCCCCATCCTCTGTGAAAGGGACCTCGCCTAGAAGCTCGGCCGAGAAGTCGCTGTTCGGCCCCGTGCGTCAGTGCTCGGCGACACGGCTTATGGCTCGATGGATACCCGTCGTGAGTTTGCTGCCCGCGACATAGAGGTCGTTGCGAAGGCTGCGCCGCCAGG
>JANQJF010000124.1 GCA_028281765.1 Planctomycetota bacterium | reverse complement strand
GCGTTCAAGGCCGCGAAGATCATCCCGGTCGAAGGCGAGCCGATCGACGGCGGCGTGATCTTGACCAAGGACAGCAAGATCGTCGCTCTCGGCAAGGCCAGCGAGACTGCGATTCCCGACGGCTACGAAGTCGTCGACCTCGGTTCGACCTGGTGCGTGCCGGGCTACGTCGACCTGCACTGCCACATCGCGGGTCGCGGGTTCGAGCTCAACGACACGCTGCATCAAACCAACCCGGAGATGCGGACGATCGACCTGATCACGATGGACCACGAGCCGCTGCGCCAAGCGGTCGCGGGCGGCGTGACGTCGGTCCTGCTGATCCCTGGATCGGGCTCGAACATGGGCGGCTTCGGCACGCTGACGAAGACGTTCGGCAAGACGCCCGAAGAAGCGCTGATCCGCTTCCCCGGCTGCCTCAAAATCGCGCAGGCCGGCAACCCCGAGCGCTACGCGGGCGACCTCGGCATGACCCACATGGGCATGAACCACGGTCTCCGGATGACGCTCGAACGCGGTCGCAAGTACTGCCAGGAGTGGGAGGACTTCGACGCGGGCAAGGGCCCCAAGCCCAAGCTGCAAGCGGATCTCGAGTACTTGCGCGGCCTGTTCCGCCACGAGTATCCGGTGTGCGTGCACACGCAGATCTACCAGGTCGCGCTGCAGACGCTGCGGGAACTGCGCGACGAGTTCGGCCTCTGGACCGTGATCGTGCACGGCACGTTCAACGCGTATCGCCTGAGCGAAGAGGCGTGGAAGCGAGGCGTGCCGGTGTGCAACGGCCCGCGCCAGTTCCAATTCAACCGCAAGACGGGGCGCTACGAAGGCTTGGTCGCGAACTGGTACTCCGGCGGCCAGCACGGCTTCCGCGAGCCGGTGCGCGGCCTCGGCATCGACGGTGTCGGCGTCAACACCGACTCGCCGGTCGTCGCGCAGGAGCAGCTCCAGCTGCAATGCGCGATGGCGGTTCGCCTTGGACTGCCCTGGGAAGTCGGCCTGCGCGCGATCACGATCAACCCCGCGCGGTTCGTCAAGATCGACGATCGCGTCGGATCGCTCGTCGTCGGCAAGGACGCGGACCTCGTCTTCTGGAACGGCGATCCGATCGATCCGCGTAGCCACGTCGAGATGACGGTCATCAACGGCAACATCGCATACCGGCGCAACCCCGAGCGCCCGAGGTTCTGATCATGTCCCTGTCACGACTTCTCCTCGGACTCACCCCCATCCTCGGCCTGACGCTGTCCGCGGCGACCGCGGTCGCTCAGGACGAGCGCCCCGTCGCGATCACGAACGCGCGCATCCTGACGATGAGCGGTAAGCCGATCGACAACGGCACCGTGCTGATGCAGGAAGGCGTCATCAAGCAGGTCGGCAAAAAGGTCAAAGTGCCGGCCGGCGCGAAGGTCATCGACGCCGAAGGCGGCACCGTGATGCCCGGCCTCGTCCACGCGTGGTCGAAAGCCGGCCTGCGCGGCCGACGCCAGACTACGACCACGCGCATGCCGGGCATGCCCCGCCGCTTCCGCGGCGGCCGCCGCTTCGGTTCGAGCGCGAGCGCGGTCAACAAGGCCGGCAAGAAAGTCTCGGACTCGCTCTACGCGCGACAAGACATCTTCCACGACCTGCTGGAGTGCGGCGTGACGACGCTCGTTCTCGCGCCGGACGGCGTCGGCTTCCCCGGCCTGTCGGCTCAGATCGAGCCGACCGCGAAGCACGAAGAGGGCTTCATCCTCGACGATGATGCCTACGTCGTCGTCGAGTGCATCGCAAAGTCGCAGGCGAAGAACACCGTCAAGTCGGCACTCGACGCGGGCAAGAAGGCGCTCGAGGAGCGCAAGAAGCCCAAGGAGGAGCCGAAGAAGGACGACAAGGCCGCGGCCAAGAAGCCGACAGGCAAGCCCGAGAAAAAGACCGACCCGAAGCCGGCCGACAAGAAGGACAAGCCCAAGGAAGAGCCGAAGCCGACTCCCAAGCCGAAGGACGATCCGAAGCCGAAGCCCAAGGACGACCCGAAGCCGAAGGAAGATCCGAAGAAGGATCCCAAGAAGGACGAAGCCAAGAAGGCCGACGACAAGTCGAAGAAGCCGGCGCCGAAGAAGCGCGAGAAGAAGAAGGATCCGAACGCCGAAGTCGTCGCCGACCTTCTCGACAAGAAGCGCCGCGCGTTCGTCGTCATGGGTTCGGCCAACCAACTTGCGCACTACATGGACGCGGTCGGTGACCATCGCTTTCCGATGACGATCGTCGCCCAGCGCGACAACACGCGCGAAGGCTCGCTGCACATGGTCGCGAAGAAGCTCGAAGAACTCGAGGCCGGCGTGCTGATGGCGCCGGAACTGTCGACGCAAACGCACTCGAACCGGGTCTCGAGCCCGAGCGAAGAACTCCGCAAGGCGGGCCTCGAAGTGGGCTTCCTCATCGGCGACTCCAAGTCGGCGGTGCGCGGCCTGTTCTTCAAGCTGATCGACCTCGTCCGTCACGGCGCAAAGCCCCAGGACGTGCTGCGCGGCGTGACCGCCGTCCCGGCCAAGATGCTGGGCATGGACAAGCAGGTCGGCACGATCGGCAAGGGCAAGCAGGCCAACCTCCTCTTGTTCACCGGCGACCCGCTGGATCCCACCTCCTCGCTGCGTTCGGTGTTCTACCGCGGCGCCGAAGTCCGGAAGGACGCGAACCAATGATGCTGCGACTCCCCCACCTCGCGCCGGCTGCGGCCGCCCTCCTGTCCCTGTTCGCGTTCGCGCCAAACGTCGTCGCGCAGGACTCGAAGCCGGCGTCGAGACCCGACGAATCCACGCCGGAGAAGAAGGACGAGAAGTCGGAACCCGATCGCCACATGGTGATCCGCGGCGGTGACGTGCACATCGGCAATGGTTCGGTCCTGCGCCGCGCGACCGTAGTTCTGAAGAACGACAAGATCGAAGCCGTCGGCCATGACGTCGAGATCCCCGAGGGCGCGACCGAGATCGACGCTTCGGGCAAGGTCGTCAGCCCCGGCTTCGTCGCCGTGCGCGCCGGCGGCTTCGGCGCGCCGAACAGCTTCGGCCTCGACAGCATCAAGGACGGACTCAACCCGTACGACCCGCAGATCAAGCTCGGACTCGCCGTCGGCATCACGAGTTTCGGCATGCTGGCGAGTGGCGGTCGCGACACGCCGAAGGGCAAGAGCGCGGTCATCAAGCTCGCGCCCGAAGACCTCGAAGGCATGCTGTGCGAGGAGGGCTCGTTCGTCTCGATGCGCGTGCCGCTCGATCGCAAGCAGTGGAAGGCGTTCCGCGAGAACGTCGAGAAGGCGCGAGAGTACAAGAAGAAGCTCGCCGAGAAGAAGAACGCGAAGCCCGACGCGACGAAGAAGGAAGAGAAGAAGCCCGAGGCCAAGCCGAGCGGCCGACCTACGCGTCGCGGCCGCCGCGGCAGCAGCTCGAGCGGTAGCAAGGACGGCACCCCCAAGCCGCCGCGCGGCACCGAGACGATCCTCAAGATCCTCGACGGCGAGACGACGTTGTGGATCGACTTCGGCAACGGCGGCGGCGGGTTCTTCTCGTTCATGCGGGGCCCGCGCCAGCCGGACAACGGCAAGGTGAAGCAGGCCTGCGAGATCGCTGAGCTCCTCGGCACCGGCGTCGTCATGGACCGCCCGGTCTCCGCCTGGGCACTCGCGGACGAGATCGCCCGCACCGGCTCCAGCGTCGTGCTCGTGCCGCGGGACCGCGCCGAACCCGACAAGGGCCGCCCGGAAAACACCGGCTCGAACCTTGCATCTGCGCGGATTCTCGACGAAGCCGGCGTCCCCGTCGCAGTCATCTCGCCGAGCACGCGGCTGAGCAACGACGGGATCATGGGTCAGGACCTCTCGACCCTCCACGTCGACGCCGCGTTCGCGGTGCGCGGCGGGCTCGACAACCGCAAAGCCTTACGCACCATCACTTTGGATGCGGCCAAGACGCTCGGTGTCGGCTCCCGAATCGGCTCGATCGAAGTCGGCAAGGACGCCGACGTCTTGATTCTCGATGGCGACCCCCTCCACTATAGAACCCTCGTGGACACCGCGATCGTGAATGGCAAGATCGCCTACGAGCGCCACAAGGAACCGTACTACAGCCACATCAAGCGTTAGGGAATGCAGGCCCGGTCGCCTGCGACGCACCGCCCGACCGCAACCCTCGAAAGAGCTCCCGAGACGGAATGAGCGTAGAACAGACCAAGGAGCTGGACGACTTCTTCCGGAGCATGCGCCAGGCGTACAACGCCCGCGACATGAAGCTGTTCCGGTCCCATTTCTGGACCGACAAGCGCTTCGTGAATCTGGACCCGTCCGGCCGCACGGATCTCGGCTGGGGTTCCTACGAGGAGATCCTCGATCAGGAATTCCGGTACATGGAGTCGCTGAAGATGGAGCTGAAGGACCTGCAGATCCAGGTCTTCGACGACTCCTTCGGCACGGCGGCAGGGGACTGGCGCATCGAGCAAGTCGACCCGGAAGGGCGGGGCGTCGAGCAAGGCGGACGCGCGACGTTCGCGGTCGCACGGGTGAAGGACGATTGGAAGATCGTCCAGCAGCACCTGTCGACCGAGACCGACGTCTGACCGACTTCTCGGCGGCTCAGGCGTCCTCGGCGGACTCAGGCGCCGAACGTGATCGTCGCGGCGTTCGTCGCGCCGAACAATCCGTTGGGCGCCGCGGCGTCGAGGATGAACGTCTGGAACGATAGACTGATTCCCGCCGCCGAGCTCAGCGGCAATCCGAGGTCCGTCGTACCCGTCGAACCGAGGAAACCCGGGATCGTCGTGAAGCTCAAGACCTCGAGCGAGCAGCCGAATACCGGGAGCCCGCCGCTCGGCGTGCCGACGAAGACGGCAGCCGGCGCGACCGCCGGACCACCGGTGATGCGGAACGCGAAGTCCTGATTCCCGGAGACCGCCGGGGACGGGATCGTCATGCCGGGCGTGCCGGAACTCGTCGCGCACGCGGTGCCGAACAGCGACACCGAGTCCGTGCCGTTCGCGGCCCCCATCGTCGGCGAGGAATCGCGATACCACGCGCTCGCGTCGTCACCGGAACCGGCCCACGCGATCGACTGACCTTCGAAGAACGGCCCGCTGACGAGGTCGCTGACCGAGCCCCACTGACCGATGTTGACCGCCTGCTGCATGCGCAGCGTTCCGCCCCAGCTCACCGCATCGACGATGTCCGCGTCCTGGAAGAACAGGTTGCTCTTGTAGAGCTGGATCTCGTCGGAGTTGCTCAGCTGCCGAGACGCGAACGAGGGCAGGAAGAAGTCAGTGACGCTGTTCGTGCCGGCTGTGCCGAGGTGGAGCGTGACTACGCCGCCAGCCGGAATCGAGATCGATGGAAGCGCGCCATAGACGAACGGCACGCACAGCTGCCAGCCAGTCGGCGTGAACGGCGCCCCGCTGATGTTTTGGATCTCGACCGTCTCGTTGCCGAGATCGGGGCCGACCGGATCGAAGATCACTTCGGTGATCGCGAGCTGGGCCGTGAGGGCGGAGGACGTGGCGAGGAGGGAAGCAGCGAGAATGGAAAGTCGCATCGTCGAGGTTCTGGTTGGAGATTGGGTGGGGCGCCGGCGAGAGGATCGAAGCGCGCACGACGTGACAGGCGAGTTCTGCGCGCGCGAGTATACGGACGTGCCGAGGCCAGGTGCCGTCGTGCCGCGGACCCGTACCCACGTTCGGCCGGGCGGAAATGTCGCACCTCGACGGTGAGTCTGCGAAGATCCGATGCATGCGCCGCCTTCTCGCAGTCACGCTCTCCGCGATCCTCGGCACCGCCTGCGCCGGCCCGAGCCGCGTCGACTTCCCACCCCCGAGCGGGGACGTCCCGTACAGCAGCGCGACCCGAATCGGCCACACGCTGTTCATCGCGGGCCACCTCGGGATCGACCCGGAAACCGGCAAGGTTCCAGCCGATGCCGCCGCGGAGGCGAACCTCCTGCTCGATCGCTTCGCAGCCACGATGACCCGCGCAGAGATGACGCTCGACGACCTGGTCCAAGTCCAGGTCTTCTGCTCGGACGTGTCGCTCTACGACGTGTGGAACACGGCGTACCGCGCGCGCTTCACGAACGGCTTCCCGACCCGCGCCTTCATCGGCTCCGGCCCACTCCTCCGCGGCGCCCGCTTCGAGATGCAAGGCATCGCCGTCGACACCGACTGACCAACACCCCAGCGTGCACGTCCGTGCGCTTGCGCATGCGCATGCGCGATGGTGCCCCGTGCACGCCCACGCCCGTCGCCCGCGCACCCGCGCCCGTCTTGCCGTCCCCTACACCGCACACGTCCGAAACCCCGCGAAGATGTTCCGCCGGTGCCGGATGAAGAAGTTGCGATACGTCGCATACGCCAGCCGCCCTCGCGTCGACCAAGCCGCACCGCGCAACACCGGCTTCTTGCCGAAGTAGGGCTGGCTGTATTCGGCGTACGCCCCCGGCACGAATCCGGGATACGGCTCGAACCGACTCTCGGTCCACTCCCAGACGTTGCCGATCATCTGTCGGCACCCGATGGCGCTGTCGCCACCCGCAAGCGCACGCACGTCGATCGTCCCGCCGCCACCGAACGACCAGTCGACGTTCGCACGCGACGGACTCGGCTTCTCACGGCCCCAGGGATAGCGACGCTTCGATCCATCCGCCGGATCCCACGTCGCAGCCATCTCCCATTCGGCCTCCGTCGGCAGCCGACGACCCGCGTAGCGACAGAAGGCGCGCGCTTCGTGCCAGTTCACGCAACACGCCGGGTGCCACGGTTCGAGACGAGCGTGATCATCGAAACATCGTTCGTGCCACGCGTCGTCTTGCCGCACCCAGAAGAGCGGATGCTTCGCGCCTTCGCGCCGACGCCACTCCCATCCGCGCTTGTCCCAGTACTTCCGCGTCGTGTATCCACCAGCGTCGACGAACTCGGCGAATTCGGAATTCGTGACAGGCGTACTCGAGATCCGGAACGGCTCGACCTCGACGGGGTGCGCCCACATCTCGTTGTCGAAGGCATACCTCGCGCCCCGACGCGCACCGAGCTCGAACGTGCCGCCGGCAACCTCGACGTCGTGCGGCTCGTAGCCCGGATCGACGTCCACGATCGCGGGCGACCGCGCGCCGCCGCCGCCCGGAAACGCGAGCCCGCGCGTATGCCGCACGGCCATGAGGTTCTCCGCGTGCATGTCCTCATGCACGGCGGCGAGCCAATACAGGTTGCGTTCGTCGAGCGTGGTCGAACGCACGCCCAGCCGCGAGACACTCTGCCGCAAGACCTCTTCCGCATACTCGAGAGTCGCGTCGCGACTCGGGAAGTCGTGATCCCAGCGCCGCTTGTACGAGACGTGGAACGAGTCGTAGATCCCGTCACCACGCGGCAACAGCGGGCGCTCGCCGCGGAGGTGCCGGAGCAACCAGAGCTCCTGGAACCACGCGACGTGCCCGACCTCCCAGATCGGCGGCTCGAGGTGGTGCGCGCGCTCACCGAGCTGCTCCTCCGCGCTCAGATCCCCGAACAGCGTGAGCGAGCCGCGTCGCGCGTCCTCGAGGGCAGCGACGAGATGCCGAGCACTGGTATCAGGTACACCGATCGTCACTGCGTCATCATATCGGAATTTCCGATCCTCGGGCCTGAGGAATCCCGCCACGGAATCCGACGCTCCGTATGCGCGTGACGAGGCGCATCCTTAGGCGCCCGGTGGCACCGTCCATGACGGCCAACAAGAAGTCGGCCAGGGGGTCGGAAGGGCTGGGGATCGTGCGGGTCCAGCCCGTCGGAGGCGACGCGCTACTTCCGGATTCCTGCCATCGCCTCGTCGAGCAACTCCTCGAGATCCGCGACGAACTCGTCCTCGCGGGACGCCGCATCGAGGCGATCGAGCAGACTCGTCGCGACCTCTGCTGCCTCTCGTGCGGCTGCCACATCGCCAACCGCGGCACTGAGAACCGCGGCGAGGATCGTGATCTCGATCTCGCGACCGTTCGCGCTCTTGCCATCCCGAATCCGGCGCGTCACCGCGAGCGCACGCCGCCGCGCCTGATACGTGAGGTCTCCGGTCACGAGATCGTGGCGACCGCTCGCCGGCACCGCGCGCTCGGCGACCAGCCCCGCGAAGTGGGCGATCGCATCCGGGTTCAGATCCTGACTGGCCAGCACTCGATGCAAGCTCTTCCAGGCCCGACCTCTCCAATCCTGCGAACTCTCGCCGATGTCGATCATCGTGAGCTCGATCTCCGCCGCACGCATCGCGCTTTGCGCCGCGTGGTGGTCATCGGACGCACTGACGGCCTCCCGATACTGCTCGTCCGCACGCGCGAACAAGACTTCGGCGACGTCGAGATCCAGCTCGTCGCCGGCCAAGTACGCGTTGACGTCGAGGTGCAGCAGTGCCGTCTTCGCGCGGCGACGATTCCACGGCGTGCGCGCATTCGATACCACCCTCTCGAAGGCCGCGCGCGCCGCGTCGCGGTCACGTGAGAGCAGCGCGAGGTAGCCCTCGCCCATGTCGAGCCACTCCCCGTCGAAGTGGCGACGCGCTTCGGCGAGCACGGCGGACGCGCGATCCAGCTCGCGCCGTCGCAACGCCAGGTTCAATCGGGCCGTCGCGAGGCGCAGCGTCGGCCCGCGACCCAATTCGCGCAGGTCCCGGGCGGCGATCTCGACGTGCCGCTCCGCGATGTCGTAGTGCCGGTTCAGCACGGCGACCTTGGCGAGACGCGCGTGCAGTTCGGGCCGCGGTTCGTCCTCGCGCCAAAGCGCGAGCAAGGCCTGCTCGGCGCGCGCCTCGTCGCCTTGCAACGAGAACACCATCGCCTGCATGAGCCGAGCGCGGCGATCGAACGGATCCAGCTTCAGCGCGGATTCGGTCTCGACCGCGATCGCGTCGACCGGCGCTTCCGCGACACGCAGGACTACCGCAGAAAACACGTGGTCGGTGGCGGTCGTCGCCATTTCCGATTCGACGGCTGCCAGCGCATCGACGACCGAAGCGCCATCGAGCTCCGCCCGCAGCGCGGCGACGAACCTCGGCATCGACTCCAATCGCGAGTCGGTGAGCAAGCGCCGGACCTGCCCGAAATCCTCGGAGTAGAACGCCATCAGCGCGAGCGCGATCCCCGTCTGCGCATCGGTGCGCAGGCTCGGGTGGGCCGCATCGAGCGTCGCGCGCACGGACTCGGTCAACGCGACCTGTTGGTAGAGCGGATCCGTCTGGATCTGATCCAGCAGGGCATCGCGCGCGAGGATCGAAGTACAGCGCCAGGATCTGTCTTCGAATCGCGGATCCTCGCTCGCCCCCTCGTTGGCCTCGAGCTCGACGAGACGCGCACGCGCGAATGGTGCATCCCCGGTCCCGAGCGCCGCATCGATGACCTCGAACTGGCGATCGAGTTCGGCAGCGCGATCGCGCTCCTGACGCCATATCTGCGAACCGAGGATCGACCCGACCACGAGGGTCGACGCGAACGCCGTGGCCACGAGCGGATGGCGGCGCGCGGCCGTGCGCACCCGAGCCCACACGCTCGGCCGTCGCGAGCGGATCGGGATACCTTCGGCAAACCGCTCGAGGTCTTCCGCGAACTCGAGGGCCGTCGGGAATCTCCGCGTCGGAGTCTTGTCGAGGCCTCGATGCAGGACCGTCTGCAGGTCCCGCGCGCGCGAAGGCCCGGAGAGCGCCGGCGGGTCGTCGACGAGCACGTGGCGCACCATGCTCTCCGGCGTGTCGGCATCGAACGGCGGTCGCCCCTCCATGCAGTGGAACAGCGTCGCCGCGAGCGAATACACGTCGGCGCGCGGATCCAAAGCGGCAGGATCGCCACGCAGGGCTTCCGGCGGCATGTACGCGAGTGTGCCCGGTAACTGCCCTTCGGTCGTGAGCGTCATGTCGACGCGCCCGCGAGCGAGACCGAAGTCGAGCACGTACGGATGGTCGCCGTCGAGCAGCACGTTCGCCGGCTTGACGTCGCGATGCACGATCCCGACCTCGTGGGCAGCGTGGAGCGCACGCGCGACGGCAGCACCGACGCGCGCGACGCGCTGCGCGGTCCATTCGCTCTCGACGCGTTCGAGCGTGACGCCGTGCAGCCGCTTCATCACGAGGTAGACGATGCCGCGGTCTTCGCCAGCCTCGTAGATTGGCACGATGTGCGGATGATCGAGCGCCGCAGTCAGCTGCGCCTCACGCTGAAAGCGCAGGCGCCGCAGCGGATCGTCCGCCAGCTCGGGGCGCAGGATCTTCAACGCGACGAGTCGGTCCAACGACGGCTGCCGTGCGAGATAGACATCGCCCATCCCGCCGGAGCCGAGCCGAGCCTTCAGCTCGAACTCGCCGACGCGGTCGACCTCGAGCGGTCGGCGCACGGACTCCTCGCGCCGACCGTCGAGCAGCGCCGCCTGGCGCTCGAGCATCTCGCCGATCCGATCGCGAAGGTGCGGGGCGTCGGCGCAGAGTTCGTCGAGTGTCGGCTCGACGCCTTCATGCTGCAACTCGAACCAGCGCTCGAGGATCGACTCGATGCGATCGAGATCCGGGTCGGGGGGCATCCGACTACCGATCTCGCTACGGCGTCGGAGCGTGGTGGTAGTCGAATCCCACGGTCGGGACCCGCTCTCCTGTGTCCGTCTCACCGGCGCATAGGACGATTTCGAGCGTCGAGTTTTCGATCACACCACCCAAACCCGCAGCGAACGGGATTCCCAACGGCACCCAGCAAGTCAGAGTTCCACTCTGGACATCGGGGAACGCTTCGATGAAGTGCCAGCCGCCACCGAGCAGAGGCAGTGCGATGCTCATGTCCGAACCCGGATCCAGATCAGCATGCGCGAAGACTTCGATGGTGAGATATTGACCGGAGTACAACGGGTACAGGTACTGACTCGATCCCGTCTTCCACCGGAACAGGAGGTCGACACCCGAATCCGGACCGAGATCGATCGCCACGCGACTCGTCCTCGAAACGCGAATGGGCCGCGTCACCCCTCCTGACGGGAGCGGCTGAATCTCGATCGCCACGATGTTGATGAAGAACTCCACGTACCTCTCGCGCAGGAACTTGATCAACGTGTCGATCTCCGATCCGTTCGGCGTGACCGTGTACTGCCCACCAGCATTGATCTGTTGAGCCATGAGATGGCGCACCAGCACTTCGGCATCGAACACGTCGTTGTTGTTTCCGAGCAAGAACGACGACCACTCGAGTGACGTCGCAGAAGCCCCCATCCAGTTGCCAACCATCGACGGCTGGAACTCGTTCGTGAAGTCGTCGATGTCGGCGTTCGGATTCAGCGCCTCGTCGAGCACGGCTTTGACCCAGTCCGGGTGCACAGTTATCTCGTCTGCCCCATGGTCGGCGATCTGGAGGTCGCTGTAGGAGCCGGACATCGTGTTGGCCCACGCGACTTCATCGGCCTCGCCGTAGCCCTTCAGGCTCGGGATGACGTTGGCGACGGTCTGCGGCCATCGGGTCGGACTGTCCACCACGCTGACGTA
Organism: Planctomycetota bacterium; assembly: GCA_028281765.1. GTDB lineage: Bacteria > Planctomycetota > UBA1135 > UBA1135 > UBA2386 > JANQJF01. Next base: position 393 of record JANQJF010000124.1, on the reverse strand, counting down.
GAGCCCCAACGTCAGGTGCCCCCCCGCCGATGTCGATGTCATCGAGAACCGGTGATTCGCGGTCTCGCCCGCGTTGAGCCCGCCGACGTAGAGTTGGTGCTCCGGGAATTGCGCGGAAAGCGAAGAGGCCAACCCCGCGAACAACAAGAGCGTTGCGGCCAGGCGAGAGAGAGTTGGAGAGAGCTTGAGTGTCATGGTTTCCTCGGGTTCTCGAGTGTCCCCCAAGAGCATTTGTCCCCAAGGCGCGACTCCATCCCACTTATAACGCGATTTCGCGAAAACTATCCGAGCGATTAGGATCGACGCGGCTCCCAAGGCGGCCCTTCGATCGATGACCCCTCCTCCGGACTCCGAATCCTTCGCGACCCTCCTGACGGACGCGCGAAAGGGCGA
>JANQJF010000049.1 GCA_028281765.1 Planctomycetota bacterium | reverse complement strand
AACTTGTCCACTGACAAGCCGTGTCGTCGCAGCGCCTTGCGCGCGAATCGACTGACGCGGCTACTTTCGCTACGGACTTCAGACGAGGGACACTAGCGTCGTTACAGAGAACGGGGGCCGCGCGCTCGCAGCCGCACCGTTCTCAGATCTTCCGCCGGAAGAATCGCTCGAGTTCGTAGGCGCTGAAGGTCAACACCGTCGGCCGCCCGTGCGGGCAGTTGTGCGGGTGCTCCAGCTCCGCCGCCGACTCGATCAGCGCCTCGATCTCCGCGTCCGTGAGCGAATCTCCGCTCATGATCGCGGATCGGCACGCGCGCGAGTGGAACCGCTCGCGGATCTCCTCGGTCGCCGTCGGACGCGACACCTCCGCATCCGCGTGCAGAAACGACTCGACCAGCGCGCGGGGCTGGATCCGGCTCAACACGGCGGGCATCCCTTCGACCTGGATCGAATCGCCCCCGAAGTCACCAATGAGCAACCCCTCTTCGGCAAGCGCCGCCTGCGCATCCAGGAGGTAGGCCTTGTCCGTCGGGCTCACGTCGAACACGTCCGGCACGAGCAGCCGCTGCACCGCGGCCTTGCCGTCCTTCTCGTACTGCGCGAGAAGCTCTTCGTACATCACGCGCTCGTGCAGCGCGTGCTGATCGATCACAACCATACCGCCGTCGTCGCCTTCGACGACGAGGTAGAGGTTCGCGATCTGGACGAAGCGCCGGCCGCCGAGATCGCGGAACGGATTCGGCTTCGCCGCGGGTGCGGCAGCCTCACGATCATCCGTTGGCGAAGCATCCGCGACGCGGGACGGAAGCGACGGCGGCGCGCTCGAACCGCTGCCGAACAGGCCCCGCCCGAGCGACGGGAAGCCCGACCGCGCGCTTGGCTTGTCCGCGCCGATCGAGATCGACGCGCCGCGCGGCTCCTTGAACTCGGCGATGACCGAACCCGCGAGAGCCTGCTTCACCGAATCGTGCAGCAGCCCGCACACCTTGCGCCCGTCGAGGAAACGCACCTCCGACTTCGTCGGGTGCACGTTCACGTCGACCTGCTCGGGCGGCAGCGACAGCATCAGGAAGTAGACCGGGAATCGCCCGCCCATCAGGTACTCGCGATAGGACTGCCGGATCGAGTAGCCGGAAGCCTTGTCGCGGGCCAGGCGCCCGTTCACGTAGAGCAGCTCCAACGACGAGTCGCGCCGCGCGAGATCGGGATCGCCGACGAAGCCGCGCACCGAGTAGTCGTCCCATTGCTGCTCCACGGGATGGAGCGCGTCGCCGACCTGCTTGCCGAACGCGCGGCCGATGCGGGTCTTCAGGTCCTCGTCGCCCGGCAATCGGAGCGCCTCCTTGTCGTCGACGACGAGCGTGAAGTCGACGTCGGGGCGCGCGAGCGCGAGCCGCAGAAGCATGTCCTGAATGCGCCCCTTCTCCGCGCGCGGCGTCTTGAGGAAGCGGCGCCGCGCGGGCGTGTTGAAAAACAGGTCTCGCACCTCGATCGTCGACCCCGGCGGGCACGACGTCGGGCGCACCTCGCCGATCTTGCCGCCGTCGCAGCGGATCTCGTGGCCGGACTCCGCATCGCGAGGGCAGCTGCGGATCCAGGTCTTCGCGATCGAGCCGATCGACGCGAGCGCTTCGCCGCGGAAGCCGAGACTCGCAATGTGCTCGAGATCGTCGAGGCACGACAGCTTCGACGTCGCGTGGCTCGCGAACGCGAGCGTCAGATCGTCGGGGCTGAACCCGCAGCCGTCGTCGGTGATGCGGATCAGACTACGACCACCCTCCTCGAGCGTGACGTGCAGCCGCTGCGCGCCGGCATCCAGACTGTTCTCGACGAGCTCCTTGACGACCGAGAACGGTCGCTCGACGACCTCGCCCGCGGCGATCTGGTTGATGACCTCCGGAGGTAGAACGCGAATCATGCGGCCCCTTCCTTGGATTGCCCGCCGAGACAGCGGGCGACGAGGCGACCGAGCAACAGCTCGGGATCCTCTCCTGTCGTGCGGAGGTCGCGCTGACACGCGTGCAGCTCGTGCAACGCCCGGCGCACCCACCTCATCGAACACCTGTTCAGCTGTGCCTCGTAGCGCTCGACGAAGACGCGCACGCCGACCCGGCCCGGCACGTCCCGCGCCGGCACGCCGGCCTCCATCAGACGACGCCCTTCGAACACCGAGGTCAGCGACTGGTGCAGCCACGTCGTGATGAACGGGAACAGCCCGCCGCGGTCCATCGTGCTGCCGTCCTTCGACTTCACGCCGCGCGCGAACATCGCGTCGAGCGACCGCATCGCGCGGCGACGGTTCCGCAGCAGGAACGCCTCGGCGAACTCGAACGGCGTCGACTCGAAGCTGCAGCTTAGGTGCTTGCGCAGCTCGCCCGGGTCGACCGTCTTGCCCTGCAGCAGCGGCGCGAGACGCTCGAGCTCGGCGAGGATCTCGCCCGGAGCCTGCCCGACCATCGACACGATCAGGAACGCGGCTTCCGGCGTCAGCGTGAGTTTGGACTTCCGCGCGCGCGTGACAACCCAGGACACGAGCTCCGCTTCGAGCGGACTCCGCGAGCGATCGTACGGCTCCGCGTAGAGATCGCGGAACTCGAACGCTTCGCCGACCTCGGCAATCGACTTCGCGAGCTTCGTGCGCCGGTCGAGCTTGGGCGTCTCGAACACGAGCCCACAACCCTGCGCGAAGCTGCCGAGCGCCTCTTCGAGACGCGAGCCGTGAGACTTCAGCCACGGCGCCGCACGGCGCACGACGAGCCAGCAGCCGGGGCCGAACAGGACCGCACCGCGCAGATCGTCGAGCTCGCGGCCATCGGTGTCGTCGGGACCATCGATGCGCCGCAGCTCGGCGCGCTCGTCGATCGCCGCGACGACCGCCTCGAGCGCCTCACCGCGGAAGTAGTCCGACGTCCCGGTGATCGCGACGACCTGCGGCGGGCCCGACTTCCCGAGAGCCTTGCGCAGGCGTTCGAGCTCTCGTTCGGGGTTGGGTTTGGCCATCGCGCAGCGGGTCGGACGTCAGATCCAGTAGACGTCCACCACAGTACACGCGAGCAGGGCCAGACTCACGAGGCCGTTCATCGTGAAGAACGCGGCGCCGATGCGGCTCAGATCGTCCGCCCGCAGCAGGCGGTGCTCGTAGACGAGCAGGGCCGCCGCAGCGGCCACGCCGACGAAGTACGGCCCCTGGAGCTCGACGAGGATCCCGAACGCTGCGAATCCCGCGACCGCGAGCACGTGGAGGATCCGGGCCACGCGCAGTGCGCCCGCCACCCCGAGACGCGCCGGGATCGATCGCAGGGCATGCTCCCGGTCGAACTCGAGATCCTGGCACGCGTAGAGCACGTCGAAACCAGCGACCCAGACCGAGACCCCGATCCCGAGGACCAGAGGGCCGAGGATGCTCGCGTCGATCGTCTCGACCGCCGCGAGCCACGCCGCGGGCGGCGCGAGACCGAGCGCGATCCCGAGCCAGAGGTGTGCCCCGGACGTGAAGCGCTTCGCGTAGCTGTAGCCGAGCAGCACGGCGAGCACGGGAATCGCGAACCAGAAACACAGCGGGCTGATCCACCACGCGATCGCGACGAAGCCGAGCGAACAGAGGATCGTCATCGCGAGCGCCGCGCGGGCCGAGATGATGCCGGCCGGTATCTCGCGACTCGCCGTGCGCGGGTTTCGAGCATCGATCGCGCGGTCGGCCCATCGGTTGAAGGCCATCGCCGCCGACCGCGCAAGCACCATGGCCGCGACGATCTGACCGAGGAGTCGCCAGCCCGGCGCCCCGTCCGAAGCGACGAGCAACGCAATCAGCGCGAACGGCAGCGCGAACACAGAGTGCGACAGCTTGATCATCGACGCGTAGTCGCGAATCGACGCCATCACACCTCTCCCTCGTCCCACGGGGACGTCGCGTCGCTGCCCTTCGGCGTCTGCCACCGCGCGGTGAGGTCGTTGTCGACGCCGAGCGCGTCGAGCACGCGCGCGACGACGAAGTCGACGAGGTCCCCGACCGACTCCGGAGAGTTGTAGAAGCCGGGCATCGCCGGCAGCACGACGGCGCCGGCCTCGGCGAGCGCCAGCATGTTGCGTAGGTGCACGACCGAGAGCGGCGTCTCGCGCGGCACGACGACGAGCTTGCGCTGCTGCTTGAGCGCGACGTCGGCAGAGCGCTCGAGGAGGTTCGAGCTGAAGCCGTGTGCGACGCGCGCCAACGTGCCCATGCTGCACGGACAGATCACGACGCCGTCGATCGGGGCGGATCCGCTCGCGGGCGTCGCTTCGACCGACTGGAGGCCGTAGATCGTGAGTCGGTCGACAGCTCCGTCCGGCGCGAGCCACGCGCCGAGCTCCTCGAGTCCCCCCTCGAAGCCCGCCTCGTAGCGCAGCACGCGCATGCCCGCGCTGGTCGTGATCAACTGCACCTCGTGGCCAGCGTCGAGCAACGCGGCGACGAGGCGGCGCGAGTACGGTGCACCCGACCCACCGGAGATTCCGACGACGAACGTTCCCATCAGCTCGAGAGGTAGTAGTGGACGTCGTACACCGCGTGGGCGTAGACGCAGACCGCGAACCCGCGCAGCACGAACATCGCGCCGAGCACGGCGCCCGCGACGGCACGGAACCAGAAGACGTTCCACGCGAACGGCTCGGCCCCGGGACCGAGATGGTGGAACCACGAGAAGAGCGCCGCGCTCACGAGCACCGCGACGACCGTGCCCGCATGGACGGAGATCCCGAACACGAGCGCGAGCCAGCCGAACACGAGCGCGAGGAGCGACAGCAGCCCGAGACGGAAGAGCGCTTCCTCGAAGATGCCGGCCCCGAGCGAGCTCACGAGATCCGGCGCGATCCCGTCCAGCGACAACCAGACGTGCCCGCTCTCCAGCAGGAACACGGTCAGCGCACCGGTCGCCGGACCGAGCATCAAGCCGTAGCAGGTGCCTTCGAGGGTCGACACGAGGGCGACGCGCCCCCACGGCAGACCACGACGCAGGATCGAGAACGCGGCAATCGCGATCGCCGCGGCCATCACCGCACGCAGCACGATGAGCGCGGTCGGACCGAACAACCCGAGCGTGTCGGTCACGAGTGCCTCGGCACCGTTCCGTTCGTCCGGCGCGAGGCCGAGCCGCAAGCCTTCGTAGGCGAGCCACAACGGCAGCACCGCGAAGAGTCCGACCGCCGGATCCCGAGACCACGCCAGATACCCGGTCGGTTCGGGACGCGGCGCGTCAGAGGGCGGCTCGTTCCGGGACTTCGGCACGTTGGGGCACTTCGGCTCGATAGAGGGCGGCGATGCCACCGGTCAGGACGCGCATCCGCGGCTCTTCGAGCCCCGCGTCGCGCATCAACTCCATGAACTCGTCGCGTTCGGGAAACGCCATCACCGAGTTCGGCAAGTAGTCGTACGCGCCGTCCCGGTCGCCGGTGATCCAGCTGCCGAGGCGCGGCAGGATGCGCCGGAAATAGAGCAGGTACGCGGACCGCAAGAGCGGCACCTTCGGGCGACAGAACTCGAGGACGACGATTCGCCCACCAGGCTTCACGACGCGACGCATCTCGCGCATCCCGGCGACCGGGTCTTCGACGTTCCGGATGCCGAACGCGACGGTCGCGAGATCGAACGAGTCGTCCGCGAACGGCAGCGACTGCGCGTCGCCGGCGACATACCGCGTGTCCGAATCGCGGCGCGCGGACTTCGTGACCGCGTGCGCCAGCATCTCCGGACAGAAGTCGGAGCCGACGACGTCGCCACCCGCCGCGGCGAACGCGATCGAGAGATCGCCCGTCCCGGCACAACAGTCGAGCACGTTCTCGCCCGGCCGCAGCTCGGCGATGGACACCGCCGCGCGGCGCCACCCGCGATCGATCCCGAGTGACAGGAGATGATTCGCTCGGTCATATCGCGACGCGATACCGGCGAACATCTGGCGAACTCGGGACCCTTCGGGCATGGGGCGATTCTCGGCCCACGAGGACGCGGTTCCAAGACCGCCTGATCTCCCCGTACGTAGAAACGGCGGGCGCGAGGCACCCGCCGTCTCCGGGGTCACGGGTGGGCCGTCAGGCCACACCCGGCATCACTGGCGGAAGTAGGTCGCCAGAACGGTGACGCCCGGGACGCTGAGCGTCGTGAACTTCGCCGTCGTATTGATGTCGAACACGTCGATGCGGCCGACGTCGGACAGCGCGATGAACAGGAACGACGGCACGTTCGGCTGAGCGAACAGCGGCTGACCGAGGGCGTTCTGCCCCTGCACGACCGCGCCCTTCGTCGAGTGGCCGAACACCGAGTTGCTGACACCGGTGTTGAAGTTCGTGATCTGGTTGGCCGCGAAGCCGTTGTTGAACATCTCGTCCGTGACGACGTCGATCGGCGAGTCCCCGGACAGCAGCGCACTCGCCGGGCGCTCCGGCTCGAAACCACCGTAGGTTCGCGTCACGCTCCACTGCTTCTGACGGAACGTCGGGGGCAGCACGAGGCCGTTACCCGAGATCTGGTTCGTCGGCAGCACACCGAACGGTGTCGACGTCAGCTCGACGCGCGACACGCGACCGAGACCACCGTCGTCGACGTGGCAGATGTAGAAGCCACCGAGCTGCGTCGAGCCGTCGTAGCGGATCATGCGCGCGCGGCGGAAGGTCTGCTGGACGGTGCCGATGATGTCGTCGAAGCCGATGCCGTTCGGGCCGTTCGGGCCCGACTCGTAGACGGCGACGGTGCCGTCCGAGTTCAGGATGTAGGCGTAGAACACGTTCGAGCCGTTGCCCGTCGCGGCGTAGCGCGGCGTGACGGCGAGTTCGAGCGGGCCGTTGAGGCTGCCCGACGACTCCGATTGGATCGCGAAGTCACCGACGTTCAGAACGGTGAGGATGTTCGTCGACGTGCTCAGCACGAGGATGGCTTCGCCGTCCGGCTGCCACGCGATCGCAGTCGGGCCCTGCGCGACGCGGGTCTCCGCGATCACGGTGTGGAACGACGGCGAACGCGGGTCGGTATCGATGAACGACACGGTCGACGACGAGAAGTTCGTCACGGCCATGAGCGCCAGCGTCGGCGAGAACGCCATCGAGAACGGATCGGTCAGGTTGATCGTGTCGATCACCGTGAACCGGTTGCTGTTCACGACGAGGATCTGGTCGTTCTCTTGGTCGAGCACATACATGAAGTGCCCGATCTGCTGCCGCGCGGTGAACGGGCAGAACGGCGGCGGCGGCGGCGGCGAACCCGGCGGACGCTGCGGACCGTTGAACACCCCTTCGAACGCGTGCGGGTAGTAGTCGAGCACCGACGCCGACACGAGCTGGTTGACCGGAACCGGAGCACACGGCGGGTTCGCGGTGACGATCACGCCGGGCGGGCCCTGCGACGACGTCACGTTCGGCTCTTCACCGAAGATCAGACGCGACAGGTTCGGCGGCGGGAAGCGCAGCGGCGGCGGGTTCGGGTGCGGAGCAATCGAGATGCAGTTGCCCGGCTGGACGAAGCTCGACTGCGGGTTGACCTGGTTCGAAGACGACGCGTTGACGTTGATGTTCGAGTTGTTGAACACCAGGTCGAGCGGCGCACCGAGGTGGATGTCGCCGACCTGACCGACGGTCGGGGCGCCGAGCAGGATCGTGTTGCCGCGGCTGTCCTCGGCGAGGGTCATGAAGCCCTTACTGCCCGCATCGAGACCCGAGGTGCCAGGCTGCAGCGTCGGGAGGACACCCTGGATACCGACGTTCGGGTTGCCGAGCGCGTAGGCCGACTCGGTCGGCTCGGCCGAGCTCGTGCCCTGACCGCGACCGTTGAGGTCGATGACCGAGACGCCCGGCGTGCCGCCGCCGATGCCGACGTAGATCGCGTCGGGCGCGACCGGAGCGTTGATGACGCCCGGGCCCTCGGCGGTGCGGAACGACACCGACTGATCGTTGCCGACCTGCATGCCACCGAGACCGTTCACGCTCTGCGCGGTGACGTTGAGCGTCGCATCGACTTCACCCGGCAGGGCGTAGGCCGGCGTCACGCGGTAGTTGCAGTAGTCGCCGAAGTTGAACGGATCGGCGTAGTAGGCGACGTCGAAGTTGTTCGCCTGCAGCGTGACGTTGATCCGGATCGCGCCGGACAGCGGCGTCAGGTTCGTCTCGCTGAAGAACGTGCCGACTTCGCGCGGCTGGACCGGCTTGTTGAAGCGCACCACGAACTGCGAGGTCGGGTCCGTTTCGGCGGTCGAGCCGATCGTCGGGGTCAGCTCGAGCGTCCGGTTCCCGGTCCAGCCGATGACGTTCGGCGGGTTCGGGTCGGTGCCGACCGTCGTGGCCGTGCAGACTTCCTGCTCGAGGACCGATTCGTCGGTGTTGCGCACCGAGTTCGTGACCACGATTCGGATCAGCGAGTTCTGGACGCTCGGGTCGAACGTCTCGAACGTCTGCAGGTTGTTGTCCGTGTCCGCGACGAAGACGAACGAGTTGTTCGCGACGAGGTCCGTCGCACCGTTGAAGCTGCTGACGACGTTGCCGTCCGAGCCCGGCGCGAAGGCACCCGGGAAGCCCTGGGCCTCGGGCGCGTCGTTGCTCCACTCGAGGTGCCCGTCATCGGAGACGCTGACGGCCTTCTCGGCGAACACGAGCTCGCCACCCCGGTTGAAGAACGACGAGCCGGCGACGAAGCCACGGCCGCGCAGGATGATCGTGCTCTCGGTGTTCGGGTCCTCCGCGATCAGCGAGATCGCCGTCGTCAGGCCCGAGTTCGTGATCGAGTCCGCGAGCGCGTTGCTGAGGATCGACAGCGTGCCAGCATCCGGAACGCCGTTGTCGGGATCCTCGAGCTTGTTCGAGAACCGCACCAACACGTACTGGTTGCCGGGCGAGCCGTCCGGCAGCACCGCGGTGGTTGGGAACGTCGCCACCGGCAGCACCGAGTTGTTCGGAGCGACGTTATCCGCCAGCGTCTGATCCGACTCGATGTTGAGGATGTTCGTGGTCGGCTGCCCGCCGACCAGTTCGCGAATCCGGTAGGGATAGATCTGACCTTGGCCAGTCGAGATCAGGGAGACCTCGAAGCGACCGCGATTTTCGCGATCGCCCGCGGATCCGCCGGAACATCCGGCGAAGACGAACAGGGAAACCAGCCCGGAGGCTGCGATCAGGGGACCGTGTCTCGTCATGACTTGTGTCGTCCTACGGCGCGTGCGACCGCCGCGCCGTGGTGCGAGTGCTGAAAGAGGGAACCACAACTTACCTTGGTGCCGGACCTATACAAGAACCGGACCCGGCAGAAGCGGAAAGGCGTAAGTTGGCCCGGGGAAGGCGCGTGGAGGGCGCGCAAGCGGTCGTATCCCCCTTCTGGAGGGCGATCGGGAGCATCGGGAATTATTCCGCGCGGTGATGGGTCCGCCGAGATTGCCGAACAATGCGGCACTCGTATGGCGCAGAAGGTGCGCGAACGCACAGGGGAACGGGCGAAAACGGGCGGTGAGCGCGGGCGCGGGCGAATCGACGCGGGGTGCGGTCCGGGCGGGGGCGTACGGCGCGGGCTCGGGCGCGATGCGGGCCCGAGCCCGGAGACGGGCTCGCTCGGTTTCGCACTCGCGGACGGCGCACTTCGATCGTGCCATTCGAAAGTGTGAGCTGGCGAGGCTTGCCATGCCCGTTTCGGTAGCCGGGTTTTCGCATCGGTCGCGTCGGCCCGCTGATAGCGGTCCCGACCGAGGAACTCCGTCACTTCCTCTTCTAGGAGCTTCTGGACCATTCCCTGGACTCGCCCGCGACCCGCGCTCTCGCCTCCTCGCCCCCTCACGCACCCGGAACGCTCACGCTCCCGATCCCGCACCCGCGCTCGCATCGCGCCCGAGCCCGCGCCGTACGCTCGCGCCCGGTCCGCATTTCGCGCCCGAACGCACCCGCCGCCCGAAGCCCGCAACCCGCGCCCGTCAACCCGAACCGAGCAAAGCACTCTCCAGCCAACCCACCCCTCGCTACACTCCCCCCACCCCATGATCTTCCAAGGCTCCCCCACCCCCGAAGACGCCGAATACGACCGCGCCTTACGCCCGACCACGTTCGACGACTTCGTCGGCCAGGCCGCGCTCCGCGAGAACCTCCACATCGCGATCACGGCGGCGCTGGGCCGGGGCGAACCGCTCGACCACGTCCTGTTCGCCGGCCCGCCGGGCCTCGGCAAGACCACGCTCTCCCACCTGATCGCGGCTTCGCTCGGTACCGAGCTCGTCGTCACGTCGGGCCCCGCACTCGGGGCGCCGCGCGACTTGGCGGGCACGCTGAGCCGCCTGCAGCGCGGAGACGTCCTGTTCGTCGACGAGATCCACCGCCTCCCCCGGACCGTCGAGGAGTACCTCTACTCCGCGATGGAGGACAGCGCGATCGACGTGGTGCTCGACCAAGGGGGACCGACCGGACGCAGCGTGCGCATCCGACTCGAGCCGTTCACACTGATCGGTGCGACGACGCGAGAAGGCCTGCTGACCGGGGCGTTCCGATCGAGGTTCGGGCTCGTCGAGCGACTCGAGGCGTACCCGGAGAACGACATCCATGAGATCCTGCGTCGCGCGGCCACGCGCCTGCAGTTCCCGATCGAGGAGGATGCGGCGACACTGATCGCCGGGCGCAGCCGCGGCGTGCCGCGCGTCGCGCTCCGAATCCAGCGTCGCGTGCGCGACCTCGCGCAGGTGCGCGAGCACGCGACGATCGACGCCGCGACGGCGCGGGAAGGGCTCGATCGCCTGCGCATCGACGCGCTCGGCCTCGAGGACATGGACCGACGCATCCTGCGTGCGCTGATCGACCGCGGCGAACCGACGGGACTGAAGACCCTCGCCGCGATCGTCGACGAGTCGGAGGATACGCTCGCCGAAGTGTTCGAACCGCACCTCTTGCGCTGCGGCATGATCGACCGCACGCCGCGCGGACGCGTCGCGACGCGTCGGGCACGCGAGCACCTGGGCCTCGACGGGCCGGCGCAGCCCGAGGCGGGCGCGCTCCCGTTCGGCTGAGCGCACACGCCGGACCGCTCGATCGGTCGTCGAGGCCGGCAGCGGGTAAGGTGAACGCGATCGGAGGCCCACCATGACTTGCGCCCGCATGCTCTGCTTCGCTTTGACCGCGACGAGTCCACTCTCCGCCCAGCTCGTCCTCGCCCAACACCAAGTTCCGCCAGGTACCGAGTTCGGGGCGCGGGTTGCGTCCGTCGGGGACCTCGACGCCGACGGCTACGACGACTTCGCGGTGACCGACCCGACGAACGTCGATTCGGTCGTGCGAGCCTTCTCCGGGCAAGACGCGACGCCGCTGTACGACATCCCGTTCACACAGAACTCGAATCGACTCGAAGTCGTCGGCATCGACGACACCGACGACGACGCGGTGGGCGATCTCGTCGTCCTAGGCACGGAAGAACTGCATTGTATCTCGGGGGTGGACGGCACGTTTCGCTGGCTCCGACGGTCAACCGATCCGTTCGAGGTAGCGGCCAACCTCGGAGACTACGACGGCGATGGCCACGGGGACATCGCCGTCATCGACGACAATGGCACCGTTCGCTTGTTGAGCGGTGTCGACGGCACCGAACTCGCCCCGCAATTCTCCGTACCCGGCACCACCTCGAACGGCTTCAAGCACATGACGCCACTCGGCGACCTCACGGGCGACGGCAAGACCGAACTCGCTGTCGGCGCCGGCCGTGGCTTCGCCTGGGTGATGCGCATCAACCTCGGAGTGGTCTGGCGCACGATTGCGCTCCCCCAGAACGACCTGGTCACCAACGCGTTCGTCGGCAGCGACATCGACGGTGATGGTGTCTCGGAGATCGTGATGGCCAACCAAGACCGGCGAGTGAGGATATACGACGCGGTGCTCGGAGCCCTGCGCACGGAATTCAGTTACGAAGACTTCCTGTCAGGCGACCCGGCGGAGGGTCTCGCGGCCGTCGGCGATTTGAACGAAGACGGCACCGTGGACATCGCGTTGGGCGGCGAGCAGTCCGGCGATTACGGCGCGGTCGCGGCGTTTTGCGGCGCCTCCGGTCGGACGCTGTGGACGTTCGAAGGGTACCCACCGTTCACCAAACTCGGCGCCGGTGTGGCGGGGATCGGAGATCAGGACGACGACGGGTTCGTCGACGTGGCGATCTCCAGCCACCGTCTCGAGGGTCACGGCGTGATCACACTCTCGGGCCGCATCCTGGCATCCGTCGCGGACGGCGGAGGCGCTTGCGGCGGAGGACCGTTCCTGCCGGAGCTGGGCACGACTCGCTGGAGAATCGGAGAATCGTCGACCATCGTGTGTCGCGACGGCCCACCGGGCGCACAGAACACGTTGTGCTTCAGCCTCAGACCCGAAGCGCCGACCTATCTCGGCGCGAGCACCTGCTTCGCCGGCATCGACCTCGACGGCTGGGTCGGCCTGTTCAACACACCCCAGAGCGACTGGGAACTGACGCTGGGCGTTCCCGACGTCCCTCAACTCGCCGGTATCGAGGTCGCACTGCAGACCGTGCACTGGCCAACCGTCAGTCCACTCGGAATCGACTTGAGTAACGCGCTCTGGCTTCGAGTCGGGTATTGATCGGAGCATGACCAGCACCTTCCGGCGCATCTCCATCCCGCATGAGTGAGTTCCGTTTCGAACTCATCGCGCAAAAGGGCGCGCTGCGCCGCGGTCGCTACCACACCCCCCACGGCTCGTTCGAGACGCCGTGCTTCGCACCGGTCGGCACGCGTGCCGCACTCAAGGGGCTGACCCCCGAGCAGGTGCGCGCGACCGGCAGCGAGCTGATCCTCGCGAACGCGTACCACCTGTTCTTGCGACCCGGACAAGAGCTCATCGCGCGGCGCGGCGGACTGCACGAATTCATGGGGTGGGACGGGCCGATCCTCACGGACTCGGGCGGCTACCAGATCTTCTCACTCGCCCACCTCTCGAAGGTCGACGACGACGGCGTCACGTTCCAATCGATCATCAATGGCTCGACCAAGCGACTCACGCCCGAGACGACGCTCGAGCTGCAGCGGGATCTCGGCCCCGATATCGCGATGGTGCTCGACGAGTGCCCGCCCGGGGACGCAGATCCGAAAATCGTCCGTCGCGCGGAAGATCGCACGCGCGCGTGGGCCCGGCGCGCGCGCGACCTGCACGACTCCTGGGGCGGCGCTGGCCGCGGCCAAGCGGTGTTCGGCATCGTGCAGGGTGGCACCGATCCCGATTTGCGCGCGGCGTGTGCCGACGCGCTCGTCAGCATGGAATTCGACGGCTACGCGATCGGTGGCCTCAGCGTCGGCGAGACCAAGGACCAGATGGCAGTCGCGCTCGATGCCGCCGCGCACCAGCTTCCGGCCGACCGCCCGCGCTACCTCATGGGCGTCGGCACGCCCGACGACTTCCGCATCGGCGCGCGCGCCGGGGTCGACCTGTTCGACTGCGTGACGCCGACACGCCACGGCCGCAACAACCAGGCGTTCACGCGCGAGGGCCGGATGAAACTCCGGAACCTGAAGTACGCCGAGGACGACAGACCTCTCGACCTTGAGTGCACGTGCTATACCTGCCGCACGTTCAGCCGCGCATACCTCCGCCACCTGGCGATCGCGGGGGAAATGCTCGCGGGCACGCTGCTGAGCATTCACAACATCCACTACTTCCAAGACATCATGACCGAGCTCCGCGAAGAGGCCTCCTCATGAAGACGCTCCCGATCGTCATCCCTCTGCTCGTCGCGAGCGCGTTCGCGCAGGATCACATCCGCGTCGGCTCATGGAATCTCGAGCACTTCGGCGCGCGCAAGAACCGACGCGTTGGTAGCGACTACTCCGCGATCGCGGACTTCATCCGAAAGATGGAGGTCGACGTCCTCGGGGTACAGGAGATCCGCACCCAGGCCGCGCTCGAGCTGCTCGTGTCGTCACTCGGCGAGAACTGGAGCTTCGTCCTCGGCACCTCGGGCGGCTTCAGCGACGGCACCGGTGGAATCCGCGTCGGCTTCCTCTGGAACAAGCAGCGCATCGATCTCGTTCAGGCCGAAGAGCTGCTGCAGCTGCCGTCGGAGGAGAACGGCCTCAACATCTTCCATCGCAAGCCCGTTAGCGCGGTGTTCCGAGCGAAGGGTGGCGGCGTCGACTTCCGCGCGATCACCGTGCACTTCAAGGCGAGCCGCGGCGCGAAGAACGAGGCCAAGCGGAAGGCCGAGGCGCGCAACCTGCGGAAGTACATCGAGCAGCTGCAGAAGCGTCCCGGTGAGGACCAGGACATCGTCGTCGTCGGCGACTTCAATCACACCTTCGGCGCGCCCGCGTACGAGGTCTTCACGGAGAGCGACTTCGTCCACTACCTGCGCGCGCCGGGCAACCCACGCACGATCGTACACTTCACCGACCCAATCGATCAGTGCGCGATCACCAAGGGCATCGAGTCGGACCTGGCCGCCAAGCGGCTGCGCGTGCACGGCAAGCTGGCAGAGCGCGATCTCGACGGTTGGCGCCGCGTGTACTCCGATCACATTCCCGTCACGTTCGACCTGTCCGCGAAGAAGGATCGGGATCCCGACGCGACGTTCGCTCCCGCGGGTCCGAACCAGTGGCTCCGGCCGGGCGGCAAGGCCGCGGCCACGAGCGCGCCACGTCGAACGACAGCGGCCGCGGCAACGACGAGCCGCAAGCCGAGCCTGACCCCGGGAACACCGGTCCGCGTGTTCCTCAACAACCACCAGAGCTCGACGATGTATCGCGACGGGATCCTGCGATCGACGCTCGGGTCGTGGGTGCATATCGAGGGCCCGAACGGCGATCGCATGGCCTTTCCGAGCACTTCGATTCTGTCGGTGCAGGAGCGGCGGACTCGCTGATCGCCGCCCCGGCCCCTGCGGCGCGACGGAAAAGTGCGGGGGTGTTACAGCCGCGCCCTGCCTGCGCCCCTATTGTCTCCCAGGCCTGAACTTACGCCCACGCCCCGGGCGACTTCTCGGAGATCCTCCCGTATGCGCAAGCTCTCCCTGGCTCTCGGCTTGCTCGTGAGCACCCCCACGTTCGCCCAAACCGATTCCGAACCCGCGGAATCCGGCCAACCGCCGTACGAGCGAGCGCACGTCGACCGGCTGACGTGGCGCAACATCGGTCCGTCCAACATGGGTGGACGCGTCACCGACATCGCCGCGTCGCCGCGTTCGTTTTCGACGTGGTACGTCGCGACCGCCGGCGCCGGTCTCTGGAAGACCAAAAACGCGGGCACGACCTGGGAGATCCTGTTCGACGACCAGTCGACGGTCTCGATCGGCGACGTCGCCGTCGCCCCGTCGAAACCCGACGTGGTCTGGGTCGGCACCGGTGAGGAGAACGGCCGCAACTCCGTGTCGTGGGGTGACGGCGTCTACAAGTCGACCGACGGCGGCAAGACGTTCGAGTGCATGGGACTCGAGAAGACGTTCCAGATCGGCCATATCGCGATCCACCCGCAGAAGGCCGAGATCGTCTACGTCGCGGCTCTCGGCCGGCTCTGGAGTCACAACCCGGATCGCGGCGTCTACCGCACGAAGAACGGCGGCGAGACTTGGGAGAAGGTCCTTTACCTCGACGAGAAGACCGGGGCGATCGACGTGCGCATCGACCCGAACGATCCGCACATCGTGTACGCGTGCATGTACGAGCGCTTCCGCGATCAGTTCGACGGCAACGACCCGATCGTGCGCTTCGGTGAGAAATCCGGCTTCTACAAGTCGAACGACGGCGGCGACACCTGGCGCGAGATCACCGACGGTCTGCCGTCGTGCCAGTGGGGGCGGAGCGGAATGACGGTCTACTCCAAGGATCCGAAGACGCTCTACATGACCGTCGAAACCGAGCGCAGCGGCTGGGCAACCGGCGAGAAGAAACGCAAGGGTCGCAAGCGCGGGGACGCGCTCATGGGCGTCAACGGCGACGCCAAGGACGGCGGCATCGAGCTGCAGAGCGTGACCGACGGCGGCGCCGCGGACAAGGCCGGCCTGAAAACCGGCGATATCGTGCTCGAACTCGGCGACAAGAAGGTCAGGAAGACCAGCGAGTTCATCGCAGCGATCCGCGAGAAGAATGCTGGCGACAAAGTGACCGTGAAGTATCGGCGCGACGGCGAGGACGCGACGACCGAACTCACCTACGGCAAACGTCCGCGCCGCGGTCCGGACAACGGCCCGAACGGCGGCCGGCTCGGTGGTCAGCAGGCGAACAAGCAGGAAGACCAGGGCGACAAGGGCTACGAGACCGGCGGCGTGTTCCGCTCCGACGACCACGGCGAAACGTGGAAGCGCGTCAACAGCCTGACCGACCGTCCGTTCTACTACTCGGTGATCGCCGTCGACCCGCAGAACGACCAGAACGTCTACAGCTGCGGCGTGCCATTCTACGCGAGCTTCGACGGCGGCGAGAAGTTCGACCCCGTGCACCGCGGCATCCACGTCGACTTCCACGCGATCGCCATCGACCCTGCCGACTCGAACCACCTCCTCATCGGCTGCGATGGCGGCCTCTACGAGACGTGGGACCGCTGCAAGAACTGGCGCCACATCGACAACATCGTCGCAGGCCAGTTCTACCACGCCAACGTCGACAACGCGGAGCCGTACAACGTCTACGGCGGCCTACAGGACAACGGCACGTGGGGTGGCCCGTCGCGCACGCGATTCCGCGACGGCATTCGCGCCGCGGACTGGTACACGATCGCAGGCGGCGACGGCTTCCGCGCGCGCATCGACCCCGAAGACCCTTCGGTCGTGTTCGCGACGAGCCAGAACGGCGGCATGCTGCGGCAGAACGTCGCGCGCGCGCGCTCGGCCGGCCGGATCAGCAAGCCGGAGGGCGTGCGCTGGAACTGGGACACGCCGTTCTTCCTGTCGCCGCACAACTCGCGGATCTTCTACTTCGCCGGCAGCAAGGCCTGCCGCTCGATCGACCGCGGGCGACGCAGCACGATTCTGTCGGACGACCTCGGTCTGACCGACAAGGGCACCGCGACCGCGTTCGCGGAGTCCCCGCGCCGCTCGGGTCTGCTCTACGTGGGTACGGACGACGGCGCGCTGTGGCGCTCCCAAGACGGCGGCGCCAACTGGGAGGAGATCCACGACAAGGTGCTCGGCATGCCGGGCCCGCGCTACGTGAGTCACATCGAGCCGTCCTACTACGACACGAGCACAGTCTACGTGACGTTCGAAGGGCACCGGTCCGACGACCGCGACGCCCACGTCTACGTCTCCGAAGATCGCGGCGACACCTGGACTTCGCTGAAGAACGACCTGCCGAACGAGCCGTGTCACGTGATCCGCGAATTCCCCGCGGCCGGCAACCGCAACGACCCCGGCAATCCCGACCTGCTGTTCGTCGGCACGGAGTTCGGGTGCTACGTGTCGCTCGACGCGGGCGAGCACTGGATGCCGCTCGGCCGTGAGCTGCCGACCGTCGCGGTGCGTGATCTGTCGATCCAGAAGCGCGACACCGATCTCGTCGCGGCGACGCACGGGCGTGGCATCTTCACGATCGACATCGAGCCGTTGACGCAGATCGGGCCGAAGTCCGCGCAGCGCGACGTGCACCTCTTCTACCCCGAAGACGCGACGCTCTGGCAGATGCGCACACGCTCCGGCTACGGCGGTCACGCCGCCTGGAGCGCGAAGAACCCGGCCTATGGCGCGCCGATCTACCTCTGGCTGAAACAGGAACCGAAGAACGACGCGAAGATCACGATCCACGACGTGGCCGGCAAGCAGGTCCGCGAGATCGACCTTCGCAAGCGCGCAGGCATGCACGCGGTCACGTGGGACTGCCGTGTCTCCGTGCCGCGTGAAGACGGCGAAGGCGAAAGCCGGCGCAGGCGCAGGCGCACACAGATGGCCAAACCCGGCGACTATTCGGTCCGCTATCACCACGAAGGCCGCGACTACATTCGGCCACTGCTGCTGCGCGCCGACCCCGCCGGCAACACCTCGCCGCTTCCCACGATCACCGCACGTCCGACGAGGGGGAACTGATCATGCGCCCCGCATTCCTGACTGTTCTCTCCGTGCTGGCCGCGACTCCGGTCGCCGCACAGTCCGATCGCGAATTCGTCCGTAACGACGTCCTCGGCGCGATGTCCTGGCGCACGCTCGGACCGACGACGTTCGGCGGCCGCATCGTCGACATCGAAGTCGACCCGACGAACCGCGCGCGGGTCTACGTCGCCGCGGGCTCGGGCGGGCTCTTCAAGACCGACAACGCCGGCACGACGTTTCGGCCGATCTTCGACGACCAAGCCGTCGTGTCGATCGGGGACATCGCGATCGCGCCGTCGGACCCGAACGTGCTCTACGTCGGCACGGGCGAAGCCAACAACCAGAGAAGTTCGTACTGGGGCGACGGCGTCTACAAGTCGACCGACGCCGGCAAGACCTGGACCCACGTCGGCCTGCGCGGCACCGACCACATCGGCCGCATCGTCGTCCACCCGACGAACCCCGATCGCGTCTACGTCGCGGCGCTCGGTGCGCTCTACTCCCCCAACGAGGAGCGCGGCCTCTACCGCACCGTCGACGGCGGCGCGAGCTGGCAGTGCGTGCAACACATCGACGAAGACACCGGTTTCGTGGACGTGATCATCGACCCGGAGAATCCAGACACGCTGCTGGCCGCCAGCTACGAGCGGCGACGTCGGGCCTGGGACTTCGACGAGAGCGGTCCCGGCAGCGGCGTGTGGCGCAGCACGGACGGCGGCAACGAGTGGACGCGCATCGAAAAGGGCCTCCCCGGCGGCGAGATCGGCCGCATCGGCCTCGCGCTGTGCGCGACCGATCCGTCCGTGGTCTACACGATCATCGAGAACCGGAATCCGCGGCCGCCGAAGAAGAAGGACGACAAGAAGGCCGTCGACGCGAGCGCGAGCAAGGACGAGGCGGGGAAGAAGGAGGATGGGGAGAAGGCGGGCAAGGGCAAGGGCAAGGCGCCCCAGGCTTCGCCTGGGGCGTATGAACCATTCGACCCCGACTACGACGAGTACGCCGACCGCGAAGAAGAAGACGAAGCACCCGGCGCACGTCGCAAACTCGTCGGTGGCGAGGTCTATCGCTCCGACGATGGCGGCGAGACCTGGAAGAAGCAGAGCACGAAGCCGGTCGCCGGCTCGCCGCACTACTACTACGGCCAGGTTCGCGTCGACCCGAACAACGCCAACCGACTCGTCACGCTCGGCGTCAATGCCTGGCACTCGAACGACGCGGGCAAGACCTGGAAGTCGGATTTCCAGAGTCGCCTGCACGTCGACTGCCACGCGCTGTGGATCGACCCGCGCGATTCGAAGCACTCCTGGATCGGCAACGACGGTGGTCTCGCGGAGACGTGGGATGGCGGCAAGACCTGGCGTTACGTCAACCAGCTGCCGCTCGCTCAGTTCTACGAGATCGGTGTCGACGACCGCGTGCCGTACACGATCTACGGCGGCACGCAGGACAACGGCAGCTGGGCGATCCCGTCGCGCAGCACGGACTCGTTCGCGGTCGGACACGACGACACGATCAAGGTCGGCGGCGGTGACGGCTTCTACGTCCGTGTCGACCCTGAGAACCAGGACATCGTCTACAGCGAGTCGCAGTTCGGCGGCCTCGGCCGCATGAACCTCGTGACGGGTGCCCGTGCTCGCCTGAAGCCACGCGCACCGAAGGGCAGCCCGAAGCTGCGCTTCAACTGGAACTCCCCGCTCGTCGTCTCCGCGCACAGCGCGCCGACGATCTACTTCGGCAGCCAGTACGTGCACCGCTCCCGCAACCGCGGCGACGACTGGGAGATCATCAGCGCGGACCTCACGACGAACGACGCCGACAAGCTCGCCGGCGACGTCCCCCACTGCACGATCACCCAGATCGCCGAATCTCCGCACGACGCGGACACGCTGCTCGTCGGCACCGACGACGGCAACGTGTGGATGACGCGCACCGGTGGCAAGCGCTGGATCGATCTGACCGACCGCTTCGAGGGCGTGCCCCCGAGACTCTGGGTCAGCCGCGTCGAGTTCTCGGCGAGCGACTCGAAGACGGCGTACGTCTCGTTCACCGGCTACCGCGAGGACATCCGCGAGCCCTATCTGTTCTTGACGACCGATGGAGGCGACTCGTTCCGTTCGATCTCGAACGACCTGCCGAAGGCCCCGGTCAACGTCGTGCGCGAACACCCGCGCAACCCGAACGTGCTGTTCGTCGGCCACGAGTTCGGCGTCGCGTGTTCCGTCGACGGCGGCGCGAGCTGGTATCCGCTCGGCAACGGTCTGCCGACGACGCCGGTGCACGACCTCCTCGTGCACCCTCGCGAAGACGACCTCGTCGTCGGAACCCACGGGCGCGGCATCTTCGTGCTCGACATCACGCCGCTCGCGGAGCTCGACGAGTCGATCCTCGCGAAGAGCTTCCACGCGTTCCGACCGCGCGACGGCTTCCGTCGCGGCCGCGCCTACCAGCGCGTCCGTTACCCCGGCGCCGCCCCGTGGCGAGCCGATCGCGTGTCGAGCGCAGCCAAGTTCTCGTACTACCTCTCCGAGGACTCCGACGACGCCGTCGAGATCACCGTGTACGACGCGGCCGAGCGCGAACTGTTCACGTCGCGCGGTGAGAGCACCGCGGGACTGCACACGGTCGAGTGGCGGTCGGCGAGTCGCGGCGGCGGCCGACGCCGCGCCGCGAACCCGGCGGCCGGCGACTACTTGGTCGTCGTCGAACACGGTCGAGCGTTCGCCGAATACCGATTCCGCGTGCTCCCCGGCCCGGGCGAAATCCTCGGCGATCCGTCGGCAAACGACGAAGACGAGCAGCTGGACGAAGAAACCGAGGGCGACGAAGAGGCTTCCGATATCGGATACTGATTCGCCCGCGTCGAACGCGCGACCGAGGGATTGCGAGTTGGCCCCACGGTCGGTTGGCGTTGTGCTGACCGTGTACATACTGTCTCCGACTCACCATGCGACATCTCACGATCGTGGCCGCGCTCGGCCTCGCCCTCGCCGCATGCGGTGGAGGCGGCGGCGGCACCGGCCCGGACACCACGGATCCGCCCCCACCCGTCGAGACGCCGGCGCAGCTCGCCGAACTGCGGCTGTCCGTCGGAACTCTCACCCCGGCATTCGACCCGGGCGTGTTCACCTACACCGCGAGCGTCATCGCATCCGTCGAGTCCGTCACCGTCACGGCGTCCCCGTCGCAGCCCTCGTCCAAGCTCGCATTGTCCTCGAGCTCAACCTCCTCGAGCTCGACGAACGCGGACCTCGACGCGGGCACGGCGAGCCAAGAGCTCGCGATCGCCGAAGGTGACAATACGATCGAAGTCCGCGTGACTTCGGACAGCGGCGCCACCGCGACCTACACCGTCACGCTTTCGCGGAACAACCTGCCGACGCTGCAGACCCTCGCAGGCTCGTCGATCGACCTCGATCCGATCTTCGCGTCGGAGACCACGCGCTACGCGGGCGCGGTCGGCTTCTTCCAGCGATCCATCGTGCTCAGCGCGAGCACCGAAGCCGCGAACGCGATCACCGTCAACGGGAGCGCGCTCGCATCCGGCACGGACTCCGCACCGATCCCGCTGCTCGAGGGCCTGAACGAACTCACGGTCCGGGTCACCGACCCCGACGGCGCATCGCGAGACTACGTCGTCTCCGTCACACGCACGACGATCGACGGCGTCGCGGTCGCGACCTACATGAAGGCGTCGAACGCCGCGGTGTCCCCGTCCCAACTCTTCGGCCGCGCCATCGCGGTCGACGGCGACACGATCGCGATCGGTGCGCCCGGAGAAGACGGCGGCTCGCCGGGCGTCAACGGGGACCAGCTCATCCCGTCCTCGCCATCGGCCGGCGCGGTGTACGTATTCGTTCGCGACGGTGAGACGTGGACCCAGCAAGCCTACATCAAGGCATCCAACCCCGAGACTCAGGACCAGTTCGGATGGAGCGTCACGCTCCAAGGGGACGTGCTCGTCGTCGGCGCCCCCCGAGAAGACGGCGCCCTCTCGGGGGTCGACGCCGATCAGGTCAACGGCGCGATCAATGCCGGCGCGGCGTACGCGTTCGTTCGCAACGGCACGACGTGGACCCAGGAGGCCTACCTCAAGCCGATGAACACGGACTCCGGGGACGGCTTCGGCTACTCGGTGTCCTACCAGGCGCCGTGGCTCGCCGTCAGCGCATACGGCGAAGACGGCGCCGCGACCGGTCTCGACGGTGACGACCAGGACGACTCGGCGACGAGCGCCGGGGCCGTTCACCTGTATCGCCGCTCGGACTCGGGGCAGTGGACGTACCAGCACTACCTCAAGCCTTCGAACACCGGGGTCGGCGACCAGTTCGGATTCAGCCTCGCGATGCACGAGAACACGCTCGTCGTCGGCGCGAATTGGGAAGACAGCAGCGCGACCGGCGTCGGCGGCAACGAATTGCTGGACGACCACCAGAGGTCCGGTGCCGCCTACGTGTTCGAGAACGTCGGCGGAGTTTGGTCCCAATCGGCATACCTCAAAGCCTCGAACACCGACGCGGGTGACGAGTTCGGCTGCTCGGTGGCCGTCCATCGCGACACGATCGTCATCGGTGCGTACTGCGAAGACAGCGTCGCGACCGGCGTCGACGGGAACGCACTCGACGACGCGGCTTCGGACAGCGGCGCGGCGTACGTCTTCGAACGCAGCGGTTCGTCGTGGGAACAAACGGCCTACCTGAAGGCCTCGAACACCGGACTGAAGGACGCATTCGGCTATTCCGTCGCGATTCTCGACGACGCGGTGCTCGTCGGCGCCGCGGTTCCGACAGAGTACGGCCCCTTCGCGGAAGACGGCTCGGCGACGGGCATCAACGGAGTTGCCGACGACAACGCGTCCAATTCCGGCGCCGCCTACCTCTTCGTGCGCGAGGCCGGAGACTGGAACCACCGCGCGTATCTGAAAGCGAGCAACACGGACTTCGAACACCGGTTCGGCACCGCGGTCGCGCTGCACGACGACTTCTTCCTCGTCGGCGCTCCCGAAGAGAACGGGATCGCGAGCGGCATCGACGGCGACCAATCGTTGCAGCACTCGTCCTACATCGGCGCGACCTACCTGTATCGGTAGACCTCGCGACGCGCGTCAAACTTCGTCGTCCGGGTGCTCTTCGTCCGGATCCTCGTCCGGGTCCGCTTCCTGGTCGACGAACCCACCGGCCTCGAGCAAGGTTTCCTGCATCAGCGCCAAAAAGTGGATCCGCCACAGCGCGAGTTCGCGCTCCGGATCGTCGCCGGCACCCGGCTCCGCCTCCATGTCGTCCGCGTCGAACCCCTCGCGAATGAACATCGTCAGGCGGGCCGCGTTCAGCCCCGACAGCCACGCGAATCGGTGTTGGACCGGAATCCGCAGCGAGAACTCGATCTCGCCCTGCTCCCGCAGCGAACTCAGATCCTTCTCGATGAGCTCGATCCGCCCGGCGAACAGATGCTCGAGCTCGGGCACCGCATACCTGCGCCACTGCTCCGCGTCCTCCGCATCCTCGTAGGTCTTCGGTAGGAGCCGCTCACGAACCTCCGGATCCTGGCTACGGAGCGTCTCGGGCAGTCGCGCCAGCGTCTCCGCGCAGATCGGCGCGAGACCACTGAACTCCAGGTTCCCTTCGGGATCGACGAGGACGCGCAATCGTCAGCCGTTCAGTCCGCGTCGCTCTGCTCGAGCGTCGTCAACAAGTGGAAGGCCTGCAGCTTGGAGACGTAGAGCTCCGCGCGCTCCCGCGCGCCGGTCCAAACGATCGAGCGACCGCTGTTGTGCACCTCGAGCATCAGAGTCCGGGCCTTGGCCGACGAGTACTGGAACACGTCGATGAAGACCTGGGTGACGTAGTTCATCAGCGTGACGGGGTCGTCGTGAACGATCACGTTCCACGGACGAGCGGTACGGACCTTGGTGTCGACGTCCGTCTCCGTGAGTTCATCCGTCTGAGCCGCCCGAATCTTCAAACGGGTCGCATCGTCCATGACCGCCATGGCGAAGCATCGTATCGACAGGACACCGCTCGCGGTATCCTCCCGCGCCCTTTCGATGACCGAACCCAAGACCCTCCCGAGCCTCGCCGCGCCGCTCGTCGTGTCGTTCACGCTGCGGTTCCTGTTCCAAACCGTGGACCTCGTCTACGCGGGACTCCTCGGCGACTCGGCGGCGGTGGCGGCCATCGGGCTCTGGACGCCGTTCTTCGGCGCGTTCCTCGCGATCTGGGTCGGTCTTTCCGCCGGCTTCACGGCCACGCTGTCGACGGCGTTTGGCCGGCGCGACGAATCGCGCATCCGCGCCTTGAAGTGCGGGATTCGCCGAATCCTGGCCGTCCTCGTGCCGTTCCTCACGCTCGTCGGCGCGGGTATCTCGTTCGCGGTCCCGTATCTCGGCTATGACGAGGCGCTGACCGAGGCGTTCTGGATCTACGCGACGACGCTCGGCCTCGGCATCCCGCTCGCGAGCTTCTGGTCGATCTATCCCGACTCGATCGTGAAGGCACACCACGACACGCGCAGCACGATGATCGCCGGGTTTTGGTCGACCGGCACCAACATCGTGCTCAACACCGTGTTCGTGTTCGTCTTCGGCTGGGGCGTCTTCGGCCTCGCGTTCGCAACCGTCCTGTCCCGGTTCGCCGCGCTGGCCTACGCGGCCGTGCGGGCGCGGCAGCTCGAGGCCGAACGGAAGGCCGAGGGCGACTGGGCATCGGAGCCGACCGAGGACTGGCCACCCGCGATTTCGGCGATTCTCCGGATGTCGGTTCCGAGCGGACTCACGTTCGGCCTGACCGCCGCGGAAGGCGCATTCATCTACACGCTCCTCGGCGACGAGACGACGACGATCGCGGCCTTCGCGGTCTACGACCGGATGCTCAGCCTCGCCGTGATGCCGACCGCAGGCGCCTCGGTCGCCGTGCTCCCCTACGTCGCCCGCAACGTCGCCGAGAAACGGATCGCCGATGTGAGCGCCAACCTGCGACGCACGCTGCTGCTGGCCGCCGCATTCGCCCTCGCGTTCACGCTACCGGCGGGCCTCGTGTTCCCCGAGTCCATCGGCGCGTTCTTCCTGCCCGACGGCGCGGAGGACCCAGCGGTCATCGACCGCGCCGCGAACGCGCTCGCGCTACTCCCCGTCGCCGCGTGTGCCTCCGTTCCGTTCATGCTCCTGCGCCCGGTGTTCGAGGGGTTGCACCGACCGCGCATCGGCATCCTCGTGTCGGCCCTGCGATTCGTCGTACTCGCGTTCCCGCTCCTCGCCGCCGGCGTCGCAACGGCGCGAGCGTTCGAGTACGAGCCGTTGCTCGGACTCGTAATCGGATGGATCGCGGCGGCAGCCCTGGCTTCGGCTGTCACCGCCTTCCTGTGCTTCCCGCTTCGAACCTCCCTCTCGGTTCCCGACGAACCAAATGATGAGCGCCCCCGCGGCGCGATATCCTGACCACGGTGACTCCCTACATGGCGGTCCGACCGACGCAGGGACGCGCCTACAGCCACGACGCGACCGGTGTACAGCGGCTCGTGACGCGGTGCAACGCGCCGCGACCGGCTGAGGCCTCAGAACTTGCCGAGGACGGTCTTCGCCTTCTTCGGGAAGCCCATCTCGATCACCGTTCGCCACTCGGCGGGAGTCACCGGCTGCACGCTGAGTCGCGCACCGCGACGCAGGACCATCATCTCTGCGAGCGCCTTCTCGTCCTGCATCGACTCTCGCGTCACCTCGGCCTCGCACTTCGCGACGAACGAAACGTCGACCATGTACCACGCCGGGTCCTCGGGATCCGACTTCGGGTCGAAGTACTTGTGGCCCTGCTCCCAAGCGAAGTGATCGGGATAGCCGTTCTTGACGATCTTCGCGACGCCGACGACGGCGAGGGGCTTCGCGTTCGAGTGGTAGAACAGCACGCCATCGCCGCGCTTCATGTCGTCACGCAGCAGGTTGCGCGCCTGGTAGTTGCGGACACCCTCCCAAGTCGTGCGCTTGTCGCGCTGCAGATCGTCGATCGAGTAGACGTCCGGCTCGGACTTGAACAGCCAAAATCGCGGGGACTTCTCCGGCATCGGCGCGACAATAGCGCGACAGTCTCCGAACACCATCGGCCACGAGCCTCGAATGCGA